>CBIHPK010000018.1:0-63909 GCA_966211675.1 uncultured Myxococcaceae bacterium
GGGGGGGGGGGCGCGGGCCCACCCCTGGGGGGGGTTTTGCCCGCCGCCCCCCCCCGGTCCGGGGGGGGGGCCACGCTGTTTATTGCTCACCTTCTCAACGCGCTCCGCTGGCGGTGCGGGTGCCGACCGCGGAGAGCACTCGCGCGACTCCGCCCGGGTCGGCGTTGGCGTGGATGCTCTCCACCACTCGCCCCGACGGGTCGATCACGAACACCCACGGCGTCTCGCTCTCCGGCAGTCCGAGCTGCTCTGCGAAGGAGCCGTCGCGGGAGAACCAGACGCGGTGCCACGCCTCCCTCGGCGTCGCGTCGCGCGCTTGAGAGAGCACCGTCGCGGTGGGCACCAGCGCGAAGAGGTCGAGCGCCACGAAGGACAGCATCCGCGTCCCCTCCGGAACGCGACCCTGGATCTGTCGCCACCAGGTCGCGAGGTTGGGGCCGACGTCCTTGTCGGTCATGGCGATGACGACGGTCCATTGACCGGTGAGGTCGCGCTCGGTGTGATGCACGCCGCCCAGGTCGTTGACCGATACCGACGGGAGCACGCGGCCGGGCTGCGGCACGGCGAACGCCGCGGGGCTGATCGCCAGGGTAAGCAGGGCCGCGAGGGCGATGGCCTTCATGGGGAACCTCCAGGACTTGAGATGGTCCCTGAGGGCAATGCGAAGCGCAGGCCGCGGGTGGATGGCCCACGACGCACCTGTTTTCCCGATCATTCGCGGTGTGGCAGTTCCCTCCGGGGGGTCTGCCATTCCGCCACAGTCGGTTCGGTCTTGCCCTTCCCCCTCGCCACAGAGCCCCCGCGGAGGCTCTGCGCCTCTCAGCCCCCGGGCGTCAGGTCGGCGAGGGTCCGCGGGATGAGCTTCGGGCCGTAGAAGTACGACACCACCCCGACCACTCGCGCCCATCGGGTGCCCGCGGCCACGCCCGGGATCGTGACCATCTGCATCGCGAGCTTGGGGCCGTTGCGATCGGAGGTGATCTGGATCTCACCGCGGCGGTCGGCGGGCCCGACGGCGGTCACGTTGGCGACCTCGACGAGCACCCCGATGAGGGCGGCGTTGTGGTCCATGAGGTCTTGCACGGTGACGCGCACCGGCGGCGGCAGCGGCGCCACGCCGGCGCTGCGGATGGTGGGCTCGCGCACCTGCGGCAGGAAGCGCCCGTCGGGGAAGGGCTGCGGCGGCGACCCGCACACGCCCGAGCAGTCGAACTCGTCGTACTGCCCGCCGGACATGTCGACGAGGTCGCCGACCTTGGGGCGATAGGCGAGCGGGCTGAACTGGGTATTGAAGGTCGAGATGCCGCAGACGCGCGCCATGCCATCGGGCAGCATGGGGCAGGGCAGGAAGCGGTCGGTGGAGGCGCCGACGGGGATGGTCTCCTGCACGTAGACGGTGCCCACGTCGCCGTTCATGGTCTCGTCGAGCTCGTCATAGGCGGTGACCTGGAGGTTGCGCGCGTCGACCGGCGTCCCCTCCGTCACCCGGGTCATGGGGTTGGGGTCGCGCAGCGCGCTGAGCGGCGTGGTGCTGCGGAGGAAGGGGCGGTTGCACGAGTTGTCGGGCTCGTCGCACCGCACGGTGCTCGGCACGTCGGAGCACCCGAGCGCGCTCAGGATCAGGGCGGAAATGACGAGGGACGGACGGTGGCTGCGCACGGCGCGCACCCTACCAGAGGCCGCGGACGGGGGCGACTCAGTCGCGGCGGTACATGGTGACCACGCAGGCCCCGCCGAGGCCGAGGTTGTGCTGGAGCGCGACGCGGGCGTCGGGCACCTGGCGCTTGTCGCCCATGCCCCGGAGCTGCCAGACCAGCTCGGTGCACTGCGCGAGGCCGGTGGCGCCGAGGGGGTGTCCCTTGGAGAGCAGTCCGCCCGACGGGTTGACCACGTACTTCCCGCCGAAGGTGTTGTCGCCCGCGTCGATGAACTTCTCCGCCTCGCCCTCACCGCAGAGGCCGAGCGCCTCGTAGGTGATGAGCTCGTTGGCGGTGAAGCAGTCGTGGAGCTCGACGACCTGCACGTCCTTCGGGCCGAGGCCCGACTGGGCGTAGACCTTGTCCGCGGCGGCCTTGCTCATGTCGTAGCCGACCATCTTCATCATCGAGTCGCCGAAGCTCGACCCGTAGTCCGTGGTCATGGCCTGACCCGCGATGTACACGGGGTTGGCGATGTTGTGGCGTCGCGCGAACTCCTCCGAGCACAGCACCGCCGCGGCCGCGCCGCAGGTCGGCGGGCAGCACTGGAAGCGCGTGAGCGGATCGAACACCTCCGGAGCGCTCATGATCTCGTCGAGGGTGAGCGTGTCGCCGAAGAGCGCGTAGGGGTTGCGGTTGGCGTGCTGGCGGGCCTTCCAGGCGATCTTGCCGAAGGTCTCCTTCTTGGTTCCGTAGCGCCAGCGGTACTCGCGCCCGGCGCCGCCGAACATCTGCGCCGCGAAGGGCGCCTGGTTGACGCCCTGCGCCTCGTTCATCACCCCGACGTGCTTGTCGAGGGGGTTGGTGCGGTCGGTCCACTTGGCCGCGAGGGCGCCCTTCTCCATCTGCTCGAAGCCGACGGCGATGGCGCACTCCACCACGCCGCCCTCGATCGCCTGCTTCGCCAGCATCAGCGCGCTCGACCCGGTGGAGCAGTTGTTGTTCACGTTGAACACGGGGATGCCCGTGAGCCCCACTTCGTACATCGCGCGCTGCCCGCAGGTGCTGTCTCCATAGACATATCCCGCGTAGGCCTGCTCGACCTCTCCGTACGGAACCCCCGCGTCGGCCAGCGCCTGCCGCGCCGCCTTGGAGGCCATCACGTTGTATTCCTCGCTCGCGCCGGGCTTGGCGAACTTCACCATGCCGACACCGATCACGTTTACGCGTCGTCCCATTTTGGTCTCTTCCTCGCTCCGTTATTGGTCGTTGCCGATCACGAGTTCTTCAACACCCCGAGCCGATGCGCCACCCGCACGTCTCCGTCCACGCGCAGCCGGCCGTGCTGGAAGAGCGCCTTCGCGTCCGCGGTGCCCGCCGCCAGCGCCGCGAGGTCCTCGTCGGACAGCGTCAGGAAGGCCGCCGCCGCGCTGTTGCGCCCGGCCGTCACCTTCGAGCCGTCGACCACCCACTGCCCGTCCGGGCCCGTGACGTTGAACTGCACCACCGCGCCGAGCTCGCTCGCCAGCGCGGGGTTCGCCGCCAGCCGATCGGCCAGCGCCTTGAACACCGCCGGCGCCTTCGCGCTCGCCGCCGGTGCCGCTGCCTCGCTCGCTGCCGGAGCCGCCGCCGGAGCCGCCACCACGCCCGCCGCAGCGGCCTCCATGGCCTTGCGGTCGATCTTGGTGAGGAAGTCGAGCTTCTGCGAAGCCATCACGTTGCCCGAGATCTTCAGCTTCCCGGTGGTGAAGAGCTTCATCGGGTTGGCCTTGCCCTCGGTCATGGCCATGAAGTCCGCGTCGCTGAGCTCGAGGGTGCACTCGGGCACCGCCGTCTCGCCGCGGCCCACCTTGTTGAGCTTGAGGTCGAGCGTCCACTGCGACGCCGGCTCCGTCAGCTTGAACTGGAACACCGTCCCCACCTTCGCGGCGACGTCCGGGTTCTTGGTCAGGTAGGCGCCGATCGCCTCGAACACCAGCCCGCTGGTGATCTTCCCCGCCCCTGCCCCCGCTGCCGGAGCCGCCTCCGTCTTCGCCGCGGGTGCGCTCGCCTTCGACTTCTTCTTCGGGACCTCCGCGTACAGCTCCACCGCGGCGTTGGAGATCACGACCTTGTCGCGCTCCTTCACCTTGCAGCGGAACACCACGCGGGTCTCCGACTCCTTCCACATCTCGGTGACGAGGGTCTCGCCCGGAAACACCGTGTCGGCGAAGCGCACCTTGATGGACTTGAAGCGCCCCGCGTCGCCGCCGGTGAAGGCCTTGAGCACGTGCCGCCCCGCGTACCCGAAGGAACACAGCCCATGCAGGATGGGCTTCGCATACCCGAAGGCGCCCGCGAAGCCGGGGTCCGCGTGCAGCGGGTTCCAGTCCCCGGAGAGGCGGTAGAGCAGCGCCTGCGAGTCGCTGGTCTTGTCCTCGATGACGGCGTCCGGCGCGCGGTCGGGCGGCACGTTGACCTCCGCGCTCGGCCCGCGGTCGCCGCCCCAGCCTCCGGCTCCGCGCACGAAGGTGGTCACCTCGTTGATGGCCAGGAGCTCGCCCTCCTCGTCGAAGGTCTTCGTCTCGTTGACGACCACGGCCCCCTTGCCCTTGTCGTAGATGGCCTTCACCCGCGAGCGGTGCGTGAGCTTCTGCTTCGTCGGCAGCGGGCGCAGCAGCTCGGTGTACTGCTCGCCGTGCAGGATGCGGTCGAGCCCGAAGTTGAAGCCCGGCGCGGTCTCCCCGCGGCGGCCCATCTCCAGGATGCCGTTGACCGCCGGGACCACCGCGTAGGTCGGCAGCGCCTGGAAGCCTTCGCTCAGCTCGTAGACGTAGTTGAGGTCCGTCGCGTCGAGCGGGTTGCGGCTCGCCCCGACGCCCAGCGCGTAGAGCGCCAGGTCGCGCTCGTCATACCGGCTGGTGTATTCGGGAAACTGGTACCCGAGCGCCTGGTCGACGTCGATGAACTCGTTGCCGCCCTTGGAGGGACCGGCCTCCACGTTGGCCATGATCGGGGCCATGGACTCGGTGACCGAGGCCGGGTGCTCGCTCTTGCCGAAGTCGGTGATCTCGCTCCAGCGGGCCTTCACCTGCTCCGGGCCAAAGCCGCGGCCGAGGCGGAAGGTGGTGCCCTGGGTGCGCTCCCAGCGGAGCTTGCCCATGAAGCCGCCGCCGACCTCGAAGAGGCCGCCCGTGTCGTTGTTGCCCTCGTGGCAGAGCCAGGCCACCAGCGGCGAGACGAACTCCGGCTTCAGGCTCTCGAGCAGCTCCTTCGGGAGCACCGTCTCGGTCATGCGCGAGCCCGCGATGGGGGCGATGGTGTTGACCACCACGTTGTTCTTCTTGCCCTCGAGCGCGAGGGTGCTGGCGAAGCCCACGAGCCCCAGCTTGGCCATGGAGTAGTTGGCCTGGCCGAAGTTGCCGTAGATGCCCGCCGCCGAGGAGGTGAACACCACGCGCCCGTACTTCTGCTCGCGCAGGTGCGGCCACGCCGCGGCGGTCACCCGGTACGCGCCGAGGACGTGCACCCGGTACACGAGGTCCCAGTCGTCGGGGGTCATCTTCTGGAAGGAGACGTCGCGCAGGATGCCCGCGTTGTTGACCACGATGTCGACGCGCCCGAAGGCGTCGAGCGCGCTCTTCACGATGCTCGCGCCGTCCTCCACCGAGTCGTAGTTGGCCACCGCCTCGCCGCCGCCCGCGCGGATCTCCGCCACCACCGCGTCCGCCGCCGCGCTGCTCTTGCCGCCGCCGGTGTGCGAGCCGCCCAGGTCGTTGATGACCACCTTCGCGCCGCGCTTCGCCAGCAGCAACGCATGCGATCGACCGAGGCCGTTGCCCGCGCCCGTGACGATCGCCACCCGCCCGTCAAACCGAAGTTCGTCTGCCATGAGATTGACCGCTCCTGTGGGACGACTGAATCGCCATTCAGTCGGAGCGCGAACGCTAGCGCCGCAGCGCCGACGGGGGAAGGGGCCATCCCCCGATCAGGGACCTTCGGCGGCGCCCATCCTCCGGCCGCTGTGCTCGTGGCGGTCGATGGCGTCGAGCTTGTCTCGGGCGTAGGCGGCGTAGGTCCCCGCGGTGATGGCCGCTCGCGCCTCGCTCATCAACCCTTGGTAGTGATGCAGGTTGTGCATCGAGACGAGCCTCGCCCCGAGCGGCTCGTCGCACTTGAAGAGGTGGTGCAGGTACGAGCGGCTGAAGGTCTTGCAGGTGGCGCAGGAGCAGGTCGCGTCGAGGGGGTTGTCGTCGAGGCAGTGCGCCCCTCGGGTGAGCTTCACCCGGCCGGTGGAGGTGAAGGCCGTCGCCTGCCACCCGAGGTTGGTCGGGAGGATGCAGTCGAACATGTCGACCCCGCCCAGCATGGCGTGCAGCAGGTCGGGCGGGGTGCCGACGCCCATGAGGTATCGGGGGCGGTCGGGGGGGAGAAGCTCCGCGGCGTAGTGCGTGATGTCCTCCCGCTGCGATCGGGTGTCGCCCACCGCGAGGCCGCCGATGGCGAAGCCGTCGAAGGGGTGGTCCGTGAGGAAGCCCGCGGAGGCCTTGCGGAGCTCGGGGAACACGCCCCCCTGCATGATGGCGAAGAGCGCCTGCGGGGAGTCGGTGCGCGCGGCGAGCGAGCGCAGCGCCCAGCGGTGGGTGCGCTCCATCGCGGCGCGGGTGGTGGCCTCGTCGGAGCGCGCGTCCACGCACACGTCGAGCACCATCATGATGTCCGCGCCGATGGCGGTCTGCACCTCGATGGAGCGCTCCGGCGAGAGCACGTGCACCCGCTGGTCGATGTAGCTGCGGAAGCGCGCTCCGCGCTCGTTGATGGTGCGGTCGCCCGGCAGCGAGAAGATCTGGTAGCCGCCCGAGTCGGTGAGCATCGGGCCGTCCCAGCCCATGAAGCGGTGGATGCCGCCGACGCGGCGGAAGAGCTCGATGCCCGGCCGGAGCATCAGGTGGTAGGTGTTGCCGAGCACCACCTGGGCGCCCACCTCGCGCAGGTCGGCGGGGGTGAGGCCGGTGACCGTGGCGCGGGTTCCGACGGTCATGAAGGCGGGCGTCTCGGCCCGGCCGTGAGGGGTGAGGATCGCGCCGCGGCGCGCTCGTGAGCCCGGGTCCACGGCGCTCACGGAGAAGTGGAAGGACATCGTCGGCGCAGTGTAGCCGACGGACCGCCTCACCCGCCGCGCAGCATCTCCACGTGGGGGATGTCGTCTTCGAGGTAGGCATCGGACACCACGCGAAAGCCGAAGCCCTCGTAGAAGCGCTGCAGGTACGACTGCGCCGAGATGCGCACGACCGCCGTCGCCCCCGCGCCGGCGTCCATCCGTCGCAGCGCCTCGGCCATCAGCGCGCGGCCCGCCCCGGTGCGGCGCGCCGAGCCCGCGCTCACCACGCGCCCGATGCTCGCCTCGGGGTACTTCACGCCCGGAGGGAAGATCCTGCAGTA
This sequence comes from uncultured Myxococcaceae bacterium, assembly GCA_966211675.1. Taxonomy (GTDB): domain Bacteria; phylum Myxococcota_A; class Polyangia; order Polyangiales; genus SCUS01. Next base: position 7,059 of record CBIHPK010000018.1, read on the forward strand.
CGCGATGGGAGCATCCCCCGAGGCCCTGGTCGCCCAGAGGTGCGAGGCGAGAGGGTCGTAGCCGTCGGCGTCGAGGTAGGGGCAGCGCTGCTCCACCACGAAGACCTCCTGACGGAGCGCCATCAGCGCGTAGAGCTCGTCTCGGGTGAGCTCGTCCCAGGTGCGAAAGCGGAAGGTCGGGGTGTCCATGGGCAGCACCGCGCAATGGCCCCCGGCGGAGGGTCCATTGTCAATATACCTACATGGTGATACATCGGCGCCATGGCTGATTCCAAGCGGTTTGCGGCGGGTGCCTTCCTGGCGATGGGCCTCCTCCTCGGGGGCTGTACCGCCGGCGACGACGAGGCCTTCTCGGAGAGCAACGGCACCGACGACATCGACCTCGGAGAGGTCGTCGGCGAGGAGACCGCTCGCGACCCGCGCACCTGGCAGAACGCCCTGCAGTGCAAAGCCATCCCCAACGTCCCGGCGCTCACGCGGCCGGAGATCATCATCTCGCTCGACGGCCTCACGCTGCACCTGCGCGACCGCGCGGGCGGCTATGACCGGGTGTTCCCGATCGGCCCGGGCGCGCTGGAGAACGGCCGCTCGCTCACCCCGACGAGCGACATGGCGCCGGGCGGCGTCTTCTACACCGGGTCCAACACCACCGAGGCCCCCGACAGCCAGTGGACCTACTACTACCCCTGCCGCATCTGGCATGAGGACCGGGGCGTCCGTACGCCGGTCTTCGCAGGCCTGCCCTTCATCCGCCTCGCCGGTCCGCCCACCGCGGGCTACGGCATCCACGGCCCCATCGACAACTTCACCGCCCCCAACGGCGGCAACCTCCGCCGCGGCTTCGTCTCGCACGGCTGCACCCGCATGAGCGCCGAGGACATCGTCGAGGTCTTCGCCCGCATCCGGGGCCGCGCCCGCACGCCGGTGAAGATCCAGCAGGCGGTCGAGCGCGCCAACGACGGCAGCGCCATCGACGTGCCGCAGCGCTGGGTCGGCGCCGAGTGCTCCGCCAGCAGCGACTGCAACTTCACCAACGGCGTGTGCCGCATCCCCGCGGGCCAGACCCGCGGCACCTGCACCCTCGCCTGCACCGGCTCGTGCCCCGACCGCGTGGGCGAGGCCACCACCTTCTGCGTGGCCGACCCGAGCGCCACCACCATGAGCACCGGCATCTGCGTGCCCACCGCGTCGCCGACCTTCAACCGCACCTGCTCGCGCTACGGCGACCGCCTCCCGCTCGTCCGCGGCGCCCAGCGCCCGGACCGCAGCGCCCGCGCCGACGTCTGCCGCCCCGCTCGCTGAGCCCCCTTCAGCCCCGCCAGCGCTCGGGCAGCATCGCGTAGACCGCGTGGTCGACCCAGCGCTCGTGCAGCCACTCGGCGCCCTTCGCAATACCCTCCTGGGTAAAGCCCAGGCGCTCGGCCACGGCGCGGGACTTCGCGTTCTCCGTCGCCGCGTGGATCTCCAGCCGGTGCAGGCCCAGCGACACGAAGGCGTGCGTGGTGAGCGCGCGCACCGCGCGGGTCATGAGCCCCTTGCCCTGGTGCTCCCGCGCCAGCCAGTAGCCGATGCCGGTGCGGCGGTTGTTCCAGTCGATGAGGTGGTAGCCGCACATGCCCGCGAGGGTGTTGCCGGAGAAGATGCCCACCTGGAGCGACTGCGAGCGCGCGAACTGCTCCAGCGACGCGGTGATGTACTGCATCGAGTCCTGCACCGCGCGGGTGCCGTCGACCCACGGCAGGTAGCGCCGCAGGTGAGCGCGGTTGTCGTCGACCAGCGAGAAGAGCATCGGGGCGTGGCGGGGCTCGAGCAGCACGAGGTCGAGCGTCGCGTCGACGGGCATCCGGAACATCCCTCCGACTATCCACCGCCAGCGCCGCGCGGCACAATCGCCCGCGTCATGGACAACCTCGATCTGGTGGGGGTGCGCTTCAGCTCCGCCAAGCCCCCGAACCCTACGCACATCGCCTGGGGCAGCGACCGCGGCGGCGCCCTCGTCGTCGACGGCATCGACCGCGTCGGCGCCACCTTCGCCGACCGCCTCGCCCGCGGGGCCCCGCGCGTGCTCGCCGTCGACGCCCCGCTCGGCGTCCCGGTGGCCCTCGCCCGCGACCTCGTGGGCATGGTGCTCAACGGCTCGCAGGTGCTCCACCAGCTCACCGTCGCGCCCCCCTCGCTCGTCGACGCGCGCTGGGCCGCCTTCGCCGCGTCGCACCCCGGAGCGCTGCGCCACACGGAGGCCATCACCCACGGCGCCGCCTCCGTCACCGCCCCGCGGCCCCCCTCCTGGCGCGCCCTCGGGGCCTTCGCGCGCGCCCTCGCGCCGGTGCGCAACCAGGTCACCGTGCTGCCCTTCGACTCGCTGGAGTTCAGCCCGGCGAAGCCCATGGTCATCGAGGTCCTGCCCGCCTCCATGCTCCGGCTGCTGGGACTGCCGTACCTGCTGCACCGCGCGGCCCCGTCGGAGGGAGGGCCCTCGCTCAACGAGGTGACCGCCGAGCGCTACGAGGTGATCCGAGCGCTGCCCGACGCCCTGGGCGCGCTCGGGCTGCGGCTCGAACTATCCCCCCCGGTGGCCAACGCGTGCGCCCAGGACGCCAACGGCGACGCCCTCGACGCGGTGCTCTCGCTGGTCGCCGCGCACCTCGGGGCGCGAGGCTTCTGGACCCCGCCCCCGCTCTCCGGCCCCAACGCCGCCAGGGTGCTCATCGAGGGCTGGATCGTCCGCCCGGGGTAAAGTCCCGCTCATCCTTGTCGGAAGAAAAAATAGACCCCCTCGCTTGACCACACGTCAGATGGTCTGCTAAGCACATCGACGGTTCGTATTCCGTCATCCCATTCAAGGTTCAGGTCTCTCCGACCCACGCCATGTCGCTCACGAGCAGCCAGCTTAAGCCTCCGATGCACGCAGATTCGGGCGAATCCTGCGCGTTTCGTGGCGGCAATCACCCGCAGCGCACCTGGCGGGTGAGAGGAGCGGAGTCAGTCACCGGCTAATCACCGGCCCACCGATTCCAAGGGCCCTACGAAGGCCGCTGCTCCTCCACCGTATCGACAGGTGAGGGGCGGCGGCCTTTTTCATTGTCTTCCATCAACGCCCCACTGCGCGGGGCGCGACGGGCGCGCTTGTCCTTTGGACAACCGCCCGGCCGCGGAGCCACGCCTTCCATCAAAGACCCCATTGAAGAACACGCGCCGAAGACGAGTCCCCTCACCGGAGTCCCTAGCATGTCCGCCACCCTCCTGCTCAACGCCACCTTCGAGCCGCTGAAGATCATCTCCTGGCAACGCGCGGTCACCCTCGTGTTCCTGGGGAAGGCCGACCTCGTCGAGGCCTACGACGAGATGATCCGGGGCATCACCGTCTCCGTCGCGATGCCCTCGGTGGTGCGCCTGCGCCGCTACGCCCGGCACGACCGGCGGGTGAAGTTCTCCCGCGGCAACGTCTACCGCCGCGACGACTACACCTGCCAGTACTGCGGCGTGCAGCCGGGCGCCTCGCGGCTCACGCTCGACCACGTCGTCCCCCGCGCCCGCGGCGGCCGGATGGAGTGGACCAACATCGTGACCTGCTGCGTCGCGTGCAACGGCCGCAAGGCCGACCGCACCCCGGAGCAGGCCCGCATGGACCTCGCGCGCCCGCCGGTGCGCCCCGCGCGCATGTGCGCCGTCGCCCGCGCGGAGGCCCCGCACACAGCGTGGATCGACTACCTCGACGGCTGAGCGCCAACCTTTCCCGCGATCGATGAATCCAAAGGAGGAGCACTGATGGTTCGACGAGCGTCACAGTTCACTGCGGTCACCGGGCGAATACCCGGGCGATCCGCAGCGTCCGCTGTTCATTGAAGTATCGAGAGTGAAGGGGATGGAGAGGTCCCCCGTAGAGCCGAGGAGACGACGCGGCCGCGCACGTTCCCAGGAGAAGGGCGCCGGAGTGCTATCGGATGAGGCACCCGGCGTGGCGGGGTCGTCGTCCCCTCGGCTCTACGGGGGACCGTCGGGAGAGGGGGGGATCGGGGAAGGCCGGATTGGGGAGGGTGGACTGGGGAGCCCGGAGTCGGGATGCACTCAGGCTCACCGTGCGCTCCGGCCCCCCTCCCTCAAGGCTCTGCCTTGGGGGAGGGGTTGGGGGTGGGGGCACCCATAGGAGCGATCAGTGCCCGGGCGTCGGGGCGGCGGTCGGCGTCGGGGTCGGGGCCACGGCGGCGTCGCCGGCGCCCACGATGGAGATGAGCTCGACCTCGAAGTTGAGCGTCGCGCCGGGGGGGATGCCCCGCTGGCCGCGGTCGCCGTAGGCGATGTCCGACGGGCACACCAGGCGCGCCTTGCCACCCACGCGGATGCGCTGGACGCCTTCGGTCCAGCAGGGGACGACGCCGTTGAGGGGGAACTCCACCGGCTCGCCGCGGGTGTACGAGCTGTCGAACTCGGTGCCGTCGATGAGCGTGCCGCGGTAGTGCACGCGCACCGTGTTGGCCGGCGTCGGCGTCGGCCCGTTGCCCTCGCGCAGCGTGCGGAACACCAGCCCCGACGGCAGCCGCTCGGCCCCGGTCTCGTGCGCCGCCGCCTCCGCGAAGGCCCGGCCGCGGACCTTCTCCTGCTCCGCGCGCCGCCCCTGCCGCGCCTGCGCCATCGTGTTGATGCGCGGGCCCCACTGGTTGAGCTCCACCAGGGGCCGCGCCCCGGTCACCTTGTCGGCGATGCCGCGCTGCACGATCGCCAGCTCGGCGGGCGTCAGGCTGAAGTCGTCCATGCGCTGGCCCATCACCAGGCCGAGCGCGTAGAGCGTCTTCTGGTCATCGGTGGTGAGCGGCGCGTTGGCCGCCGGGGCGGGCGCCGTCGGGGCCGCGGGCTTGCAGGCGCCGAGCGCCAGCGTCGTGCAGAGAATCCATCGTCGCATCGTTTTACACCTTCCTGTAATCGTCAGGGCCCGGCCTCGGTAGGGCGGAGCGGCGCGCGGGAGTACCACACACTCCCTGCGACGGTCAGCCCACCCCCGGCGCCACGTGGCCCGACTCGGTCACGTACTCCGAGTAGCCGCCGCCGTAGGCCCGGACGCCCTCGGCGGTCACCTCCAGCACCCGGTTGGAGATGGCGCCGAGGAAGTGCCGGTCGTGCGAGACGAAGAGCATCGTCCCCTCGAACTCCGTCAGCACCCGCGTGAGCATCGCCTTGGTGTCCAGGTCGAGGTGGTTGGTGGGCTCGTCGAGCACCAGGAAATTGGGCGGATCGAACATCATCCGAGCGAGCACGAGGCGCGCCTGCTCGCCGCCGGAGAGCACCTTGCAGCGCTTCTCCACGTCGTCGCCGGAGAAGCCGAAGCACCCGAGCAGCGTGCGCAGCGAGGCGATGGAGGCCTTCGGGTACGCGGCCTCCAGGGCCTCCTGCACCGTGCGGCCGGGGTCGAGGATGTCCATCGCGTGCTGCGAGAAGTAGCCGAGCTTCACGCTCGCCCCGAGGGTCACCGACCCTGAGTCGGGCTGCGACTCGCGCGCCACCAGCTTCAGCAGCGTGCTCTTGCCGGCGCCGTTGACGCCCATCACGCACCAGCGCTCCTTGCGGCGGATGAGCAGGTCGAGGCCGTCGTAGATCTTGCGCTTGCCCCAGCCCTTGGAGACCCCGGCGAGCTTCACCACGTCGTCGCCCGAGCGCGGCGGCTTGGGGAAGTCGAACTCGATGACCCGGCGGCGCTTGGGGGCCTCGACCTTGTCGATCTTCTCCAGCTTCTTCACCCGCGACTGCACCTGCGAGGCGTGGCTCGCGCGGGCCTTGAAGCGGTCGATGAAGGCCTGCTCCTTGGCCAGCATCGCCTGCTGCCGGGCGTAGTGCGCCTCGTGGTGCGCCTCGGCCAGCGCGCGCTGCTGCATGTAGAAGCTGTAGTCGCCGGTGTAGGAGGTGAGCTCGCCGCCGTCGATGTCGACGATCTTGTTGACCAGGCGGTTCATGAACTCGCGGTCGTGCGAGGTCATGATGAGGCCGCCCTCGAAGTTGCGCAGGAAGCCCTCCAGCCAGACGATGGACTCGATGTCCAGGTGGTTGGTGGGCTCGTCGAGCAGCAGCGCGTCGGGGCGCATCAGCAGGATGCGGGCGAGCGCCACGCGCATCTTCCAGCCGCCGGAGAGCTTGCCCACGTCGTCGTCGAGGGTCTCCGGCGCGAAGGAGAGGCCCGCGAGGATCTCCCTCGCCCGCGCCTCGAGCGCGTAGCCGTCGAGCTCGTCGAAGCGCGACTGCACCTCGCCGAAGCGCTCGATGATGGCGTCCATCTCGTCGGCCCGGTCGGGGTCGCCCATCGCCTGCTCCAGCAGGTGGAGCTCGTGGGCGATGTCCGCCACCTCGCCGGCGCCCGCCATGGTCTCCTCGACCACCGTGCGGCCGCTCATCTCGCCGACCGTCTGGCTGAAGTAGCCGATGGTCACGCCCTTATCGACCACCACGTTGCCGGCGTCGGGCTGGTCCTCCCCGACGATGAGCCGGAAGATGGAACTCTTCCCCGAGCCGTTGGGCCCTACCAGGCCCACCCGCTCGCCGCGGAAGACGCTCATCGAGGCGTCGAGGAAGAGGATCTGACGCCCATGCTGCCGGGTCACTGAATCAAGTCGGATCATTGGAGGGGGCGGGCACATAGCCCTCCGGGCCCCCCGAAGGCAAGCCGAGGGGGCCCCCCGACCCCGCGCCTGTCCGAGCGCAGGGCCATCGTCGCGACGTCCATTGTTCTCCTGGAGCCGGGTCGGTTACCGTCGCGGCGTCGGTGCCTCAGGGGTCTCTGGCGCAGCACTCACGGCGTTCCGTGGGCGCACGCCATTCGTCGGGACGTTGCGTCCCTCATCCCCTGCGGCGTCGCTTCACATGGAGGAAGGCTGATGGCGAAACAACGATGGCTGGGCGGGCTCGTGGTCGGGGTGTCCCTCGGGGTGCTCGGGTGTGGAGACGACGCGGTGCCCGCGACCGACAGCGGCGTCGACACCGGGACCGACCTCGGGTCCACGGACACGGGGCCCGTCGACACCGGCGTCACCGACACCGGGCGCACGGACACCGGGCCCACGGACACCGGACCCACGGACACCGGACCCACGGACACCGGACCCACGGACCTCGGCGGCACCGACACCGGGCCCGTCGATGCGGGGCCCACGGACACCGGACCCACGGACACCGGACCCACGGACACCGGACCCACGGACAGCGGGACGCCCGCCACCGCGCGAGTGCTCCCCACCAACGGGTCGGCGGTGGCGCTCACCCGCGACGACCTGATCACCGTGGCCACCAACCGCACGGCGAACACCATCTCGGTCTTCTCCAACGCCCTCTCCGGCGCGACGCCGGGGGCGACCCGCACCGCGGTGATCCCCACCGCCGACGCGGAGCCCTGGGCCGCCGTCATCGGCAACGATGACAACACGGCGTACGTGATCCTGCGCCGCACGCAGGAGCTCGTCCGCGTCAGCAACCTCCGCACGACCCCGTCGATCACCGCGCGCGTCACCGTCGGCTCGGAGCCCACCGGGCTCGCGATCTCGCCGCTCGGCGGCCACGTCTACGTCGCCAACTGGGCCAACGGGACGGTCTCCGACGTCAACGTCTCCGGCGCCACGATGACCGTCGCGCGCACCATCGACCTCAACGGCCCCCTCGCCGCCACCGGCTCGCTCGGCCCGACGGTCGGGGCCGGGAGCGCGCGGCCGGGCCTCGCCCACCCCCGCGCCATCGTGATCACCAACAACGGCGACGCCAACGAGGGCGACGAGACCGTGTACGTCACGGAGTTCTTCGCGCAGCAGGTCGCCGCGGGCGTCACGCTGCCGGCGGACATCAGCCGCACGGACATCGACCACCGCGGCCTCGTCTACTACTTCAACGCCGCCACCCCGACGGTGAACACCATCACCCTCCCGCGCTTCACCGCCACGGGCTTCGGGGCGTCGGGGTGCTTCCCCAACCAGCTCTACGCCGCCGCCCTCAAGGGCCCGCGGCTCTTCGTGACCTCCGTGTGCGAGTCGCCGCGAGGGCCGGTCGACCCGCAGCAGAACGTCTTCGCCGCCATCATGGTGGTCAACACCGGCACCAACGAGCCGGAGACGGCCAACCACGTGCTGCTCACCCGGCAGTTCCAGGACCGCTACGAGGCCGCCGCCACGGCGGTGCCGGACACCGCGGCGCGGCGCTTCCCGCTCATCCCCAACGACATCTCCTTCGTGCCCACCAGCAGCGTGGCCTACGTGTCCTCGTATGGCTCGGACGCGGTCTTCCGCGTGCAGTTCGCCGCCGACGGCTCGCTGGTCACCGTGGGCAACGGCACCTCGCAGCACTTCATCGACCTCGGCGGAGCGGCCGCCCCGAGCGGTCCGGGCCGGCTGCCCATCGGCGTCGCGGTGGCCAACACCACCACCGGCCGAGCGGTCGCCCTCAACGAGAACACCCGCAACCTGTCCATCATCGACCTCGGCACGCAGGTGTCCGCGGCGGTGGTCCCCTCGGCGGACGCGCCCGCCGCGGGCCGCGACACCAGCAACAACACCGGGCGGCGCTTCTTCGTCACGGGCCTCGCTCGCTGGTCGCGCAACGGCCAGGGCTGGGGCTCCTGCGAGGGCTGCCACCCGGACGGGCTCACGGACAACGTCACCTGGTACTTCGCCGCCGGACCCCGGCAGACCACCTCGCTCGACGGCACCTTCGACCACGGCGGGACCAACCAGCGCGTCCTCAACTGGTCGGCCATCCTCGACGAGGTGCACGACTTCGAGGGCAACACCCGCGGCACCTCCGGCGGCGTCGGAGCGCTCGTGCACCGCAACAACGACGGCGCCACTCCGCCGGTGATCAGCAACGCCGATCGGATCATCACCGACCCGACGGTCGCCCCGGTGTCGCCGCAGGTCCCGACGGCCACCGCGCAGCAGGGCCTGAGCGGCGCCACCCGCTCGCTCATGCCCGGCGCGCTCGGCAGCAACGCCGTGCGCTCGACCCTGGACGACTGGGAGAACATCGAGCTCTACGTCCGGACGATCCGCCCGCCGCGCGCCCCCAACGGGCTCACGGCCGCGCAGATCGCCGACCGCGACGCGGGGCGCCAGAGCTTCATCGACCACAACTGCGCGGGCTGCCACGGCTCGCCCGCGGGCTCCAACTCGTGGACCGTCTCTCGGCGCTTCTACGAGCCCAGCGAGAGCCACAACAACCCGACCACGGGCACCCTGCGGACGCAGACGTACACGGGCTTCCCGACGCTCTTCGCGGCGCTCAACCCGCCGTCGGCCAACGTCGCGCGCACGTCGACCTTCCGCATCTCCGCGGCGGACCTCACCGCCCAGGGCACCGCGGGCGGCGGCGGCGACCAGATCAACTGCGTGCTCCGCGCCGTCGGGACCATCGGCGGGACCATCACGGCCCCGACCCCGGTCACCGCGTCGGGCGTGACCCTCTTCGAGGTGCGCGCCAACGGGACCACCGCCGCGCAGGGCGTGACGGGCTTCAACCCGCCCGCGCTCGTCGGCATGGGCACCGGCGCGCCCTTCTTCCACGGCGGCAACGCCCGCACCCTGGAGGAGGCGCTCGACAACGTGTTCCGCGGGCACCACCAGAGCCTCTCGGCGAACTTCCTCGACCCGACGGACTCCAACCGCGCCCGCGACGTCCGTCAGCTCGTGGCCTTCCTGGTGTCCATCGACGACGACACCACCCCGGTCGCGCTCCCGGCCACCGTCGTGGGCGCGGGCAACCCCGACCTCTGCACCGGCTTTACCCCCTGATGTAACCCCGGACCCCGGCCCGCCGGGGTCACGGGATGATCTGACGCCCCGCGCGGGCGTTGTAGATGCCCGTGATCTCGGCGTCGCTGAGGGCGCGCGTCCAGACCGCGAGCTCGTCGACGCGCGCGTCGAGGGGCAGCAGCCCGTTGTAGCGCCGCCCGACGACGAGCGCGTTGATCGACGGGGGGATGGCCACCGCGGAGCTCGCCGTCGCGACCGAGGCCCCGTCGTAGAAGAGCGCGAAGGCGCTCCCGCGGCGGCGCACCAGGAGGTGGTGCCAGACGCCGTCCACGATGCCCAGCGGGGCGCTGGTGAGGATCGCGCTGGGGTTGCTGTTCCACTGGAGCGACCCGTCGGCGAGGCGGCTGAAGGTGAAGCCCGGCCCGCTGGGGCCCCAGCGCTCGAAGAGCAGCTGCTGGCTCGTCGAGCCGTTGAAGTTCACCCAGATCTGGACGGTGAAGTCCCTCGCGTCGAAGTCGAAGGCCGCGTCGTTGATGGTGCGGTCGGCGTAGCGGCTGCTGTCGTTGGGGAGGTTGAGCCCCTGGCCGAAGAGCCCGCTCGAGAACCCGGCGCCCCCCACGATGCGCAGCGGGCGCCCGCCCACCAGGTCGCTGCCGCTGCCCTCGAAGGGCCAGTACCCGATGAGCCCCGCGTAGGCGCAGTCGCTCGCCACGCACGCCTGCAGGAAGGCGCACGCCCGGCCGCAGGCGCCGCAGTTGGCGGCGTCGTCGGTGACGTTCGACTCGCAGCCGTCGCCCGCCAGCCCGTTGCAGTCGACGTAGGGCGCCACGCAGGTCTGCGCGCAGGCCCCCGCCACGCAGGCCGGGGTGGCGTTGGCGCGCACGGAGCACACGGTCCCGCAGGCGCCGCAGTTGGTGCGCGAGGTGCGGGTGTCCACCTCGCAGCCGTCGTCCGCGCGCACGTTGCAGTTGGCGAAGCCCGGGGCGCAGGCCACCGAGCACGCGCCCGAGGCGCAGATCGCGACCGCGTTGGGGCCCGCCGGGCACGCCGCGCCGCACGCTCCGCAGTGGGCGGTGGAGGTGCGGGTGTCGGCCTCGCAGCCGTCGTCCGAGCGCCCGTTGCAGTCGGCGAAGCCCGCGTTGCAGGCGTACTGGCAGCTCCCCGCGGCGCAGCTCGCCGCCGCGTTGGGCCGCGACGGGCACGCGGCGCCGCACGCGCCGCAGTGCGAGGCGGAGGCGCGCGTGTCGACCTCGCAGCCGTCGTCCGAGCGCCCGTTGCAGTCGGCGAAGGGGGCGTCGCAGGTCAGCCGGCAGGCGCCGCTCGCGCAGACCGGCGACCCGTGGGCGACCGCCGGGCACGCGGCCCCGCAGGCGCCGCAGTGCGAAGCGGAGGCGCGCGTCTCGACCTCGCAGCCGTCCTCGGAGCGCCCGTCGCAGTCCGCGAAGCCGGGCGCGCAGGCGAGGGCGCACAGGCCCGCGGCGCAGGCGGGCGACGCGTTGGACCCGGAGGGGCAGGCGGTCTCGCAGGCGCCGCAGTGGGCCGCGGTGACGCGAGTGTCGACCTCGCAGCCGTCCGCCGCGCTGCCGTTGCAGTCCGCGAAGCCCGCCTCGCAGCGGCGGACGCAGACGCCCGCCGCGCAGGTCGGCGTCGAGTGGGGGCCCGCGGGGCACGCGGCGCCGCACGCTCCGCAGTGCGTCGGGTTGGTCATGAGGTCGGCGCAGGTGCGGGTGCAGCAGGTCTGGCTCGGTCCGCAGCCGCGGTCGGGCTCGCACCAGGGCACGCAGCCGCCCGCCTCGCAGTAGCCGCGGTCGCAGTGCTCGTCGCGCAGGCAGGCCACGCAGGCTCGCGTCGCGACGTTGCAGTGCAGCGAAGGGCCCGCGTCGCCGCCGGAGCCGCAGCCCTCGTCGCTGCGGCAGCCCGGCACGCAGAGGTGCGTCGCGTCGTCGCAGTGCTCGCTGGCGGGGCAGCGGTCGTCCTCGGCGGTGCAGCGCACGCACAGGCCCGCGGCGACGTGGCAGGAGGGCCGGTCGGCGAGCTCGGCGCAGTCGTCGCTGGTGGTGCAGCGGCCGTCGGCGTCGCGGGGCGAGCGCACGTCGCGCTCGTCCTGGACGTCCGCCGAGGGGAGGTCGAGGGCCGTCGCATCCATGGCGTCGCCGGGCTCGGGGACGTCCGCCCTGGGGTCGAGGACCATCGGCTCGGAGGCGTCGCTGCACGCGGCCGGGAGGCCTGCGATCGCCCCGAGCGCGAGGCGGAGGAGCAGCGCCGATCGGACTCGCTGGGACATCACGGCCCTCGGGCCTCGAAGGGGAAGCATTGGACGAAGGAGGGCCCCGATCAGGCGCGAGAAGGGAAAGAAGGGCGACGCCTCGGCTGGATACACCATGCCCTCGCGCGGGCCGTCAAGCCTCGCGGGAGGCCGGGTGGTGAGGGGGTGGCGCTACTCCACGCCGCGCTGCTTCCAGAGGAGCTCGTCCCACTCCCGGGCCGGGTCGCTGTCCCAGACGATGCCTCCGCCGACGCCGTAGTGCGCGCCCGCGGCGTCGGTGACCAGCGTTCGGATCGCCACGGTGAGCTCCACTCGCCCGTCCGCGAAGACCAGGCCATACACGCCGGTGTAAAGCCCGCGCCGCTCGGCCTCGAGCGCCGCGATGGTCTCCATGGCCGCGAGCTTGGGAGCGCCGGTGACCGAGCCGAGGGGTAGCATGGCCGAGAGCATGGCCCTCGCGGAGAGCCCGGGGTCGAGCTCGGCGCGCACCGTCGAGACGAGGTGGTGGACGTAGCGGTGCGGCTCCACGCCGCAGAGGATGGGCACGGTGACGCCGCCGGGGAGCGCCACGCGGCCGAGGTCGTTGCGGTGCACGTCGACGGCCATGGCGTTCTCGGCGCGCTCCTTCTCGTCGAGGCGCAGGGCCTCCGCCTCGCGGGCGTCGTCGACGGGGTCCGCGCGGCGGGGGCGGGTGCCCTTGATGGGGCGCGAGAGGGCGACGCCGGCGCGGCGGTCCCAGGAGAGGGCGAGCTCCATGGACATGGCGGCCACGCGGACGCCGCCCGCGTGGACGAGCATGGCGCGCGTGGCGTCGGCGCGGTGCATCCTCGCGGCGACGGCCTCGTCGGACATGGACTCGCGGTGGATCATCCTCGCGACGTTGACCAGGTAGACCTCGCCGTCGCGGATGCGAGAGCGCACGGCCTCGACCATGGCCGTGTGCGCCGCGCGGTCGGTGGCGCTGGTGAAGGGAGGGAGCGGGGCCTCGACGGGGGTGACCGGCCCGCCGGGCTCGTCCGCAAGGCCCTGCACCCTCGCCAGGAACACCGACGGACAGCGGTCTCCCGCGGGGCGGTGGTCGGTGACCGGGCGGGCGGAGGCCGCGTGCCAGCAGGCGTCGTAGGTGGCCCAGAGGAGCGCGACGGGGGTGTTTGCGTCGCCGCCCGGAGCGAGCGAGGCGTGCAGCGCGTCGAGGGCGTCGGCGAGGGCGTCGAGGGCGCCGTCGGGGCGGTCGTAGGGGACGCAGAGGAGCGGGTCCGAGAGCGAGAGGACCCAGGCGCGGTCGTCGATGCGCACGAGGGCCTCGCGGGGCGTTCGGGAGGCGCGGAGCCAGGCGGCGAGGGTGGGACGGTCGGTCACGGTGGGGCGGGGCGGGACTCTGGCACGATTGAGCGCGACACAGCAAAGCGCGTCGAAGAAGTCAATCCCTACATGGGTGAGCGCATTGTCACAGCGAGCTGTGCCCCCATGGCGGATTGCCGCAGCTTTCATGCGGATATCGGCCTCTCACGCTGTCACACGCAAATTGCATAGGGGGGTGCCCGAAGGGGTATCGAGCCATGGCAGGTCTTTCAAGGGTTGTTCGATGGGGTATTGCAGGTTCGCTCTTCGTACTGGGTTGTACGCAGAGCTCGAGTGAGATGGAGGGGACGGCGGTGCAGGGGGTCACGGTCCCCCGGACGGTGCTGCCGGTCATCGGCGCGTCGATGAAGTCGCGGCTGCGGTCGATCTACCTGGCGGGCCAGTCGGCGGGCAACCGCGCGGCGGTCTTCTCCAAGGTCGGCGACGACCTCACGGCCACCGGCGCCTTCATGGATGACCTCGGGTGTCGCGACGAGACCATCGGGGCCTACGCCTCGCTCACTCCCACGATCGACTACTTCCGCACCGTGACGTTTGCGGCCAGTCGCACCGGCGCCTGGTGCGGCACGGCCAACTCGTACTCGCTCCGCAGCGCCGCCGCCGACCAGGGCTGGACCGCGGCGCGCTCGCTCGTCCCCTACTCCAGGGCCCCATCCGACTGCCCCTCGCCCTACAACACCCCGCTGCGCTGCGAGCTGCACCGCACCCGCCCCGCGGCGGCGCTGATCATGTTCGGCACCTACGACCTCCAGGCCTCCGCGGACCCGGCGTCGTTTCGAGCGAGCCTCGCGCAGGTGGTCGCCGACACGATCAACGCCGGGGTGATCCCGGTGTTGAGCACCATTCCCCCGCGCCGCGACAACGCCACCTACGGCGCCCGCGTGGCGGCCTACAACGACGCCATCATCGCGCTGGCCTCGGCGCAGCAGGTCCCGCTCTGGGACTACTGGGTCGCCCTCAACGACGCCTCGATGCTCAACCAGGGCATGGAGTCCGGCGGCTTCTACCCGAGCGTCGGCGGCGGCTCGGCGGCGGCCTTCACCACCACGGCGCTGCGCTATGGCTACAACCAGCGCAACCTCACCGCGGTGCAGGCGCTCGGCCACCTGAAGGCCGTGGTCTACGACGACGGCCCGGCCGACTCCAGCGGATCGTCCGACGCGGGCAGCTCGACGGACGTGCTCGACGCCTCCGACGTGGTGGACGCTCGCGACGTGGTGGACGTGGTGGACGCTCGCGACGTGGTGGACGTGGTGGACGCGCCCGACGTGGTGGACGTGGTGGATGCGCCCGACGTGGTGGACGCGGGCGCGGCGGACACGGGGACGACGAGCGACGCCGGTGCGGCGGATGACGTGAGCTACACCGGGAGCCTCCGGGTGCTCGCGGGGCGCTCTCGCCAGACGTTGACGGTGGCCGGGCTCTCGCGCCCGATGACCGTCTACCTCCCCTCCTCGCGAGGCAGCGCTCCGCCGCTGGTGATGGCCTTTCACGGGACCGGCGGCAACGGCGACCAGGTCTTCGACGAGTCCGGGGCGCAGGCGATGGCCAACAACAACGGCGTCGTGGTGATCGCTCCCGACTCGCAGTGGATGTCCGGAGGCGACTGGGATCACCCGAGCGAATCGGGCTACTGGCAGACCTGGCCGGACGTCGATCCGAACCACAACGTCGACCTGCTGCTGGTGCGGGCGATCATGGTCGAGGCGCAGCGCCGGTTCGGCGTCGACGCTCGCCGCATCTACTCGATCGGCCACTCCAACGGGGCCTTCTTCGCGCAGCTCGTGGCGACGCAGATCCCGTCGCGCATCGCCGGCTACGGGTCCAGCTCCGGCGGGCTCGTGCAGTGCGCCACCACGCAGTCCTGCCATTTCCAGGGACACGGAACGACCTGCGACGCGCTGCGCACGCAGCCGGGCTGGTGCAGCTGCGGCGGCGCGGACAAGCCGGGGCCGGTGCCCACGAGCGGGCGCATCCCGCCGGCGTACCTCGCCCACGGCACCGCCGACCCGATGGTCTCGGTGCAGTACACCTGCGCGCTGTCCGATCGGATGCGCGTCGCGAGCGCCACCAACCGGGTCGTGCTGCGCGACGGCGATGGCCACGTGCTGCCGGAGAGCTTCGCGTCCGACGCGTGGGCCTTCCTGTCGGCGTATCGACTCCCCTGACGGGAGAGGCGCATCGGGGTGGCGTGGTCGGGCGCCCCGTCGCTTGCGCCCCAGCCGTCACCTCACCGACGATGCGGCTCTCCCGATGTCGTCACCCACTCGCTGGACCTTCGCCTGGCTCGTGATCGCAGGCTGCGCCAAACAGACCGTCGCGGTCGACGCACCCGAGGCCGACGAGCCCGCGACCCTCGACGTCCCCGCCAAGGACGCCCCTGAGGAGTTCCCCCTCGTCGATGCGTCCGTGAGCGACGTCCCTTCTCCAATCGATATCCCCAGGGTCGATATCCCTTCTCCAATCGACATCCCCAGGGTCGATACCCCTTCCCCAATCGACATCCCCAGGGTCGATACCTTTTCCCCAATCGACATCCCTCCGCCAATCGACATCCCTCCCGTCGTCGATGCGGGGTGCGATCGGCTCCCTCCGGGGTGGCCCGCGAGGTGGAGCGTCGCCTCGAGCAGCCCGATGCTCGTCGCGACGGCGACCGATCCGTTGCAGGGCGAGGACAACGTCTATGCGCCCGACCTGCAGCGCATCGACGGGGGGTGGGCGATGTTCTACGGGGCGCAGGGCGGTGACGGCCACGACCGCATCTACGTCGCCACCTCGCGCGACGGAGCGACGTGGCGCAAGTGGCCCTCCGACGCCGCGCCCCGCCCGGTGCTCGACCGCGGGACCTCCAACCACGTCAACGACCCCAGCGTGGTGCGCGCCAACGGGCGCTGGTCGATGTTCTACACCGACGCGCCGACCGCCGAGAACGACCGCATCTGGCTCGCGCAGTCCGACGGCCTCACGGGCTTCGCGCGCGTCGGCGAGGTGCTCGGTCCCGGCCCCGCGGGCGCCTGGGACGACGAGAAGGTCGGCCGCCCCAGCGTCCACTTCGACGGCTCGACCTGGTGGATGTTCTATGACGGCACCTCGCGCGGACGGCGCCACGTGGGCCTCGCCACCAGCGCCGACGGGCGGACCTTCACCCGACACCCTCGCAACCCCCTCGTGCTCGACGCGGGAGCGGTCGACGTGCAGCGCGTCGGCGGCGTCTGGGTGATGCTCCGGGAGAGCGGCTCCGGAACCCTCTGGTCCACCAGCCCCGACGGCCTCTGCTGGGTCGACCGCGGCCGCCTCTTCGGGCTGAGCGGCGGTTCATCCGATCGCTTCGGCCAGGTCACGCCGCACCTGCAGCTGATCGACGGCGTCCCGAACGCCATCTGGTTCGGCGGAGCCTCCGTCGTGAGCTGGAACCGCAACCGCATCGACGTCGCCTACCCCGACGGCGCGCCCGCCCCCGCGGGCTCCGGCTGCACCGCCTGCGTGGGCGCGGGCCTCTCGTGCGCGGCGGCCTGCCAGTCGGCCCTCGGCCCCACCGGCGGCGCGTGCGGCGTGCCCGGCAGCACCGACGGATCACGCTGCTGCGCCTGCGCCCCGGAGGGCTGCGAGCGCTGCATCGGGGCCTCCGCCGACTGCCACGCGGCGTGCGTCTCCGCCGGGGCCGCGGGCGGCTGGTGCGCCAACCCGGGCAGCACCGACGGATCACGCTGCTGCGCCTGCTGGTGAGCGACGCTTCAGTCGGCGCTGGCGCGACCGGCGACCGCCCCGGGGCGCACCTCGTAGACGAGGTACTCGCTGGTCACCCGAAAGGCGGCCGGGTCCTCGTTGCCCGCGGCGAGGGCCTCGATGGAGCGCTCTCTCAGCGATGCCCACGCGCCCGGCCGCGACGACAGCGCCCGCTCCGCGAAGCGCCACACCGGGTGGTGCTCCTGCTGCTCGGCGAACCACGCCTCGGGTGAGTCCGCCTCGAAGCGCAGCGCCTCGTCGGAGCTGGAGACGTGGGCCCCGTGCGCGGCGAAGAGCGAGCGCACCTGCGCCGGGTCGCCCCAGGGCGGCGGCGGTCCCGGCGGGGTCGGGGACAGCTCGGCGAGCGCCTGCCGCAGCAGGAGCCCCGCCGACGCGATCGCGCCGGTCGGACGCCAGGCCGTGAGCACCGCGCGACCGCCCGGGGCCAGCACCCGGATGATCTCCGCGGCGGCGCGCTCCGGGTCGCCCGCGAAGATCACCGCGAAGACCGAGAGCACGGCGTCGAAGGAGCCCTCGTCGTAGGGCAGCGCCTCGGCCGCGCCGACCTCACAGCGCAGCTCGAGCCCCTCGGCCCGGGCGCGCTCTCCGGCGAGCGAGACGAGACGAGCCGACGGGTCGACGGCGCTCACCACCGCGCCGAGGCGAGCGGCCGCGAGGGCGGCGTTGCCCGTCCCGCAGCCGAGGTCGAGCACCCGCTCGCCGGGTCGCAGCGCCGCGCGTCGCAGCGCCGCCTCCGTCGCGCCGATCAGCTGGAGGGCCGTGCGCTCATAGGAACCATCACCCCAGTCCATCATGGGATGGATGGATACCACCGGGCCGGGGAGGTCTGGGCTGTAGACGCCGCTGGCGTTGTGAGGTTGTCTGCGCCCGTGACGACCGTTCGTTGGTGGCTCCTCCCGTTGTCCCTGGGCCTCGGGTCCGTGGCCTGCCAGTCCGAGCAGAGCATGTCGCTGCGGGTGTTCACCCCCGACGGCGGCGACCCCTGGGTGGGCGACGACGCCGCGACGCAGGCTCGCCTCCGCGTAGAGGACCGAGAGACCCCGGTGCAGACCGTGAACGTCGGCCGCGGCGGGAGCTTCTCGCTGCAGGTGGAGCTGGTGCGGCCCGACCTGCGCTCCCGCATCGTCGTCGAGGCCCTGCGCAACGGCGAGGTGGTGGGCTCCGGGGGGACGCCGCTCGCGCAGTGGGGCTCCTTCGGTCCGACGCTGCTGCCCGTGTGGGTGCAGTGGAGGGACAGCGTGGTGCCCGCCCCGTGGGGCGAAGGGGCGCGCCGGGTGAGGCCCTTCCTCTTCGAGCTGCAGAGCCCCTACGTGGCGGCCGTCGGCGGTGCGCTCGCCGCCGCGGCGGTGGACGTCTTCGACGCGCTGGTGCTCCGCCGGGTGGAGGGCGCCTCGGCCATCGACGACACCTTCAACCGCGACGCCTCGGCGCTGCGCCTCGCTGACGGCAGCGTGCTCCTCGTGCGCGGCTGCGTCTCCGTGCTCTGGAACCCCGCCACCAACGCCGTCACCACCCCGAACGGCCACCCCGCGCCGCAGGAGCGCTGCGACGTCATCGGGAGCGCCACGCTGCAGGAACCAGGCGGCGGCGGTCTGGTGCTGGGCGGCCACAACGCGAGCTCCGCCGTGGCCCGCGTCGACCGGGTGATGCCCGACGGAACCTGGGTGACCGCGGAGGCGCTGACGACCCCTCGCGATCACCCGTCGGTGCTGCGCCTCGGGGAGAACGACGCCCTCGTGGCCGGCGGTCAGGGCCCGACGGCAGACTCGCTGGAGCGCTATGCCCCGATGCTGATGGCGGCGCAGCGCTCGCTGCACACGGGCGACGAGCGGGTCGACCGTCGCGCCCGGGCGGCGCTGGTGGCCGCGGGCGACGGCGTGGCGCTGATGCTGGGCGGCGTGGTCGTCGGCAGCGACGCGCTCGCCACGGAGGACGTGCTGCTCGACACTCGATGCGCGACGGGCGGGTGCCCGGTGCTGCTGGGGGTTCGGGCGCTGCTCGCTCAACGGCGTCGAGACGCGACCGCCGCGCTGGCCGAGGGCGACCGGGTGCTGGTGGCCTCAGGCGCCGCGAGCGACGGCAGCGTCGCGGCCACGGTGGAGGCGCTCGACGTGAGCAACCCCCGCGACCCGAGGCCGGGCGTGGCGGTGGCGTCGCTGCCCTACGAGGGGCTCTCGATGCTGCCGCTGGCCACCGGGAGCGTGTGGATCGTTGGAGGCGGTCGCGCGGAGAGCTGGCTCTACCGGCACTGATTCAGGCCGCGGCCGCGGCCGATCGACGGCGCGCCACGGCGTAGACGGCGAGCAGCACGCCCGCGTAGCCGACCCAGTCGCCCGTGTAGCCGTAGACGGTGCGGCCGTGGCGCAGGTGCACGGTGCCCACGACGTTCTCGCGGGTGAAGGTCTGGCTCTCGGCCACGGTGCGGCCCGCGGCGTCGATGATGGAGCTCACCCCGGAGTTGGCCGCGCGCACCAGGTCGCGACGGTGCTCGACCGCGCGAAACTTCGAGAGGGCGTTGTGGATCCACGGCTCGGCGGTGTTGCCGAACCACGCGTCGTTGAGGATCACCGCCATCAGGTCGGGGTTCACCCGGTTCTGGAAGGTGCGAACGAAGCGGGGAAGGATGTCCTCGTAGCAGATGAGCGGGGCGACGTTGCCGCCGGGGACGGGCAGCGATCGGATGGTGCTGCCTCGGGTGAAATGCCCGCTGTGCGGCGACGCGGCGTAGATCTGCGGGAAGGTCTCGCCCAGCGGGATGTACTCCCCGAAGGCCAGCAGGTAGACCTTGTCGTAGGAGCCTCGCATGCGCCCCTCGGCGTCGGTCATGAAGGCCGTGTTGTAGAGGTTGGGTCGCTCGGGCGTCCCGTCTCGCACCGAGAGCGCGCCGAAGAGCACCGGGGTGTGAAGGTCCCACTCGGGGATGTAGTCGCGGATGTTGACGACGTTCTCGGGGATGCGAAAGGCGACGGCGCTCTCGCTCCAGACGATCCACTCCACGCCCTGCGCCTCGAGGGCGCGCGAGGCCTCGAGGTGACGGTTGAGCGCCACGACCGGGTCGTTGCGCTTCTGCATGAGCCCGAGGTTCTGCTGCACCACGCCGACGCGCAGCGCGCGGGTGTGCTCGTTGTCTGCGTCCACCTGCCCGATGCGCCAGTAGCCGTAGGGGACCGCCAGCGCCCAGAAGGCCAGCGGCAGCGCCAGCGGCTTGAGGCGCTCGACCCAGGAGCCCGTGCGCACCCACGCCTCGGCGAGCGCGGTGTGGCCGAGCACCATCGCGGCGGTCACCAGCAGCACGCCGCCGAGGTCGGCGGTCTGATAGAGCACCGGCGCGTTGTGCAGCGAGTTGGAGAGGTACCAGGGGAAGAGCAGCGGGAAGAGCAGCTCGACCGCGGCGGCCAGCAGCGGGACCGCCAGCAGGCGGGGGAGGTTGCGCCCGTCGGCCCGGCTCACCAGCCACGCGAGCACGCCGTACTGGAGGCCCTGGGCGATCCAGAGGAGCGAGGCGAAGAGCACGCACAGCACCGTCGGGAAGCCGGAGAAGGTCTTGAGCATCCCGACGATCCAGCTGAAGCCACCGGCGACGGCGCAGAAGCCGGTGACCCAGCCGAGGCGCAGCGCCATCCAGCCGGTGCGGCCGCGCAGCGCCACGAGCAGCGGCGCCATGGAGACGAAGGCTAAGGGGTAGATCTCCTTGCCCGCGAAGCCGAGGAAGATCGCGAGCCCGCTGAACACCGCGCAGGCCAGGGCCCAGCGCTCGCGCATCACGGCTCGCACCGTCGGGTGGGGGTGGAGGGCGACGGAGGGCGCGGGGGTCGGTTCGCTCATCGTGGGTGTAGGCCGCCCACGCGTCGGAAGGCGTTGCGCGCGCGGGCGGCGCCACGCTAGCACGGCGGGCACAGCAGCCCATGCACATCACCACCTACGACCACGCACCGCGGCTCCCCGAGGGGGAGACCGTCGACCTCGACGCGCTCATCCCTGGAGGGGGAGGCGTCTTCCTGGAGGTGGGACCGGGCCGCGGGGCCTTCGCGCTGGGCTACGCGGCGCTGCACCCGGAGACCCGCTTCCTGGCGCTGGAGATTCGACGGAAGCTCGCGGCGCAGCTCGACGAGCGCCTGCAGAAGAAGGGCTTCCCCCGCGCTCGCTGCTTCGCCGAGGACGCGGGCCTCGCGCTCCCGAGGCTGCGCCCGGACGGCTGCGTGATCGGCGCGGCGGTGCACTTCCCCGACCCCTGGTGGAAGAAGCGCCACGCCAAGCGGCTGGTGGTGCAGGACTCGTTCATCGCCGAGCTCGCGAGGCTGCTCGCCCCGGGCGCCCTGCTGCTGGTGCAGACCGACGTCGAGGACCGCGCGGCGGCCTACTTCGAGCGCCTCGCGGCGTGCCCCTCGCTGGAGAATACCGTGTCGGGTATGTACGCCGACGAGAGCCCCTTTGCGCCCGCGCGCTCCAACCGCGAGACCCGCGCCATCGCGGACGGGCTGCCCATCCATCGGATGGTGTTCCGCCGACGATGATTTCGAGGGACTCGTGGGCGGAGGGGCCCGCCGGGAGGATCCGGCTGCGCTGGACGCTCCCTGACGGGGACGGTCCCTTCCCCTGGGTGATGTACCTCCCCGGCTACGCCGCCGGGAGCATGGCCTTCCACCCCGAAGGGACCGTCGACCCGCTCCGTTGTCTGTTGAGCGCGCTCAGCGAGGTCGGCTATGCGACGGTGCGCGCGGAGAAGCGGGGCTTCGGCGGGAGCGGCGGTCCGACCGCGGCGGACGCGGGCTTCGAGGAGGAGCACGCGGACCTCGCGGCGGCCCTCGCGGCCGTCATCGCCGACGATCGGGTGAAGGGAGAGCGGGGGGCTCTCTTCGGACACTCCCTCGGAGGGCTGCACGCCCCGAGGCTGGCGGCCGGGGTGTCCGCGGTGCGGGGCGTCGCGCTCTACGGAGTGGGCTGGCTCACCTGGGCGGAGTACCTGCTGGTCAATCAACGGCGCGTGCTGGCCTTGTCGGGAATGGGTCCCGTCGAGATCGAGGAGCGAGTGCGGGTGCTGGAGCGCTACAGCGCGAGGGCGCTGCTCGGGGGCGCGGACCCGGCCGAGGCGCTCGAGGGAATCGAGCCCTGGGCGGAGTGGCTCGGCGTGGACGAGCGAGGGCGGCAGCACGGTCGCACGGGGCGCTACTGGCGAGAGGTGCAGGCGTGCCCGGTGGCGGGGCCGCTGCTGGCGCTGCAGGTCCCGGTGCTGGCGATGTGGGGGAGCAGCGACTGGCAGTCGCAGCGCGAGGAGCACGTGGCGATGGTCGAGGCGATCAACGAGGCGAGGCCCGGGATGGCGCGCTTCGAGGAGATCGTCGGCGCGGACCACGACTGGCGCGCCCACGCGACGGCCCGGGAGTCCATGGCCGCGGGCTGGACCGGGGACTTCGCCGCGGGCGTGGCGGAGGCGCTGCTGCGCTGGCTCGGGGAGCCGTAGGCCGCGGGCTTGGCCCCGCGGGAGAAGCCCGATACAAGCGAGGACAGGGTTGCGTGCGCGCGGCGTCCCAACGGTCCCGGTCGTTCATGGAGAGCCATCGGCTCTAACGGGTGGTCGGCGGGCAACAGCACACCCTGTGAGGAGATCCTTGACGATGAAGCACATACTCAGATGGTCGCTGGTCGGAGCGCTGGTGGCCGCGGCGGGCTGTAGCGACGACCCGCCCGCGATGACCCCCGTGGACGCTGGCGAGGACACCGGGACGGTCACCGACACCGGGACCCCGACGGACAACGGCAGCCCCGAGGACACCGGGACCCCGACGGACAACGGGACGCCCACGGACAACGGCAGCCCCGAGGACACCGGCAGCCCCACGGACACCGGCGCTCCCGAGGACACCGGGACGGACGCCGGAGCGGACGTGGAGACGCCCTGCGCGTCGGGCCAGATGCGCTGCGCCGGGCTCTGCGTCGACACGCAGACGGACGTCGCCAACTGCGCCGCCTGCGGCCGGGCCTGCGCGTCCGGGCAGGCGTGCACCGCGGGCGTGTGCACGGGCACCGCGGAGTGCCCCACGGGGCAGACCCGCTGCGGAGAGATGTGCGCCGACCTCACCAGCGACCCGGCCAACTGCGGCCGCTGCGGCGGGGCGTGCGCCACCGGTGAGACCTGCACCGCGAGCACCTGCCGGGCGGGCCGTCCGACCTGTCCCACCGGGCGCGTCGACTGCGCTCCCACGGCGCCCGCCCCGTCGTGCGTCGACACGCAGACCGACGGGACCAACTGCGGCGCTTGCGGCACCGCGTGCGCGGCGGGCACCACCTGCACGGCGGGCGTCTGCCGCTGCGCCGCGGGCTCGGTGATGTGCGATCGCACCTGCGTCAACACGCAGACCGACGCGATGAACTGCGGAGCGTGCGGCACCGCGTGCCCCGCGGGCCAGGTGTGCGCCGCGGGCGTCTGCGGCTGCGCCGCGGGCTCGACGCTCTGCGACGGGAGCTGCGTCGACACGCGCACCAGCGCGGCGCACTGCGGGATGTGCGGCAACGCCTGCCCGATGGGGCAGAGCTGCGTGGCCGGGGCCTGCGCCTGCGCGGCGGGCACCACCCGCTGCGGAACGACCTGCACCAACACCACGACGGACCGCGCCAACTGCGGGATGTGCGGCCGCGCCTGCGCGATGGGTCAGACCTGCGTGGCCGGGGCCTGCGCCTGCGCCATGGGCCAGACGCTCTGCGGAACCGGCGCCGCCGCGGTGTGCGTCGACCTCGGCACCAGCGGATCGAACTGCGGGATGTGCGGCCGCGCCTGCCCGGCGGGCCAGGCCTGCGTGGCGGGGGCCTGCATGGGCACCGCCCCGGCCAACGACGCTCGCACCGGCGCGGTGGTGATCAACCTCGCCGCCCCGGCGCAGGACATCGCCGCCAACACCTCGGCGGCGCGCCATGACACCAGCGGCAACTGCGGCTGCACCATGGCGGGCAACGACGTCTTCTACCGCTTCACCCTGACCGCGGCGGAGCTCGTCTACGCCGACACGCTCGGGGCCACCTGGGACACGGCGCTCTTCCTCCAGGACGCGGGCGGCAACAACCTCACGCCCCCGGCCGCGGGCCAGGTCACCTGCAACGACGACATCACCGGCGCGGGGCTGTGCTCCGTTCCGGGGGCGCTGCAGAGCCAGATCGCCGCGAGGCTCAACCCGGGCACCTACTTCCTGGTGCTGAGCGGCTGCGGCGCGGGCGCGGCGACGATCCATTTCCAGCACCTCCCCACGGGCAGCGGCACCACCGCCCGCATCACCCCGAGCGGCACCGTGCAGACCGCCGTCGGCGCCACCGCCGGCACCGGGACCCTCACCTCGACCTGCTGCTCCAGCGGTCCAGAGAACGCGTACTGGTGGGTCACCTGCCCGGGCGCCGCGGCGACGACCTTCCAGACCACCAGCTGCAACCCGGCGACGGGCGCCAACGCGGCCGGCTACAACATCGAGCTCGCGCAGTACAGCGCGCTGCGCATGACCTCCGCGGTGTGCTCCGACGACGTGGGCGCGGCCTTCGCGTGCGGCGCCGGCTCGTCGCTGAGCTCCACCATCCCCTCGACCAGCACCACGCAGGCGGGGCTCAACACCCTCGTGGTCGACGGCTGCGTGCAGCGCGGCAACTACTCCGTGCGCTACGTGCTCGCGAGCTGCGCCACCGGCACCCGCTGCGGCGCGTCCTGCGTCGACACGGGCACCGACGAGAACAACTGCGGCGGCTGCGACCGTCGCTGCGCCGCGGGTAACTTCTGCATCGCGGGCACCTGCCAGGTGGTCCCGGCGGGCGAGACGCGCGACAACGCCATCGACCTCACCGCCTCGGGCACCACCGCGGTGAACACCTCGCGCTTCCGCAACGACACCACCGGGCTCTGCGGCTGCACCTCCGGGCGCGACGTGTTCTACCGCTTCACGCTGACCCAGCCGGAGATCGTGTACGCCGACACCATCGGCTCGGCCTTCGACACGTCGCTCTTCCTCCAGGACTCCGCCGGGACCAACGTCACCGCGGCCAACCTGGCCAACGGCACCACCTGCAACGACGACGGCGGCCTCCTCGGGTGCGCCACCGGCACCGCCTCGCAGGTGATGGCGCAGCTCAACGCCGGAACCTACTACCTGGTCCTCTCGGGCTGCGGCGCTGGGGGCCAGGCGAGCCTGCGCTACCAGCACCTGCCCGTGGGCAACGGCGCCGTGCGCGCCCTCGCCGCGGGCGCCCAGGTCGTCTCGGGCACCACCGCGGGCACCGGCCGCGTGGCCTCCACCTGCTGCTCCAACGGCCCGGAGGACACCTACTACTGGTACTCCTGCAACAGCTCCGCGGGCGGCCTGCTCTCGGCCACCACCTGCGGCCGCGCCACCTGGGACACCGAGCTCTCGGTGATGAACCCCGGCGGCGGCGCCACGGTCTGCAACGACGACGCGTGCGGCCCGCGGCAGTCGACGCTCAACGCGTTCATCCCGCGCGGACCGGGCATCCACGCCCTCTTCGTCGACGGCTGCGGCTCCGCGGCCGGCGCGTACACCGCGTCGGTCCGTCGCCCGTAGCGCTCTCCCCTCCCCTCCCCTCCCCTTCACTCCCCACCAACAGACCCTGAGTCGCAGCGGGTGACCGACCGGTCGCCCCGCTGCGCTACCGGGCGCTCACGCCAGCTTCGGGAGCGAGGTCGTGCCGGGCACCATGATCCAGCCCTCGCGCTCGGCGATCGCGTGGTGCGCCGCGGGGATCGGGTCGCAGCGCTTGATCTGGAACGCCCTCGCCGAGAGCGACGCGATGAAGGCGTCGAAGAGGTGCTCGCTGCGGGTGAGCGTCGAGCGCTGCT
The DNA here is from genome assembly GCA_966211675.1 of uncultured Myxococcaceae bacterium. Lineage (GTDB taxonomy): Bacteria > Myxococcota_A > Polyangia > Polyangiales > SCUS01. Next base: position 32,974 of record CBIHPK010000018.1, read on the forward strand.
CCTCGTCGGAGCGCCAGCGCAGCCCCTTCTGGTCGAGCTCCAGCAGCAGCTTCTTCCTCGTGGGCTCGGACTGCTTGTACCCCTGGCAGCCGAGGCCCCAGCTGGCCATGGAGGCGCCGGGGTAGACCTCGACCACGGTGGGTCCGAGGCGCGACGCGGGCTCCGCCTCGAAGAAGCGGGTGAGCAGCCGGGCGCAGCGCCACGCCACGTAGGCGATGCGGTCCGACGACACGCTCAGGCACTGCTTCTTGGCGAGGTACTCCTTGCGATCGGTGACGCGAAACGCGAGGTCCTTGGAGTCCGCCGCGGGGAAGCGGCCCTGCTCGCGCCACGCGGTCATCGCCGCCAGGAAGGGCTCCGGCCAGCCGAAGGGCGCGTCGATGCCGATGCACCCGCCGGCGTCGCGCACCGCCCGCATGCGCGCCACGAGCTCCTCGTCGCTGCCTCGGTCGAGCAGCTCGCGCAGGACCCCTTCACCGCCGGTCCACTCCACGAGGCAGGCCGCGGTGTTCTCATTCTGCGAGGCGAGGTCGATCCCGAGGGTCAGCATCGCGGCCCCTCCTAGCACGCTTTGCCGAGGGCCATCGGCCGCCGGCGTGCTACGCGCTCTGGGATATGCGCGAGCTGCTCCCGGGTGTGTTCACGTGGCCGTGGTTCTCCGACCGCCACGGCTATGACTTCAACGGCTACCTGCTGCGCTGCCCTAGCGGCAACGTGTGCGTCGACCCGGTGGAGATGTCCGACGCGGTGCTCGACGCGATCGCGCGCGAGGGCGTGTCGGTCATCGTCCTGACCAACCGCAACCACACCCGCGCCAGCGCTCGCGTGCGAGAGCGCACCGGCGCCCCGGTGGCGATCCACTCCGCCGACGCGGCGCACGCCCGCGCGCAAGGCGCGACCATCGACCGCGAGCTGGCCTTCGGTGATCGGGTGGGGCCCTTCGTGGCGCTAGACGCGCACGGCAAGTCCCCCGGCGAGGTCGCGCTGCACTGGCCCGAGCGGCGGATGCTCGTCGTGGGCGACGCGTGCGTGGGCTCTCCCGCGGGGGCGTGCGCGCTGCTGCCGGAGAAGGTGATCGACGACCCGGCGGCGCTGCGCGCCAGCCTGCGAGCGCTCGCGGAGGTGGACTTCGACGTGCTGCTCCTCGGCGACGGCGCGGCCCTCACGACGGGCGGGCGCGCGGCGCTCTCGACGCTGGTCGCGAGCTTCGGGGGGTGAGCGCGCCTCAGCCGTGATCGATGACGGTGCCGACGTCCTCGCCGCGCAGCACGCGCTCGACGTTGCCGTGCTCGGCCAGCTTGAACACCCGGATCGGGAGCTTGTTGTCCCGGCAGAGCGTCACCGCGGTGGTGTCCATCACGCCGATCTTCTGGGTGATGAACTCGTCGAAGGTCATGCGAGGGAAGAACTTCGCCTCGGGGTTCTTCTTGGGGTCGCTGTCGTAGACGCCGTCGACCTTGGTGGCCTTGCAGAGCGCGTCGGCGTGGATCTCCATCGCCCTCAGCGCCGCCGCCGTGTCCGTGGAGAAGTAGGGGTTGCCCGTGCCCGCGGCGAAGATCACCACGCGGCCCTTCTCCAGGTGCCGCACCGCGCGCCGCCGGATGTACGGCTCGGCCACCTTGGGCATCTCGATCGCCGTCTGCACCCGCGTCGGGACGCCGCGCTTCTCCAGCGCGTCCTGCAGCGCGAGGGCGTTCATCACCGTGGCCAGCATGCCCATGGAGTCGGCCGTCGAGCGGTCCATCCCCGAGGCGCTGCCGCGCAGCCCGCGGAAGATGTTGCCGCCGCCGACCACCAGCGCGAGCTGCACGCCGAGGGTGCGCCAGACGTGGGCGAGCTCGTCGGCGAGCAGCCCGATGGCCTCCGGGTCGAGCCCGAAGCCTCCCTCCTGTGAACAGAGCGCCTCGCCCGACATCTTCAGGAGGATGCGCCGGTACTTCACCCCGGGCGCGGGAGGGGGCGGCGCGATGGTGCGGAGATCCGTGGGGTTCATCGGGCGGAGACGACTACTCCACCCGCCGGAGGGTCACAAGCGCCGATCGGGGCGATCGGTCAGACCGCGCGCACGATCTCCACGCGGTTGGGATAGACCCTCGCCACCAGCTTCGCGCTGGCGTCGAAGGTGCCCATGAGGGCGCGAGGGATGTGCAGCAGCGAGGGGTGCTCGTACTCCAGCACGGCGGCCGTGGCGCTGGCCGTCTCGGTGCCCGTCGGGGTGGTGAGCGTGAGCTTCGAGGGGGAGGCCTGAGCCACCAGGGAGACCTCCTCGGTGACGATGCCGGCGTTCATCAGCAGCTGGCGCGCGATGCGGGCGCGGCCGTCGCGGCCCACCAGCACGGGGGCCTCGGTGGAGTGCGACGAGAGGTTGCCCTCGCCGCTCGCGTCGGTGCTGGTGCTCACCGGGGGGATGGAGAGCTGGTTGCGCATCGAGTCGTCGTAGAGGTCCACCTCGTGCTCGGGCAGGTGATAGAGGTAGGCCTGCACGGGCTTGTGGCCGTCGGCGAGGACGTCGATGAGGTCCTGCCGGTAGTCGCCCATGGCGCCGCGCTCGTAGAGGTCGCGCACGATGGGCGCCACCTCGCGATGACGGATGTCGGGCAGGGTGCCCTTCACCGCGTTGGACACGTCGAGCGCCGTGAAGAGCGCCCCCTGTGCCGTGAAGGAGTCCATCACCCGCTGCGTCACCGCGCGGAGCACCTTGTCCGTCGTCTTGGCCGTCATGGACGCTAGGAATCGCGCTCCCCCGCGAGTTGGTCAAGACCCGCATGGAAATAGCCTGTCACTGGCTCCAGCGGGCGCGATTACATGCCCATGTTGGCGCGAATACATGCCCATGTTGACGCCCCCCTCCGCGGCGCATCGCAGGGCGCCCCGGGCTGTGCTACCCGGAGCCCCACCATGCAGGACACCACCGACGGGACGCCGAGGTTCTCGCTCCGCAACGTCGACGGCGCGCCGCTGCTCGGCAGCATCCTGCCCTACCTGCGAGACCCGCTCGGGTTCCTCATCGGCACGCGCAAGCGCGAGGGCGACCTGGCCACCTTCCGGCTGCTCTACCGGAGGTTCCTCTTCGTGAGCGACCCGGCGCTCATCGAGCAGGTGCTGGTGAAGCAGTCGTCGCGCTTCTCCAAGGACTGGTTCGCCCGCGACCTCAAGCGAGTGCTGGGCGAGGGCTTGCTCACCAGCGAAGGGGACTTCTGGAAGCGCCAGCGGCGGCTGATGAGCCCGGCCTTCCACCGGGAACGCCTCGCCGAGTACGCGGCCGTGATGGTCGAGCGCGCGGAGCACGACTTCGCGGAGTGGTCGACCGGCGCCGAGCGGGACGTGCACCACGACTTCATGGAGCTCACCCTCGACATCGTGGCGCGCACGCTCTTCAGCGCCGACGTGGAGGGCGTCGGCGCGGTGGTGGGCCCGGCGCTCGACGCGGTGCTCGACTGGTACAGCAACCCGATGCTGGTCTCCAACCCGTGGCTGATGAAGACCCCGCTCCCCGCGGCGAGGCGGCACCGCGAGGCCATCGCCGCGATGCGCGGCATCGTCGACGGGATCATCCGTCAGCGCAGGGCCTCGCCGGACCCGGACAGCCACGACCTGCTGGCGATGCTGCTCGCGGCGCAGGACGAGGACGGCGCGCGCATGACCGACGCGCAGGTGCTCGACGAGGTGCTCACGCTCTTCCTCGCGGGCCACGAGACCACGGCGCTCTCGCTCTCGTGGACCGTCGCGCTGCTCTGCGAGCACCCGGAGGTGACGAGGCGGCTGCGCGCGGAGGCCGAGGCCGTGGCGCCGGGGCGGCCGCTCGCCTACGCCGACGTGCCGAAGCTCCCCTACGCCGAGGCGGTGGTGCTGGAGTCGATGCGGCTGCACCCGCCCGCCTGGGCCATCGGCCGCGAGGCGCTCGAGGACTTCGAGCTCGGTGGGCATCGCTTCCCCAAGGGGATCGCGATCTTCCTGAGCCCCTGGTCGGTGCACCGCGATGAGCGCTGGTTCAGCGAGCCCGACCGCTTCACCCCCGACCGCTGGCTCGACGGGCTCGCGAAGCGCCTCCACAAGTTCCAGTACTTCCCCTTCGGGGGCGGTCCTCGCATCTGCATCGGCAACGCGTTTGCCATGATGGAGTCGGTGCTCCTGCTCTCGACCTTCGCCCGTCGCTTCGACGTGGCGCTGGCCCCGGGCGCCCGCCTCTCGGCGCGCCCCGCCATCACCCTGCGCCCCGCCCACGGCGTGCGCGTGGTGCTGCGCTCCGCCCCGAAGACCGACGCCGACTCCGCCGCAGAGCCCGCTCCTCCGACGCCGTGACCTCCCTTCCGCCGCTGCGCTTCCGCGATCTCCAGCCCCACTGGCGACCGACCTTCCGACTGGCCTGGCCGGTGGTGCTCGGTCAGCTCGGGGTGATGCTGATGTCCCTGGTCGACACCGCGATGGTGGGCGCCCTCGGACGCAACGCCGTCGGCGCCGTGGGCCTGGGCTCCTCGGTCTTCGGACTGGCCTTCATCTTCGGCATCGGGCTGCTGATGGGCCTCGACCACGAGGTGTCCGTCGCCTACGGGGCCAGGCGCGAGGAGGACGTCGCCCGCTACGCCGTGCAGGGCCTGTGGCTGGCCACCGCGATCTCGCTGCCGTTGACCGCCGCGCTGCTCTTCGCGAGCGGGCAGATGCACCGGCTGGGGGCGGCGCCGGAGCTGGTCCCTCTCGCGGGGCGATACCTGAGGACCGTGGCCTGGAGCCTCCCCCCGGCGCTGCTCTTCATCGCGCTGCGACAGACCCTCCAGGCCGTCGGCGCGACCGGGCCCGGGACCGTCGTGCTCCTGCTGGCCAATGGCATCAACGCGCTCGGCTGCTATGCGCTGATCCAGGGGAGGCTCGGCGCCCCGGCGCTGGGCATCGTCGGGTCGGCGTGGGCGACCAACCTCTCTCGCAGCTTCATGCTGGCGACGCTGCTGAGCTGGACGGTGAGCTCGCACCCCGGGTGGTGGCGCTCCTTCGCGCCGCACGCGAAGAGCCTCCGGGCGCTGGCTCGCCTCGGCGGACCCGCGGGCCTTCACCTGCTCTTCGAGGGCGGCGTGTTCTCGCTGGCGACGGTGCTGGCGGCGAGGCTCGGGGCGGTGCCCGCGGCGGCGCACCAGGTGGTGCTCCAGATCGCGAGCTTCGCGTTCATGGTGCCGATGGGCATCTCGGCCGCGGGGACGGTGCGCGTCGGCCAGGCCATCGGGCGCGGCGACGCGGAGGGAGCGCGGCTGGCGGGCTGGAGCGCGGTGGGCCTCGGGGTCGGCTGCATGGCCACGTCGGCGGTGGCGATGATCCTGGGGTGGCGGCTGATCCTCGGGGTCTTCCAGCTGGACGCGGAGGTGACGGCGCTGGCGAGGCAGCTCTTGCTGGTGGCGGGCTTCTTCCAGCTCTTCGACGGGGCGCAGGTCACGCTGGCGGGCGTGCTGCGGGGCCTGGGCGACACGGTGAGCTCGCTGGTGGCCAACCTGGTGGGCCACTGGGCGGTGGGCCTGCCCGTCGGTTGTGCATTGGCCTTCGGGCTCGGATGGGGCGCCGTGGGCCTGTGGATCGGCCTGGCCGCGGGCCTCGCGGCGACCGCGATGGGGCTGCTCTGGCGATGGCAGGCGCGCTCGCGGCGGGCGCTCGCCGCGCACTGAGGGCTCAACCCTTCTTGAGCGCCTCGTAGCCTCGCTCCGGGTCCGGTCCCGCGGCGCTCGGCAGACCCGCGCCGGACCAGCCGGGCTCCATCAGCCGACCGAAGGAGTCCTTCGCTCCGCCCCAGCCCGCTCGCTGATCGGTCAGGTCGGTGTAGCCCGCGGCCTCCAGCGCCGCGCACGCCCTCGCGCTGCGCACGCCCGAGAGGCAGCCCACGACCAGCTTCGCGTCCCTCGGAAAGACCTTCGTCATGATCGAGACGAAGGCCGCGTTGGGCACCATCCCCGAGGGCCCCACGTCCATGAAGGGGACGTTGTACGCGCCCTCCGGGTGCCCGCCCTCGAACTCCGCCATCGAGCGCACGTCGACGTAGACATATCCCTGTGTGGCGACCAGCTCGCGCGCCTCGTGTGGAGAGATCCGTCGGGCCATAGATGGCCCCTGCTATGGGTCGCGCGTCGGCGGGCTGTCAACCGCCGCGGTGCCACCGCGCCGTGCGAGTGATCGCGTCGTCCAGCCCGACGGTCACCGAGAGCCCGAGCTCGCTCCTCGCCCTCGCCACGCTCGGCACGTAGCGGTGCCTCGCCGCCGTCGGATCGGCCTTGCCCCGCACCTCCACCGGTACGCCCAGCAGCGCCCCGACGCGCCCCGCGACGTCGCCCAGCCGGCGGTCGTCGTCGCTGCCGAGGTTGTAGGGGCGCGAGCCCACTGCCCGCGCGAGCATCACCCAGAGCCACGCCGCGAGGTCGCTGCCGTAGAGGTAGGAGCGCATCGGGCTGCCGTCGCTCGACACCACGATGGGTCTGCCCGCGAGGCCGTCGCGGAGGAAGTTGCCGATGGCGAAGTGCACGTCCAGCGGCAGGTGCGGACCCACGAAGGCGAAGCCGCGGGCGATCACCGCCTCGACCCCGCGAGCCTGAGCGCAGAGGTGCTCGGCGAGGCGCTTGGCGTGGCCGTAGGCGCTGCGCAGGTCCATGGTGTCGGGGGCGCCGGGGTGGTCCTCGGGCAGGTGCGTGAGGCCTTCGGGCTGCCGTCCGTACACCGCCCCGGAGCTGGTGAAGAGCAGCCGGCGGACGCCCTTCTCGTGGGCCATGGCGAGCACCCGCCGGGTGCCCTCGACCACCACGTCGATGGTGTCGAGCGGGTCCTCCGTGACGCCCGGTGGGAAGCTCGTGGAGGTCGCCGCGTGGACGATGTGAGAGAAGCTCCCGGCGGGCGTCGCGAAGCCTCGCACGTCGCCCTCGTGGAAGCGCAGCCACGGGTGCCCGCCCAGCTGCGGCAGGCGCGCGACGACCCGCGCCGGATCGCGGGAGAGCACCACCGCGTCGAGGTCGAGGTCGAGCGCCCGGCGGGCGTGAGCGAGCGTCTCCAGCAGCCACACGCCGTAGAAGCCGGTGGCGCCGGTGAGGAAGATCCGGGCGCCGTCGAGCGCGACGAAGGCGTCGCGGGCCTGGGCGAGCGTGGTGTCGAGGTCGGCCGGGTCGAGGGGGCGCATTGCGTGGACGATACATCGCCCCGAAGGCACACTGCGCGCCCCGCAATGAAGCTCGTCGTCGGCCTCGGCAACCCCGGAAACCAGTACCGATACCACCGTCACAACGTCGGCTTCATGGCGCTCGACGCGCTGCACGACCGCCACCTCGGGAGCGAGTGGCGGGAGAAGAACTCCGGCCTCCTGGCGCGCGCGATCATCGCCGGTCGCGACGTGGCGCTGCTCAAGCCCCAGTCGTTCATGAACCTGTCGGGGCGCTCGGTGCTGAAGACCGTGCAGTCGATGGGGCTCAAGCCCGCGGAGATCCTGGTGGTGCACGACGAGCTGGAGCTGCCCTTCGCGGAGCTGCGGGCCAAGCAGGGCGGCGGCCACGGCGGACACAACGGGCTGCGGGACATCACCGCGAGCATCGGCGCGGAGTACGCGCGGCTGCGCATCGGCATCGGGCGCCCCGCGGCCGGACCGGTGGACGCCTACGTGCTCAGCGGCTTCAACAAGGAGGAGGGCGCGGCGCTCGACGCGCTGCTCGCGAGGGCGGCGGAGGTGATCGAGCTCGCGGTGGGCCAAGGGGTCCAGGCGGCCATCGACCTCACCACGAAGCCCCAGCGGAAGAAGTAGCGGGGGACTACTTGGCGCGGCGTGCGGGCGGCGTCGGCCACCACGGCGACCGAAGGGCGACCGCGGCGCCGAAGTTCGAGCCCGGGGCGTCGGAGGTCGAGAAGAAAGCGGCGTGCGGCGCGGTCGGAGGGCGGCCGCCGCGGAAGTAGTAGACGAGCCCGGAGCCGCAGTTGGGCGTGGTGGGCGCGCAACGGGCGCCGACGACGAAGTCCATGAACCCGTCGTGGTCGGCGTCGCCGATGCCCGACACCGCGATGCCGAAGCGCGCCGCGAGGCCCGGCGGCATCGCGCTGGGATCGAGCGTGAGGCTGGTGGCGGAACCCAGGGAGCCGCCCGTGCGGAGGAGGTAGGCCGCGCCCGCCATCGTGTTGTTGGCGGAGGCGCCCACCAGCAGGTCGCCGTATCCATCGCCGTCCGCGTCGCCGACACCCGAGACCGAGATGCCGAAATGCCCGTCGCCCACGGGGCCCGCGAAGGTGGCCGCTCCGGCCGTCCGGAGGGAGGTGGCGCTCCCGCGAAACACCGTGATCGTGCCCGTGCCGCCCGCGTCCGGCGCGCCGACGATGACGTCTCCATAGCCGTCGGCGTCGACGTCTCCCGCGCTCGCGACGCTCCAGCCGAAGTGCGACGCGGAGACGCCTGCAGAGTAGGTCACGTCCGGTGACGGGTAGATGCCGACGGTCGCGCGCCCGAGGTAGAGATAGAACCGGCCCGCGCCCAGGCCCTCGGGTGCTCCGACGAGAACGTCTCCGAAGCCGTCGCCGTTGACGTCCCCCGCGCTCGACACGGAGCGGCCGTAGTCCTCTCCGAGCAGGCCGGTGAGCGGCACCGGGTCCGTCGTCACCAGCCCCGTCGCGCTCCCCAGGAACACGTACGCCGAGTCGTTGGCGCCGATGATGACGTCCGCGTAGCCGTCGCCGTTGACGTCTCCGGCGCTGCTGACCGAGCGCCCGAAATTCACCGTGCCCGTCCCGCCGGAGAGCACCCTCATCGGGGTCGTCGCGATGCCCGTGTTGGTGCCGCTGTAGACGAAGACGCGCCCCCCGGAGGCGACCTGGCCGAAGACCAGGAGCTCGGGATACCCGTCGCCGTTGGTGTCGCCCGCGCTGGCGAGGGCGCCGCCGTAGCTGTTCGTCACGACGCTCCCGGTCTCCGGACCGCCCGCCTGCAGCGTGGTGGCGAAGCGGGGAATCCCCCCTGAGGCCCCGAGGTACAGGCGCGCTCGCCCGGAGGAGCCTCCCGTGATGGAGGAGTCCGGCGCTCCCGCGATGAAATCGCCGTTGCCGTCGCGGTTGAAGTCGGAGACGGTGCCGAAGCTGGAGTCGACGGGCGCGCTCCGGTTGCCGACGATGAACTGCCACACCGGCGAGACCTGAGCCCCGGTGTTGGTGGCCGTGCGAGAGATGCCCTGGGCGTACCAGTACCAGGTGCCCGGCATCAGCATGTTGAGGTAGAGGACCTCGCCGTTGGGGACGGCGGTCATCACCTCGCCGGTGAAGCTGGGGTTGTTGGCGAGGTGGATCACCGCGCCGGTCGCGCCGGGGCCGTTGACCCATCGCAGGCTCGGCGACTGGCTGGTCACCGTCGAAGTCGAGAGGGGGGAGAGCTGGCGAGGCGTCGGGATCGGGACGCACGCGCCCGCGGCGCACCCGGTCGAGCCACCGCAGAGGCGGCCGCACGTGCCGCAGTTGGCGGGGTCGGTCGACAGGGGCGCCTCGCAGCCATTGGTCGCGACGCCGTCGCAGTCGCCGAAGCCCGTGGCGCAGGCCAGGCGGCACGCGCCGGAGACGCACTGCGGCGTGCTGTTGGGGCGACCCGGGCAGACGGCCCCGCAGGCGCCGCAGCGGGACACGGTGTTCACGGCGGTCTCGCAGCCGTTGGTCGCGACGCCGTCACAGTCCCCGAAGCCCGCCAGGCAGGTGAAGCCGCAGACGCCCGTGGAGCAGGTCGCGCTCGCGTTGGCCCTCATGGGACAGGCGCGGCCGCACCCTCCGCAGTGGCTGGGGTTCGACACCAGCGAGGACTCGCAGCCGTTCTCCGGGCGGGAGTCGCAGTCGCCGAACTCGGTCGTCGTGCAGCCTCCCACCGCGCACGCCCCGGCGACGCAGAGGTTGGGCGAGACGCGCGGCAGCGCGCAGACGCGGCCGCACCCGCCGCAGTTGTTGGGGTCCGTCTGGGGATTGGAGACGCAGGTCCCCGAGCAGTTCAGGGCTCCGGTGCCGCAATCCGCGACGACGTCGACCCTGGGCACGTCGACCACGTCGACCCGGGGCACGTCGCTGACGTCCAGCGCGGACGCATCGACCACGTCGACCCGGGGCACATCGACCACGTCCAGCGCGGACGCATCCACCACGTCCACGGCGGGGACATCGGGGACATCGAGCACGTCCACGGCGGACGCATCGACCACGTCCACGGCGGGCACATCGGGGACATCCACGACGGGCACATCGACGACGTCGATCGACTCCGAGGACACATCGACGACGTCCACGGCGTCGAGCGCCGCCTCGGACCCCACGTCCCCCGGAGCCCCATCCAGGCTGCCCTGGTTGAGGCTCGAACAGGCCGCCGGAGAGAGCGTGGCGACTACCAGTAGAAGCGATCGGACAACGCGCATCAGCCTCGCCTCAAAACCTTGCACCGCAGACAAGACCGGTCGTGCCCAGCGAAGGAGAGCATGCGAACGCCGCGTGCTCGCGTCCCCGTGAAGGCGCCGTCACCCAGAGGACCACCGACGCCGCGACGAGGGCCCCGCCCACCGCGAAGCTCGCGATCACCGCCGGGGCGAGGGAGTTCGCCGTGGACTGGTCGCCCGGGCAGTTGCCCGTCGGGGTCGCGACGCCGTGGTCCTCGATGCACCCCGCTCCGTTGAAGGACGACACGGCGCCTTCGCGCACCCCGGTGAGCACGGCGCCCAGCACGAGGCCCACGCCGCCGCCGATCGCCGTGGCCCAGGCCATCGATCGATGCAGCGAGCCCGGCGAAGCGACCACCGGCGAGGGCGCGACCGGCCGCGCGATGGGACGCGTCGGGGTCACGGGCGTCGGGGTCACGGGCGTCGGGGTCGGGGTCACGGGCGTCGCGGGCGTCGGGGTCACGGGCGTCGCAGTCGCGGGCGTCGCCGTGGCGAGCTCGATGCGCACCGGGACGGTCCCCGCCGCGGCCACGTCGACGCTACGGTGCAGGGCGACGCGCCCGGGGGCGGTCGCGTCGATGGTCACGTGCCCTGGCGTCACCAGGTACGGAACCCCGTAGAGCGCGGGCGGCAGCTCCGATCCCGCGACGGTGACGGTGAGTCCCGAGGGGGCTGGTCCGGGGACGTCGACGACCAGGTGGCCGACGCGCCCCTGGAGGTCGCGCACCAGCGCGGTGCACGTCGCCATGGTCGCGGCGCGCTCGGGGGCGTTGCGATCGGCGGTCAGCGCGTCGACGCAGCGCTGCGCCGAGGTCAGCGCGGGGACGACCAGACCGAGCTGCGACTGCTCCTGCGCGACGAAGCGGTAGAGCGAGGGCGAGGAGTGGATGGACACCGCTCGGAGGCCGAGGTCGAGCGCGCGAGCGTGGTCGCCCGTCGACTGCGCGGCCTGCGCCTGCTGGACCAGAAGCCTCCACGTGGCCTCGACCTCCGCGGTCGTCTGCGCGGAGGCCGTGAGCGGGAGGAGCGCGAGGGAGAGGATCCAGACGGATGTGCGGCGCATCATCGGGTCAGAAGTGGATGCCGCCGACGGAGTTCTCGTCGGCGGGAGCGTGGTCACGCCGCGGGCGGGGGCGCGACGGAGACGCGGGACGAGCGGCGGCCGGCGCCGCGTCGACGGGAGCGACCGGGTGGGCGACGACGGCCGGGGCGACCGGGGCGACCGGGGCGACGGCGGCCGGTGCGACGACCGCGGGCGCAGGAGGCACGACGCGGGTGACCGGAGGGGTCGGGCGCGGCACCGGGGAAGCGACGGGCACCGCGACCGTCGGGCGAGGACGGACGGGCGTGGGCGGAGCGCTGCCCGAGAGGGAGAAGGCGATCGCGGCGGCGCCGGCCGCGAGCACGGCGGCGCTCCCGAGGACGAGGCGGGCGGTGCGGCCGGGGGCCTTCGGAGGAGGGCGCGGCACCTCGACGGAGCGGGCGGAGGCGCCGAGGGTGCTCGCGTGCTGCGCGGACATGCGCGGCGCAGCGGGGGCGGCGCTGGCCCACGGGGCCCCAGCGCCCGCGACGAAGGTCGGGGCGTCGAGGCGGGGAGCGGGGTCGGCGGAGGCGCTGGCGATGGGCGAGGCGACGGGCATCGGGGTCGCGGCGTCGGAGTCGGTCCCGAGCCGCGAGGTCCAGGTGGCGCGGCCCATGTCGCTCGCGAAGGGGAGCAGCGCGCGCGCCATGTCGCCGACCTGCCGGAACCGGTCCTCCCGTCGCGCGGACATCGCCCGCAGCACGACGCGCTCGAAGCCCTCCGGGAGATCCGGGCGCTCCACCCGAGGGGGCGCGAAGCGGCCGCCGATGATCGCCGTGAGCAGCTCGAAGAGGCTGTCGCGCTCGGCGACCTCCGCGAAGGGATGCCTGCCGACGGCGGCCTCGTAGAGGATCACGCCGAGGCTGTACTGATCGGCCCGCGCGTCGACGTCCTTGCTGTTCTGCGCCTGCTCCGGGGACATGTAGACCGTGGTCCCCATCATGGTGTTGGTGGCGGTGAGGTTTCCGCCGGTGCCCATCTCGCCGAGCTTCGAGATGCCGAAGTCGAGGAGCTTCGGCTCCTGAGTGGAGTGGCGGGTGCGGGCCAGGAAGATGTTCTCGGGTTTCAGGTCGCGGTGGACGATGCCGACCTCGTGCGCCGCGGCGACGGCGTCGAGCACCGGGAGCATCAGGTCGACCAGCTGCGGGAGCGGGAGCGTTCGCACCCGGTCGAGGAGGTGGCCGAGGTCCTCGCCGTCGAGGAGTTCCATGACGAGGTAGGGGGTCTCGCCGAGGACGCCCACGTCCGCGATGTCGACGACGTTGGGGTGCCGGAGCTTCGCGACCGCCTCGCCCTCCCGAAGGAAGCGAGCGCGGGCCTGGGGGTTCTGCGCCGCCTCCGGGAGCATCACCTTGATGGCCACCCGCTTCTTCAGGTCGGCGTGAGTGGCCTCGAAGACCGCGCCCATCCCACCGGCCCCCAGCTGCCGATGGATGACGTAACGCCCGAAGATCATTCCGGGAACCAGCCGGATCGCCGGTTCTCCAGGGTTGGTGTGGTCGCCCATGAGGCACAGAAGCTAGCGCGAAGCCTCCGAGCGAGTCGAGGATGCCTCCCTGCGGAACTGTCCCGCGATCGGGGTGACGGTGCGATCGGGATGACAATTCGCAGTCGCGATCTCTCCATCGGCTCCGCGGCGCCACGGGTGGGTCTCGCGTCACGGGCCGGAGGTCGGCGGTGATACCGTCGGCCCATGAGTGAACGAGCTGCCCCCGCGCGGGCCTGGAAGGTCCTCCTCGCGGGCGTCCTCACGTCGTGCGCGCCGACCGTCATCAACGGCATCCCCTCGTCCGACGGATCCGTCGTCGGCGACGCGGGCCTGCTCGATGGGTCCTCCCCCGATGGCGGCTCGCTCGACGCGCCGGCGATCGACCGCGCCTCGCCCGACGCGGCCTCGCCCGACTCGGGCAAGGCCCTCCCCGATGCGGCCACCGACGATGGCGGCGTCGCGCCCGATGCGAGCGTCGACGACGTCCTCGTCCCCAGCGACAAGCCCTTCCCCACCGACGACGTGGTGATCCCGACCGACGCGCCCATCCCCACCGAGGACGTGGTCGTCCCGACCGGCGACGTCCCGGTGACGCCGACCGACGTGCCCGTGTCGAGCTGCGGGGTCCCGCTGCAGCGCGCCCTCTCGCTCCCGAGCGACCGGGCGATGGGAACCACCTCCGGCGCCGGGCGGCTCACGGCCATGTGCGCGCAGTCCGGAGGCCCCGAGCACGTCTATCCCCTGCACGTCGCGTCGCGCACCGGCGTGCAGCTCTCCACCAGCGCTCCCTTCGACTCGGTGCTCTCGATCCGCCGGGTCTGCGCCGATCCCTCGACCGAGGTCGCGTGCAACGACGACGCGCCCGGCGGCAACAACGCCTTCCTCCGGAGGGTGCTCGACCCGGGCGACTACGCCGTGCTGGTCGACCAGTACGGACCCACCACCGGGACGGGCGGCGCCTATACGCTCGACCTGCGCTCGTACACGCCCGCGGCGAACGCGGAGTGCGCGGCGGGCCTTCCGCTCACGGCCGGAGCGGCGGCGATGGGCGACACCACCACCGGCGGCGCGGCGTCGACGGCCTGCCTGGGCGGCGCCTGGGGGCCGCAGCTCTTCTACACGGTGCGCGTGCCCGCCGGTCAGCGCGCGGTCGTGACCGCGACCCCAGCGGGAACGCCCGCCTGGTCGGCCGTCGTGCGCGCCCGCCCCTCCTGCGCCGCCACCGCCTGCCTCTCCGCCGCGACCTCCCCGATGGCGGGAGGCGCCGCGGTGGCCGCCTACGACAACCGCTCGGCCAGCCCCGTCGACCTCGCGGTCTCCGTCGCGAGCACCAGCGGGACCACCGGCGGAGCCTTCTCCCTCGCGGTCGCCTTCGAGGCGGCTCCGGTCGCCCCGGCCAACGCGGCGTGCGCCTCGCCGAGGGCGCTGGCCGACGGCGCGACGCTCACCAACGAGGACGCCTCGCTGGCCTCGACGCGCCTCGGCGACGTCTGCGTGCCCGAGGCGCAGGGGGCGTCGCTCTTCTATCGGGTGAGCGTCCCGTCGCGCGCGACGGTGCTGGTCACCGCCACGCCGCGCGGCGGCTGGAACCCCGTGCTCCGCGCGCTCGACGCGTGCGACTCGAGGACCTGCGCGGCCTCGTCCAACGCCGCGGCCGCCGACCAGCCGGAGACGCTCACCTGGGTCAACAGCGGCGCCGTCGCGCGCGACGTGCTGGTCGCGGTCGGGTCGCAGGATCCCTCCAACGGCGGCCGCTTCGACGTGACCGCGGCGATCATCCCGCCGCCCGTCAACGTGAGCTGCGCCGCCGCGGTCGCGGTCGCCAACGGAGCGCACCTGACCCGCCAGAACGCCGCCGTCGCGAGCGACAACGCCACCGGCGCCTGCCTCCCGTCCGCCACGGGGACGGCGCTCTGGTACCGCGCGGTGGTCCCCGCGGGCCAGACGTTGAGCGCCCGCGCGACGCCCCTCGGCGCCATGGACCCGGTGGTGCGGGTGCTGTCCGCGTGCGGCGCCACGTCGTGCCTCGCCAGCGCCAACACCGGCGCGGCGCGAGCGACCGAGAGCGCCGCGTACACCAACACCGGCGCGGGCGATCAGACGGTGCTGCTCGCGGTCGGCGGCGCGACCAACGCGGCCAACGGGCTGTTCGACCTCGACGTGTCCATCGCGCGGCAGTACCAGGAGTCCGTCGTGGCGACGGCCTGCGACGACATGACCGGCGGGGTCGACCTCGCGAGCGTCACCGGCGACGACACGGTCAGCGCGGCGCTCGACCTGCCCTTCCCGGTGACCTTCTTCGGGCAGCGCATGCTCGAGTACAGCGTCTCCTCCAACGGGCTGTTGCAGCTCCACCCCCTCATCGCCGGGGCGATGCCCAGCAACTCGTTCAACAACACGGCGATCCCCGACGGCGCCGCGCCCAACGGCTTCGTCGCCGCGTTCTGGGACGACCTGATCGCGGTGACCGGCTCCCGCGTGGTGACGCGCACGCTCGGCGCCGCGCCCGACCGTCGCTTCGTGGTGCAGTGGACGCAGTTCGCGTTCTACGGCGACGACCGCGCCCGGCTGACCTTCCAGGCGAAGCTCTTCGAGGGCTCCGGGGCCATCGAGGTGCACCACTGCGCCATCACCGCGGGCGCCGACGCGACGCGCGCCACGGGCGGGTCGGCCACCGTCGGCATCGAGTCCCCGGACGGCTCCGCCGGGCGGCAGCACTCCTTCAACGACGCCACCGGGATCAGCACCGCGCGCGCGATGCGCTTCGTCCCCTGACCTCTCCCTGAGGCCTCCATCGCCTCCGCCCCGATGTGGCAGTAGCGTTGCGCTCATGCGCCTCTGCACCGCCTTCCTTGCCGCGTCGCTCGGCCTCGGGTCGCTCGCCTCCGGCTGCTCGGAGACCACTCCCGCGCCGCCGGTCGACGCCTCCGCCGTCGATGCGCCCGACGTCCCCTCCCTCGACGCGCCCGATGCGCCCGACGTCCCGACGATCGACGTCGCCGCCGACCGCGCCATGGACCTCGGGAGCGATCGGGGTCCCGCCGACGCTCCGATCGCGGATGTCCCGATCGCGGATGTCCCGAGGGACGCGGTCGATGCGGGGCGCTGCGATCCAGCGACGGGATGCCACGCGTTCTGGTGCGGCTGCGGGCGCTGCAACCCCAGCGAGATCACCTGCACGCCCGACGTGCGCGGCTGCCCGCTGGGCTGCGTGAGCGCGTGCCCCGAGCTCGACACCGCCGTGTGCGCCTGCAGCGGCGGCACCTGCGGCGCGCCCGTGCTGCGAGCGGACGCCGGGACCGACGCGGGCGCCGACGGGGGTGGCCTCGCCGCGGGGCAGCTCTGCGGCAGCGACGGCGAGTGCGCGACCGGGCTCCTGTGCTGCTACCCCTGCGGCATCCCCGGGTGCATGAACCGCTGCGGCAGCCCCGACCCGCGCACCGGGCGGTGCCCGCTGCTGCCATGATCCATGGCGGTCGATGTCCCGGCCGACACGATCCACCCGAGCGAGGCCGCGATGAGGGCCGCCTCCGTTCCTGTGTCGTGTGCATCGCCCCACTGGCGGCGCGCGGAGCCCTGTCCCAGGAATGGCCCTGGGGGGGGCGAATGGGAAGCCCCGCTGGGGAGGTCCACATGGCAACCGTAGCCGCACGTCACAACAACGCCGCCGAACTCCATCGCGACATGCTCGACGCGGTACAGCACCGCGACATGAAGCGCCTCCGCTCGCTGTACGACCCGGGCTACACGTTCACCGCCGGCGACGGCACCGTGAGCAGCGGGCCCGACGCGGGCGTGGCCAACGCCGAGAAGTACACCCGCGCCTTTCCCGACCTCGCGTTCACGATCAACCAGCAGCACGCCGTCAGCCCGACCGTGTCGGTGATCGAGTTCACCGCCCGGGGCACGCACAAGGGAGCGCTCGAAGGGATCCCGGCGACCAACCGACGGGCCGAGGTCGTCGTGTGCAACATCATCGAGACCCGCGGTGACAAGGTCCTTCGCGAGCGCGAGTACTTCGATGCCCTGTCGATGATGCGGCAGCTGGGCGTGATCGGGTCCTAGCGCGGCGCGCCCGTCGGCCCGGTGTGCTGCGCGGGGATTCGCGCGCATACTCACCGGGGAGGTGCTCGATGGGTGCAATGGATGTCGTGCTGATGGTGCTGGGCATCCTGGCGGTCGTGGCGGTCGTCTTCGCGCTCGTCTGGATCCCGATCTCGCGGCGCTTGAAGGTCATCGCCGGGGAGATGGAGCGCGAGCTCGCGGCCTCGGGCGAGCGCGTGATCGTCGCCCCCGAGCAGGCCAACTACCGCGGCGCGACCTCCGGGTACGGCCGGGTGAAAGGCAACGGCATCGCCGCCCTCACCGACCGGCGGGTGGTCTTCCGCAAGATCGTCGGAGAGCCGGTGGAGATCCCCGTCGACCAGATCGCCGGGGTGCACATCGAGAAGTGGTTCCTGCGGGCGTACAGCAGCGGGAGGCCGGTGGTGGTCCTGTCGACGCGCTCGGGCGTGGAGGTGGGGTTCATCTTCGAGGACGCGGAGGCCTGGGCGGCGCGCCTGCGGGCGATCGAGGGCGTCGCTCCTACCCCCTGAGAATCACCGCGCGAAGAGGGTGCCGCCCTTTCCCGGAGGTGCCTCACGTGGGATGACCCCCCGGGTGAGGTCATGAATGAGCGCGCCAGCCACGCCGGATACGAGTCGACCCCGGTCGACGTGAGCGAGCGCGGCGGCGCACCCCAGATCAGCGACCGGCGGCTGCGGCATGGTGGCATCGCCGCGATGCTGTCGCTGCTCGCGGGCGCCGCGGGTTGCTCGCAGCTGCTCGATTTCCAGGGCTTCCACTTCCACGACGACGCCGCGGCGGAGTCGGCCGTGGACGCGGGCGCTCCCGACGTGCCGATCGCGAGCGACGACGGCGTCCCCGGCGACGACGGCGTCCCCGGCGACGACGGGGCGGAGGCCGAAGACGCTCCGATGGACGTGCCCATGGCGATGGACGTGCCCCCTGCGCTGGACGTCCCCATGGCGATGGACGCCCCTGCGATGGACCTCGGTCCCTCGGACCTCGGGACGACCGATCTCGGCCCGAGGGACGTGCCCCGGCTCGACGTGGGCGTCGACGTGGTCCTCGACGTGCCGCGCGACGTGCCTCCTCCGCCCGTGCGCTCCTGCGCCGACCACCTCCGCGCCGGCCGGATCACCTCCGGCACCTACCTCATCGACCCGGACGGCGACCCCGCCACGCCGCCGGTCTCCGTCTACTGCGACCAGGTGCGCGAGGGCGGCGGCTGGCAGCGGGTGGTGAACATCGCCGACGGACAGAACTGCCCGGCCGTGCTCGGCATCGACGTCGCGCATCGGCTCTGCGTGCGACGCCCCGGGCCCGGCGATGCGGTGAGCGTGTTTCGCGCGCCCGTCGAGGGGACCTACTCGCAGGTGCGAGGCCGCGCGGTGCTCCAGGGTCACGGCGACCTCGACGCCTTCGACAACCCCGTGGCGGCCCTCGCGCCCGAGGCGGCCTTCACCGACGGCCTCACCATCTACCGCGCGGTCGACGACGACGACGGCGGCGCGTCGCAGCACGTCTTCACCTGGACCGTCACCGAGTCGATCCCCGCGCCGCGAGAGACCGGGGCCTGCCCCTGCGCGGGGGGACGCGCGCCGCTCCCGCTGGTCGGCGACCGCTACCTCTGCGCCCCGCTGGTCGACCGCCGCAGCGACGCGGGTCCAGTCGACCCCACCGTGTGGCGCCTGCCCGAGCTGCCCTGGTGGCGACCCGCCGCGCCGTGCACCCCCGGCGACCCGGAGGGCTGGTTCCGCACCGACCTCGGGGCCCTGGTGCGCGGCGCCCTGGAGCTGCGCCTCACCCTCAGCGGCTCGCTCGCCGCCGGCGGCACCGAGGACCTCGGCATCGCCACCCTCGAGGTCTATGTCCGCTAGGCCTCCACGCCGCGCCTTCGCCGCCGGCGCGCTCGCGCTCGCGCTGTCCGTGGCCGCGAGCGGGGCGACGGCGCAGCCCAACACCGCCATGCTGCGCTACGAGAACGGCTCGCGGCTCTACTCCATGCATCGCTACGTCGAGGCCGCGCACGAGTTCGAGGCCGCCTACGCGCTGTCGCGGCAGGCCGCGCTGCTCTTCAACCTCGGTCGCGCCTGGGAGGACGCCGGCGAGACCTCGCAGGCCCTCGACGCCTACGCGCGCTTCGAGGCCGCGGGCGCGCCCGGCTACGACCTTGCGCAGCTCCGGGAGCGCATCGCCCGGCTGCGCGGCCAGCTCTCCGCCACGCGGACGCTGCCTCCGCCCGTCGCCCCGAGGGCCGCGCGGGTCGCGCCACCCCCACCGCGAACGCCTCCTCCTTCGGGCGCCCCGGTGGGACCGATCGTGCTCCTGTCCATCGGCGGGGCCGCCCTGGTCGCCGCGGTTCCGCTCTGGTTCTCGGCCCGCTCCACCTACGACGACCTGCGCGCGATCTGCTCCTCCGGGAGCTGTCCCTCGGTGTTCGAGGGCGATGCCCGCCGCGGAGAGCGCTTCGCCCTCGCGGGCGACGTCCTGCTGGGCGTCGGGGCGGCCTCCCTGGTCGCGGGCGTCACCTGGCTGCTGATCGACCGGCACCCGACCGCCCGCGCCGAGGCTCCCCGGGTGACCTTCGGCTGCGGTCCCGGCGGCTGTGCGCTCGGCGTGGGCGGCCGCTTCTGACCGGGCGGAGTCTCAGCGAACCCGTAGCGGGTCCACGGGGACGTCCCTCGCGCAACGGACCCCGTAGCGAGCGTATCGGGAGTCGGGCAGGGCGTGCCCGCGATCGGCCACGCGCATGTCCCCGCCGCCGCCCCAGAAGCTGAGCCCTCGCAGGACGCGGCCCGCGTAGGTGGGCGTCGGGGGGCTCACCCGGGCGTGCACGCCGGGGAGGTCGAGGCGGTAGTCGTCGAAGTAGTCGAGCACGAACTCCTCGGCGCTCCCCGCGAAGTCCTGGTGACCGAAGGGGCCTCGCCCCGCGGGGACCGATCCGACCGGGGCGAGGATGTCCTCGGGGTCGTGGCAGTTGTCGAAGGGGCGGACGAGCGAGCAGTCGGGCTGCCGCGATCCCCACGGGTAGAGACGGTTCTCCTCGCCCCCCGCGGCGTACTCCCACTCGGACTCGGTCGGCAGTCGGCCGCCGTCCCAGACGCAGAACGCGAAGGCCTCGTACCAGTTGAGGCAGCCCACCGGGCGCGTGTCGTCGGGGCCCGCGAAGTCGCGCCACGACTCCTGCCCCGCGTCGCAGTGGAGCGCTCCCGCCAGGGCCTCGGAGGAGCGGGGGAGGTGGCTGTTCCACTCGGCGCGCCAGCCGCTGCCGGGCACGTTGGGGTGGGCGCCAGCGCCCGCGGGAAGGGGCTCTCCCCGCCACGATTCCACGAACTCCCGGAAGCGCCCGACGGTCACCTCGAAGCGGTCGAGATAGAACCCCGGGAGGGCCACCGGGTGCTCGGGCAGCTCCTCCGGGTTCGGGACGTTGTAGGCATCGGCGCCGTCGAGCGAGCGACCCATCAGGAGGGTTCCGGCGGGGACGGCGATGCTGTCGCAGCACGAGGTGGTGGAGCCCGCGCCGCCGCACACCAGAGCGCGCCGACACGAGCGTCCCGCGATCGACACCGCGGCGCCCGCATCGTCCGCGGTGCCTGCATCGACCGCGGGCGCATCGACCGAGGGGACATCGACCGAGGGCACATCGGCCGTGGGCACATCGACCGTGGGCACATCGACGATGGGCACATCGACCGACGGGACATCCGCGGTCACCGAGGGCTGATCCTCCGCGGGCGAGCCGGCGTCGACGACGACCGTATCCTTCGCGACCCCGGCGTCGGCCGAAGGAACGTCCTCGGCCATCAGCGCCTGGAAGGTCGAGCTCGCGTCGACCGCGCCGTGGGCCTCGGCGTCTGCGCACGGAGCGCTCGCGGGCGTCTCAGGCGTCGACGAGCACGAGGCGATCAATGCGCCCAGCGCAAGGATGGCGGTCGTACTCAGGGATCGATGTCGGGTGGCGGCCATGGCGAAGATCGGGGGATCTCCGCGGCCCTTTAGCGAGAGTCGAGCCACGAGGAGGCGCGGCGCCTGTCGCAGGTGCGATCTCTTTGTCGCGCCGACGATGGAGCGAGCGTTCGTGCGAGACGGCTCCCTCGCGGCGATGGGGAGCGTCGCCGGAGTCCCAGCGGCTCGAGCTCCGCGGCAGGGGCGATTGCACAGCGCCGATGCGCAAGTGTGCAGGGCTCGGACAGTGCGGCGTCGGACCTATCTCCATTCGAGGGAAGAGTCGGGAGAGGCCACACGCAGACGAGAGCGCGCTCGCGCGAGCCAGGAGCGCCCCGCGGACGCGTCGATGCCGTGGGCCTCCAGTCCCGGAAACACCACCGACTCCAGGGTGCTCGCGAACACCTCCACTCGCACCTCGCGAGGGAGCTCGCCGTGCCCGGCGAGGCGCGGATCGGCCGGCGCTTCATCCACGGGCGCGAAGAGGTCGTCGCGCACCGTGCCCGAGAGCATCGCCGGCAGCCCCTCGGCGAGGCCCGCGCCGCCGCCCCTCGCCCGCTCGGCCGAGAGGTGCGCCCAGCCGAGGCGAGCGTGGGTCACCTCGTCCCGCAGGATCTCCCGCACCGCCGAGCGCACCGCCGGGTCCGTCGCGCGCTCGTGGCTCACCATCATCAGCGCCGAGTTGATCGACTCGGTCACCGCGCAGAACGCCACCACCTCGTACAGCAGCCGCTCCCGAGAGCCCGCGCTGCGAGGGCCGATCTCCCCCGCCGGGTCCGCCTCCTCCGCGCCGCCGCGGTGTCCGTAGCGGGCCGCGAGCTCCGCGCAGATCTCCACGTGCCGCACCTCGTCGTCCGCGGCGCGCTTCGCCATGGCCACCACCACCGACGCCGCGTCCTCGGCTTCGAGCTGCGCCGCGAGCCGCTCGAAGCGCGACGCCGCCTCGCGCTCGGAGCGCGCCCGGAACGCCCACACCCCGGCCACGAGCCCTCGGCCTCGCTCGTCGAGGTCGCGCGGCGCGCTCACACCCACGACAGCCACGCGAGCACCCCGGCGTCCGCCGAGGCGTCGTCCTGCGCGTCCGCGCCCACGTCCGTCGGTCCCGCGTCCGCGGGTCCCACGTCGACCGCGCCCACGTCCGCGGGGCCCGCGTCGACCTCCGCGAGCCCGGCGTCTTCTTCGACCGGGTCGACGAACCACGACATCCACGAGCTCACCCCGTCCGCGCGGACCGAGGCGTCCCTCGCCGCGGGGGCGTCCACCTGCGCCGTCGCGGCGTCCGGGACGTCGGCCTCCACGGTCACCGCGCGCTGGTCCGTCGGGGGCGCGGCCCGGCCGTCGCCGCACCCCGCCGTCAGCACGCTCCCACCGACCACCAGCACCTTGAACAGCTTGTCGATCCGCATCGCAGCACCTCCGCCTCGTCCAGCGGGTCGCGGAGATCGCGAGCGCCACGGGACTGAAGCCCACCATGCGGCCGGAGGAGCGTGTCGTGAATCGATATGTTCGATACAACATTGGATGCCATATCGATACGATGCGTCGGCGTCGCGATCAGCCGTCGACCGCTGCGCCCGGCTCGGCGGGCCCTTACCTGCGCGGCTCCATCAACCCCTGCACCCGATCGACGACGTAGAGCCGGTCGGGCGCCACGGCCTCGTAGCGGGTCGGCGGGCCCACCGGCCAGCGCACCTCCAGGGTGACCGCTCCGGCCGCGACGCCCAGGCCCACGTGCTGCGTCAGCGCCCCCTGGCCGGACTGGAACCCCCGCCCCGCCGTCACCTCGCGCATCCGCCGCACGCCGTCGGCCGCGGTCACGGTCACCCGCGCCCCGACGGCGTCGCGGTTGGCCGCAGCGCCGTCGCGCAGCCGCAGCTCGATCCAGTGGTGGGCGTTGCGTACGTCGTTGCGGAGCAGCAGCAGCGTCGCCGACCCGGCCGCGAGGTCGAGGTCGCCGTCGCGGTCCCAGTCGGCGAACATCACGCCGCCGGACCACACGCTGGGGAAGCCCGCGAGCCACGTCACGTCGGTGAAGCGGTGGTCGGGCTCCTGCCGGTAGAGCCGCCACCACTGGTATCCGTAGGCCGGGCCCACCGACACCACGAGGTCGAGGTCGCCGTCGTTGTCCCAGTCGCCGAACATCCCCTCGTGGTCGCCCTCGTTGTGGAGGATGCCCGCCTCCACGGTGACGTTCTCGAAGCGGTAGTCCGGCGCGCCGCCGTTTCGCAGCAGGCGCGAGTGGTCGATCATCACGAGGTCGCCGCGGGCGTGGGCGATGTTGGCCTCGAAGGCGTCGAGGTCGCCGTCGTTGTCGTAGTCCGCGAGGTCGATGCCGAAGCTGGTGCCGTAGGTGGGGGGCGTGCCGGCGAAGCGCGTCTCGTTGCGGCGGTCGACGAAGCGGCAGGAGCCGTCGTTCTGGTAGAGGTTGTTGGGCATCCCGAGGTAGTTGGTGACGAACAGGTCGGCGTCGCCGTCGTTGTCCCAGTCACCCCACATCGCGCTGAACGCCGGCGCCGCGCCGCGCGCAGGCGACCCCCGCGTGCCCGGCAACCCCGCGGCGAGGGTCGCGTCGTCGAAGCGACCGCCGCCCGCTCCGTGGAAGAAGAGGCTCGCGCCGGGATAGGTCGGATAGGTGCGCAGCCATTGACCGACGAAGAGGTCGAGCCGGCCGTCGTGATCGCAGTCGGCCATGGCGTGCGCGTCCGTCGGCCCCGCGGCCTCGACGGGCGAGTCCACCGCGGTGAAGCGCCCGTCGCCCCCTTGGAGGTACGCGCGGCTCCCACGCGTGGTCGGAAACGGACCGAGGCCCTCCTGGTAGTCCCCCGCGAACACGTCGAGGTCGCCGTCGCCGTCGAGGTCGGCCCACGTCGCGGTGGAGATGGGCGTGTCCGCGAGGCCCGTGCGCTCGGTCGCGTCGGTGAAGCCCCCGTCGTGCGCGTTGTGGAACACCACGAGGCGGCTCATCTCGCCGCGGCCTCCGCGGAAGGCCACGAGGTCGTCCCAGCCGTCGCCGTCGACGTCCACCCACTGCGGTCGGCCCGCGGCGAGCGGCGCGCCCAGGCCCGTCGAGACGTCCGCGAAGAGGGCGCCGCCCTGCCGGGGACAGATGCGCTCGCCCACGGCCTCGGCCATGTACTCGCGCTCCGTGCCGAGGCCCAGCCAGGGGTCTCCCTGCGGGTTCATCACCCGGTCGTGGACCACCGCGGCGAGGCTCGCGCGGGAGCGGGCCTGCTGGCCGTCCGCGTCGGCCTTGCGCGCGACCGCCATCGCGACGGGCTCGGTCACGTGCTCGACCACCACCCACGGGTGATACGCCGGGTGCAGGTCGACCGGCGGATCGACGGGGACCTCGTACCAGCCCGCCGACCCGACCTCGACCTCTGCGGGCGCCATGAGGTCGGTCTCCAGGTCGGGGATCGATCGGCCGATGTCCGCCGTGAGCCTCACCCGCGCGCGCCCGGCGGCCGCACCCGCGGCGTCGCTGCGCAGGTAGAGCCGCAGCGTGCGCACGCGAAACGGCTCCGTCAGCGTGAGCCGGATGGCCTCCTGGTCGCCCACCTCGGCGCCGCGCAGGTATCCCGCCGGAGCGCCCGTGAAGTACGACAGCGCCCCGCGCTCGCCGACCCGCGGCCGACCCGCGCAGGCCTCCAGCAGCAGCGCTCCCGCCGACCCGGGCGCGGGCGGCGGACCGAGGTCCTCGGGCGCGCTGACATCGACGGCGGGCGCGTCGGGGCCGATGTCGGCGGCGGGCGCGTCGGCGCCTGCGTCGCGCGACGGCGGGGCCTCGGGGCAGCCCACGAGGAGCAGCGGGAGCAGCGACCAGGCGAGGCGGAGCATCGGGCGCGTCACCGGCGTCAGCCCGGCGTCGGGAGGCACACGCCCCCGGCGCACTCCAGCGTGCGGTCGCAGCAGTCGCCCGTGGAGCCGCAGCTCTCTCCCCGGCGGCGGCAGCCCGACGGGGGCGGCGGTCGGCAGACGCGCTGTCCCGAGGTGAGCTCGTCGGCGCAGTTGCCCGAGCAGCACTGCGCGTCCGCGGAGCAGGTCGCGCTGTTGGGCCGGCAGGGGCGCGGCGCCCAGAAGGCCGAGGCGTTCTCCTGCGCGACGTCCTGGCCCGGGAGCCAGTAGGGGACGCTCGACGGGTCGCCGCTCGCGCTGGTCGAGACGGCGGACACCCAGATCTGTCGGCGGTGGGCGCCTCGCGTCCCGGCGAGCGCGTTGCCGTAGTCGCGGCGAGAGTAGAAGAGCAGCCAGTACACGTCGCCCGCGTCGGCGCCGGGCGTGACGAAGGGCGTGAAGCTCGGGTACCAGGCGTCGTTGCCCGCGGAGAGGGTGGAGAGGCGCACCGGGGCGCCGCCGCCGTCGAGGGCCGTGAGGTAGATCGCTCCCGCGGCGTCGGGGGCGGACACCACGACGCGCGTTCCGTGCTGCCAGGCGAGGAGGCGCGAGTCCGGGGAGAAGCTCGGGTACGCGTCGAGCACGCCGCCCTCGGGGGCGCTGGAGGCGTCGGCCCCTCGGTGCAGCACCCGAGGCGCGCCGAAGCGGTCGGCGCCGGTGACGGGCATGACGGAGAGGTCGCCGCGGGAGAGGTTCCAGGCGTCGTCGGCGGAGGAGACGTACGCGACGGAGCGGCCGTCGGGCGACCACGCGGGGTGCGTCGCCGTGGGCAGCGGGCCATCGGGCGTCGGGACGCGCTCGCCGGTGCGCCCGTCGAGCAGGAAGGAGCGCTGCTGCGGGTCGGTCATGAAGAGGCGCGTCCCCTCCGGGTTGAAGGCCGCGAAGAACCACCCCTCGTTGAAGCGGAACACCGGCGTCGGGTCGGGACCCGTGAGGTCCGTGGTCACGTCGTAGACGCCGCCGAACTCGCCGTCGCCGAGGGAGAGCGCGAGCCGGTTGCCGTCGCGAGAGAGCCCGTGGCAGGCGGCGCATCGGTTGCCGTCGCGGCGAGGCGGCGGCGTGGGGAGGAAGTTCTCCGGGCGGGGTGTCCCCCCGGTGCCCTGGAAGACCCGCAGCACGCGCCCCTGGGTGCCGCCGAAGTCCCCGAGGGTCCAGTAGTAGACGGCGCCCGCGATGCTGCCGCGGGCGAAGCGCAGGCGCACGGGGGAGCCCGCCACCACGTCGCCGCGGGCGGCGTCCCAGCGGTCGACGGTGAGCGTGAGCTCGCGGGTTCCGGCGCGGTCGGCCATGGCCGTCCAGCTGTCCGGGTCGAAGCCGTAGTCGTGATGGAAGGCCGCGCCCCGGTGGAGCACGTAGGCCGTGAGCAGCGCCGAGGCGCCCGCGACGCGCACGCGGAAGATGTCCCCCTCGGCGCCGACGGGCTCCCACTGCACGTCCGGCGGGTGCACGTTGCGGGGGAACACCACGCGGTCGAGGGGGTAGTGGATCACCGCGGCGCGGGCCGGGTCGGTCACGCTCGCGCGTCGGAAATGATCCGGCGCATCGGGGGGCGTCCCCGGCGCGAGTCGGACCACCTCCCCGGCGACGCCACCGCTGTCGATGGGCGCCGCGTCGGAGCGCGCGCCTCCGTCGGCGGGGTCGTCCCCGCCCGCGGCGAGCACCCCGGACTCACATGACGCCACGAGCGCCGCCGCGAAGAATGCACCCCAGACGCGCATGGGAGCGACGGTACTCCAACGGCGCGCCCGATGTCGCCGATGGGCCGCTGCTACGATCGCCAGGTTGGAGACGGCGCCCGCACCCTGGAAGCAGCACGCGCACGTGGCCCTCGGCCTCGTCGGGCTGGGCGCGGCGCTCGCGATGCTCCGCCACACGGACCTCGGCGCGCTGCGCACCTTCGGTCCATGGGCGGCCTTCGCGGTGGCGGTCGAGGGCGTGCGGGTGCTGGCGGAGTCCCTCGCGACGCGCTCGCTGCACGGCCCCGAGGTGCGCGTCCCGTGGTGGCCGCTGCTGCGCGCCCACGTCGTCGGCTACGCCCTCGCGATGACCATGCCCGCCGGGCGCACCGTCGCCGAGGCCAGCAAGGCCGTGCTGCTCGCCCCGTGGACGGGCACCGCGAGGAGCGTGGGCGTGGCGGCCACCAACCAGGCGCTGGTGATGTTGTCCACGGGGCTGGTCTCGATGCCCTGCGCGCTCTCGGCGTGGGCGTACGGTCACCGCGCGCTGGCCGCGACGGTGGCGGTGCAGGGCGTGAGCCTCGTCGGGCTCGGCGGAGGACTGCTGGCGATGGTACGCAGCCGTACGATCGCGGCCTGGGCGGGGCGGCGCATCCCGCGGATCGCGGCGATGGCGGCGGGGGCGAGCGAGAGCGCGAGGGTTCCAGGCGTGGGGCGGGCGCTCGGGTGCTTCGTGGTGCACCGGAGCGTGCAGGCGCTGCAGCTGGGCGTGCTGCTGCGCACGCTGGGGCTCGGCGGTGTGGTGCGGGCGCTCGCGCTCACGGGCGCCTCGATCGTGGGGACCTCCGTGGGGGTGGCCGTTCCAGGGCAGCTCGGGGCGATCGGCGGGGCGATGGCGCTCGCCGCTCCCGGCCTCGGCGTCGCCGCGGCGCAGGCGCTGGCGATGGCGCTGGTGATCCACGCGGCACAGTTCACCTGGGTCGCGCTCGGCTTCGCGGTGTGGACCTTCACCCGGGCGGCGCCGGGTGACTCCGCCCGGCAGGGCCCCCGGTTGGAGTAACCTTCGCCGATGTCTGGAGACGCCGCCCACACCCTGGATCCGGAGTTCCCCAACCTCGCGCCGGAGGTGGTCGAGGGCTACCGCAACGCGCCCGCGCATCTGGTCGCGGAGATCATCGACGGCGGACTCTCGCTCATGCCCCGGCCGCGGCGACGTCACTCGCGCTCCGCGGGTGAGCTGCACGGCGAGCTGCGCGGCCCCTTCGATCGCGGCCGCGATGGCCCCGGTGGCTGGGTGTTCCTGCCGGAGCCGGAGCTGCACCTCGGACCGCGCCCGGACATCGTCATCCCCGACCTCGCGGGCTGGCGCACCGAGCGCACGCCTCCGGGCTTTCTCGCCGACGACGCCGCGGGCATCGCCCTCGCGCCCGACTGGGTGTGCGAGGTGCTCTCGCCGTCGACCGCGAGCACCGACCGAACGAAGAAGCTCCCGATCTACCGCCGCGAGGGGGTCGGCCACGCGTGGCTCATCGACCCGACCGCGCACACGCTGGAGGTGTTCCGGCGCCACGACCTCGGGTGGCTGCTCATCGCGAGCTACGAGGGCGCGAGCGTCGTGCGCGCCGAGCCCTTCGACGCCATCGAGCTCGACCTCGCCAGCCTCTGGGTCGACTAGCGCCGTCGCGTGACGAGTGAGGTCCCCCGCAACCTCCCTCCCCCGCGCCCGCGATACGCGCCGCGGCGGTCCCTCTACCCACACCACTCGATGGGTCCGCCGGGAGGCGTCACCCACCATGCTGCGTGTCCAGATCGCCCGCGGAACGTCCCTCTCCCTCACCCGCCGCGTCGACGGCCCCCTCTGCATCCCGGTCGAGCGCGACGACCGCGACCTCCCCGAGGCGTGGTCGCTGCCCTGGTTCGTCGTCCCCGAGGAGGGCGGCGACGCGGTGCTGCTCCATGGCGAACACCACCAGCCCATCGCCCGCCTCGAGCCCGGCGACGTCTTCCGGCACGGCGAGCTCACCGTGCGCCTCGACCTCGAGGCCGACGACGATCACCGCACCGATCCCCTCTTCACCCTGCAGCGCCCGACCCGCCTCGCGCTGGCCTTCCCCGACGGGCGGCGCGTCCCGCTCGGCGCTCGACCGCTCGTCATCGGCACCTCGCCCGGCAGCGACGTGGTGCTCTCCGACCCGTCCGTGAGCGCTCGCCACGGGCAGGTTCACCGCCTCGGCAACGCGTGGATGCTCACCGACCTCGCCAGCACCAACGGCGTCTGGATCGGCGGCGCCCGCGTCGCCTCCGCCGCGCTCGGACCCGGCGTGACGCTCACCCTCGGCCGCACCCGGGTGGAGTGCGTCCCCGAGGTGGAGGCCCCTTCGCCGCTCGTCGCGCCAAGCCTCGTCGGCGCCTCCCCCGCCATGGACCGCGTGCGCGCCGCCATCGCCCGCTACGCCCCGGCGCCCTACCCCGTGCTCGTCGAGGGCGAGAGCGGCGTCGGCAAGGAGCTCGTGGCCCGGGAGATCCATCGCATGGGGCCGCACCGCGACGGACCGCTGGTCACCGTGAACTGCGCGGCCATCGCGCCCGACGTGATCGAGAGCGAGCTCTTCGGCCACGAGCGCGGGGCCTTCACCGGCGCCGTCGGCCGTCGCCGAGGGCTCTTCGAGGAGGCCCACCAGGGCACGCTCTTCCTCGACGAGATCGGCGAGCTGCCGTTACCCCTCCAGGTAAAGCTGCTGCGCGTGCTGGAGACCGGGGAGCTGCGGCGCGTGGGGGGCGAGCAGACGATCCGCGCGCGGCCGAGGGTGGTGAGCGCGACGCTGCGCGACCTGCGCGCCATGGTGGCCGCGGGCCGCTTCCGGGAGGACCTCTTCTTCCGCCTCGCGGACTTCCAGGTGACGGTCCCTCCGCTGCGCGAGCGCCAGGGGGACATCCCCGCGCTGGTCGACGCCCTGCTCCGTCGCATCGGCGCCGACACCGGGCGGCACTGCCGCATCGAGGAGCGCGCCGTCGGTCGCATGGTGATGCACCCGTGGCCGGGCAACGTGCGCGAGCTGCTGGCGGTGCTGAAGCGGGCGGTGTTCCTGTGCGAGGGGGAGGTGATCGGGCTGCGCGAGCTGCGCTTCGAGGGCGCCGAGCGGACCGCACCGCCGCGCGCGAGGAGCGAGCCTGCGCCGCCGATGCCCCCGTCGCTGCCGGGGCGCTGGCCCGAGGAGGTGGCGCGCGGTGACCTTCCCGCGCTGCACCGCTGGTGCGACGGCAACCTCACCCGCATGGCCGCCATCACGGGCATGGCGCGCTCGACCCTACGGGAGCGCATCCGACGCCACGGAGCCTACGCGGGCGCCGCCGAGGACGCGCGATTGACCAGCGCGGGGGTCGATCCAAGAATGGCCCGGAGATGATCCCCATTCGAGACCTGAACCCGACCCGCAACACCCCGTGGGTCACCTGGACGCTGCTGCTCCTCTGCGGGCTGGTGTTCACCTGGCAGGCGGTGCTGCCCGTCGGTGCCGATCGGGATTTCGTCTTCGCCTACGGGCTCGTGCCGCGGCGGCTGATGGTCGCGCACGACCCCGCCGCGGTGATCACCCTGTTCACGTCGATGTTCATGCACGGCGGGCTCATGCACGTCATCGGCAACCTGTGGTTCCTCCGGATGTTCGGCGACAACGTCGAGGACAACATGGGGCCCGTGCGCTTCTCGCTCTTCT
The DNA here is from genome assembly GCA_966211675.1 of uncultured Myxococcaceae bacterium. Classification (GTDB taxonomy): domain Bacteria; phylum Myxococcota_A; class Polyangia; order Polyangiales; genus SCUS01. Next base: position 63,237 of record CBIHPK010000018.1, read on the forward strand.
ACCTGCTCTGCGGCCTCGCCGCGGCGAGCGCCCAGATCGCCATGGCCCCTGCCTCCGGCGTCCCGATGGTGGGCGCTTCCGGCGCCATCGCCGGGGTGCTCGCGGCCTACCTGGTGCTCTTCCCCCACGCCCGCGTCGTGGCGCTGGTGCCCATCTTCATCTTCATCCAGTTCATGGAGATCCCGGCCTTCGTGTTCATCGCGCTCTGGTTCGCGATGCAGTTCCTCTCCGGGATGGGATCGCTCGGCGCCACCGGTGGCGGCGTCGCCTACTGGGCCCACATCGGCGGCTTCGCCGCGGGCCTCGCGCTGGTGTTCGTGTTTCGCACGCCGAAGCCCCCGGCGCCGAGGGTGGTCTTCGAGCGACCGCGGATGCCCTGGCGCAACGACGACCGCGGGTGGTGAGCTCAGTCCTCGCTCATTCACGCGACCGTTGATGTTGTCCGGTCGCTGCGCCCGCGTTCGCGGGCTTTTCTTCGTGTCGTTCACATACCCTAACCTTGCCGCGGGTTTTCAACCCTGATCCTTCCCGGAATGTTGATGACGGCTCACGCAAGGTCGTCCTGGAGCTGAGCGTCTCTTGAGAGAGCGCCCACTCCGCGGTTGCGGACGGCCCCCGAGCGGGCCTGCAACCGCTGAAGTGGGAGCCTGGAACTGGGCGCCCTGCCTTCGCA
>CBIHPK010000019.1:0-61891 GCA_966211675.1 uncultured Myxococcaceae bacterium
GTCCACCGACGGCCCGCTGAAGGTGCACCCCCTCGACGACTGGAACGCCCGGGACGTCTATCAATATCTCAAGGCGCACCAGGTGCCCGAGCACCCGCTCTTCGAGCAGGGCTACGTGTCCGTGGGCTGCGCTCCGTGCACCCGCCCGGTGATGCCCGGAGAGGACGAGCGCTCCGGCCGCTGGGCCGGCAGCGAGAAGACCGAGTGCGGGCTGCACACGTTTCTGAAGGCGAAGTAGACAGACCGCGGCGTGGGTGATGGCGGTGGCGGTGGTGGTTGCCCCCTTCACCTCGCCGCGCGCACCGCCGCGAGCACCTCGTCCGAGTGCCCGTCCACCCGCACGTTGGGAAACACCCTCGCCACGTGGCCGTCGCGGCCGATGACCACCGTCGTCCGCGCGGTGTAGCCCGAGCTCACCGGGACCCCGAAGGCCCCCGCGAGGCGCCCGTCGGTGTCGGCGATGAGCCCGAAGGGGAGCTGGTGGTGCTGGGCGAAGCCGCGGTGCGCCTCGCCAGGGTCGGTGCTCACCCCCACGATGTCCGCCCCCGCCTCGTTGTACGCGCTGAACGCGTCTCGAAAGGAGCACGCCTCTCGGGTGCAGCCGGGCGTCTCGTCGCGAGGATAGAAGTACAGCACCAGCACCCTCGACCGGGCCCCGCCGTCGCTCGCCACCGAGCGCCCGTCGTGCGTGGTCGCCCGGAAGCTCGGGGCCGCCTCGCCCTCGGCGATCATCGCCGTGCGCGCCGGTGAGCTCACCGTCAGCGCCTCGGCGGGCGACGGCGCGGGCGTCGGCGCGGGGGCCGCGACCGGGGCGTGGCTCGCCACCACCGGCGCCGGAGGCGGAGGCGCCGACGAGCGCGAACATCCCACGGCCATGACCATCCCCATCGCCAGCACGGTTGCTCTCATGCCCCGTGAGATGCGGCTCGCGGCCCCTCGGACGCAAGCCCATCCATCACCGGACGGCCCACCCTACCCTTGACGCCACACCCCCCTCCCAAGTACCCGCCCTCTCACGCGACGGCTGCCCGCGCGCCCGGTGAATGTCGCCGCGCCCGACGGGCAACCCACCGGCTCCCTACGCATGTGCGGCCTCGCTGGCATCTTCCACTACGCTGACCCCGACCGGCCCGTCGACCGGGCCGTGCTCACCCGCATGACCCGCGCGCTCGCGCACCGAGGCCCCGACGGCGAGGGCTTCCACGTCGACGGCCCCATCGGCCTCGGCCACCGCCGCCTCGCCATCGTCGACCTCTCCCCCGCCGGCGCGCAGCCCATGCCCCTCGACGGCGGAGCGTTCGTCATCGCCTACAACGGCGAGCTCTACAACCACCAGCGCTTCCGCCGCGAGCTCGAGGCCCGGGGCGAGCGCTTCCGCGGGCACTCGGACACCGAGACCCTCCTGCGCTGGGTCGCCCGCCAGGGGCCCGATGTGCTCTCCGAGGCCGCGGGCATCTTCGCCTTCGCCCTCTACGAGCGCGAGCCACGCCGGCTCACCCTCGCCCGCGATCCGATGGGCGTGAAGCAGCTCTACCTCCACGACGACGGCCGGAGGGTGGTCTTCGCCAGCGAGATCAAGGCCCTGCTGGAGTGTCCCGACGTCCCCCGCCGCCTCGACCCCGAGGCCCTCAACGAATATCTCCACTTCCACACTCCCCTCTTCGAGCGAACCTTCCTCGCCGACGTGAAGCAGGTTCGCGCCGGGGAGTATGTGCACTTCACCGCCCGAGGACGCCGGGCGCGCCGCTACTGGGCCGTCGACGACTTCACCCCGCGCGGCGGCTCCCCCGAGAGCAACGTCGCCGCGCTGCGAGAGACCCTCCAGGGCGTCGTCGGCGAGCAGCTGATGAGCGATGTCCCGGTGGGGTCGTTCTTCTCCGGAGGCATCGACTCGACGGCGGTCGCGGCCTGCGCGGTGAAGGCCGGAGTGCGCCCGCGCTGCTTCGGGGTGCACTTCACCGGACAGGGCGTGATCGACGAGCGCCCCTATCAGGAGTCCGCCGCGAAGGCCCTGGGGCTCGACCTGGAGCTCATCACCCTCGACGGCCGCACCTTCCCCGAAGACATGTCCCGCCTGCTCTTCATGCAGGATCAGCCCGTCATCGGACCCGCGATGCTCCCCATGGACGCGGTGGCGAAGCTCGCCTCGAGCCGGGTGAAGGTCTGCCTCGGGGGTCAGGCCGCCGACGAGGTCTTCGGCGGATACGCCCGCTACGCCCTCGCCCACCCGCTCAAGGTCGCGGCGCAGTTCGCCTCCCCCGCGAGGCTGATGGAGCGCCTCCAGGCGAGGCTCCGTCGCACCCCCACCGCCAGCGCTCCGGGCGCTCCCGCCGTCGGGGGCAACCTCTGGAAGCAGCTCTCCGAGCGGCGCACCCTCGACCGCATCGGCCGCAACCTGCGCAAGGGCCCCTCCGCACTGCTCCGCTGGGACGAGCGCTATTTCGACAACTTCGCCAAGGTGCCCGAAGGCGCCTGGGCGGGTCTCCTGAGCGACCCCCGCGTGCTCTCCCGGGACCGAGCCCGGCAGGTCTTTCGCGAAACCCTCGACGCCTCTCCCGCCACCGATCCGGCCGACAAGCTGATGCACTGGGATCAGCAGACCTACCTCACCGGCCTCTTCCAACAGGATGACCGGATGAGCATGGGCCACTCGCTCGAATCGCGGGTCCCGATGGCCGACCCCAGGATGGTGCGCTTCGCCTTCCATTCGGGCTTCGACCTGAAGTTCCGCGAGGGGGCCTCCAAGTGGATCCTCCGCCGCGCGGTGGCCGACGCCATTCCCCAGGAGGTGCTGACCCGCCGCAAGGTGGGCTTCGACACCCCCGCGGAGACGTGGATGCGCGGCCCGCACCGGGACTTCGTCTTCGACACGCTCACCCGACAGCGCGCCCGGGAGCGGGGCCTCTGGGACGCCCCCGGCATGGCCCGATGGCTGGACAACACCAGCGACCCGCTGTGGTTCGACGTCACCTGGAAGGCGCTCTGCGTCGAGCTCTGGGCGACGATCACCCTCGACGGGGAGTACACCCGATACAGCACCGCCGACGCCGCGGCCCCGATGGCGGTCTGAGCGGTGTCGGGGCGACTCCAGAGCATTCGCGACCAGGTCGAGGAGCTGCGAGAGCTCGGCCTCCCGGGCACCGCCTTCCGCGCCGCCTGGGAGCTGCGGCTTCGCACCGGCATGGCCCGGAAGAGCCCTCCGCTGCCCCCCGATCCCACACCCTCCATCGCCTGGCGAGAGCGACTGCCCTGGGCGCCTCCCGGCCCGGTGCTGCGGGCCATGGCCCCGAGGATCTCGATTGAAGCCGTGGAGGAGCTGCGCGACCGCGCCCGCAGCGCCGCTCGCGGGGTGATCCGCTGCTTCGGCCGCTGGGACGGCGATTACGGACAACCCATCGACTGGCACCGAAACCCCACCAACCGCCAGCGATGGAACCCCTCCGCCCACTGGTCCGACGCCCTTCGAGACGGCGAGCGGGTGGGCGACATCAAGCTCACCTGGGAGGCCGCCCGCTTCCCTCAGGCCTTCCACCTCGCCCGCGCCGCGGCCTTCTCCCCGGTGGAGCGCGACGCCTTCTGGACCGCCTTCTCCTCACAGGTCCGAGGGTTCATCGAAGAGAACCCCTATCCCTTGGGGGTTCACTGGTACTCCAATCAGGAGGCCACCATCCGGCTCAACGCGTGGCTCTTCGCGCTCTCGACCTTCGCGGGTCTAGGGGTCGACACCGCCGCGCTCTGCGAGGAGGTCTCCCGATACGCCGCCGCGGTGGGCCTGCACACCGAGCACGAGATCGCCTACGCCGAGCGCGCGGTCTACAACAACCACCTCATCGCCGAGGCCCTCGGTCTGCTGCTGGTGGCGTGGATGCGCCCCGACCGCCCGGACTCCCGCCGATGGCGTCAGCGCGGCCTCGCCCTGCTCGACGAGCAGGCCACCCGCCAGGTCTACCCCGACGGCGGCTACATCAACCTCTCGCACAACTACCATCGGGTCATCGCACAGGACTACCTCCTCGCCTGGGGGCTCCTCCGCGCCGACGGCTATTCCGACATGCCCTCGTCCTGGCGTCGGGCGCTCACCGCTTCATTGGACTTCCTCGTCGCCCACCAGAACCCCTCGGACGGCCGCCTCCCCAACCAGGGAGCCAATGACGGATCGCTCCCCCGGGTGCTCTCCACCTGCGACTTCTCGGACTTCCGCCCCACGCTCCAGGCCCTCTCGCTCTGCCTCCGTGGAGAGCGCCTCTACCCCGCCGGGCCCTGGGACGAAGAGTCCGCCTGGCTGCTGGGGCCCGACGCCCTCGAAGGCCCCTTGCGAGAGCCCTCCCGCCGCTCGGTGGCCTTCCGACACACCGGCTACTCCGTGCTTCGTTCGGGCGACGATCAGGGCACCTTCGCCGCCCTGCGCTGCGGCACGGTGCTCGACCGCTTCGGCCAGATCGACATGCTCCACCTCGACGCCTGGTGGCGCGGAGAGAACGTCCTCGTCGACGGCGGAACCTATCTCTACAACGAACAGCCGCAGTGGCACGACCACTTCATGCGCACCGAGAGCCACAACACGGTGACGGTCGACGGTCGCGACCAGATGCTTCACTTCCGTCGCTTCAAGTTCCTGTACCCGACGCAGGCGAGGCTGGTGCGATTCGAGGCATTGCCGGGATGCACCCAGGCCGTGGGCGAGCACTCCGGCTACGCCCGCCACGAGGGCGGCTGCATCCACCGCCGCAGCGTCCGCCTCTTCGACGACGGGACCATGGTGGTCCTCGACCGCATCACCGGCACTGGAGAGCACTCCGCGCGCCTCCACTGGCTGGGCGGCCCCTATCCCCACACCGCCGACCCCGCGCATGGAGCGATGACGCTACACACCCCGATGGGCGATTACGGGGTCTCGGTGTTCGACCGCGCCGGGCGCCCCGTTGCGGGGACGGTGGCGCGAGGGCAGGTCGACCCGCCCCGGGGCTGGCTCTCACGGTACTACGGAGAGAAGGAGGACGTGCCCTCGCTGGCCGTCGAGCAGCGGGCGGCGTGTCCATTGGAGTTCGTGACCGTCCTGGGAGAAGGGCCGCTGGAGGTCACCGTCGAGGGCGGCCGATGGACGGTGCGCACCGCGGGCGCGACGCACACCTTCGACTGGCAATGAGGCGATCGGCAGTCAAGGCACCATGAAGATCCTCGTCATCCATCAATACTATCTGATGCCCGGCTCCTCCGGCGGCTCTCGCTACAACGAGTTCGCCCGGCTGTGGGCCGCCGCGGGCCACGAGGTCACCGTCGTCGCGGGCAACCTCGACTACGCCACCGGCACCGTCCCCGAGCGCTACCGCGGCCGCTGGATCACCCGCGAGAAGGACGGCGACGTCACCGTCCTCCGCTGCCATGTGCCCCGCACGTACAGCAAATCCTACGCGGGTCGCATGGCGGCCTTCTTCGGCTTCACGCTCTCCTCCTCGCACGCCGCGATGACCGTCGCCCGACCCGACGTGGTGATCGCCACCTCGCCGCCGCTGGTGGCCATGGCGCCCGGAGTCCTCGCCGCCAAGGCCCGATGGAAGGGCGTCCCGTGGGTCTTCGAGATCCGCGACCTGTGGCCCGAGAGCGCCATCACCACCGGGGTCTTGAAGGAGGGCGCCCCCCTCACCCGGGTGCTCTACGGCATGGAGCGAGCGGCCTGCCTCATGGCCGACAAGATCAACGTGCTGACCCCCGCCTTCCGGGACGACCTCATCAAGCGAGGCCTCGCCCCCGCCGACAAGATCGTCTTCGTCCCCAACGGCGCCGACGTGGAGCTGTTCACCCCGGGTCCGAGGGACAACGACGCTCGCCGCGAGTTCGGCTGGGGCGACCGCTTCGTGGTGATGTACGCCGGGGCGCACGGGCGGGCCAACGCGGTGGGACAATTCCTCGACGCCGCCGAGCGGCTGCGCGACCGGCCGGACATCCTCCTGGCGAGCGTGGGCGACGGCGCCGAGCGCGCCGCCCTGGAGGCCGAGGCGAAGCGCCGGGCGTTGGACAACGTGCGCTTCCACGGAGCGCAGCCCAAGGCGCGCATGCCCGAGATCGTTCGGGCCTGCGACGTGGGAGCGGCCATCCTTCAAGACAATCCCACCTTCAAGACCGTCTATCCCAACAAGGTCTTCGACTACATGGCGACGGAGCGCCCGACGCTGCTGGCCATCGACGGCGTGGCGCGGACGCTGGTGTGCGACGAGGCGAAGGCGGGCGTGTTCGCGAAGCCCGAGGACGGCCAGAGCCTCGCCGACGCGATCCGAGCGATGGCCGACGACCCGGCGGGCTGCGCGGCCATGGGCGCCCGCGGCCGCCAGTGGGTGCTGGCCAACGCGACGCGCGACTCGCTGGCGAAGCGCTATCTCGACATCCTCCAGGGGATGGTGCGCTGAGCGGGAGAGCGCGCGGTGTCATTCCCTGGCAGGGCGTTGCGTTGACTTCCCGCACGAAACCGCTAAGTCGCTCCGCCTCCCCAATAGCTCCACCGATCTCAACTCTCCCTACAGACAAGACACGATGACGACCCCTCGACTGCTCAGCATCCTCGCCCTCCTCGCCCTGGGCGCGTGCGGCTCCGCGCGCGGCGGCAGCACCACCACCACCCAGGGCGACCCCGACGCCTCGGCGGCCACCGACAGCCCGGCGGCCACCGACAGCCCGGCGGCCACCGACGTCCCCTCGACGACGGATGTCCCCGTCGCGGTCGACGTCCCCGTGACCATGGACGTCCCCCCCAGCGCCCGCTGCGGCGACGGCACCTGCGACGAGGGCGAGAGCTGCCAGAGCTGCCGCGCCGACTGCGCCTCCACCTGCCCGCCGCCTCCGATGGACGTGCCCCTCGCGGCGCGCTGCGGCGACGGCCTCTGCAACGGCGCCGAGACCTGCGCCAGCTGCCGCTCCGACTGCGCCTCCACCTGTCCCCCGCCGGTGGACGTCCCGGCCACCGCGCGCTGCGGCGACGAGACCTGCAACGGCTCCGAGACCTGCTCCACCTGCGCCGCCGACTGCGGCCCCTGCACCAGCACCGGCCAGCTCACCGACCCCTGCGCCGCGGGCGTCTCCCAGGGCCCCGACCGCAACTGCGGCTGGCGCGCGGGCGTCCCCTTCTCCTGCTCTCCGGGCCGCGCCACCATGGTCGGCTGCAGCGGCTCCGAGGGCGCCGGGTCGCTCTGCCAGCCCTCCTACGGCGCGTGCGTCGGCGACCCGGTGATGCGCGTCTGCCCGGGCACCACGCCCTGCACCGCCGCGATGGCCCTCATGCCCGCCTCCGGCAGCGTCGACGACCAGTGCGGAGCCTGCCCGTCGGCCTATGTCACCTGCCCCTCGTCGGGGCAGATCCTGGTGCTCACCGGCGACTACGACAGCAACGTCGCCACGCAGCGCGGCACCTGCGCCCCCGCGGTGCGCTGAGCCGCGACGCTCCCTCCCTCGCGGCGCGCGGTGGTAGCGTCGCGCGATGATCCAGTCCGGCTGGCGACTCCTCATCAAGACCGCGGTCGATCGCACGGCCGCCCTCGCGGGCCTCGTGGTCGCCGCCCCGGTGCTCGCCGGGGCCGCGGTCGCGGTGCGGGCCACCATGGGCTCGCCGGTGCTCTTCCGGCAGAAGCGCCCCGGCCGGGGCGAGCGCGTCTTCGAGATCGTGAAGTTTCGCACCATGCGAGAGGCCACCGACGCGCAGGGCCGGGCCCTCTCCGACGAAGAGCGGCTCACCCCCGTCGGGCGCTGGCTGCGCGCCACCAGCGTCGACGAGCTGCCGCAGCTCTGGAACGTCCTGCGCGGCGACCTCTCCCTCGTCGGCCCGCGGCCCCTGCTGGTGCGTTACCTCCCGAGGTATTCCCCCGAGCAGCGCCGCCGGCACGAGGTGATGCCGGGGATCACCGGGTGGGCGCAGATCCACGGTCGCAACGCGATCTCCTGGGAGGAGAAGTTCGCGCTCGACGTCTGGTACGTGGAGCACTGGTCGCTCGGGCTCGACGCCCGCATCCTGCTGGAGACCATCGGGCGCGTGCTGAAGCGCGACGGCGTCTCGAGCGAGGGCCACGCGACGATGCCCGAGTTCGAGGGATCTCCCCTCGGGACTTGAACGCGGCGCCGGATTGGGACATCCAACCGGCGCCCTCCCCCCGCGGGGTGACGGTTGGAGAATGGTGTGAGCAAGCGCGTATATCTGTCGGTTCCGCATATGGGCGAGAGCGAGCTCCGGTATGTCACCGAGGCGTTCACGACCAACTGGCTGTCCACCGTGGGGCCCAACCTCGACGCCTTCGAGGCGAGCTTCTCCGGGCGGGTGGGCCTCCCCTGCGTGGCCCTCGCCAGCGGCACCGCGGGCATGCACCTGGGGCTGCGGCTCCTGGGGGTAGGGCCCGGCGACGAGGTGATCTGCCCCTCGCTCACCTTCATCGCGACCATCAACCCGGCCCTCTACCTCGGCGCCCGCCCGGTCTTCATCGACTCCGAGCGCTCGAGCTGGAACCTCGACCCCAACGTCCTCGAAGACCTGCTTCGCCGCCGCGCGGCCTCGGGCAAGGTGCCGAAGGCCCTGGTGGTGGTGCACCTCTACGGCCAGAGCGCGGACATGGACCCGATCATGGCCCTCTGCGACCGCTACGGGGTGGCGGTGCTCGAGGACGCCGCGGAGGCCGTCGGCACCACCTACAAGGGCCGCCCCGCGGGCACCATCGCCCCGGTGGGCGTCTACTCCTTCAACGGCAACAAGATCATCACCACCACCGGCGGCGGGATGCTGGTGGCGCACGACCCCGAGTGGGTGCAGCGCGCCCGCTTCTGGTCGCAGCAGGCGCGCGACCCCGGCGTGGCCTATGAGCACACGCAGGTCGGGTACAACTACCGGATGTCCAACGTGCTCGCGGGCATCGGGCGGGGGCAGCTGGAGGTGCTCGACCGGCGCGTGGCCCGCCGCCGCGAGGTGGCCTTCGCCTACCGAGACGCCTTCGCCTCGCTGGGCGGGCTCACCCTCATGCCGCAGTGCGAGTATGGCCTCCACACCAACTGGCTGAGCGCCTTCCAGGTGGACGAGGCGGCGCTCGGCATCGACCGCGACGGGCTCATCCGGGCGCTCGAGGCGGAGAACATCGAGAGCCGCCCGGTGTGGAAGCCCATGCACCTGCAGCCGGTCTTCGAGGGGGCCGAGCGCCTGGGCGGCGACGTGGCCGCCGACCTCTTCCACCACGGAATCTGCCTGCCGAGTTCGAGCAACCTGTCCGATGAAGACCTGCAGCGCGTGATCGCCACGGTGCGACGCGCCGCCCGACGCGAACGGTGACCGCGATGAGCTCCGTCCCCCCGCCCGACCTGAAGGTGCCCCGACTGGTGATGAGCTACCGCCGCCCGGTGGTGGTCTTCGCCCACCTCGCGCTCTGGACCGTCTCCTTCTACGGCGCGTTCTTCCTCCGCTTCGACGGGCGCATCCCCGCGTACTACCTCCGGCTCACCCCCTACTGGCTCATTCCCCTGCTGCTGCTGCGCGCCATCGTGCACGCCAACCTCGGGCTCTTCCACGGGCTCTGGCGCTACACGGGCATGCGCGACCTGCTCACGCTCATCCAGGGCGCGGCCATCTCCAGCGCGCTCTTCGTCCTCTACGCGATCTTCATCGGGCCGCAGTGGCTGCCGCGCTCCATCTTCGTCATCGACTGGCTGCTCGCCCTCATGGCCGTCGGCGGCATGCGCCTCGCCATCCGGGCGACGAGAGAGACCCTGCGCACCAGCGTCCTCGACCCGACGGAGACCCGCCGGAAGATCCTGGTGGTGGGCGCCGGCGACGCGGGCGAGATGCTGGTGCGGGAGATCCACAAGACGCACGCGGCTCAGTTCGACGTGGTGGGCTTCGTGGACGACAGCCCCTCCAAGCAGCGCGAGCGCATCCACGGGGTGACCGTGCTCGGGCCCATCGCCCGCGTGGCCGACCTGGTGCGGGCCCACGGCGTGGACGAGGTCGTGGTGGCCATCCCCTCCGCCAAGGGGAAGGACATGCGCCAGATCCTCGACCTCTGCCAGGCGAGCGGCGCCAGCATCCGAACCATCCCAGGGATGGGCTCGCTCATCGACGGCAAGGTCACCATCAACCAGATCCGCCCGGTGAAGATCGAAGACCTGCTCGGGCGCGAGCCGGTGACGCTCGACACCGAGGAGATCTCCCGCTGCATCAACGGCGCGGTGGTGATGATCACCGGCGCGGGCGGCTCCATCGGCTCGGAGCTTTGCCGCCAGGTGTGCCGCTTCGGCCCCGCCCGGCTGGTGCTCATCGAGCAGGCGGAGACCAGCTTGTTCCATATCCACCGCGAGCTTCGGGAGAGCTTCCCCGACGTGGTGGTGGTGCCCCGCATCGCGGACATCTGCGACAGCCGCCGCATGGCCGCGGTGTTCACCAAGTACAAGCCCGCGGTGGTCTTCCACGCCGCCGCGCACAAGCACGTCCCGATGATGGAGTGGAACGCCGGCGAGTCGATCAAGAACAACGTCTTCGGCACCCGCAAGCTGGCCGACCTCGCGGTCGCCCACAACGTGCAGCAGTTCGTGATGATCTCCACGGACAAGGCCGTGAACCCCACCTCCATCATGGGGGTGTCCAAGCGCGTCGCGGAGATCTACTGCCAGGCGCTCTCTCAGCGCTCCAACACCAAGTTCATCACGGTGCGCTTCGGCAACGTGCTCGGCAGCGCCGGCTCGGTGGTGCCGATCTTCCAGGAGCAGATCCTGAAGGGCGGTCCGGTCAACGTGACGCACCCGGAGATGAAGCGGTACTTCATGACCATCCCGGAGGCCTCGCAGCTGGTGATGCAGGCCGGCGCCATGGGCCGCGGCGGAGAGATCTTCGTGCTCGACATGGGCGAGCCGGTGAAGATCGTCGACCTCGCCCGCGACCTCATCCGCCTCTCGGGCTTGAAGCCCGGCGAGGACGTGGAGATCCAGTTCACGGGCATCCGCCCCGGGGAGAAGCTCTTCGAGGAGCTGGCCACGGACGAGGAGCACGCCGACAAGACCAAGCACCCGAAGATCTTCGTCGGCCGCTTCCGCCCCTACGACTGGGACGAGCTGCTCACGAAGATGGACGAGCTCAAGGCCTGCACCGACGGCGCGGACGACGCGACGGTGCGCCAGCGCTTCACGGCCCTGGTGCCCGAGTACAAGCCCACGGTGCTGCCCGGCAGCGGCACCATCCCCCCGAGCGCGGGCCTGAAGGCGCTGAGCCTGGAGAAGCTCGCCGAGACCCGCGACGGCGTCGGCAAGGTGCTGGAATTCAAGCGCTGAGGGCCGCGGCGCTGCTCTGCCTCGCGGGCTGCGCGACCGCTCCCCTCGAGGCCGTTCGGCAGGCGGTGCCGCTCCAGCTGCCGGTGTATCTCGCCGGGCGTCCTCCGGCGGGGATGAGGGTGATCGCTCCGCTGAGGGCCTCCGCGAGGGGGCCCGGGGCGCACCTCGACACGCTGCTCGCGGAGCTCGACCGACGGGCCGTGGCGATGAGGGCGGAGGCGGTCGCGGTGAGGGCGATCCGGGTGGGCGGGGAGGCGACGGTGACGGAGGTGCCGAGGCCCTGTTCATCGGACCTTCCCCTGGCCATCGGGCCGCAGCAGCGCTGCGTCGAGGCGCTCACCGGCACCACCCTGGAGATGACCCTGGAGGCCGACGCGCTGCGGAGCGGGGACGACCGCGGGCGCTGGGCGCCGCCGCCGCCGCTGACCGGAGACGGCGGGGTGTCCGATGGGGGCTGAGCGATGAGGCTGGGGGCCCTGCTGGCCGCGCTCCTCCTGCTCGGCTGCGCCCACGGCGAGCTGCGCGTGGCGAGGCTCGCGGGCGTCGCGTCCGCCCCTCCCCCGGCGAGGGTTCGCGTCATCCGCCGCGAGCAGGACCTTCCCCCCGGGCAGGAGATCGCCTTCATCGAGATCACCGGCGACGACGACCTCGAGCTCACGGACATGGTGGCGACGCTGAGGGAGACCGGGCGCGCGCTCGGAGCGAGCGTGGTGGCGATGGTGCGAGTCGACCGGGTGGCCGGCGCCGTGCGGGTCATCGCCGTGGCGATACGGCGATAACCGACAACGACTTATCGAATGAAGATGCTGCTGCCTCGAACCCGGAAGGGCACCTCGACGGCGCCTCCGGTGACGGTCACGCTGCTGCCGCCGAGGGCGTCTCGCAGCACGGTGCCGTCGGCCAGGCCGAGGTCCGCCGGAAGGCTCACCCGCACCGAGCGCGCCGTGGTGCCGCGGTTGATCGCCACGAGGGCCGCGTCGGCGCCGGTGCCTCGCGCATAGACGTAGCCGTCGCCGTCGGTGTGCAGCGAGCGCCGTGCGCCGCGCTGCAGGCCCCGGTGCGAGCCCCGCAGCCGGCCCACCGCGCGGACGTGGTCGAGCAGCCGCTGCTCGCGGGCGCTGAGCTCCGCGCCGAAGCGCATCGGGCGGCGGTTGTCCGGATCGGCCGCCCCGGGCATCCCCACCTCGTCTCCGTAGTAGATGAGCGGCACTCCCCGCTGGGTGAGCGTGAAGGTGAAGGCCAGGGCCAGGCGCTCATAGGGCTCGTCGCTGTCCGGTCGCGGCGGGGGGTTGTTGTACCCGAGCTCCCGGGTGTCGCCGGTGAGCTGACCCGCGGCCTCGGAGAGGAAGCGCTCCACGTCGTGGTTGCCCAGGAAGGGCGACATGGGGAAGTCGCCATAGGCGCGCTCGCTGCGCTGCACGGCGCTCTCCAGGTCGCCCATGCTTCCTCCGTTGTGGGCGAAGGCCCCTCGGATGGCCCAGAACATCGGGAAGTCGAACTGCGCGTGCAGGGCGTTTCTCCCCACGTAGCGCCGCACGAGGTCGTAGCCGTCGCCGCCGGTGAAGGTCTCGCCGACGGTGTACGCGCGGGCGTTGCCGGTCTCCCACTGGTTGAGCCTCGCTCGCAGGTTGCTCGTGGCGAGGAAGTTCATGTGCTTCACGGCGTCGACCCGGAAGCCGTCGGCGCCGGTCTCGTCGAGCCACCACATGGCGTCGTCCAGCATCTGGTCGGCGACGGCCATGTTGGTCCAGTTGACGTCCGGGAGGTAGTTGGTGAACCAGCAGTCCAATGGGCGGTCGTCCCAGCTGCACATCGGACCGCCGCACACGCAGCTCCCGTCTCCATTGAACCAGCCGTCCCGCTGGTGCATCTGGAAATACGGGTGCTCTCGGTGGAGCTGGTTGTTCACCATGTCATAGAGCACGCGGATCCCGTGGCGGTGCGCCTCCTCGTTGAGCGCGCGCAGCTCGTCGAGCGAGCCCCAGTGCGAGTCCGTGTCCCGGGGCTGGTTGGGCCAGTATCCGTGATAGCCCGCATAGCTCCGGCCGTCTCCGCCTCGGCCCGAGTTGTGGGTATTGCCATTGACCGGTGAGAGCCAGAGCGCCTTCACGCCCAGCTGGTCGAAATAGCCATCGCGCAGCGCGGCGGTGACCCCGGCGAAGTCGCCGCCGTTCCAGTCGGCGATGGGGGCGATGCCGCCCACGCGGCCGTCGTTGAGGGGATTGCCGTTGCGGAAGCGGTCGGTGAACACGAAGTAGAGCGGCCCGTCGCCCCACTCGAAGGGCGTCTCCTCGACCCACATCGGGACGATGAGCTGCTGCGCCCGGCGCCCTCCCGCGGAGCTGGCGTCGACGCGCAGCGTGTAGCGGGTGCGGGCGAGGCCGCGGGCGCGCACCCGGATGAGCCCGCTGGCGCGGTCGAGGGTCACCGCGTCGCTGCCCAGCGAGCCCGGGCTGAGGGTCGCCCGCACGCTCGCCGGGTCGATGCCGCGGCCCTCGGCGCCGTCGGTGTAGCGCACGTCGAGCTCCAGAGCGCCGTCGGCGGAGGCGCTGTTACGCACCGGGGTAAGCAGCGGGAGGTTGCAGTCCGGGACGATGATCCGGGAGTTCTCGACGCCGCCCACGTACTTGAGGGTGATGTTCTCCGGGTCGACGATGTACTGGTCGCCGTCGACGACGAACTTGTACCCATAGTCCCCGGCGGGGAGGTCGAGCTCGGCGCGGAAGATCCCGGTGCTGCCCACCGGCGCGAGGGGGTTGGCGGTGGTGGAGAAGCGGTTCCACTCTCCGGCGACGGAGACCGAGCGAGCGGGGCGTCCGAGGTTGAGCGAGAAGCTCGTGCGGCAGCTGCGCACCACCGCGCCGCCGTCGAGCACCATCACCGGGACATCCGCCCCCGGGGCATCCGCCGCCGGGGCGTCCATCCCCGGGACGTCCATGGCGCTGACCGGGCGATCGTCCACCGCCCCCGCGTCGATCGGGCCCGCGTCGACGGAGGCGCTGCCGTCGGCGCTGCCGGCCGCGTCGGCGGAGGCGTCCGCGGCGGGCCCCGGGTCGTCGGCGCAGCCGACGAGCGCGAGGCCGAGGAGGGCGATCGATCCGTAGCTTCGGGCCATAGGGAGCGCAATGAACCAGTCCCGCGGAGGCGCGGTCAAGCGGCGGCCGCGAGGGCTCGTGCGGGCGTCAAAGTCGCGCTGGACAAGCGCCGGGCTTTGAACGACGAATCCGCAGCGCAATGGATTGGATCACCGACCCGAGGGCCTGGATCGGCCTGTTGACCCTGACGCTCCTGGAGATCGTCCTCGGCATCGACAACATCGTCTTCATCTCGATCGTGGCGGGGAAGCTGCCGCCGGCGCAGCAGCGGCCCGCGTGGCGCTGGGGGCTCATCCTGGCCCTCATCCCACGGATGATCCTGCTGCTCTTCCTGGGCGTGCTGCTGCGGATGACGCACCCGCTCTTCACGATCTTCGGGGCGGCCTCGGAGGACAACCCCTGGTCCATCTCGGGCAAGGACCTCATCCTGATCGTCGGCGGGCTCTTCCTGGTCTTCAAGGCCACCCGGGAGATCCACGGCAAGCTGGAGGGCGAGAGCGAGGAGGTCAACGCCCAGGGCAAGGAGAAGTTCGGCGCCGTCCTGGTGCAGATCATGATGCTCAACCTGGTGTTCAGCATCGACTCGGTGGTCACCGCCATCGGCATGGTCGACAAGATCGCCATCATGGCGGGAGCGGTGATCATCTCGACCGTCGCGATGATCGCGGTGGCGCAGCCCGTCGGCGACTTCGTGGAGAAGCACCCCACGGTGAAGATGCTGGCGCTCTCCTTCCTGGTGCTCATCGGCGCCAACCTCCTGGCGGAGGGCTTCGGACAGCACATCCCCAAGGGCTACACCTACTTCGCCATGGCCTTCTCCGTGCTCGTCGAGATGATCAACCTCCGCCTGCGCAAGGCCGCCCCCGTGCCGGTGAAGCTCCACGAGCCCCACATGCACGTCCCCTCGGCGCCTCCCCCGGCCCCTCCCAGCACCGCGGTCTAGGCCCATGCTCCTGGCCATCGATGTAGGGAACACCAACACGGTCCTCGGCGTGTATGAGGGCAGTCGGCTGCTGCACCATTTCCGGGTGGAGTCCGCCCGCGGGCGCACCTCCGACGAGTTCACGGTCACCCTCCGCGCGCTGCTCGAACACCGCGGCATCGACCCTCAGGCCATCTCCGCGAGCGCCCTCGCCTGCGTGGTCCCCTCGCTCTCGGAGACCTTCGCCCGGGTGGTGCGAACGGCCTTCAACCATGAACCCATGGTGGTGGGCCCTGGCATCAAGACCGGAATGCCCATCTTGTATGAGCAGCCCCGCGAGGTGGGCGCCGACCGCATCGTCAACGCCGTCGCGGCCTATGAGCGGGAGCGCTGCGGGCTCATCGTGGTGGACTTCGGCACCGCGACCACCTTCGACGTGGTGAGCCCGAAGGGCGAGTACCTCGGCGGGGTGATCGCGCCGGGCGTGCAGATCGCCGCGGACGCCCTGTTCACCCGCGCGGCGAAGCTGCCGAGGGTGGAGCTCACGATGCCGTCCAGGGTGCTGGGCCGCAACACGCAGCACGCCATGCAGGCGGGCATCCTCTTCGGATATGTGGGCCTGGTCGACGGGCTGGTCGAGCGCATCCGCGCGGAGATGGGCTTTCCCTGCAGGGTGATCGCGACCGGGGGGCTGGCTCGCACCATCGCCCCGGAGTCGAAGTCCATTGAAGAGGTCGACGATTTCCTCACCCTCGACGGCCTCCGCATCCTGTGGGAACGCAACGCTCCATAGCCCGCCTCGCCCTGCTCGCCGCAGCGATGCTGGCGGCGATGGGGCTCTCGCTCGGCGTCGGCGCGGCGCACCCGTCCTTCGCGGCGGCGTGGAGCGACCCCCACAGCTATGACCGCGCGCTGCTGGGGGCGAGGCTCTGCCGGGTGCTGCTGGGCGCCGTCGCGGGCGCCTCGCTGGCGGCGGTGGGAGCGGGCTTCCAGGGCTTGTTTCGCAACCCGCTGGGAGACCCCTATGCGCTGGGCGTGTCGGGTGGAGCGGCCCTGGGCGCGACCATCGCGGTGCTGGCGGGCTTCGGCCTGGCGGTGGTCCCGGCCGCGGCCTTCGCAGGAGCGATCGGGTCGACCGCGGTGGTGCTGCTCACGGCGAGAGCGAGCGGGAGGCTGGGCGCCGAGGGGCTGCTGCTCGCGGGGATGGTGTCCAACGCGGTGACCAACGCGGGCCTCGCGCTCTTGCGCTCTTCCGTGCAGAACGCCCGCACCCAGGAGACCCTGACCATCCTATTGGGGACCATCTCCGAAGAGCCCGCCGACCGGGTCGCCCGGGTGGCGGTGACCGCGGGCGTGGGGGTGCTGGTGCTCTGGGGACACTCCAAGGCGCTCAACCTCCTGGCCCTCGGCGATGACGGCGCGACGAGCCTCGGGCTCTCGGTGCGTCGCGCGGAGCGGGCGGTCTTCCTCGCGAGCTCGCTGGCGGTCGCCTCGGTGGTGAGCGTGTGCGGGCTGATCCCCTTCGTGGGATTGATCGTCCCCAACTACGCCCGATCGTGGGTGGGGGGCGATCATCGGGTGTTGATCCCGGCCTGCGCCCTGGGCGGGGCGACCCTTCTGGTACTGGCCGACGCGGTGGCGCGCGGGCTCTTCCTGGTGCTGCACACCGAGCCGCCGGTGGGCGCGATCACGGCGCTGGTGGGCGGTCCGTTCTTCCTGCTGCTGCTGAGAAAGGCGAGGGTGGAGGGATGATTTCATCGACGTGGAGGGAGGCCCTCGGCGACGAACCCTTGCCCGCGGTGCTGGTCGACCTCGACGCCTTCGACCGCAACGTGCGCTTCGTCGCCGACACCGTGCGCTCGGCCGGAGCCCGGGTGACCATCCGGCCGGCGACCAAGTCCGTGCGGGTCCCGGCGCTGCTGCGTCGCATCGCGGCGGCCGACCCCATCTACCAGGGATGGATGACGTACTCCGCCCGAGAGACCCTCGCGCTCTGGCAGGACGGCTTCGACGACTTCCTGGTGGCCTATCCCACGGTGCAGCCGAGCGACCTCGCGGCGCTGCGCGCGGTGCACGAGGGCGGAGGGCGGGCGGCGCTGGTGGTCGACTCCCCAGAGGGGCTGAGCGCCGTGTCGAGGGCGATGTCGGGGGTCGCGTCGCCCTTCCGGCTGGTGGCCGATGTGGACATGTCGCTGCGGGCCTTCGGGGGAAGGGTGCACCTCGGCGTGCGACGGAGCCCGCTTCGGAGCGTGGACGATGTGCGGAGGCTCTTCGCGCTCGCCCGGGGGATGTCCGATGTGACCATGGCGGGCTGGATGGGCTACGACGCGCAGCTCGCGGGCCTGCAGGACGCGTCGCCCTTCCACGGCGCGATGAACCTCGCCGCGAGGGCCGTGCGCTCGGCCTCTCGCAGGAGCGTCCGGGCGAGGCGAGAGGCGCTCTCCCAGGCGCTCTCCCGGGACGGATATCGGGTGGAGATCGCCAACGGCGGTGGGTCGGGCTCCATCGACCACGCCTCGAAGGAGCCCTGGCTCACGGAGGTGACCGCGGGCTCCGGCTTCATGGGGCCTCACCTCTTCGACTACTTCACCAACGTGCGATTCGAGCCGGCCTTCTTCATGGCACTCCAGGTGGTGCGGAGCAGCGATGTCGGTTATGTGACCTGCCAGGGCGGAGGCTATGTGGCCTCGGGGGTACCGGGCTGGGACAAGGCGCCGCTCCCGTGGTGGCCCGCCGGGGCGAAGCTGCTGACGACCGAGGGGGTGGGCGAGGTGCAGACGCCGCTGCGTGTGGCGAGCGACGCGCCGGTGCAGATCGGCGACGTGGTGTTGCTGCGACACGCCAAGGGCGGAGAGCTCGCCGAGCGCTTTACCGACTATGTGCTGATGAAGGACGGCCGGGCCGCCGGGCGCGCGGAGACCTACCGGGGACGGGGGTGGTGCTTCGGGTGATGGCGCTGCCCCGGCGCTTCCCTTGACACCCCCCGGAGCGGCGGGCATAGACCGGCCCACAAGCAGCCATGACCCTCGTGTCACCACCGGTCGCTGCGACGTCCGACGGCCCACTGTCCATGACAGCATCGCTCCCTCCAGTGGCCCTTCGCGACCTCGTCGCCCTCACCAAACCGCGCCTCGCCTCGCTGGTGCTCTTCACGACCGCGGGCGGCGCATGGCTCGCGGGCGCCTCGCTCACCTGGCCGGTGACGCTCTACGCCCTGCTCGGCACCACCCTCGCCGTCGCCGGGGCCCACTCGCTCAACTGCTACTTCGAGCGCGACCTCGACGCGCTCATGCACCGCACCCGCAACCGCCCGCTCCCCGCCGGGCGCGTCGCGCCGAAGCTCGCGCTCGCGCAGGGCCTGCTCTTCGCCGGGCTCGCGCTGCCCATCCTGGCCCTCGGCACCAACCTGCTCACCGCGGCGCTCGGGCTGCTCGCGCTCGTCAGCTACGTGCTGGTCTACACCCCGATGAAGACCCGCAGCGCGTGGTCCCTCGGGGTCGGAGCGCTCCCCGGCGCCCTGCCCCCGCTCATGGGCTGGACCGCCGTCACCAACCGGCTCGAGCTGCCGGGCCTGGTGCTCTTCGCGATCCTCTTCCTCTGGCAGCTGCCGCACTCCATCGCCATCGGGCTGATGCTGAAGGCCGACTACGACCGCGCCGGGATGAAGACCGTCCCGCAGGTGATGGGCGACCGCCACGCCCGCGCCCAGGCCGCCCTCTACACCCTGCTGCTGGTGCCCATCACCCTGCTGCTGGTGCCGCTGCACGTGGCCGGCACCGCCTACGCCATCCTCGCGTCCATCCTCGGCGCGGGCTTCCTCGGGTGGAGCCTCCTCGGCCTGCGCAGCGACCCGGGGCCCCGCTGGGCTCGCTGGGAGTTCCTGCTCTCGCTCTTCTATCTCACCGGGCTCTTCGGCGCGCTCAGCCTCCGCGGTTGAGCCCATGAGCCTAGGCTCGATCGTCGCCCGGCGCCCCCTCGCCGCCACCCTCTGGATCGCCCTCCTCGTGGCGTTCCCCATCGTCTTCTTCCTCCGCAGCCGCCCGAAGCCGCTGCCCGTCTACGGGACGCTCCCGACCTGGCAGCTCACCGACCAGGCCGGCCGCCCCTTCGGCAGCGCTCAGCTCCGCGGCCACGCCTGGGTCGCGAACTTCATGTTCACGTCCTGCCCCACCATCTGCCCGACGCTCACCCGGCACATGGCCCGGGTGCAGCAGCGCACCGCCTCGCTCGGCGATCGCCTCCACCTGGTCTCCATCTCCGTCGACCCCGCCGTGGACACCCCGCAGCGGCTCTCCGAATACGGGCACCGGTATGGCTACGACCCGAGGCGCTGGCACTTCGTCACCGGCGAGGCCACGGCCCTTCAGTCCATCGCCGCCGACGGCTTCCGGGTGGCGCTCGGGCAGATCCCGCCCCCCGGCCAGGAGCGCCCTCACGACTTCAACATCCTGCACAGCGCCAACCTGATGCTGGTCGATGGCGAAGGGCGCATCCGGGGCGTCTACCGCGCCGACGACGACGGCCTCTCGGACCTCGCCCGCGAGGCCGGCGCGATCGCCGATCGCTGACCCGGATGCCCCCCAACCTCACCGTGGACGGCCACCGCATCGACGCGATCCTCCGGGTCTCGATGGGCCTCACCGCCGCCCTCGCCGCGGCCTTCGTCCTCGCCCTCGCGCACGCCCTCTACCGCGCCCGTCAGCGAGCGAGCGACGCCTCTCCGGAGGCCGCCGCCCCGCCCGCGGCCGCCATCGCCCTCGGCTTCGCGGTGCTGATCTTCGGCCTCATCGACGTCTCGCTCGCCTCGCGCTCCCGCCGCGCCGCGAAGGGGCCGCCTCCCCCGGACGCCCTGCGCGTCGAGGTGCTGGCGCAGCAGTGGGCGTGGCGCTTCCGCTACGCCGGCCCCGATGACGTCTTCGGAACCGCCGATGACGTCACCACCCTCAACGACCTCCGGCTCCCGGCGGGGCGCGCCGTCTCGCTGCAGGTGCGCACGGTCGACATCGTCCACAGCTTCTACGTCCCGCTGCTCAACGCGCGAGCGGACATCTACCCGGGCCGCACCGCGAGCACCTGGTTTCGCACCGTGCGCGAGGGCCGAGGAGAGATCGCCTGCACCGTGCTCTGCGGCGACGGCCACTACCAGATGCGCGGCGAGGTCACCGTGTTGTCCGATGAACGATACTCTCAGTGGATGAGGGCCCAGCCCGCAACGCCCACCGCCGGGGCGTGGCCCTGGGAGCGCTGACGGCCCCTCACGCGGCTCGGGTGATGGCCTCGAACTCTCGCTCCAGGAACTCCTCGATCTTCGCCCGGAAGGGCCTCGCGAAGAAGGGAAGGTGGAGCGTGACCGCGATGTCGGAGGCGTCCATGGACAGCTTCCCGTCGGCCCCCCGGTAGCTCCCCTCGGCGCTGGTCGGGGAGGTCCATCGGTAGTGCGAGCCCACGTCGAGGTGCGGGTAGCGCGCGGCGTAGACCGCCACCTGCGCGTCGATGCGCGCCCGCAGCGCCTCCACCGACGAGCCGTGACTCCTGCGGAATTCGATCTTCATCGCAGGGAAACCTGCGCGCCGCCCTCCGTCCCGTCAATCTTCGGGCGGCCGCTGCCACTCCGCTCGCCGCGGCGTCATCCAATCGCACCGATGCCCCGCCCCCTGGTCTGGTTTCGACGCGACCTCCGCGCCGACGACAACACCGCCCTCCTCGCCGCCGCCGAGCGCTCCGACGACGGGCTCGTGGCGCTCTACGTCCTCTCGCCGGGAGAGTGGCGCGCCCACGACGAGGCCCCGGTCAAGGTCGACTTCTGGCTGCGCAACCTCGCCCGGCTCTCCGACACCCTCGGCGCGCTGCGCATCCCGCTGATCGTCGCCACGGCCGACGCGCCCAGCGACGTCCCCGCGGTCGTGCGCCGCGCCGCGCTCGAGCATGGCTGCACCGAGGTCCACGCCAACCGCGAGTACGAGGTCGACGAGTCGCGACGGGACCTGGGCGTCCGAGAGGCGCTCGCGATGCCGCTGCACCTGCACGACGACCGCGCGCTGCTCCCTCCGGGCCGGGTGCGCACGCAGTCCGGAACGGCCTATACGGTGTTCACTCCCTTCAAGCGACAATGGCTCGCCGCGATCGCCGAGGCGCCCCCCTCGCCCCGCCTGGCGCCACGGCCCCAGCGACCCCTGAGGGACCTCCGAACGGGAGCGGTCCCGTCGAGGGTGGAGGGCTTTGCGTCGACGATCGACCCGGGGCTCTGGCCCGCCGGAGAGCACGCCGCCGCGCGACGGCTCGAGGAGTTCATGACGAGCTCGTTGAGCGCCTATCGCACCGGGCGGGACCTTCCCTCCATCGACGGAACGAGCGGCCTCTCTCCCTATCTGGCCGCGGGCGTGATCTCCCCTCGCCGCTGCCTCGCCGCGGCGATGAAGGCCAATGGTGGCATCGCGGCGGAGGGCCGTGAGGGACCCGACACATGGATCTCCGAGCTCTGCTGGCGGGACTTCTATACGCACGTGATGGTGGCCTTTCCGAGGGTGAGCATGGGCCGCGCGTTTCGCCCCGAGACCGATCGGGTGCCCTGGAGAAGCGCCCCGGAGGAGCTCGCCCGCTGGTGCTCCGGGGAGACGGGCTTCCCCCTGGTGGACGCCGCCATGCGACAGCTCCTCGCCACCGGCTGGATGCACAACCGGCTCCGGATGCTGGTGGCGATGTTCCTCACCAAGGACCTGCTGATCGACTGGCGAGAGGGCGAGCGCTTCTTCATGCGCCACCTGGTGGACGGCGACCTCGCGGCCAACAACGGCGGCTGGCAGTGGTCGTCCTCGACCGGAACCGACGCCCAGCCCTACTTCCGTATCTTCAATCCCTACGCACAGGCGGCGCGATATGACCCGGAGGGGGAGTTCGTTCGCCGGTGGGTTCCGGAGCTGCGCTCATCGGACAAGAGGGCGCTGCTCACCATGGAGGGATTGGGGCCGCTGGAGCGAAGGCGTCTGGGCTATCGGGAGGCGATGGTCGACCACGCCGCGGCGAGGGCTCGCGCGCTGGCGGCCTTCAAGGGGCTTTAGATACCCGACTGCCTACTTCACCATCGCCTTCATCTGACCCGGAACGACGACCTGGATGACCCCTCCCCAGTTGCACATGCACTTCGAGGTCGCGTTGAGCGCCGGGAGCATCTTCACCTTCACCATCGGCGCGCCCGGAGCCCACGGCGCGGGGATGACCGGCACGCAGGGCATCGGGGTCAGCACGCCGAGGGCCGCCGCGGTGGCCGCCGCCACCGTGGGGTTCGCCATCGAGTTGCACATCCCGAAGGGGGGAATGTTCTTCATCGGGATCTGATCGCCGATGTTGGCGATGGGCATGCTCGTGCCCGCCACGCCCTTCTCGGGAGTGACGATCAGCGTGGACGGCGCGAGGCCGAAGCTGCATTGGAGGGTGGCACCATTGGCGACAAGAGGTGGCATCGCGAAGCTCCGTTCAGGCGTCGGGTTCTATCACGGGCACGCGCGTCAGCCGTCGGCCACGAGGCGCCGGCCGAGCACGGTCTCGTTGCCGTCGGCGTCGCGGGCGAGCACCTCCACGGCGTGGGCGCAGCCGTCGCGCTCGGGGAGGGTCACGTCGCCGTCGAAGCCCGCCACCGGGCATCCCGGGTAGTTGGGGTAGGTGGCGCACACGTCCGGGCGCGCCGCGGCGCGAGCGAGGGTGGTGACCATGGCGCCGTCGACGCGCACGATCACCGACGAGAGGGCGCTGTTGTCGAGCGCCCAACCGGCGACGTGGAAGCGGCCTCCGACCGCACGCGCGGTGCTCGCGGCGGCGGGCGCGTCGAGGGTTCCGAAGGGGGCGCGGCGTCGGGAGACGAGGTCCATGAGCGAGCCCACGGTGTCGAAGCTGCCGAGGGCGAGGTAGGCGCGGCCGCGGACGGTGGCGCCCGCCGCGAGGCCGAAGGACTGCCTCGGGCGGACGTTGTGGAAGTAGGGAGCGCCGGTGCCGCTGCCCTCCCAGGCCTGGAAGTCGGCGCCGGCGTGGTCCATGGAGAGGCCGACGCCGTAGTCGCGGGCGCGGTGCTGCCAGGTGACCCACGGGCCTGCGCTTCGGAAGTTGGCGTAGACGAAGCCGTCGTTGGCGGGGTTGTTCACCGTGATGGGCACGCCCGCAGAGTCGAGGAGCAGCGGGAGGTCCGTGGAGGCTCCGCCGTGGCCGACGTAGAGGGTCGGAAACTCCTGCTCGGTGGACAGGTGCGAGATGGCCTCCTCGGAGGTGAGCTCCATGGAGACCTCGACGACGTTGCTGTGCACGAAGCGGAAGCCGAGGGTGTACGTGACGCCGGCCTCCACCGCGGCGGGCGGACAGGCCGAGCGTCGGCAGTCGGGGGCGTCCCAGTCGGGGTTCCACTGCGTGGGGCGGACGGCGACGACCATGCGATCGCCCTCGACGCCGCTGCGCAGCACCCGCGCCCCGTGGTTGCACTCGTCGCCGCCCTGCACCGGGTCCCACCCGAGGTAGGTGATGGAGTTGCCGCAGGGGTTGGTCCCGGCGCAGGAGGCGTCGCGCGCGCACTGCTGAAACTGCCGCTGCGGATCATAGAGGGCGATCTGCAGCTCGCGCCCCGTGTCGTTGGCGTCGATGGTGTTGGAGGCGGCGGAGCCCTGTTGTCCGAAGAACACCACGGTGCCGCCCCAGTCGAGCCGCACCGCGATCTCCGCGACCCCGGAAGGCCCGGTGAGGTAGAGGTCCCGATGGGCTCCGGAGGCGACCATGCGGGTGCTCGGGACCCCGACGGTGGCGAGGCCCGTGGAGGCCCACGGGTCGGCATCAGCCGGAGGCATCGGCAGCGTCGGGCACACTCGCACCGGAGGCACATCGGGGGCGTCGAGGCCGACATCGAGCACGGGAGGGACATCGAGCACGGGAGGGACGTCACGAGCCGGTGGGACGTCGATCGCGGGTGGGACGTCGAGCACGAGAGGGACGTCGCGAGCGGGAGGGACATCGAGCGACGGAGGGACATCGACGGCGGCAGGGACGTCGAGCACGAGAGGCACATCACGGACGAGAGGGACGTCCGCGCCCACGTCGATCTCCCCGCTGACAGCGTCGTCGGCGTCCTCCAGCGCCCCGGCGTCGTCGGGCACCACCACCGCGGGCTCGGCCGCGCAGCCCCACAGCACCGCGAACCCCGACAGCCACCAGCGAGCCAGGCCGACCCTACGCATGCTCGCAGTCTCGCATGACTCCGCCGTTCATCGTCGGCTGCGACGCGGCCGTCGACATGCGCTATCTAGGCCCCGCCCATGACCACTGCCCGCCCCCGTATCGGCGTCGTGCTCAACGCCAACGCCGGACGCACCCGCCGCGATCCCGGCCTCGCCGACCGGCTCCGCGCGCTGCTCACCGACGATGACCTCCTGGTGGCCACGCGCTCGCCCGATGAGCTCTCCGCGGCGGCCGAGCGCTTCCGCGCGCACGGCGTGACCCTGCTCGCGGTGGTGGGCGGCGACGGCAGCGCGAGCGTCACGCTGTCGACCTTCGCGAAGGTCTACGCCCCGGAGCCGCTGCCCCCGGTGGCCCTGCTCCGCGGCGGCACCATGAACACCGTCGCCAACGGATGCGGGACGCCTCGCGGCGCGCCTCGCTCGCTGCTCGCGTCGCTCGCAGGGCGGGTGCGCTCGGGCCGCGGGCTCCACACGTCGCAGCGCTCCACCATCGCGATCGGCGACCGCTTCGGGTTCCTCTTCGGGACGGGCGTGGTCGAGGGCTTCCTGCACGCCTACTACGCCAACGGGACCCCGACGCCGCTCAGCGCTGCGGGGGTGCTGGCGAGGGGCGTGGCCTCGGCCGTCGTGGGCGGTCCGCTGGTGCGCCGCATCGCCTCGCCCTGCCGCGCCTCGGTGGACTTCGCCGACGGAGCGCACTGGCCCCTGCAGGACTACCTCACCGTCGCCGCCGGAACCGTCGACCAGATCGGCCTCGGGTTTCGTCCCTTCCTTCGGTGCGACGAGCGCCCGGAGAGCTTCCACCTGCTGGGCATCTACGCCCCGGTGGTGAGCCTCGCTCGCGAGCTCCCGCGCATCCGGCTCGCGCGCCCCATGCGCCCCGGCCACGCGCTCGACCGGGTGACCGACCGCGCGACGATCCGCTTCGAGAGCGGCGTCGCGCGCTACATGCTCGACGGCGAGCTCTTCGAGACCCCCGGCGACCTCACGCTCACGGCCG
Organism: uncultured Myxococcaceae bacterium; assembly: GCA_966211675.1. Classification (GTDB taxonomy): domain Bacteria; phylum Myxococcota_A; class Polyangia; order Polyangiales; genus SCUS01. The sequence goes on from CBIHPK010000019.1 coordinate 25,513, forward strand.
GTCCGACGATCACCCTGGTGCGCTGACGGACGACGCCCATTGGCCGCAACGCTCCCGATAGGGCCAATGAAAAGGCCCCGCTTCCACACTGGAAACGAGGCCTCTTCTTCTCTGTACCGGCGGTCGGAATTGAACCAACGACCTTGGGATTATGATTCCCCTGCTCTAACCGACTGAGCTACACCGGCGTCGGGGCGCGCACTCTACCCATCGGCGTCATCGTGTCAACAAAATCCTCCCGCCGGCGGTGACCTTTCGCGCCTTCCTGCGCTGCGGTCGATGGGGCTATAACCCCTCCCTACCCACCGATGAGCGACATCTCCCCGAACGAACGTGACCGGCTGCTCGAGCACTTCGGTCGCCGCTACGCCAACGGCGAGGTGATCTTCCGCGAGGGCGACCCCGCCCGCGAGGTGTTCATGCTGCAGGAGGGCCGGGTGCGCGTCGCCAAGCGAGTGCGCAACGTCGAGCGCTCGATGCACATCCTCAAGCCCGGCGACCTCTTCGGCGAGGTGGCCCTGGTCCCCGGATCGCTCCGCAACGGCAGCGCCTTCGCCCTCTCCGACGTGGTGGTGCTCGCGCTCGACCCGGACACCTTCACCCAGCTGCTCTCCGGCAGCCCCGCGGTCGCCACCCGGCTCGTGCAGCAGCTCGTGCGGCGCCTGCGCGACTCGGAGGACCAGCTGGAGAACGTGCTGCTCCGCGACCCCACCTCGAAGGTCGTCAACACCCTGCTCAAGCTCGCCGCGGAGACCGGGCGCACCTCCGGCGGCGCGCAGATCGCCGTGTCCCCGCTCGAGCTCTCCGCCCGGGCCTCCCTCGACGTCGACGCGGTCAAGCGCGCGGTGCTCCAGCTCCGGGAGCTGCAGTACATCCGCATCGCCGAGGAGAAGGTCGCCATCGACGACATCGACGCACTGCGACGCCTCTACACCCTGCTCGGCATGCAGGAACAGGTGCGCGGCTGACAGCCCTCACCCGGGCCAATTGTCAAATTCCGGGTTGACCCTTCCGGGAGCCTTCGGTTAGATGCGGCGCTCTACGGCCCCGGGTCGGAAATGTGACGTGATGCCTTCGAATGACATCGGTCGCCCGAAACACCGCCGCTTCGCTTGCTTGATCGTCGGTTGGCTTGCTGTCGCGGGATGGTCCTGCAGCGGCGTCAGTGAAGAAGCACGACTTCAATCGCAGGCGGATTTGAACCTGGGACGAGCCATGTTCGCGGAGGAGAACAACGCCGAGGGGGCCATCCCCCACCTCGAGCGCTCCATTCGCCTCGACCCCGAGAACGCCGAGGCCCACCACACCCTGGGCCTGGTCTACGGCCGCCTCGGGCACTTCAACCGCGCCGAAGGCCCCCTGCGCCGCGCGGTCGAGCTCTTCGCCGTGCAGTCGGTCAACAACGAGAGCCTCCGCTCCTCCCTCGCCGACGCCCGCAACTCCCTCGGCGTCGTGCTCATGAACCTCAACCGCTACGACGAGGCGCTCCCCATCCTTCGGCTGTCTACGGAGGAGATCACCTACGGCAGCCAGCATCTCGCGCTGGGCAACCTGGGGCTCGCGCTCATCCACCGCCAGCGGTACCCCGAGGCCATCGAGGTGCTCCAGCGCGCGGTGCGCCGCCAGCCTTCCTTCTGCGTCGGCAACGCCCGCCTCGGCGAGGCCTACGCCCGCTCCAACGACGCCGCCCACGCCCTCGAGGCCCTCGACCGCGCCATCGCGACCTCCAACGCGGGGTGCGACCACTTCCAGGACGCCTTCCTCTGGCGCGCCAAGGCGCGCATCGAGCTTCATCAACCAGACGCCGCACGGGAAGACCTCCAGCGCTGCGTCGCCCTCGGGGCCAACACGCCCGAGGGACAGGAGTGCGCATCGCTCGGAAGGTCCGTGGCCCCATGAGCGTGCGCCTGGTCAACCCCTCAGCCCCCGCGGCTGTCCCCCATCCCTCACCGAGGTGTTGATGGAACCCATCGGGACATTCCTGCGGCGTGAGCGCGAAGATCGAGGCCTCTCCCTCGATGAGATCGCCGACGTCACCCGCATCCCGTCTCAGTCGCTCGCCCTCCTCGAAGAAGGGCGCTTCGAGTCCCTCCCCGGCGACCCCTTCGTGCGCGGCTTCCTCCGCGCCTACGCCCGCGCCCTCGGGGTGAAGACCGACGACGTCCTCGCGCGCTACTCCATCGAGGTGCGCCTCCGCGACGTGCTCCCGCTGCCACCGCGCATGCTCGACGACAGCGACGCCCGCGGCCGACGCTTCGGCCTCGCCATCGCCCTCGTCGTGTTCGCGGTGCTGGCCACCCTGGCGATGTCCTTCCTGCTGCGCCCCCGCGCTCAGGACCGCCCGGAGCAGCTCTCCAGCCGCCCCACCCTCCGCCTCCCCGCCGTGTGACCGAGCACCTCGCTCGCGCCTTCGTCCTCGACCGTCGCCCCCACCGCGAACAAGACCTCCGCGTCACGCTCCTCACCGAGCACGGCGCCCGCGTCGACGCCGTCGCCCTCAACGCCCAGCGCTCCAAGCGCCGCTTCATGGGCGCCCTCTCCCCGCTGGTGCTCTACCGGGTGCGGTACTCCACCACCCCGGGGGCCACCCGACTCGACGAGGCCCAGGTCGACCAGGTCTGGCCCGGCCTCTCCCGGGGCCTTCGCTCGCAGACCGCCGCCCTCGCCGCCACGGGCATCGTCCGCGCGGTCGCCGAGCCCACCCCCCACGACGCCTCGCTCTTCCTGCTGCTGGGCGAGCTCTACACCGCCGCCGCCGCCAGCGACGACCGCGACGCCCTCGCCGCCCGCCTCGTGCGCTTCGCCTTCGAGGTGCTCGACCACACCGGCCACGCCATCGCCCTCGACCGCTGCGTGCGCTGCGACCTCCCCGCGCCGGACAGCGCCCGCATCACCATCGACCCCCACGCCGGAGGCATCGTCTGCCGCGCCTGCGGCGGCGGGCCCTACGCCCTGTCCGCCGCCGACCGCGCCGACCTGCGCGCCGTCCGGGCGGGCGAGTACGACCGCGGCCGCGCGGAGATGCTCCGGTGGACCGCGCGCATCATCGAGGGCGTGTCCGTCGACGCCGCGGGCTCCATCGCCGGCGTGGTCGACCACTTCGACCCGCGCTGATCAGCTCCAGGCCGCGGGCGGAACCCAGCCCCCGAGGGCCTCCTCCAGCGCCACCGCCACCGCGATGGGGACGTGGTCCTGGCCGCGAGCGCCGACGACCTGCACGCCCACCGGGAGCGCCCGAGAGTCGAGCCCCAGCGGCACCTGCGTCACCGGCACCTCCAGCACGTTGAACACCCCCGTGAAGCCCGCGTCGGCGAAGCGCAGCAGCGGGGCGTGGTGCTTCGGCGCCACCCGCGGGTGCGACGGAAACAGGATCACGTCGCGCGACCCCAGCAGCCCGTCGACGCGCGCCCGCAGCTGCTCGATGCGCGCGTTCATGGTCATGAGCCGCGCCGAGAGCAGCATCGGGAGGTGCTCGGCCAGCGCGAGGCCCAGCGCGGGCAGCGTGAAGTCCGAGCGCCCCGCGATGGACATCGGCAGCTCGCGCAGCACCGAGGCCGTGCTCATCGCCGGCCCCTCGCCCCCGAGCAGCGCCGCGAAGCTCACCTGGTTGCGCGTGTGCATCGCCGCGCTCCACAGCTCGAACGCGTCGGCCAGGCCCGGGATGGAGGTCTTCACGATGCGGGCGCCGCGCCTCGCCAGGGCCTGCACCGCGGCCTCCTGCGCGTCGAGCAGGGCGGCCTCGATCGGGAAGCGCTGGAGGCTCTTGTCGTCGCGGACGTCGTGCACGGTCATCGTCGAGAGGTCGACAGAGCCCGGGTCGCCCAGGTGCATCGCGCGGCACATCGGGTCGCCCTCGTCGGGCCCCGCCAGGAGCTTGAGCAGGGGCATCAGGTCGCGCGCGCTGCGGGTGAGCGGACCCGTGGAGAGCATCAGCGAGGCGGAGCCCGTGGCCTGAGGAAACTGCCCGCTCGACGGCACCAGACCCCCGGAGGGCTTGTGCCCGAAGACGCCGTTGAAGAAGGCCGGCATGCGGATCGATCCGCCGATGTCGGAGCCGAGGCCGAAGGGCGACGCGCCGCTGCCGACCATGGCCCCCTCGCCGCCGGAGCTGCCGCCGGAGGTGCGCCCCGTGTCGTAGGCGCTGGTGGTGCGGCCGTAGACGCGGTTGACCGACTCCATCCACATGCACAGCTCGGAGGTGTTGGTCACCCCGAGCACGATGGCGCCCGCCGAGCGCAGCCGCTGCACCGTCACCGCGTCGCCGCCGGCGCGCACCTCGCGGCGCGAGACCAGCCCCGCGCTCCAGGGCATGCCCGTCACCGAGAAGGACTCCTTGATGGTGCAAGGGACCCCGTGCAGGAGGGGCAGGTCGTCCGGGCTCTCGGCGAGCCGGGCGTCCGCCGCGTCGGCCTCCGCGCGGGCGTCGTCGAAGCGGTCGCGCACCATCGCGTTGAGCTGGGGGTTCACCCGGCGCACCCGGGCGATGTGCGACTCGACCACCTCGCGGCTGCTCACGCGCCGGGCGCGGATCATCGAGGCGAGGTCGAGGGCGGAGCTTCGGTGGAGTTCGTTCACGGTCGTGGAGGGGGACGTTTCCGCGAGCCCACGCACCGCGTCAAGCGCCGCGGCGCTTACCCCGGCAGGTAAGATCGCTCCCAGGGCGCGGCGAATGATCGCCGCGGCTCGTCGGACGCCTTGACCCCCCGCACAGAACCCGACTACACCCCGCACCCGATTCCATGGCAACCCTCCAGGCCGTCACGGGCATGAACGACCTCCTCCCGGGCGACGGGCAGGGCGCGCGCTGGCAGCGGCTCGAGGCCGCGTTTCGAGAGACCTGCGGGCGCTACGGCTTCCAGGAGGTGCGCACGCCCCTCTGCGAGTACGCCGAGCTCTTCCAGCGCAGCGTCGGCGAGGCCACCGACATCGTCGAGAAGGAGATGTACACCTTCGACGACCGCGGCAACCGGCGCCTGGCGCTGCGCCCCGAGGGCACCGCCTCGGCCGTGCGCGCCGCCATCGAGCACTCGGTGCTCGCCCGCGAGACCGTCGTGCGCTGGTGCTACATCGGGGCGATGTTTCGCGCCGAGCGCCCCGCCAAGGGGCGCTACCGGCAGTTTCACCAGGTGGGCGCGGAGGTCTACGGCGACGACTCGCCCGCCGTCGACGCGGAGGTCATCGACCTCGCGAGCTCCTTTCTCCAGAGCATCGGCGTGACGAAGTTCACCGTGCGGGTGAACTCCCTCGGCGGCCCGGAGACCCGGGCCCGCTACCGCGACGCGCTCATCGCCCACTTCGCCCCGCACCGCGAGGCCCTCTCCCCGGAGAGCCAGTCGCGGCTCGAGCGCAACCCGCTCCGCATCCTCGACTCCAAGGACCCGCGAGACCTGCCCTTCAAGGCCGGAGCCCCCAGCATCGTCGACGCCCTCACGGACGAAGACCGCGCCCACTTCGAGCGCGTGCAGGGCTTCCTCACCGCGCTCGGCACGCCCTTCGTGGTCGACCCCAGCCTGGTGCGCGGCCTCGACTACTACACCCGCACCGTCTTCGAGATCGTCGACACCTCCGGCGCCCTCGGCGCGCAGGACGCCCTCGGCGGCGGCGGACGCTACGACCAGCTCTTCACCGAGCTCGGCGCTCCGAAGCCCGTCCCCGCCTTCGGCTTCGCCCTCGGCATCGAGCGCCTGCTCCTCGCGGCCCCGGCGGAGGAGGAGAAGAAGCCCTTCCGCGTCGCCGTCGTGGCCGTCGCGAAGCCCGACGAGCACGCCACCCACGCGGGCGTCCTCGCGCTCGCCCGGGAGCTTCGCCTTCGCGGCTTCGAGACCGTCGTCGACACCCGCTTCGGATCGATGAAGAGCCAGATGCGCCGCGCCAACGACCTCGCCGCGACGGTGGTGCTGGTCCTCGGCTCCAACGAGCTGGCCTCGGGCCAGGTGTCGATGAAGCTGATGGCGACCGGCGAGCAGCGCTCCGTCGCCCGCGCCTCGCTCCTCGACGAGATCACGCAGGCGCAACGCGCGACCGGAGCCCCGTAAGCCCCATGCGATCGCTCTCCTCCGCCGCGACCGGGGCCCTGTGCCTCGCCCTGGGCTTGAGCCCCGCCGCCGCCGTCGCTCAGACCGGCGCCGCCCCCGAGCCCGCCGCGACCGAGCCCGCCACGACCGAGCCCGCTGCCTCGGGCGATGGTGACGCCGCCGCGGAGAATACCCCGGCGAGTAATACCCCCGCCCGCCAGGCCCCGCCGGTGCCGGCGCTCACCCCGGAAGCGCAGGCCACCCTCGGCGTCGCGCCGGGCGCCGTCCCCTCGTGGCCCGACCCGGACCGCAACGTCCACCGCACCCTGGTGCCGCCCTTCCTGCTGCTCGAGCGCAGCGCCAACCGTCGCACGACGGTGGTGTTCCCGTTCTTCTTCCGGGAGCGCCGCGGCCAGGACGTCTCGCTGCTGGTGCCGCCGTACTTCCAGTACCGCTCGCCCACCACGCGCACCGACGTGGTCTTCCCGCTGTACTTCCGCTGGCGCGGCCTGCTCGACGACGGCGGCCGGTACTCCACGGACATCATCCCCCCCGTCTACGCCCACAGCTGGGAGGGCCCCGCGCTCGCCCACGGCTCGGCCTTCGGCGTCGCCCCGCTCTTCTTCTACGGCGACTCCTTCGACCGCACCGGCGCCCTCGCCCGAGAGCACCTCGTCATCCCCCCGCTGCTCACGTTCCATACGTGGCGGCCCGAGCACGCGCTCACGGTGGCGGGGCCCTTCTATTACGACCGGCTGCGCAACGACACCGACTGGGGCCTCGCGCCGCTCTTCTTCGCGGGCAACGACCTCACGAGCAACTACCTGCTCATCCCGCCGCTGCTCACCTATCACACCGAGAACCGCGCCGAGGGCACCAACCTCACCGTCGTCGGTCCCTTCTGGACCAGCAACACCGCGGAGAGCACCTCGTTCAACCTCGCGCCGGTCTTCTTCCACCGGCACGACCGCACCACGTCGCGCACCACGCTCTTCCCCCTGTTTCACACGTACTCGGGGCCCGACGAGCGCACCTTCGTCTCGCCGGTCGCGTACTACCACCGCGAGGGCGCCGACTCGACGCTCATCACCCCGCTGTACCAGCGCCACCGCGGCGCCACCAACTGGGACGCGGTGCTGCCCGTCTTCTACTCGTCGCGCGAGCCGCGCACCGGCGCTCACACCGAGGCGGTGCTGCCGCTCTTCTATCACCGCCGCACCGAGGCCTCGAACACCTGGTGGCTGCTCCCGACGATCCACAGCCACAGCGAGCCGGGCAGCTCGTACTTCAACATCTACCCGCTGGTGTTCACCGGCCGCGACGGTCCGCGGCGCCACACGGTGCTCGCGCCGCTCTTCTTCGACTTCGCCAACAGCGAGACCGGCACCCGCGCCACCATGGTGACGCCCCTCTTCTGGCGCTTCAGCACGCCGGAGTCGGTGCACATGCTCGCGGGCAACTTCCTCTGGATCTCGTCGCAGCGTCAGGGCGTCCGCTCCTTCGAGTGGCACCTGCTGCCGGTCTTCTCGTACGCGCGGCCCCGCCCCGAGGACGTCTCCTGGAACGTCCTCTTCGGCCTCGTGGGCTACCGCCGCCAGGGGACGCACAGCCAGCTGCGGCTGCTGTACATCCCCATCAACCTCTGAAGGGCCTTCGCGCGCTCAGCCGTTCTTGGCGCGCTCGAAGTGCACCACGTCGATGAGCACCGCGGCGGCGAGGCTCAGCGCCTTCCACCGGGGGTCGACGTCGGGGGCGAACTCCACCTCGAAGTTGTCCGCGTCCGTGAAGGCCTCCTTCAGGAGCCCGGACCACTTCTTCTTGATGTGACCGATGACCCGGCCGCCCACGGTGAGCTCGAAGGTCCACGGCTTGAAGAAGGGGCCGATGATCTCGCCGAGCTCCTGGCCCTGCGCGTCGCGCACCGTGTAGCGCCGCTGGAACCACGCCCACTGCGCCTCCAGCGAGGCCACCGGGCGGTCGTTGCCGTCGTGCACGTCGAGGTAGGGGAAGAACCACCGCCAGCGCCGGTGCAGCCGCATCGCCAGCGAGTCCCGCCGCATGTCCGTCACGTAGGCCGTGAAGGGCCGCGCCGTCCCGAGGAACATCCGCTTGAGCAGCGCCCCGATCCCCTCGCCCTGCTCCTCCACCTCGAAGGCCGCGCCCATGCGGTTGCCCAGCACCACGTAGCGGTTCTTCTGCTCGAGGTTGAACATCAGCTCCCACCAGTTCTTGCGCTGCTTCACGGTCAGCGTCTGGAGGTCGGTGAAGCGCTGCCCCACCACCACGAGCCCGTTCTCCGGCTCCCGATATGCGATCCCTGCTTGCGTCATCCGGTCTCCCTCTGCTCCCGCCAGCTCGACCCTTCACTCGCTCCGCGCCGGCAGCCTGCGCGCGTCGCCGGGCGTCCTCGCCCGAAGCTCGTACGAACCCCAGCCCAGGTCGACCGGCAGCAGCACCCTCGCGCTGAAGCGCCCGTCGTCGCCCGTCACCGTGGTGCCCAGCGAGGTCGTCGGCTCGGCCCCGCGGTCGACCCGCACCGCACGGCCGTTGCGCCACAGCTCGAAGCTCACCGGCAGGCTCGCCGCCGCCGCGCCCGTCTCGTCCTGCGCGTCGCCGCTCACCTCGACCAGGGTCCCGCGCACGAAGGCCGTCACCGCGCTGCCGTCCGCCGCGCGCACGTCCGACACCCGCAGCGTCGTCTCCACCCGCGCCGCGCCGGGATCGTCGTGCGAAGGGTCCTCCCGAAGCCGCTCGCCCGACGGCGTGGACGGGGCCTGCGCCGGGGACGGAGCCGGGTCCCCCGCAGCGCCCGCGCCCGGTCCGGTGCCCGGTCCGGTACCCGTGCCCGGGCCAGTGCCCGTGGCCGTGGGGGCGCCCGGAGCCGAAGCCTCCTGGGACGGGGTCGTCGCGGCGCTCTCCACCGCCTGCGGCGCCGGGGCGGGCGCCGGGGCGGGCGGGGCCTGCGTCGTCGGCTGCTGGTTGCTGCGCGTCGGCGAAGGGGTCGAGGAATACAGCTGCCCGTAACCCGGGGGCCGAGGGAGGGGGTCGGGGTTCGCCGGGACGAAGGCCTCCCGATCGGAGGCCGACTCGGTGCGCAGCGGGACGTCCCAGCCCCCGAGGTCGATGCGCGACCAGCCCTCGCCCGGGATCGCGACCTCCGCCCACGCGTGCGCCTCGTTGCCCACGAAGCGCGCGTTGACCCCGACGCCGTGCATCGTCAGCACGAAGGCGTAGGCCCGGTGCCGGCACGCCCCCACGCCGCCGAGCGCCAGCGCGCGGTAGAGCTGACCGTCGAGGTCGCCCGGCAGCTCGCCGTCGCGGAAGGCGCGGAAGTACCCGGTGAGCCCGCCGATGCCCGCGGAGAGCGACGCGTCGGGCTCGACCCCCGCGCGGCGCAGCACGTCGCCGACGCCCGAGCGGACGAAATCCGGGACCACCGGCGCCGCCATGCCGCGGTGCGCCGACGGGGAGGAGAGCGACCCGCCGGGAATACCCGCCATGGTAAACGCCCGCTGCGGCGCCTCGACGACGTAGGCGAGGCGCACCCGTCGCAGCTCGGTCACCGGAGCGCGCACGAAGGCATTGCCCGCGGAGTCCTCGAAGAACGCGAGCGGGGTCTCCGGGACGGTGCGGTACGACACCACGCGCTGCTCGGCGGCGACCGAGGGGATCGGGGTCGGGGACTGCGGCGAGAGCTCGATGAAGACGTCGCCGGTGAAGCGCGCGGCGGCCTGATTGCCCCACGGGGCGGGCGCGTCGAGGCGCACCGGGCGCAGCGAGGGGTCGCGCACCACGAGGCGGCCGAGCTCGTCGACGGCGTCGTAGGCGTGCGTGCGCTTGAAGGGCGCGATGGAGGGGTTGAACACCTCCTGGTAGTGGAGCTCGGTGCCGGGGCGGGACTGGGTCTCGCGGTCCATCTCCCGGGCCGAGGCGGACCAGTTCTCCCTCGGGCGCAGGATGTCCTCGCCCGGTCGCTGCGCCTCGTCCCAGCGCCCCGCCCCGGCCACCGAGGCGAGCTCCTCGGCCGATCGCGGCGGCGTGATGGCGCCGTCGGGCATCGCGCCCAGCCCGAGGTCCCCGGGGATCTCCCGGTGCAGCCGACGCCCCGGCGACTGCGCCGAGCCGGGCACCGCCAGGACCATCACCGACCACGCCGCCCAGGTAGCTGCCGCTCTTCGCATCTTCAGGTGTGGGACCGACACCACCATTGCCCGGGTGGTTCCGAGCCGCAAGCGCCAGGGCGATGATCGGGTTAGAGTCCCGCGCACTGCCCACGATGCCGCCGCAATACTATCTCCTCGCCGCGCTGGCCTTCTCCCTGCTGGTGATCATCCACGAGCTCGGCCACTTCCTCGTGGCGCGGGCCTTCGGGATGCGAGCCCGGGTCTTCTCCATCGGCTTCGGCCCGCCCATCGTGCAGTGGCGGCCGAAGGGCAGCGAGACCATCGTCCAGGTCGCCGCGGTCCCCATCCTCGCGTACGTCAACATCGCCGGGATGAACCCGCTCGAGCCGAGCGACCCCAACGACCGCGGCAGCTACCAGAACGCCTCGCTCCTCGCGCGCTTCTTCACCATCGCCGGCGGCCCGCTGGCCAACTACCTCGCCGCGACGCTCATCATCTTCGGCGTGCTGGCCTTCGCGGGCGTCGAGCGCCCGGTGGTCGGCCAGGTGCAGCCCGACTCCGCCGCCGCCGTCGCGGGCGTCCGCCCCGGCGACGTCGTGCTCCGCGTGGGCGACGTCGCCCCTTCCAACTTCGGCGAGCTCGCCGGCAGCATCAACGCCACGCACGGCGCGCCCACGGAGATCCGCGTGCGCCGCCAGGGGCAGGAGCTTTCGCTCCGCGCCACGGCCCGCCTCGACCCGGCCTCGCACCGCTACCGCATCGGCATCGTGCAGTCCCCGACCCCCGCCACGGACCGCGTCCCGGTGATGGCCGCCGCTCGCCACGCCCTGCTCGAGCCCGCGAGGCTCACCATCGAGCAGCTCGACGGCTTCGCCCGGATGATCCGCGGCAAGGAGAAGGTCCAGGTGATGGGGCCGGTGGGCATCGTCGTGGAGACCGCCCGCGGGGCGCACCGCGGCGGCTGGCGCTACGGCGCCGACGCGATGGCCCTCATCTCCGTCGCGCTCTTCGTCCTCAACCTGCTCCCGGTGCCCGCGCTCGACGGGGGGCGGCTGGTGTTCCTGCTCTACGAGGTGGTGATGCGTCGGCGGCCCAACGCGCGCTTCGAGACCACCGTCACGGCCATCTTCTTCACGCTGCTCCTCGGCCTCGGCGCCATCGTGATCGTGCGCGACGTGGCCAACCTCGCCATGCGCTCGTAGCGCCCCCTCGACGCGCGCCCCCCGCCTCTGGCATCGTCGCGGGCCATGTCGACCCGCCGCACCGCCTTCCAGCCCCTCGGCCTCGCCCTCCTCGTGACGATCCTCGGCGCGTGCAGCGACGACACCATGACGGCCTTCCCCGAGGAGGACGCCAGCGCCCAGGAGGACGCGCCCACCTTCGACGTCCCGAGCACCGACACCGGCTTCGACGCGGGCACCGACCGCGGCACGGTCACCGACACGACGCCCCCGCGCGACCGCGGCAGCGTCGAGACCACGGTCTGCCCGGCGAGCTGCGGCGCGAGCTCCGAGTGCGACCCGTGCCGCACCGCCGACACGCCCTCGACGGTGCAGTACTGCTGCATCAGCGGGCTCTGCGTCTCCATGACCGGCACCTGCCCCGCCTTCACCGACGGCGGCCCCGGGGACGCGATGCCCTCCGACGCCGCCGAGGGCGGGGCCGACGCGCCGGGCGGCGACGACGCGGTCGACCCCACGGACGACGCGCCCGACCCCACGGACGACACCGGGACGCCGCCCGCCGACACGGGCCCGGCCTCGGACCTGGGCGGAGACGCGGCCTCCGGGGATGCGAGCGTGGCCGACGCGACCGCGACGATGGACGCGGCCGACGGTCGCGACTGAGCCGTCGCCGGGGTCGAAGCCCGAGGGCCGCGTTGACGAGCAGCGATCACCCCAAGCGGGTTCTCTATCACGGCCCCTCGCCAGAGCATTTCGAGGGCTTCGTGCGATCGGTCGCGGGCGCGGCCGGCAGCGGCGGATCGCCCGGCGACGGAGCGCGCAGGCCCACGCTCAGCTGGAGCGGGCTGACCTGCTGCCTGGTGGACCGCCCCGCGCTCCGCGAGCTCATCGAGGACCTCCACGAGAACTACGTCAACCTGCTGGTGATCGACCTCCGCTGCGTCGACGAGCTCCGTCGTCACGCCGAGCTCGCCTTCGCCCTCCTCGACGCGCTCGACGCCGTCGAGGACATCGAAGACCGCTTCGGCTTCCATCGCATCCTCGTGCTCGTGGCCGGGGGGCAGGCGGCCGGCACCGACGAGCTGATCCTGGAGCTGGGCGCGCGGGGCGTCGGGCGGGTGCTCCGCCACGAGGGCTTCCAGGGCCCCGGCATCACGGACCTCGCGTGGGGCGCCCGCTTCCTCGAGGAGGCGCAGCGGATGCTCCGCGACCGCGAGCCTGGCGGGCGCGCGCTGTGCGCCGCGGGCGGCGGGATCACCGGGATCTTCTTCGAGCTCGGGGTGATGAAGTGCCTCGACGACTGCCTCGGCTCCGGCGGGGTCAACGGCTTCGATATGTACTTCGGCATCAGCGCCGGGGCCGTGGTCAGCGGCCCGATCGCCGTCGGGTACTCGGTCGACGAGTTCATGGCCTCCATCGCGGGCGTGCGCGGCGGCCGCATCCCGCCGATCGACCTCCGCCTCTTCCGCCTCGGGCACCTCGACCTGCCGGGCTTCCTTCGCCGCATGGCCGCCGCGGCGAAGACCGCCTGGAACGGCGTGCTGAGCCCCCTCGGCGTCGAGCACGGCTTCTCTCGCGAGCAGGTGCTCTCCGACTACAGCGACCTGGTCCCGGCGCCCTTCCGCGCCGATCGCTTCGAGGCGACGCTGCGCGGCATCCTCACGGCGCCGGGCGCGACCAACGACTTCCGCCGCCTCAAGCGCCCGCTCTACATCGGCGCCACCGACCAGGACGAGCGCACCCACGTGGTCTTCGGCGACGAGGCCCACGACACGGTGCCCATCAGCCGGGCGATCCAGGCCTCGCTCAGCATCAACCCCGCCTTCTCGGCCACGTCGATCCGGGGGCGCTACTACGAGGACGGCGCGATCACCCGCACCTCCAACTTCGTCGAGGCCATGCGCCGCGGCGCCACGCTGATCTTCGTGCTCGACCCCTTCCTCCCCTACGTCGCTCGCACCCCGGGCTTCAACGACCTGCACGGCGTGCTCTACAACATCGACCAGGACGTCCGGACCATCTCGTACACGCGCTACGAGACCACCCGTAACTGGGTGCTTCGCAAGCGCCCCGACGTGAGCTGCTACACCTTCGTCCCCGGCAACCGGCAGCGCCGGCTCATCTCGCAGAACCCGATGGATCACCGCCCCTACCTCGAGATCTGGCGCGGGGCCTACCTCTCGACCTTCAAGCGCCTCTCGCGCCTGCGCCACCGCCTGGAGGGCGACCTGCGCGTCCACGGCGTGGGCCTCGACCTCGCCCGCGCGGAGTCCGTCGCGGCGCGCCTCGAGGCCTCGCGCTCGCTGTCCTTCAGCGACTTCTTCCCCGACGGACGGATCGACCTCCGGCGTCCTCCGCTCGTAGGCGACGCGCGCTCCTCGACGTAGCGCCCGCCGCGCTATCCTGTGGGCCTCATGGCGCACGCTCGTGCCTCCAAGTCCCTCCTGTTGCTGGCGCTCCTGACCCTGGGCGGGTGCCGCGAGGCCGACGTCCCCTGGGAGCCCGCGCCCCCGCAGTCGCCCGAGTCCACCGGCCTCGATGCCCCGTCCACGCTGGCGCGCTCGCGCGTCAACCCGGACACCAGCGCGGCGCTGATCTTCCTCCTCGCGCTGGGGCCCTGGACCCTGGTCGCCGGGTGGTCGCTCTACTGGTGGCTGCAGCACCAGAAGCGCGCGGTGGCCGAGCGGTCCTTCGACGCGAGGGCGCCGCTCGCCAACGGCCACGCGGTGATCGCCGGCCAGGTCGAGCTGGAGCAGGGAGCGACCGGACCGGCCATCCAGGTGGTCATCCAGCAGCGCGGTCGCGAGTGGAAGGGCAAGCACGGCTGGCACCACAACTGGACCGAGACCTCCCGCGCGGTGCGGGTGCGGCCCTTCTGGGTGCGGACCTTCCGCGGCGACCGGGTGCGCGTCGAGCCCGACGAGCGGGTGATGCTGCGCGACGACCTCTCCCGCATCGAGCGCAGCTCGCGCTTCGATCGGGTGCGCTTCGCCGAGCTCACGCCCGGCGAGACGGTGCACATCGCGGGAAGCCTCTTCGGCGCCAACGGCCAGGGGCCCGGCGGCGCCTACCGGGCGATGACCCAGGAGCCCGTGCTCCGCCCCTCTCGCGCCGCCCCGATGGTGGTGTCCACCGAGCGCCCCGGCGAGACCGCCCAGGCGCGGGCCCGGCACTACCGCAACTGGTTCGTGGGCGCGGCGCTGGTCGCGCTGGCCTTACCGGTGGTGGTATTCCCGACGGCCTCGCTGCTGGGCCTGACCGGCGAGACGGTGCGGGCGCAGCCGGTCGCGACGCGCCACTGGCAGCGCTACCACAAGCCCAAGAACCGCCCCGGCTACTACGTCCAGCACTACGGGCTGCGCAGCGTGCAGCGCGAGGGCGATCGCACCCGGGTGCTCACCGACGAGTGCAGCGAGGAGGCCTGGTCGTGCGTGACCGCGGGCGCCTGTCCGACGGTGCAGTACACGGTCTCGGCGCTCTCCGACGAGGTGGTGCAGATCGGGATCGGCCCGCAGCTCACCGACGGCCGCGTGGGGCTGCTGGCCACCCTCGCGGGCCTGCTGGCGCTGCTGTTTCCGCTGTCCGTCCTGGGCTCGCGCCCATGGTACCTCCAGCGCAAGGTGGTCGACGGGGAGAAGGGTCCGCTGCCGGACTTCGTCGCGCCCTCGTCGGGCGGGTTCGGACCGCGCTGACCTATCGAGAGCGACGCGCGGCGGCGAAGGGATCTTCGAAGCGGAAGAGCTCGATGAAGCGGTCGTGCAGGGCCGAGGCGGGCGTCCATCGGATCAGCGCGTCGCGCACCACCTGGAAGAGCGCCCCCTCGCGGGCGGCGAGCGCCCCGAAGCGCCGGGCGTCGCGCACGATGCGGTTGGCTCTCGCGACGCGGATGCGCTCGTAGTCGGCGAGCGCGTCGGGGAGCTTCGCGTGCGACGCGAGCGCGCCGGAGAGCACCACCGCGTCCTCGATGGCCTGGCACCCGCCCTGGCCCAGGTTGGGGGTCATCGGGTGCGCGGCGTCTCCGAGCAGCGCCACTCGTCCGCGCCTCCACCCGGTGATCACCGGCCGGTCGGCGATGTCGGTGCGCACGATGCGCTCCGGGGCAGTGGCCTCGATCAGCGCCCGGATGGGCGGGTGCCATGAGCCGTAGCGCTCGAGCAGCATCGGGCGGGGGTCGCCCGCGTCGCGCTCTCCCGCCGGGGCGTTGGCGACGGCGAACCAGTAGACGCGCCCCCGTCCGACCGGAGCGATGCCGAAGCGGGAGCCGCGCCCCCAGGTCTCCGAGAGCTGCCCCGGCCTCGCGCCGCAGAGCGTGTCGGTCACCCCGCGCCAGCTCGTGTAGCCCGAGTACTCCGGCGGACTCGCGTCCCCGGTGAGCTGCTTTCGAATCGCCGAGTGCAGCCCGTCGGCGCCCACGATGAGCTCGGCCTCCACCTCGGATCCGTCGTCGAAGCGCAGCGCGGCGGGCGCTCCCGCGTCGTCGCGGTAGCCCGTGGCGGCGCGGCCCAGGGTGACGTGCTCCGCGCCGAGCGCGTCGAGCAGCGCCGCGTGCAGGTCGGCCCGGTGCAGCAGCACCGCCGAGGCGCCCACCTCGCTCGCCACCTCCGCGATGGGAAAGCGCGACAGCTCCGCGCCGTCGGAGCGGAGCCCGACGGAGGTCTGCGCCGCCTCGCCCATCGCCGCGATGGACTCCTCGATCCCGATCGCCCGCAGCGCCAGCATCGCGTTGGCCATCAGCGAGAGCCCCGCCCCCACGGGCCGAAGCTCCGCCGCGCGCTCGTAGACGTGCGCGTCGATGTTCAGCCTGCGCAGCGCGATGGCGAGCGTCAGCCCGCCGATGCCTGCCCCTGCGATCGCCACCCGGCCCACGCTCGCTGCCATGGCGCGGGAGGATACCCGCGGACGGCGCTCGCCAGGAGGGCCAATTCCCCCGCTCAGTCCGTCGGCGCCACCGCCGCGTCGACCGCCGTCGGCGCCACCACCACCGCGGGCTCCTCCGGCACCACTGGGGCCGCCACGGGGTTCTCCACCGGCGCCAGGCCCGCGTCGATGACCTCGCTCGGAACCCACGCCGACGCGTCCACCGGCGCCACCACCGCGGCGTCCACCGGGGCGAACTCCCTCGGCTCGGTGCCCGCCAGGAAGTACTCCTCCATGGAGTTTACCGGGGCCTGTAAGGGGTCCGCGCTCGCGGGACCCGGGAGCAGCCCCGTCGCCGGGTCGATGCGCACCGCCACCACGCCCGCGGGGCGGGCGAACTCGATCGCCGGAGGCCGCCGCACCCGGACGTAGTCGCGCATGAAGCTCGTCCAGATCGGGACCGCCGAGCGAGCGCCCTCCTCGCCGAAGCCCAGCGGCTGTCGGTCGTCGAAGCCCACCCAGACGCCCGCCACCAGGTCGGGGGTGTAGCCCACGAACCACGCGTCGCGAGAGCGGTCCGTCGTGCCGGTCTTGCCCGCGGCGGGGCGGGCCAGCGAGCGGGC
The DNA here is from genome assembly GCA_966211675.1 of uncultured Myxococcaceae bacterium. Taxonomy (GTDB): domain Bacteria; phylum Myxococcota_A; class Polyangia; order Polyangiales; genus SCUS01. Next base: position 42,315 of record CBIHPK010000019.1, read on the forward strand.
GGCGCGGGCCGTCCCGTGGTCGATCACCGAGGTCATCGCCGAGGTCACCAGCCACGCCTCCGCCTCGGGCATCGCCACCCTCGCCGGCGCCCTCGCCGGCAGCGTCAGCGCCCTCCCGTCGGGCCCCCGGATCTCGCGAATCAAATACCAGTCCTGGTATTGCCCTCGCGCCGCCCAGGTGGCGTAGGCGTTGACCAGCTCGATGGGGGTGACGCCGCCGCTGCCGAGGGCGAGCGAGAGGTCCGAGGGCATCGGGGAGGTGATCCCGAGGGCGCGGGCGTGCTCGATGACGGGCTCCGGGCCGAGGGCCTCCATCACCCTCGCGGCCACCATGTTGCGCGACATCGCGAGCGCCTCGCGCAGTCGCATCCCGGGCTCGACCACGCCTTCGACGGCGTGCGACTCGGCGGGGCACCAGGGTCGTCGGCCGGTGCCGAAGCAGCCGGGGTTGGGGTCGACGGTCGAGGCCAGGGTGTAGCGCCGCGAGCTCAGCGCGTAGGAGTAGAGCACCGGCTTGAAGGCGCTCCCCGGCTGGCGCACGGCGCGCGTGGCGCGGTTGAACATCCCCGGCGTCGACTCGAAGGCGCCCACCATCGCGCGCACCTCCCGGGTCCGCGGGTCGATCGCCACGAAGGCCGCCTGCGGGCCGAGCTCCAGGCGGAAGGTCCCGGGCGAGTCGGGGGTGATGCGCTGGTCGGGCGAGACGCGCACCGAGGCGCCCACCGGGGCGAAGGTCGCGACGGTGGTGTTGTTGGCGTACCGAGCCACCCGCGACCAGGGGATCTTCCCCGTCGAGGCGCCCACCCGCACCACCAGCGCCGGGGGCTGCGTCTCGATGGCGGCCACCACGCCCGCGTAGATGGTCCCCGGGTTGAGCACCCCGTCGCGCGGCGGGCTCACCCCTCGCAGCACGTTGCCCGAGGCGTTGGGGCGGCGCGTGCCCGGCAGCAGCAGCGGCCCCCGGTACCCGTGGCGGCGATCGAGGTCCGTGAGCCCGCTGGCGACGGCCGCGCGGGCGGCGCGCTGCAGGTCGCGGTCGAGGGTGGTGATGACGGTGTAGCGCCCGGTGCGCAGCGCGTCCTCGCCGGCCACCTGGGCGAGCGTGCGGCGCACCACCTCGATGACCTCCGGGGCGAGGTCGTCGTTGTCGTCGTCGTTGGCCGCGAGGCGCACGGGCTCGCGGTCCGCCGCGTCGGCCTCGGCCTGCGTGACGAAGCTGTTGGCCACCATCTGCCCGAGGATCCAGTGGCGGCGGCGCAGCGCGGCCTCCATGTCGTTGACCGGCGAGTAGTGCACCGGGGACTTCGGGATGCCCGCGAGCAGGGCGGCCTCGGCGAGCGTGAGGCTCTCGACGCCGTGGCCGAAGTAGAAGCGCGAGGCCTCCTCGACGCCGTTGCGTCCGTGGCCGAAGGCGATGTGGTTCACGTAGAGGTAGAGGATGTCGTTCTTGTGGAGCTCGCGCTCGATGGCGCGGGCGAGCAGCACCTCGCGCACCTTGCGGGCGAGCGTGCGCTCGGGGCTGAGCAGGACGTTCTTCACCACCTGCTGCGTGATGGTGCTGGCCCCCTGGGCGACGGTGCCGTGGCGGAGGTTGACCACCAGCGCGCGGAGCATGCCCGTCCAGGCGAGGCCGGTGTGCTCGTAGAAGTGCGCGTCCTCGGCGGCGAGCAGGGCGGTCACCATGTGCCGCGGCAGGCGCTCGAGCGGCACCACGGTGCGTCGCTCGATGTACAGCTCCGCGAGCAGGGCGCCGCGGCTGTCGAGCACGCGGGTGGTCTGCGGCGGGCGCCACGCGGTGCGCAGCCCGTGGACGTCCGGGAGCCCTCGGCCGTACCAGGCGAAGAGCCCGATGAGGATCAGGGCGCCGGTGAGCCCGACGCCGAAGACGCCGAGCCCGAGGAGGGCGAGCGCTCGGCTCCACGGGGTGCCAGGCGGTTGCGCGGTGCGGCGTCGGGTGTTCGTTCGGGGTGGGGCCATCGTCGGGCCCGGACCGTAGCAGAGCGTTTGGCTGGAGAGAGCGTTCCGTCGGGGCGGGGGATTGGGGTAGAACCGTCGGGCCGCTCGCGGGAGGTTTCCGTTTCCGCGCGGTGGAGGAGCGAAGAGCCGTGAAGCTGCGTACGTCGGTCGCGTCGGGTCTGGTGGTGGCGTCGATGGCGCTGGCTTCGTCGATGGCGTGGGCGCAGCCGGCGCAACCCACGGGGGCCGACCGAAACGCCGCCCGCGAGTTTGCGATGCAGGGCATCGCCGCCAACAACCGCCAGGACTGGCCCGTGGTGCTCGACCGCTTCACGCAGGCCGAGCGCCACTTCCACGCGCCGATCCACGTCCGCTACATCGCCATCGCCCTCGAGCACCTCTCGCCCCCGCGGCTGGCCGAGGCCGCCGAGGCGTGGCGGCGGCTGTCCGCCGAGGTGCTGCCGCCCGGCGCCCCGGCCCCCTTCGTCGCCGCGGTCGAGGAGGCGCGTCGCGAGCTGCCCCGGGTCGAGGCGCTGCTGCGAGCGAGCCAGGCGACGACCACGCCGGTGACGACGCCGGTGACGACGCCGGTGACGACCCCCGTGACCACGCCGGTCGAGAACACGACCTCGCAGACGGTGAGCGTCCAGACGCCGCCGCCGGACAACGGCAACGTGACGACTCGCACGGTGGCCAACCCGCTGCGCACGGTGGGCTTCGTGGTGGGAGGCGTCGGCGTGGCGGCGCTCATCGGCGGCGCGATCACCGGGGTGATGGCGGGCAGCGCGTTCAGCGACCTGGAGACGGCGTGCCCCAGCCGGCAGTGCACCAACGCCGCCGACCTCGCGCGCCGTGACGACGTCGACTCGCTCTCCGGGATCACCAACGTGCTGCTCATCGGCGGCGGCGTCCTCGCGGCGACGGGCGTGGTGCTGGCGATCGTCGGGGCCCCGCGCACCGAGACGGTGCAGGTGGGCTTCAACGGGCGCGACCTGATCCTCGGGGGGCGGTTCTAGGGCGAGGCACCAGGACGGGTGTGGTGTCCAATGAGGCTCATTGGACACGACCCGTTCTGGCAAGTGCGATGACGGTGATCGGGAGTCCGATCAGGGACAGGGGAGGCAGCCGAAGAGCGGAACCTGGCACCCGCAGGACGTCGCGATGAGGATGGGGATGCAGCACGGCGCGAGCCCCCCGCTCCCATGACAGGTGCGATTGCCAGCCAGCGCGGTGCACACCAGCGTCGGCCCCGTGTCCACAGGCCCCGTGTCGATCGGTCCGGTGTCGATCGGCCCTGTATCCACGGGCCCCGTGTCCACGGGCCCGGTGTCCATGGGCCCCGTATCCCTCGGCCCGGTGTCCACGGGTCCGGTGTCCCTCGGCCCGGTGTCCATCGGGCCCGTGTCGATCACCCCGGTGTCCACCGGCCCGGTGTCCATCGGGCCCGTGTCGGTCACGCCCGCGTCCATCGGCCCGGTGTCGGCCTCGCCCGAGTCCGTCGGCGCGCCGCTGTCGAGCTCGCTGCCCACCTCGTCGCCCACGACGGCGTCCTCGCCCTCGCCCGTGTCCTCGCCCTTCTTCCCCGTGTCGTCCGTGGGCTTCTCGACGTCGTCGAAGATCCCCTCAGCGTCCGGATCAGCCATACCCCCGGTCGCACAGCCGATGGCGGTCACACCACAGAGAGCTACGATCCCGATCCACCGCCGCTGTCGTCTCGCCATCGTGGCGTCACGCTACAGCCTCCCCCCAGGATCGGTAAAGACGCCAACCGTCACGGCTCATCTCTCACCCCGTTTGCACCGTTCGTCGCGGTCGCGCGTATAACTCCCTGCGAACCGCACGGAGGTTCCTCATGAACAAGCGTCTCTTCCCGCTCATCTTCGTACTCGCCGCGGTACCTGCGCTCGCGCAGCCCCGCACCAATGCCCGACCCGCGACCGCGGTGCCGCAGCGACGTCCCGCACCGCGGCCTGCTGTCCCCGCGCCCCGCGTCGCCGCCCCGGCCCCCCACGCCACTGCTCCCGCTCCGACTCCCGCTCCCACTCCCGTGGTCGCCAATCCCACGGGCCCGGGTCAGCGCGTCAATCCACCATCGAACCCCAATGGAGTGTTGACCGCCGACGAGGTCGCCGAGCGCATCCAGGGCTTCTATGACCGGACGACGGACTTCCAGGCCGACTTCGTCCAGGTATCCCGCAATCGCCTCTATGGAGAAGAGCGGCGCAACGGTCGGGTGATGTTCAGCAAGCCCGGCCGCATGCGCTGGAACTACGCCGCCCCCAACGGCGACATCATCGTCTCCGATGGATCCACGCTCTGGGCCTACCAGGCCGACGAGCGCCAGGCCATCCAGCAGAACATGGGGCAATCGCAGCTCCCCACGGCCATCACCTTCCTGGCGGGAACCGGGCGCATCACCGACAGCTTCACCTTCCGGCTGCTCGACGCCAACCAGTTTCGCTTCCCCAATGGATATGTGCTGGAGCTGCGCCCGACCACCCCGCAGCCCACCTATGAGCGCATCGTGTTCTATGTCGACCGCGCCAGCTTCCAGGTGGTGCGCACCGCCGTCATCGACGCGCAGGGCAACCAGAACCGCTTCGACTTCAGCAACCCCCAGGTCAACCTCAACATCCCGTTGACCACCTTCCGCTGGTCCCCGCCGCCCGGCACCTCCATCGTCCGGCCGTAGCTCAGCCCACCGCCTCCGCCACATGTCCCAATAGATTCAGCGCGGCCATCACCGAGTCCCTCCGAAGGCACACCTCGTCGCCCAGCATGAAGGTCCGATAGCCCAGCGACATCAGCCAGGCGGCGTCGCCGATGTCCTGCGCCTCGGGCACCGCCCCCCTCGCCAGCGACGGAAAGAGCCGGCTCGCCACCCACGCCTGCGGGTCGGCCGAGTGCACCGCGCGCAGCGCCCTCACGATGCGGTGCGGCTCCAATACCTCCACGTACAGGTCCCCCCGCGCGGCCATCAGCCGCCCCTGCCGGTCTCCCTGCCGCGCCGCGAGGTCGAGCCCCTTGATGGACTCGATCTTCAGCACCACCTCCGCGCCCGGCAGCAGCGCCTCCACCTCCTCCACGTCCGAAGGCTCTTCGCAGTAGGAGAGCATCACCCGGGTCATCCCGAGCTCCTTCATCGCAGAGAGATATCCCTTGTCGGTCGGGGTCAGGGTCCCCTCGATCTTCAGCGAGGGGTGGACGATGTTGAGGCTCTCGCCCGGTCCCACGAAGCGCCGCGGGGTGTCCTCCAATATCAGCCGGTCGCCGTCCACCGCCAGCACCCGGGCGTACTCCCGGCCGTCATCGAAGAAGCAGTCCGCGGGGGTCTCCACGCTCACCGGGTGGCTCACCCGGACCTCCGTGAAGGGAGGAATCGCCGAGCCCACCACCCGCAATTGACGCCCCTTCAGGTCGACCCACAACGGGACCCCGTATCCCGACAAGCGCCGCAGCGTGTCGTGGGGAGATCCCTTGATGGGCATCACCGTGTTGAGTCGGAAACCCGTCACCAGCGGGTGCCGCGCGACCTCCTCCAGGAAGCTCGCATAGGGCGGAACCGTGACGACCGCCGAGACCTTCAAGGGAGCTGGACGACGGACTGGCAGAACACGCAGGTCACCCGTGCGCCGCTCGCGAGCGCCGCCGTGCCGCGCAGCGGAGCGCCGCAGTTGGGGCACGTCACCACCCGGGGAGAGAGCCGGCTCAGCTGCTCGGAGAGCGCGGCGACCTTCGCGTCGTCCTGGCGGGCGCGCATGTTCTGCTGGAAGTCGCCGAAGAAGCCCCAGGAGCGGGCGATGAGGCCCATCGCGTAGTCCACCGCGCGGCCCTCGTCCTCCATGTGCACCACCTGCTGGTCGCCCAGCGCGGCCACCCACTGCTTGTCCGTCTCATCGCCCTTCACCCCGCCGGGGCGGCGGAGGAAGAAGGTGTTCCAGGTGCGGGTGACGTTCATCCAGGTGGTGACGCTGTCGGCGTCTTGAATGTCGTCTCCGAGGAAGTGCTTCGCCTCCGTACCGCGGATCTTCGGGTGCATCGGCGCGTCGCCGAACACGATGAGGAAGGGCCGCTCGTCGAGCGACGGGATCTCCACATGGTTGAGCACCCACGACGCGAACACCCCATAGGACTCCGGGATGTCGCCGCCGCCGCCCTCTCCGTAGATGGCCTTGAGCTGCTCTTCGAGGTCGAAGCCCTTGCTGAACTTCGTCACCTGCAGCGGCCACCGGTCGGACTTCGTGTCGCCAATGGCCGCGAAGCTGATCTCCAGGTCGGGCTTGTATTGCGACAAGGTCTGGTAGAGCAGCGGCAGCCGGTCGAAGATCTCCGCGGGCCACGACTGCATCGAGCCGGTCACGTCGACCCCGATGATCAGCGGCGTCTTCGAGGCGGTCGACACCCGCTTCTTCGGGTCGGTGAGCTGCACGTTGGGGCCGGTGCCCTTGGTCTTGTAGGTGCGCGGACCCTCGGACTTCGAACGCTCCGCGTCCCTCTTGCGAGCCTCTACGGTCTTCTTGTCGAAGGAGTACGCGGCGGGCTTCGCCCAGTCCTCCATGTCGTCGCCCCAGCTGTACATGCAGCACCCTTCCCTTCTGTGTTTCGCAGCGTCGCACGGCGACCCGCGCGCCTCAACCGCTCAGTCGAGCCCGTCGCCCCGGCGCATCGCCGCCTCCGCGCCCTCCGCCAGCAGCGCCGCCCTCGTGGCCTCGCCGAACTCCCGCTGGAATCGCTCGGCCCAGCCCTCGCGCTCCATCAGCTCCGCCACCGCGGCCGGGACCAGCGAGCGCCAGTCGCCGCCCGTCGCCAGCGCGCGGCGCACCATGGTGCCGTCCACCCGCACCCGCCGGTCGGGGTCGAGCAGCGCCACCGGGTGCACCACCGTGTATCGGTCCATCAGCAGCGAGCGCACATATCCGTTGGCGGTCACGTAGTAGTCCAATGGACCCAGCATCCCGGCGACCATCTCCGCCCACCGCGGGCCGTCGCCCAGGTCGTTCACGCGGACCATGGAATAGCCCGCGCGTTCGTCAAGGGCCGCGTCGATCATCCTCTCCGTCTCCTGCGCGGTGAAGGGGTTGTCGAGGTCATATCGGTTGGCGCTCCCCACCCCGATGACCACCGACTCGGCGCGGTCGAGCAGGGCGTGGAGGACGGCGGCGTGCCCGAGGTGCACGGGCTTCCACCGGGCGATCATGGCGATGCGGGAGGCCCTGTCGGGCAGGAGGACGGTCACCTGGACGGTGACCATAGGGTCAGATGCAGGTGCCGGTCGAGGTGTCGCAGCTACGACCCGCGGAGCACACGGCGCTCGAGGTGCAGCCGCAGGCCGCGCCGCGCGTGGCCGTCGCCGGGTAGCAGCGGAACCCCGTGCCGCAGTCGGTGCTCGCGGTGCACTGGCAGGTCATCGAGGTGGCGTTGCAGGTGCTGCCGCTCGAGCACTGCGACGCCGCCGTGCAGAGCCCGCTGCACTCGCCGGTGCTCGCGTCGCAGCGCTGCGCGCCGCAGACCGCGCCGGGGTTGATGGTGCAGTTGGGGTAGCAGATGCCGATGGAGCCGTCGGTGGAGACGTCGAGGCAGATGTAGCCCGAGCGGCACTGGCCCGCCGTGCCCGGCGTGCAGTCGCGGAAGCAGGTGAGCTGCGCGCCTCCCGCGTTGAGGCAGATGCCCGTGCCGCCGGCGCAGGCGTCTCCCGCGGTCGCGCCCGCGGGGCAGCCGTAGATGCAGTAGCCGCCGGTGAAGCCGCTGCCGGTCGCGAGGCACGCCCCGCCGGCGCCGCAGTCGCTGTCGCGCACGCACGGACCGCCGGCCATGCCGGTGACCGTGGGCGTGACGCAGGCCCCCGCGCTGCACACCTGGCCGGTGGCGCAGCGGTTGTTGCAGCGGCCGCAGTTGGAGAGGTCGCGCGTCACGTCGACGCAGGCGCCGCCGCAGACGAGGGCGGGCGGCGCGCAGGGCGTCACGCAGCTGCCCGCGGTGCAGAGCTGGCCGGCGCTGCAGCGAGTGCCGCAGCTACCGCAGTTGCCGATGTCGGCGTTGACGTCGGTGCAGCTCGATCCGCACATCTGCCGCGGCGAGGGGCAGGTGCTCATGCACGTCCCGGAGTTGCACACCTGGCCCGCGGAGCAGGCGCGGCCGCACGCGCCGCAGTTGGCGCCGTCGGCGGCGGTGTTGACGCAGCTGGAGCCGCAGAGCGTCGCGCCCACCGGGCACACGCAGCGGCCCGCGGAGCAGGCGGTGCCGGCGGGGCAGGCGGTGCCGCACGCGCCGCAGTTGGCGTTGTCCGAGGAGGTGTCGGTGCAGCTCCCGCCGCAGCTCATGCGAGGGGCGCTGCAGCCGGTGACGTCCATGCAACGGCCCGCGGAGCAGACCTGCGTCGAGGTGCAGCGGGTGCCGCAGGCCCCGCAGTTGGACTCGTCCGTCGAGGTGTCACGGCAGAAGGCGCCGCAGAGGGTGAGCCCGGTCGGACAGGTCATCGACGAGGGGACGTCCGTCGGAGGCGGGGGGTTGTCGATCGGAGGCGGGGGGTTGTCGGTCGGAGCGGGATTATCAACCGTCACGACGGGCGTGTCGGTGGTCACCGCGGGGGTGTCCATCGCCGCCGCGGGGGTGTCCGTCGAGGGGCCGCTGTCGGCGGTCGCCGGGGCGTCGGAGCCGCCGCCGGCGTCGGTGTCGATCAGGCCGCCGGAGCTGCCGCGAGAGGAGCAGGCCGCGCCGCCAGCCAGGAGCAGGACGACAGCGAGCGTCCTCGGGTGTGCTTTGAACATTGGATTCCTCAGTGTGAAGTGAAGTGATGCCGATATGGGGTGTGGGGGGGACGGGGTCTTCGGGGTGCTTCGATCGCCGGGGGCTGCGATGATATCGCCGCGCGCGTCAGTCGTCATCGTCGTCGGGCTCGACCACCTTCGCGACGCGCTCGGGCATGCCCCGGCCGAAGACCGAGGCCGCGTGCCAGCAGAGCACCACGCCCAGCGCCCCCAGCGCCAGGGCCGCGCCCACCGCGGGAGTGCCGCCGCGGTCGCGCAGCCGGACGATGGGCAGCACCAGCGCGACGATGGGCGCGAGGGACATGCTGGCGATGAGCGGGCGCGTGGCCATCATCGCCGGGGCCGTGCGGCGCGAGCGCAGGAGCGAGAGCAGGAAGATCCCGGCGCCGGGGAGGAGCCAGGCGCTGAGGCGGCCGCGCAGGGCGGGGTAGGTGCCCATGAGGAGATCCCACGGGCGCACGGTGACGTTGGTGAGGAACTCCCCGTCGACGCGGATCGTGAGGCCGCCGAGGAGGGGAAGGCCCAGCGCTCCGAGGAAGCAGAGCCCCGCGAGCAGCACCGAGAGCCGGCCGCTCTCCCACCACCGGGCGAGCTCGGAGCTCGGCGCCTCGCCGTGCGCGTGGCCCACCGCGGCGGGCTCGCCGGCCTCGAAGGCGCAGGCGGCGCAGTGTCCATCGACGGGCTTCTCGGCGCCGCAGCGCGCGCAGACGGTCTCGCTCATGGGTCTCCGCGGAACTCCCTCGACAGCAGCCCGTAGCGCCAGTGGTCGACGAAGACGTTGCCCACCGGGCGGTCTTCGCGGAGCGTTCCCTCGCGGGCGAAGCCCAGCTTCTCCAGCACGCGAGCGCTCGCCGCGTTGCCCACCGCCACGTCGGCTCGAACCTTGTGCATCCTCAACGTCTCGAAGGCGTAGCGCAGCATCGAGCGCGCCGCCTCCCCGGCGTACCCGCGGCCCTCCCGGTCGGCGCGCACCCAGGACCCGAGCTCCGCCTGTCGACGCCGCGAGTCGACGCCGTCGAGCTCGACGTTGCCCACGAGCGCCCCGCTCTCTCGCTCGAAGACCCCGAGGCGCACCGTGCGCCCGGCCATCCACTGCTCGCGGCCCATCTTCACGAAGCGCCGCGCGTGGTCGAGCTCGACCATCTCGCGAGGCCAGGACATGTGCCGCCCGAGCGACTCGCGAGAGGCCATCACCACCAGCAGCAGCTCCCGCGCCTCCTGCATCACCAGCGGGCGGAGCTGCAGTCGGGGCGTGTTCGCGAAGGTGAACGGCGGCAGCATCGCTACGGGTTACCGAGGGTGGGGAGGGAGTGTCCCTGAGGCCGCCGAGGATGAAGCACCGCGCCCCGGCTTGCACGCAAACATCCGGCAGCGCCAACCGTGCTAAGGGCCCGCACGGCGCACACCCCATGGAATCCCTCTCCGCCTCCGACCTCCTCGCGCGATGGTTCTGGCCCCACTACCCCGCGGACGTGCGGGCGGCGCCCTTCCTCCACCGCGACGTCGACGCCAACCCGGGCCACAACCCCGCCTTCGCCACGGCGCTGGCCGAGGCCGCGGAGCTGTTCGCCGCCAACGCCGCGGGCCTCCTCGGCGAGGCCCTGCCCTTCACCGACGCCGGGGTCGCCGCGCTCGCCCGGGGGCTCACCCGGGCGCGGCGCGACGAGTGGATCGCGCAGAGCGACCCGGCCTCGCCGGACAGCCATTTCGTGCAGGTGATCGTGCACGCCGCGGCCTACCTGGGCGAGGTCATGGTGAGGGCGCACGGCGGGCGCTGGGAGATCCGCCGTCCGCTCTGGGAGTCGGTCATCCACCGCCGCCGCGGCGGCACCGTGAGCCCCTTCCACTGGCTGCTGAAGAGCCTCGCCGACGACTCGATCGACGAGCTCCCGCTCGCCTCGCGCTGGCACATCCACGTCGAGATGCACGACCTCGACCTCGAGGGCCTGCCGGTGATCGCGCCCGAGAAGCGGCTCCCGGCGCTCAAGCACCCCACCTACGACCTGCTGGTGAAGTACCTGCACCAGCACCTGCCGGAGCTGCGCGACGTGGGCGAGGGCTTCCCCTCCCCGGCGGAGTTCACCGAGCGCGGCTTCGAGGCGCTGTCCTTCGAGCGGCTGCACGGCGGGCGCGTGGTGGCCCTGCACGGACTCATCCCCGCGGCGGGAGAGCGGCCCCCGGTGGTGGAGGTGTCGTGGATGACCGGGCGGGGCTTCGACCACGCGGACACGATCCCCTGCGACCCGGGCGTGGCGTACTTCGGCCGCGCCGTGAACGACGAGCTGATGGAGGTCACCGTCGCCTGGCAGGGAAAGCCGCACACGCACCGGCTCTCGATCCGAGGGCACGAGTAGAGGAGTTCACCGCGGGATAGGGCCCGCGTGTACGATCGGGGACCATCATGAAGACCGCCGTTCTCCGCCTCCGTGGGCTCCTCCTGCTCGGGCTCCTCAGCGCCGCCTGCGGCAGCACGGTCACCCCGGTGATCAACCCCACCGAGGACGTCGGCGAGGCCGAGGACACTGGGGTTCCGACGGAGCAGGACGTCCCCGCGGCGGTCGACACCGGGGCCGCCCCGACGGACGCGGGCTCCCCGACGAGCGACGCGGTCACCCCGCCCCTCGACGCCCCCACGCCCCTCGACGCACCAGCACCCCTCGACGCGCCGAGGCCCGTGGACGTCCCGCCGAGCCTCGACGCTCCGGCGCCCGTCGACTCGGGGACGACGGGCCAGTGCCTCAGCAACTCCGACTGCGGTCGATCGGAGTTCTGCTCGGCGCTGGCGTGTGATGGTCCGGGGCGGTGCGAGGCGCGGCCCACGGGCTGCGCGACGGTGTACCTGCCGGTCTGCGGCTGCGACGGACGCACCTACGGCAACACCTGCGAGGCCGCCGCGAGCGGAGCCCGAGTGCGCGACCGCGGCGCCTGCGGGAGCACCGTGGACGCGGGCGCTACGCGCGATGTCCCTGCGGTCGACACGGGGCTCTCGGTGTGCGCCACCATTCGCTGCACCGCGACCACCGCGTGCTGCGACGTGCCCGGGGCGCCCGCCTACGGGGGCTGCTACCCGCTCAGCTGCACCACCTGCTGCGCGGCCCCGGCGCTCGACGCGGGCCTTCCCCCGGGGACCTGCCGCTCCAACACCGACTGCCTCGGGCGCAACCAGTACTGCGCGGGCACCGGCTGCGGCACCGCGGGCTCCTGCCAGACGCGGCCATCCATCTGCAACAGCCTGTTCAGTCCGGTCTGCGGCTGCGACGGGAACACCTACTCCAACAGCTGCGTGGCGGAGTCCTCGGGCGTGCGCGTGGCCTCGCGCGGCGCCTGCCTCACCACCCGCGACTCGGGCCTCTCGCCCTGCGCGCTCGTCCGCTGCTCCGCGGGGCAGGCGTGCTGCGACAGCCCGCGCAGCCCCTCCTACGGGCGCTGCTACGACACGCGCTGCCTCGCCTGCTGCATGTGAGCGCGGCGATTCTTTACCTCCCCAGGTAATCTCCCGCCCCCTGATCGTTGCCGCGGGTCCGCGGCCCGTGCTACCCGGTGGGCCGTACCCATGGCCGCACCGATGTTGCAGGGCTTCCGTTCGGTGCGCGGCCACGAGGCCGCGATCGGGCTCCTGCGCCGTGCGATCGTCCAGCGCCGTACCGCCAGCGCCTACCTCTTCTCGGGTCCTCAGGGCGTCGGCAAGGACCGGGTCGCCCACGCGCTCGCGCAGACCATGAACTGCACCGCCCGCGAGACCCCGGCGGACGACGCCTGCGGCGAGTGCACCCACTGCCGGCGCATCGCGCAGGGGCAGTTCGCCGACCTGCTGGTGGTGAAGCGCGAGTTTCGCGATTCGGCCTCGGCCCGCGACCGCGAGAGCGACGAGCCCGACGACAAGAAGCTTCGCCAGGAGATCGTCGTCGAGCAGATGAAGCCCATCATGGCCAGCGTGGCCTTCCGACCCCACGAGGGCGGCACCCGCTGGATCATCATCCGCGAGGCCGACCGGCTGCACCCGAACGCCGCCAACAAGCTCCTGAAGACCCTGGAGGAGCCGCCGCCGGAGACGCACTTCGTGCTGCTCTCGCACCGCCCCTCGGCGCTGCTGCCCACCATCCGATCGCGCTGCCAGACGGTGAACTTCGGCCTCCTCGACGAGCCCGACGTGCGCGCCGTGCTGGAGGGCCTGGAGCTCACCCCGGAGCACGTCACCGAGCTGCTGCCGCTCGCCGAGGGCAGCGTCGGGCGGGCGCTCGTCTACCAGGACCCGAAGCAGCTCGCGGCGAGGAAGAAGCTGCTGGAGGAGATCCTCTCGGCGCTGCGCGTCCCGGGCGTCGCCGTCGGCGGCTTCGTCGAGCTCGCCACCCGCTACAAGGACCCGCCGGAGAAGAACGACCAGTTCGGCCGCGCGGAGCTCGACGAGACCCTGGCGCTGCTCTACCGCCACCTCCGCAACGAGGCCCTTACCTCGGCGGGTAAAGCCCAGCGCCAGTCGCTGGTCAACGCCCTGCGCGCGGAGATCGTGCGCGAGACCATGGAGCTGCTCGACGGGGCCACCAGCTTCAACGTCGGGATGCAGCTCCAGAACATGCTCGTGCGCCTCCGGGAGGTTCGCCCGTGAGCGAGCGCCGCCCGTCCCGCCGACCGCCGCCCCCGCCGGCGGCCGTCGCCCCGAGGCCCTCCAGGCCGCCGCCGCAGAGGCCCTCCAAGGCCCCTCCGCCGCCGGTCGTCGCGCGCCCCTCGAAGGTGCCGCCGCCCCCGGCCCTGCGCCCCTCCAAGGCCCCGCCGCCCCCGACCGCTCGTCCCTCGAAGGTGCCGCCGCCCCCGGTGGCGAGGCCCTCGAAGCTGCCCCCTCCCCCGGCGCCTGCGCCGGTCGAGCCGCGGCGGGTACACCTGCCGTTGGAGAGCTTCGCGGCCAGCGTCGACCCCTACGGCGAGCCCGACTTTCCCGACGACGCCTCCACCGCCCACGCCGTGCTCATGAACGTCGCGCTGGTGCGCGTCGCCGACGCCGCCCGCGCCACGCTCGCCGACGCCGGAACGCTCCTGCTGCGCAAGGGCGACACGGTGCTGGTCGAGGCCGACCGCGGGGTCACCATGGCCGTCGTGGCCTTCCCCTCGCGGCGCCAGCTGGTCGAGTCCCGGATGGTCCCTCGCATCGTGCGGCGCTCGGACGAGGGCGACCTCAAGGCCGAGGCCCGCGCCCGGCTCAAGGAGGCCGAGGCGGTGCGCACCACCACCGCCCTGCTGCGCACGCTCGACCTGCCCGCCAAGGTGCTGCGCGTGGAGATCTCGCGCACCGGCCAGCGCGTGGTGGTGCACCTCTCCAGCGAGGATCGCATCGAGCTGCGAGAGCTCGGCCGGCAGCTCAACCAGGCGCTGCGCAGCCGGGTGGAGATCCGCCACGTGGGCGCTCGCGACGCCGCCAAGGCCATCGGGGGGGTCGGCCCCTGCGGGCTCCAGCTCTGCTGCAACACCTTCCTCGCGGACTTTGCGCCGGTGTCCATCCGCCACGCCAAGGAGCAGGGCCTCGCGCTCAAGCCCGAGCGCGTGAGCGGCGTGTGCGGCCGGCTCATGTGCTGCCTCGTCTACGAGGACGCGTTCTACCGCTCGCAGCGCTCGCTCTTCCCCAAGCCCGGCAAGCGGGTGCTCACCCCGAAGGGCGAGGGGCGCGTCCGGGACGTGGACGTGCTCGCCCGCACCGTGAGGGTCGCGCTCACCGACGCCGGGGTGGAGACCTTCCCGGTGGATGCGCTATTACCAGCGGCGCCGCCCGCGGGCGGACCGCCTGCCGGCCCGCCGTAGGCGCCTCCCCTCCCCTCTCCCTACCGCCGCGCGTTTACCACCACGGGTAAACCCCACGAAGACCGCCACCATGACCCAGCGCTTCTACGTCACGACCCCGATCTATTACGTCAACGGCTCGCCGCACATCGGGCACGCCTACACCTCCGTCGTCGCGGACGCGCTCACTCGCTACCACCGCATGCGCGGAGAGCGGGCGCGCTTCCTCACCGGGACCGACGAGCACGGGCAGAAGATCGAGCGCGAGGCCACCAAGGCCGGGGTGAGCCCGCAGGCCTTCGTCGACGACGTGAGCGGCCGCTTCCGTGGGCTGTGGCCGAAGCTCGGGGTGCAGCCCGACGACTTCATCCGCACCACGGAGGCGCGCCACGTGGAGGGCGTGCAGAAGTGGTGGCGCAAGGTGCGCGACGCGGGCGACCTCTACAAGGGCACCTACAAGGGCCTCTATTGCGTGGCCTGCGAAGGCTACAAGACCGAGAAGGAGCTGCTCCCCGGGAGCCTCTGCCCCATCCACGAGCGCCCGGTGGAGACGCTGGAGGAGGAGACCTGGTTCTTCCGGCTGTCGCGCTATCAAGACCGGCTGCTCAAGCTCTATGAAGAGCACCCGGAGTTCGTGCTGCCGGAGACGCGGCGCAACGAGATCGTCTCCTTCGTGCAGTCGGGCCTCGAGGACCTCTCGGTCTCGCGCTCCAACTTCACCTGGGGCATTCCCGTTCCCGATGACCCCGGGCACGTGATCTACGTGTGGTTCGACGCGCTCTTCAACTACCTCACGGCGGTCGAGGGCACTGCCGAGCAGGACTTCTGGCCGCCGCAGGTGCAGCTCGTCGCCAAGGACATCGTGCGCTTCCACGCGGTGTACTGGCCGGCCTTCCTGATGAGCGCCGGGGTCTCGCTCCCCACCACCATCTGGACCCACGGGTACCTGCTCTCCGGCGGTCGCAAGACCTCCAAGACCCCCGGTCTCAGCGCCGTGAAGACCCCCGGGACCACCGACCCGGTGCGCATCGCCGAGGTGCTCGGCGCCGACGTGCTGCGCTTCTATCTCCTGAGGGAGGTGGGCTTCGGCCAGGACGGGGAGTTCTCCATTCCCGGCATCATCAACCGCGCTCGCGCCGAGCTCGGCGAGACCGTCGGCAACCTCCTCCATCGGACGCTCCCCTTCGTAGCGAAGTACTTCGAGGGGAAGGTCCCCTATGTGAAGGACGAGGACCTCTCGGACGCCGAGCGCACGCTCCGCGCCCGGGTGGCGTCGCTGGTGACCGAGGTGGGCGCGGCGTGGGACGTCCTCGCGATGCACCGAGCGCTGGAGCTCACCATCGAGACCGCGCGCACGGCCAACCGCTACTTCGACGAGACCGCTCCGTGGAAGCTCGCGAAGTCCGACGACCGCGTGCGCCTCGGGGTGGTCATCGCCCACGTGCTGGAGATCGTGCGCGCCGTCGCCGTGATGCTCTGGCCCGTGACGCCCACGAAGAGCGACGAGCTGCGCCACCAGCTGGGCCTCGACCCGCTCACCCCCCGCGAGGACGCCGACCTCTGGCCCCTCGCCTGGGGCGCCCTGGCCGCGCACACCCCGGTGCGCCCTGGACAGCCCGTGTTTCCCAAGTACGACCCGGCCACCGAGGCGGCGATGCTGCTCGCCCTCGATGTCCGCGACGCCGAAGCGACCCCGAAGAGCACGCCAAAGACCATGAGCACCGAAGAGAAGCCCGCGACCGAGCCCACCACTGCCGCAGCGCCCGCCGTTGCGCCCGCAGCGCCCGCCGCCGAGGAGCCCTCGGCGACCATCGCCTACGACGACTTCGCCAAGGTCGACCTGCGCCTGGGCAAGGTGCTCACCGCCGAGCGCATCCCTCGCAAGGACAAGCTGCTCAAGCTCTCCGTCGACCTCGGTGAAGCCAGCGGACCTCGCACCATCATCGCGGGGATCGCTCTGGCCTTCCCGGCGGTCGAGGAGCTGGTCGGCAAGCAGGTGGTGGTCGTCGCCAACCTCGCCCCGAGGGACTTCGGCAAGGGCCTCGTCTCGCACGGGATGCTCCTCGCGGCGGGTCCGTCGGAGTCGCTCTCGCTCGCCACCTTCGGCAAGGAGTACCCCGCCGGAACGCGGGTGAAGTGATGTTCCTGCCTTCGCCGCTGCGACGCACGTACGCCGCCGCGTTGCGCGACCTCACCTCCGCCAAGCCCGCCGTCCGCGCCTCCGCCGCGGCCGACCTCCTCTCCGTCGGCACGGACACCCCCCGCGCCTCCGCCGACGCGCTCGCCCCGCTGCTCGACGACCGGGACTCCAGCGTGCGCACCGCCGCGCTCACCACCCTCGGCGCCCTCGACGCCCGGCACCTGCTCGACGCCATCGCCGCGCGCCTCGACGACGCCGAGAGCACCGTGCGCCAGATGGCCGCCGTGGCCCTCTCCGACCTCGGCGGCGACCGCGCCCTCGAGGCCCTGCGCGGGGCGCTGCGCCACCGCCACGACGACGTGCGCTACCAGGCCCTGCTGGGCATCGTGCGGGCGAGCCCCGACGAGGGCTTCCTCGTGGCCCTGGAGGCCCTCGACGACGCCGACCCGTGGATCGCCTCCGAGGGCGCCGAGCAGCTCGGCTACCTGCTCGACCCGCAGCGCGACCCGCCCGTCGAGCTCTCCGCCGCCGATCGGGAGCGCGGCCTCGGCGCGCTGCGACGGGCCTCCGACGACCGCGACGCGGCGAGGCTTCGGGTGTCCGTGCTGGCCTCCATCGCGCGGGTGCGCGCCGGGGACGAGGCCGCCGTCGAGCCGGTGACGGCCTTCGCCCGGGGCGAGCTTACCATCCCGGGTAAAGACTCCTCCGAGCTGCGGCTGGACGCCATCGACGCGCTCGGCTCGGTGCGCCACCACCCGGCCGCCCGCGCCGCGCTGGAGCGCCTCGCGCGCAGCATCCTGCCGACGCCCGCCCGCGCGCACGCCCGGCTGGCGCTGGGGGAGTCGTCGCCGTGAGCGTCCCCATCGTCGACTCGCACTGCCACCTCGACTACGCCGACTCGGAGGAGGCGCGGCAGGCGATCCTCGCGCGAGGGCGGGCGGCGGGCATCGCGTGGTTCGTGACCGTGGGCGTGGGGCGCGGCACCGACGGCGCCCGAGACGCCATCGCCATGGCGGAGCGCGAGGCCGACGTGCGGGCCACCGCGGGCGTACACCCGCACGACGCGGCCGGGTGCACCGGGGCGACGCTGGAGGAGATGGCCCGGATGATCGCCCACGAGAAGGTGCTGGCGGTCGGCGAGGTGGGCCTCGACTACCACTACGACAGCTCGCCGCGCGACGTGCAGCGGGAGGTGTTCCGGCGCTTCATCGCGATGGCGAAGGAGGCGAAGAAGCCCCTGGTGATCCACACGCGCGAGGCGCCCGGGGACACGCTGTCGATCCTTCGCGAGGAGGGGGCTCGGGAGGTCGGCGGGGTGATCCACTGCTTCTCCGAGGACGAGGCCTTCGCGCGCGCCGCGATGGACCTCGATTTCGACATCAGCCTCTCGGGGATCGTGACCTTCAAGAAGGCCGAGGCGGTGCGGGCGGCGGCGAGGGTGATCCCGCTCGACCGGCTGATGATCGAGACCGACTCGCCCTACCTCGCACCCACGCCCATGCGGGGCAAGACCAACGAGCCCTCGTACCTGGCGCACACGGTGCGGCAGCTCGCGGAGCTTCGCGGCGACGACGAGGACACGGTGCGCGCCCGCACCACGGAGACGGCCTCGCGGCGCTTCGGGCTGCGATCGCGGTTGTGATAGCGTTCGCGCCCGCAGGAGGGCTTTCCTTGGGAGACGGTGAGCTGGAAGGGCCGACGATGACGGACGCAAAGGACCACGACGCGCACGCGGTCACCAAGGTGACCCCGCCGGGGCGGGTGGTGGCGCTCACCGGGGCGGACGGCTTCCTCGGCCGCAACCTCATCGGGCTGCTGGAGGACGACGACCGGGTGTCGCGCATCGTGGCGCTGGACGTCGAGCGGCCGGCGACGGCGGGGCGCAAGACCCGGTTCTACAAGGTCGACCTCACGCAGCCGAGGGTGGACGCGCGCCTCGCGGAGATCTTCGCGAGCGAGCAGGTCGACACGCTGCTGCACATGGCCTTCCTGTCGTCGCCGACGCACGCGAGCGCCTGGGCCCACGAGCTGGAGAGCGTCGGCACGGCGCACGTGCTCAACGCGTGTCGCGAGCGCCCGGTGCGCAAGTTCGTGCTCTGGTCGCACACGATCCTGTACGGGGCGTCGCCGCGAAACCCCAACTTCATCCCCGAGTCGCACCCGCTCCGGGGGCACTCGGAGAGCCGCTTCCTGCGCGACAAGATCGAGGCCGAGCAGGTGGTCGCGAGCTTCGCGCGCAGCTCGCCCGGGACGCTGGTGACGGTGCTGCGCCTCGCGCCCATCCTGGGCCCCACGGTGAAGAACTACCTCACCCGCTACCTCGGGCGATCGATGGTCCCGACGGTGATGGGCTTCGACCCGTTGATGCAGTTCCTCCACGAGGTGGACGCGCTGGCGGCCTTCAAGCTGGCGGTGATGCGAGACATCCCCGGGGTGTTCAACATCGTCGGCGACGGGGTGCTGCCGCTCTCCACGGTGATCCAGCTCACGGGCCGCATCGGTCTGCCCATTCCGCACCCGGTGATGTACCCCATCGTGAGCGCCCTCTGGACGGCGCAGCTCAGCGAGGCGCCGCCGACCTTCGTCGACTACGCCCGCTGGCTCTGCGTCGCCGACGGCGACAAGGCGCTGAACGAGCTGAAGTTCCGCCCCGCGTTCACGACGCGCGAGGCGGTGCTCGACTACGCCCACTCCCAGCGGATGCGCGACGCGCACCTGCTCCGCACGACCCCCTGAGCGTCTCTCCCCCCCTTCACGAGCGGTTCACCCCTATGGCGCGCAAAGTCCTCGGCAACGACCCCTTCGGAGGCGACTCCCCGAAGCCCGTGACGGCCCCCGCGAAGAAGACCGCGCCGCCCACCCGGAAGAGCGCGGCGGCGAAGAAGACCTCACCCCCCGCCCCCCGCACCCCGCCGGGGGGGGGGGGGGAGGGAAAGACACCCCCG
>CBIHPK010000020.1:0-60701 GCA_966211675.1 uncultured Myxococcaceae bacterium
AGCGCGGCCAGCAGGCCCACCAGCATCCCCACGATGCCCCACACGATGGACGCCGTGACGAACTGCCGTGTCAGCTGATCGTTGTAGCGGATGCGAACGAGCGAAGAGGGGGCGGTCGTTGGAGTCTCGGGTTCGGGGTTCATGGGTTCCTGTGCTCCTCGTCGGACTCTGGAGGCGCGTCGTCCTCGATGGGAAAGAGGCTCAAGCGTTCGACGTGCTGCCAGTCACGGTCCGCGAGGCTCCTGGTGAAGAGCACGAGCGCGGCGCCGGTGAGCAGCAGACCGACCAGGGCAAGCAGGATCACGATCTCCAAAGCGGCCTCCGAGGCGAGAGCGACGCGATGGTCGCCAAGAGGATCGACAACGACGAGATCGGCATCACCACCGCACAGAGCAGCGGGGACATCAGTCCCGCGAACGCGAGCGACACGGTGCCGACGTTGTAGACGGTGGCCACCGCGAGGTTGCGGCGGTTGATGCGGGTGAGGGCGGTCGCCGCGAGGAGCGCGAGGCGCACCGGCCGCAGGCCCGCCGTGACGAACCACGCATCGGTGCGCGACGGCATGAACGGTCGGTCGATGGTGGGCGTCGCCGAGCAGAACGCGCGCTCCACGGCGGGTCCGTCGTTGATGCCGTCGCCGATCATCCAGGTGTCACGATGGTCGTGGGCGTCGATCCAGCGGGCCTTGTCGTCCGGGGAGCAGCCGCCGACGGCGCGGTCTTCGGGCAGGCCGAGCGCGCGGGCCATCGAGGCGACGCGGGTGGGCTCGTCGCCGCTGAGGATCCACACCTCGCGTCCGGTGGCCGCGAGCGCCGCGACCTCCGCCTTCGCGTCGGGCCGCAACGCCTCGGTGGTCTCCAGCGACGCGATCGCCACGCCCTGACGGCCGAGCACCAGGTCGCCCTCGGTGGACGCCGCCCAGGTCCCGCGACCGAGCCTCCACGAGACGCCCGCTGTGACGAGCTCGACGCCCGCGCCAGGTGTCTCGCGCGTGGTGATCGAGGCGTCGAAGGCGACCGGCAATCCCGACGCCTCCAGGGCGCGGCGGACCGCGACGCTCTTGGGGTGGGTGCTGCGGACGGCGAGGTTGTAGAGCGCCGCGAGGGCGTCGTCGGGGAGCGTGGTGAGCGTCTCGGGGTGGACGAGCTCGAGCAGCCCGGTGGTGAGCGTGCCGGTCTTGTCGAAGACCACGCGGCGCACGTCCGGGAGGCGGTCGAGCAGGCTCGCGGAGCGCACGAAGAGCCCCGCCCGTCGCAGGCCCGCGAGCACCATCTCGTAGGCCGTGGGCGTGGCGATGCCGAAGGCGCAGGGACAGGTGACCACCAGCAGCGCCGTGGTCGCCTGCAGGGCGCGGGCAGGGTCGTGACGGAGCAGCATCCAGTACGCGAAGCAGAGCGCCGCCAGCGCCAGGACGGCCACGACGTAGACGCGGGTCAGGCGCTGCCACCACGCGGTGGAGCGGGAGGTGTCCGCGGCGTCGGCGCGCGTCGAGCGCAGAAGCTCTCGCAGCGAGGAGTCCGAGAAGTCCTCCTGCGACTCCACGGTGACGGCCTCGGCGCCGAGGTTGGAGGCTCCCGCGGGGACGGTCTCGCCGCGAGCGAAGACCGCCGGGACGCTCTCTCCGGTGATCCAGTCGAGCGAGAAGCTCGCGGACTCGGCGGTGAGCGTGGAGCGCACCGGGACGAGGTCGCCAGGGGACACCAGGAGCGAGTCCCCCGGTCCGAGCTCGCCGCAGCGCACGACCTCGACGCGCTCATCGCGCACTCGCCTCGCCAGCAGGCCGTCGGCCCCGTCGGAGGCCAGGAGCATCGCGCGGTTGCGCTCGACCACGCGCTCCTGGAGCCAGCGGCCGGTGAGCATCAGCACGATGAAGGTGCACACCGTGTCGAAGAAGGCGCCGCCGTCGCGACCGGCGAGGAAGTTCCAGAGCGAGCCCGTGAAGGCGAGGACGATGCCCAGGGCGATGGGCACATCGAGGTGCAGCACCCCTCGCCGCAGGCAGCGCCACGCCGAGCGAAGGAACACCGACCCGCCGACGATCACGCTCGCGAGCGCGAGCAGCATGGAGATCCATCGGAAGACGTCGTACACGGCGCCCTCGCGGAGCCCGAGGTGCACGGGCACCGCGAACATCATCGCGTTGAGGGCGAAGGCCGCGCAGAGCCCGATGCGCCAGAGCAGCTCCGACGAGCGCGGCGCCTCGGTCTTGAGCGCCGGCCCGAGCGCGTAGCCGAAGCGCCCGACGTCCTCCACGAAGGCCCTCAGCGGGAAAGCCCTCGTCACGAGCAGCTCCACCCGCCCCAGCGCGGGATTGACCGTCACCGCGAGGCGGGAGGCGCGGTCGCCGTGGCGCTCGAAGAGCGAGTCGATCAGCCACACGCAGGCGGCGCACTGTACCCCCTGGAGATCGAGGTCCACTCGGCGCTGGCCTTCGCTCGAGGTGAGCGTGGCCTCCATGGCGTCGAGCCACTTCAGGTCCCTCGCCGCCGACGGAGAGGCGGGCCCGATGATGCCGCCGCGCAGGTCGTAGTAGCGCAGCAGGCCACCCGAGGAGAGCAGCCCGTGCACCACCCGGCAGCCCGTGCAGCAGAAGCCCTCGAGCGCGCCGATGCCCAGGTCGCTCCCGCAGTGCAGACATCCGCGCTCGCCGGACATGGCCTCATCGAGGACCTCGGTCGTCATCGAGGCGGCCCTTGAGCAACCAGGGTGCCACGCCGTGCAGTCGACGATTTCACGCGCTCCCCGTGCAGTACCTGCATCCCTGGCGCAGCGAATGCGCCGTCGCTCGGGCCCACCAGGAGGCTCGTGCTCCAGGGCCCCCGATCGGGCAGGCACGCTCGTGGCATGGAGGGGACTGCCCATCAGGCAGATCGCGGGGCCGAAGAGCCTCGGATGTGGAGGGAGCGAGGGCGATGAACTCGAACGATCCTGCGAACACCGTCGAGTGTGGCATCGGCGTGCGGGAGATCCTCTCGGGCGACGGCGACGTGAGGCGTCGCTTGATGGTCCACTGCGCCCCTCGCAACGAGGCGGTCTACGTGTCGAACTGCGCGGCCTGCGAGCGCTGCGTCGGCTTCCGACCTCCAGCTCAGGCGCAGTCCGGCACCGTGATCTGCCGCCGGTTCGAGGGCGAGGCGAGGGCTCCCGTCGAGGCCGGTCTACGGACTCCGGTGCGGGAGGTGATGGAGCGGAACATCGTCTGCGTGAGGCGGGACGTGAGCGTCGAGACCATCGCGGCGCTGCTCCTGGAGTGGGGCGCCGACGGTGTCCCGGTGGTCGACGAGGACGGCCACCCGATCGGGATGATCTCGTGGACCGACCTGCTGCGCGAGCACCTCGATGCGCCTCCCGCTCCGGTCGAGCCGGGCGAGGCGAGCGTCGCCAGTCCCGCCGTCGAGGCCCCGGCGCTCGCCATGGCGGGCGACGTGATGACCCCGCTGGTGTTCACCGTCGTCGAGGGCACCGAGCTGTCTCGCGCAGCGGCGTTGATGTCCGCCGAGGGGTTCCAGCAGCTCCCGGTCGTCATGGGCGACGGGAGCATCGCGGGACTGCTCTCGACCCGCGACGTCGCCCGCTGGGTCGGGAGCATGGATCGGTCGGGCAAGTAGGCCGCTCACCCCCCGCATGGTGAATGGATCCGCGATCCGTCGAAGGTGCATGGCGTGCGTGCGATACGCACCGCGTTCACGCGCGACGTCGCAGGGTGCGTCGGGTGCACGGGCTCCGCGAGAGGACGGCGCGCTATCTCGCATGACCCGGCGGGCTCGTGCGATATGGTCCCGCCCCATGCGGAAGCGTCTCGCCGCCCTCGCGATCTACGCGCTGCACCCGGCAGCGGCGAGCGCGCAGCCGATGCGGTCCGCCGCCCTCCGGGTCGAGCGGAGCGTCGAGGAGGCGTGCCCCGATGAGCGCGCGATCCGCGCCGAGGTGGATCGTCGACTCGGTCGAGCGTCCTTCGCCGAGGGCTCGCCGCGCTCCATCGTCGTCCAGTATCGGCCCCCGCTCCGGGGTCGGCGTCGAGCGCGCATCACCGTGCGGGACGGCAGCGCGGAGGCGCCAGTGCGAGACCTCTCCCAG
This sequence comes from uncultured Myxococcaceae bacterium, assembly GCA_966211675.1. Lineage (GTDB taxonomy): Bacteria > Myxococcota_A > Polyangia > Polyangiales > SCUS01. The sequence goes on from CBIHPK010000020.1 coordinate 4,078, forward strand.
GATGGTCCCGGCTGTGAGGCTCTCTCCGAGGCGGTCGCCCTGGCCGTCGCGCTGGTGATCGATCCGGACGCGGCGCTGCGTCCAGCTCCGCCGGACCCCGCGGCTCCCGCGGTCACCGCGGCCGTCCCGAACACCTGCCCGGAGACCCCGGCGGGGACATGCCCCGAGTGCCCGACGTGTCCATCGCCCCCTCCTCCTGCAGCCTTCGTCCCCGCACCCCGGCGCTCGCTCCCGGCCTCGTGGATCGCGCTCGCCGCAGGCGTCGCCATCGGCGTGGCCCCCGCACCTTCCTTGAGCGTGGGCATCTCCGCGATGGTCCCGCTTCGTGGCCGATGGAGCCTCGACCTCGGCGCCTCGTACCTGCTCCCGGTCACCACGCTCGACGGAACCACGAGCATCGGGCGCACCGTCGCGCGGGTGGGCGCCTGCCTCGACACGACCCCTACCCGGGTGCAGCTCGGTGGCTGCGCGGGCGTGCTCGGGGGCGCGATGCACCTCGTCGCCCTCACGCTACAGCCCGTGGAGCCCGGTGACCGCGCGTGGATCGGCGCCTCCGCGGAGGCCCACGCCCGGCTGTTCCCAGGAGATCGGTGGGTGATCTCCGCGCAGGCCCGGGCCGTGGTGCCCCTGCTCACCTGGGCGCCTCGCGTCGAGGGCGCCTCGACGCCCTCCTTCTCGCCGCCGCCGGTCGCCTTCGAGGCCGACCTCGCCGTCGGGGTGAGGCTCCCGTGAAGGCTCGCCGGGGGGGTGGCCATTCAGTGCTGTGTCCCTGGGTATCCTGCGATCGCTGGCGGTGAGTGATTCGGCACAGTCGCCGGTCGCGCACTCGTGGACGGTGGTCTCGATCCACGCCCAGCACGCCGGGTTCGTGTGGGCGTCGCTGCATCGGCTCGGCGTGCCCGAGTCCGACCGGCCCGACCTGCTGCAGGAGGTGTTCGTGGTCGTCCACCGGCGCCTCGACTCCTTCGATGGATCGTCCGCCATCACGACCTGGCTCTTCGGCATCTGCCTGCGCGTCGTGCTCGGCTGGCGTCGCCATCGGCGTCGGCACCCGGAGATCCCGGTAGAGGCTCCAGACGCCGAGGCCCACGACGCCTCCCGCTCGCCCGAGGAGCAGGCCATCGCCTCGCAGGCGAGGGCCATGGTGGAGCGCGCGCTCGAGGCGCTCGACCCGGAGAAGCGCGCGGTGTTCGTGATGTTCGAGCTGGAGGAGTTGAGCTGTGTGGAGATCGCCTCGATGATCGGGGTGCCGGTCGGGACGGTCTACTCGAGGTTGCACGCTGCGCGCGCCGCGTTCGCGCGCTCGGCGACGGCGTTGCGTGAAGAAACCAGAGGAGGTCCGTGATGGACGATCCAGGTCGATGGAGTGATCCCCGCGGCGGGGCTCCCCCCGAGATCCAGCGCCTGCTCGCCGCGGCCCGCGGAGGTCCCCCGCCGCTCCCGGACTCCGTGCGCATCGCATCCGCGACCGCGGTCGCGCGGCTGGGAGGCGCTGCGACGGCCTCCGGCTGGTGGTCGGCGCTGAAGATCGCAGGAGCGCTGTCCGTCGTCGGCGTCGTGGGCGCGACGGTGGCCCATCGCAGCACGCGCCCGCCGCCCGCGGCCCGCGCTCCCTCGGCGTCGTCGCCCCGGCTCCCTCCGACCACGCCGGCGAGGCCCCCGTCTCCGCCGGTCCCCGGCGCCGTCCCGGCCCCGGTGGAGCCGATCGCCGCGCGCGTCGCCCCGGCCCACGCACCCGTCGCGAGCGATCGTCGGCGAGACGCGGAAGCCGAGGCCGCGATGCTCGAGCGCGCCCGGCAGCTGCTGGCCGCGGGAGAGACCGAGCGCTCGCTCGCGGCGTTGCACGACCACGCCCGGCGCTTCCCTCGCTCCGAGCTCGCGGAGGAGCGGGACTACCTCACCTTCCGTGCGAGCGTCCGCGACGCGACGCAGACCGTGGTCGATCGCGAGGCCGATCGGTACCTCCAGCGTCACCCGAGCGGCATCTACTCGTCGCAGGTTCGCTCGATGCGCGGAACCCACGAATGAGGGTGCTCGGTCTGGTCGCGCTCACGCTGGTCGGGTGCGTCGGCGACGCGGTCATAGTCCGCTCCCCGAGCAGTGACGCCGGACGCGATGCCCCGCCCTCGGACCGCATGGACAGCGCGGATCCCTCGCTCCGCATCGAGGTCACCGCCACTGGCGAGGACAACGCCAGCGGCCGTTCGTCCTTCGGCGTCAGCGTGGAGATCTTCGCGACCCGCGACGGCGCGCCCGTCGACGCGACCCTCACGCTCACCCGCATCGGCGGTCCGATCCCGCTACGGACGATCGCGCCAGGCCGCTACGGCGCGGGCTTCGACGAGTACTCCTCCTCGCTCGTCCTCTCGCTCGTCACCCTCGATGGGGTGAGCCACGACGTGCCGCTCTCGACCATGCCGATCTTCTCCTTCCTCTCGCCGCGCCTTCACGAGCACATCAGCAGCGGCTCTCCCATCTCCGTCACCTGGTCGCCGCACGACGGGGCTGACGTCACGCTGCTCGCGCCCAGCGGTCCGAGTCGGGTGGACGACAACGGACGCCTGACGCTCCCCCCAGGGGTCTTCATGAGCACCGGGGTCCATGTCATCCGACTGCAGCGCTCGACGAGCGTCACGCCCGAGGGGCTGCCCCCGGGATCGACCCTCACGATGACCATCATCAACTCCGTCGAGGTCGAGATCGAGTGAACGCCCGCGGGATCACCCGCCTGGCACGAGGAGAGCTCGCTGGCCCGGGCGTGCGCCCAGCGCCGCGTTGATGTAGACGCGCAGCCATGACCGCTGCTTCCTTGCGTCTCCTGTTCGCGACGGCTGCGTTGATGGCCTGCGCGCCTGCATCCGTGTCGGGCCCTGTCGGCAGCGACGTCCCCGCGGTCGACGTCCCCGCGGTCGACGCTCCCGCGGTCGACGCACCGAAGCTCGACGCGGCCACGGTCGACGCGGCCACGGTCGACGGATCGCTGCCCGACGCCCCCGACGCCGGCGCGATCTCCTGCCAGGACGACGCCCCGTGCCGCGCCTCGGGCGGTGTCTGCGACCGCGTGCGCGGGCGGTGCGTCGAGTGCGTGGGCCCCGACGATTGCGGCGGCGGCGGCCGGTCGTGTTCGGGCAACCGCTGCGTCGTGGCGGTCCCCTGCACCACGTCGCGCATGTGCCCGGGGCAGGTGTGCAACGCCGCTCGCGGCTACTGCGTCGACTGCAATGTGGACGCGGACTGTAGTGGCGGCACGGTGTGTCGCTCGAACGCCTGTGTGCAGCCGCCGCGCGCCTGCCGCTCGTCGCGGGAGTGCAGCGACCTGATGCTGGTCTGCGACCCGGTCCGCGCGCAGTGCGTGGAGTGCGTCGGCGACGTCGACTGCGGCACCGGGCAGTACTGCACGCCGGACGCGATCTGTCGCCCTCAGGTCTGCACCCCCAACGCGGTCGAGTGCCTGGACGACCGGCGTCTCCGCACCTGCGACGCCCGCGGCAGCGCCTGGGTCGAGCGAGCTTGCGCCGCCCGGGAGTCCTGCTCTGCAGGCCGCTGCGCCGCGTGGACCTGCACGCCCGCGAGCGCCACCTGCGCCGACCCCGCGAGCCGCCGGGTCTGCAACGCCGACGGGCTCGGCACCACCGACCAGCGCTGCGGCGCCGACGAGGGATGCCGCGACGGGGTGTGCCGGACGCGCAGCTGCGTCCCGGGCGCCACCACCTGCGTGGACGGGCGGGTGCGCCGGGTCTGCTCCGCCGACGGCCTCGGCACCACCGACGCTCCGTGCGCCGATCGCTCGGGTTGCGTGGGAGGCGCCTGCGTGCCGTGGGTCTGCACTCCAGGCGCGGTCGAGTGCGTGACGAGGACCATGTCGCGAGAGTGCTCCGCGGACGGCCAGGGCTACGCGGCGCGCGCCTGCGCCGACGGCCAGTCGTGCCGCTCCGGCCAGTGCCGCGCGTGGGCCTGCACGCCGGGCAGCTCGACCTGCCGCGACGCCTCCACCATGAGCGTGTGCGCGGCCGACGGTGGCGGCACTAGCGCCGTCGCCTGCGCGGTCGGATCGTCCTGCGTGGGCGGCATGTGCGCCGGGTGGCTCTGCTCGCCCGGCTCGCGTCGGTGCGCCGGTGCGGGCGCGACGGAGACCTGCCGCTCCGACGGCCTCGGCTACGCGGCCCCGGTCTCCTGCGCCGTCCCTGCGAACGCGACCGCGGCGACCTGCGCCGACGGCCTCTGCGGCTTCTCGTGCGCCGCCTCCTTCGCCGACTGCAACGGCTCCGCCGCGGACGGCTGCGAGACCGACACCCGCACCTCGGCGGCCAACTGCGGCCGCTGCGGCGGTGCCTGCCCGGGAGCGCCCAACGCCTCTCCCACCTGCGCCGCGAGCGCCTGCGGCGTGACCTGCGCCGCGGGCTTCGCCAACTGCGACGCCGTCGCCTCCAACGGATGCGAGTCCTCCCTCTCGTCGATCACCAGCTGCGGCCGGTGCGGCAACACCTGCCCGGGCCTCGCCAACGGCAGCGCGACCTGCGTCAGCGGCACCTGCGGCCAGCGGTGCAACAGCGGCTACAACCTCTGCCGCGGGGCCTGCGCGGCCGACGTCGCCAGCGAGGCCTGCAACGGGATGGACGACGACTGCGACGGGGTGACGGACGAGGGTTGCGGTGTCGGCTCGTGCGCCTCGCCCTTCATCGCGCCTCCGGACGGCGGCCAATTCACCGGCAACATGAACGGCACCGGGATGCAGTCCGCGACCTGCGGCTCCTCCTACAACAGCGGCGGAGTCGAGCGCATCTGGCGCTGGACGCCCGCGCGCTCCGGCACCGCGACCATCCGTCTCACGGGCGACTTCTGGCCGGCGACGCTCTATGTGCGCCAGGGCGTCTGCGCGTCGGGCTCCCAGGTGGCGTGCAACTCGCAGTCGGGACCCTGGCCGACGGAGACCGTCACCTTCACGGTCTCCGCGGGCACGACCTACTTCGTGCTCGTCGACTGCCACTACAATGGCACCGTGTACAACCCGCGCTACGACCTCACGATCACCTCGCCGTGAGCGTCCCGATCGGGAGCCGCTAGCGCTGCGGCTCCAGCTCGATCGTCATCCGCACCTCGTACTCCGTGTCCTCCGCCTGCGGGAGGTCTCCTCGAAACGCCCCCAGCACGGCATCGCGACACCCGCCGACCAGCGCGCCACCGCCGCTGAGCCGGACCTCGTCGGCCCGCCGATCGCGAACCGCGACCACCGCGCTCACCGTCGCGGGCGACCCGAACGCAGCGGTCCCGCCTCGGGACTCCGCCGCGCGCAGCACGCAGCGAGCGAGAGCATCCGCGGCCTGCGAGGCCCGACCCTGGATCGCTCCCCTCGTGATGCCTCCCGACACCTGCATCGAGGCGAGCGATCCGCGCACGCCGCGCAACGCCGGGGAGGGCGGTGGTGCGACCGGCGGCGCGGCGACCGGCGTCGGAGCGACCACCGGCGGCACCACCGGAGCGACCGCCGCGACGGGCGCCACCACCGGCGTCGGTTCGATCGCGGGCGCCGGCGCGACGGTCGATCTCTCCGGCTCCGGCGCAACGACCGCGGCCACCAGCGATCGCGATCCGCCATGGGAGCGGACCCGCACCAGCGCGCGGGTCTCCGGTCCGGGCGGGACGACGGCCGCTGCCGCGGCGCCGGCATTCTCGGGTGCTGCGCTGTTCGGGATCGCCTCGCGTACCGGCGCTCCTGCATCGACGACGACTGCGACGGGGACGGGGACGTGCAGGGGGACCGACCTCGCGAGCGGTGCCTGCGGCGTGACCTGTCCGGCCCGAGGGGAGAGCCCGACCACCACCGCGGCGAGCGCGATGGCGCCACCCCCCATCGCAGCGACCTTCGCCCACCGGGGGAGCGCCTTGGGGGGAGGGGGGGACGGCGCTGCCACCGCCACCACGCGCTCCGCGGCGGCTCCCTCCGCCAGCGTCTCGGTGAGGTTCGACGCGGCGCTGGGCTTCGGCAGCACGAGAGGCTTCGGGGTGCTGCGATGCTCGACGTTCGCGGTGGCCGTGACCTGATCCGGCGCGATGAGCTTCAGCGCCTGGCGCATCGCGCGGGCGTTGGAGAAGCGGCGCTCCGGGTCCTTCGCCATGGCCCGGGCGATGACGGCGTCGAGCGCCTCGGGGCAGCGCGGGTTTCGCAGCCGCGCCGACGGCGCGGGCTGGCTGATGTGCAGCATGATGACCCCGATCGCGTTGTTGGCGATGAACGGGATCTGGCCGGTGATCATCTCGTAGAGGATCACCCCGCACTGGTAGAGGTCGCTCCGGCCGTCGACGGGAAGCGCCTGCGCCTGCTCCGGGGACATGTACGCGGGGGAGCCCGGCGTGATGCCCGTGGCGGTGAGCTTGGCGGCGGCCCTCGCATCGCCGTCCTCGCCGAGCATCTTGGCGATGCCGAAGTCCGCGACCTTGACGGTCTCGCCGACGAAGTCCTCGCCTCCGCGGGAGACGAGCATGATGTTCTCGGGCTTGAGGTCGCGGTGGACGATGCCCGCGTCGTGCGCCTCGGACAGCGCCGCGAGCACCTGCGACATGATCGCGACGCAGCGGGGCGCGGTGAGCATCCCCTCCCTCTGGATGAGGGCGTCGAGGCTCTCGCCCCGCAGGTACTCCATCGCGATGTACGCGGTGCCGTCGGGCTCGATGCCGAAGTCGAAGACCGCGACGGAGTTGGGGTGATCGAAGCGGCTCGCGGCCTTCGCCTCGCGCATGAAGCGCTGGAGCGTGCCCTGATCCGCGCCGAGGTTGGCGTGCAGCACCTTGACCGCGACCAGCTTGTCGAGCGGCCTCTGGGTCGCCCGGTACACCCGGCCCATGGCGCCGGCGCCGAGGAAGCCGTCGATCAGATACTTCCCGCCCACGACCCTGCCGAGGAAGGAGTCGCGCGCTTCGAACAGGGAGCCGTCGTCCGACACGGCCCTGATGCTATCAGAGCCCGGGGCATACGCCCCTACGCCGCGCCCGCACCCGCGCGAACGATGCGGTGGATCACGAACCCGTCCGTGCCATCGAGGTCCGGCCGTAGCACCGTGCGTTCATGCGCGGCCGCCCATCCGGGCCGCTTCGCGAGCATCGCCTCGACCGGAGCGTCGCCCTCCTCGGCCGTCAGCGTGCACACGGCGTAGAGCAGCACGCCCCCGGGCCGCACCCACCGCACCGCCCGCTCCAGCACCGTCGTCTGGATCGCCGTCAGCTCCCGCCACGCCGACGCATCCCGCAGCCGCAGCATGAGGTCGGGCCGGTGCGCGAGCGTGCCGAGGCCCGAGCACGGAGCGTCGACCATCACCACGTCGTAGCCCTCCGGCGGCGCGGCCTTCGCGAGGTCGCCGTCTCCGACCGTCAGGTCGACCGCGAAGGTCGCCAGCGAGAGATGCTCCGAGAGGCCAAGGCGGGCGAGGTTGGCCCGCAGCGTCTCGAGCTTCGCCGGGTGCTGATCGACCGCGTGGAGCGTCCCTCGGCCGGCCATCTGCGTGGCGAGCACGGCGGACTTGCCTCCCCGCCCGGCGCAGAGATCGAGCACGCTCATCCCGGGCTTCGCGCCGGCCATGAGCGCCACGACCTGGGCGCCTTCCTCCTGGATGTCGAAGAGCCCCTCCTTCCACGCAGAGGTATAGCTGAGGTCGCCCGCGTGCTCGATGGAGAGGGCGAGCTCCGAGCGCTTCCCCGGGGTGATCACCGCGCCCGCGCGCTCGCGCTGCAGCCGCTCCATCAGCGCCTCCCGCTCGATGCGCAGCGGGTTGACCCGCACCGACGACACCGCGCTCCGCTGGAGCGCCGCGCGCAGCACCGACTCCACGGCCTCCTGGCCGAGGAGCGACCCGATGCGAACCCGCACCGCGACCGGGATCGCCCGCAGCGCCAGGGTCACCCGCTGGTCCGCCGGCAGCGGCTCGGGGCGCTCGCCGGCGATCCTTCGGAGCACGGCGTTGGCGAAGCCCGCGAGCCCCTTGGAGCGCCAGCGCTTCAGCGCATCGACGGCGGCGTCGACGGCGGCGGAGGGAGGGATGCGGTCGAGCGCGAGCACCTGGTAGACCGCGACGCGGAGGACGTTGCGCGACCACGGGTCGAGCTCCGCGATGGAGCGGGCGCCGTTCTTGGCGAAGCGAGCGAGCTCCGCGTCGAGCACCGGGAGCGTGCGCAGCGCGCCGTAGACGAGCTCCGTCGCGAGGCCGCGGTCGCGCACCCCGAGGCTCGGCGTCCGGGCGATGGCGGCGTCGAGGGCGGCGGCCGCGAAGGCGCCGTCGGCCTCGGTGCGCGTGAGCACCTCGGCCGCTCGAAGTCGGGCATCACCGCGCAGCGCCTCTCGGGGAACCTGTCCAGACATGGCCGGGGCTCTACCACGAGCGCGCCGTCCCGCGACGGCGAACTCCGGTTTACCCTCGTAGGTAATACCCGCTCAGGGGCGGTTGTAGTTGCTGGTCTCGAGGAGGATCACGTTGGTACGGCTGCGCGACTCGCCGACGGAGGTGACGTACACCGCCGGGCGATCCTGCACCGGGCAGACCTTCTCGCAGGCGCCGCAGCCGATGCAGAGCTGCGGATCGACGTGCGGGCGCTGCACATGGACCATGTGCCCGTTGCGGTCGGGGACATCGATCTCCTCGACCCAGATGGACTTCGGCGAGGTCGGGCAGAACTCCTCGCAGACGATGCACGGGGTCGCCATCGACCACGGCAGGCACCGCCCGTGATCGTAGAACGCCGTCCCGAGCTTGATCGCCTCGATGTGCCGCGCGGGGTTTCCGAGCTTGTGATCCTCCGTGATCTTCTGGATCGCGCCGGTCGGGCACACCTGGCCGCAGAGCACGCAGGAGGGCTCGCAGTACCCGATGCGTGGAATGAGGATGGGAGTCCAGAAGCCCTCGATGCCGCTCTCGAGAAACGCCGGGTGGAGCGCGTTGTTGGGACAGACCTTCATGCACTCCGCGCAGCGGATGCATCGCTCCATGAACTCCCGCTCGGGCACCGACCCGGGCGGTCGGATGAGCCGGTCATAGTAGTTGCTGTCGAGGGTGTCGCTGGCCCGCGCGAGCGGGAGCACCGCGGCGCCGGTGGCGGCCGCCACGAGCACCTTGCGCCGATCCATCCCGTCCTGCGCGAGCGTCGTGCTGCGCCGGTTGGGCAGGAAGCGGAACTTGATCACGTCCTCCGGGCAGGCGGTCTCGCAGTTGAGGCACATGTGACACTCGTCCTGCTTCCACTTCACGCCGCCTTGCGGGCTATCGGCCCCCTGGCAGTCGACGAGGCAGAGGTTGCAGTCGGTGCACTTGGAGTGGTCCTTCTCCATTCCGAACAGGGCATTGCGGGCGATGAGCCCGAGCGTGGCGCCGAGCGGGCACAGCGCGCGGCACCAGAAGCGTGGAATCCAGCGGTTGGCCAGCAGGACCGCGAAGAGCAACCCCCCGATGACCCAGGTCTGATGGAAGAAGTACTGCTTCGGCTGGAGCACCGTCGCGACCAGGGCGTCGCGCGTCACATCGCTCCCTTGTTGGAGGAGATGGATGTTGGTCTGTGAGACCTGATCGAGCCCGCGTCCGGTGACGTAGTTGATGGCCGGGAGCACCGCGAGCCCGATGGCCCGGACGCAGATGCAGATCGGGTCGAACAGGCCCCCGATGGCGCTGCCACACACCGCGGCCACCAGGAACGCCCCGAGGAGGTAGTACTTCGCGTTCTGGTAGGGGTGGGTCATGTTGGCGCGGACCCGCCGCGACCCTCCCGTCCCGCTCTTCGGATTGGGGAAGAGCCAGGCGAAGAAGTGATGGAGCGTCCCGAAGGGGCAGATCCAGCCGCAGAAGATACGGCCGAAGACCAGGGTGATCGCGACCATCCCGACGCTCCACCAGAGCGCCCGATAGACGGTGTGCGAGGACAGGAAGGTCATCAGCGCGACGAAGGGATCGGCCAGCAGGAAGCCCTCGACGGGGTAGGGCATCCGCACGGTCGCCCCGCCGCTGAAGCTCCCCCGGAACTCCGTCCTCACCAGCAGGAAGAGGAACAGGAACAGGAAGAAGACCTGCGACACCCGCCGCGAGTTGCGGAGCGCCACGATGATCTTCCGCGCCGGGAGCCCCGACCCGGGACGCTTGCGCGGCTTGTAGCGCTCCCGCCACCAGGCTCGCACCCGATCGAAGACGCCCGTTGAAGCGCGCGCCGCCGGAGCCGCCGCGGAAGGCATGGCCGCGGCCGTCGGGGCGACCAGGTCCTTGGCGACGACCACCGGCGTCGGAGGAGCCGCGGGCACCCCATCGAGCGACGGCACCACGCCGACGACGCCGAGCCACGGAATGGGCAGGGGGAGATCGCCGCCGCTCACGTGATCACCAGTGGCTGACGGGTGTGGTTGAGCGCGAACGCGACCGCGGCCGGGTCTTCACCCTCGGGTACCCAGATCGCGCGCCGCTCGATGCTGCCATCGTCGAGGAGCGCGATCTCGCGCGGGCGAAGCGTCTGCCACTGCATCGTCCCGAGGTGCCGCTCCTGTCCCATTCGCAGATAGGGGAGGTTCTCTGGTCGTTGTCCGATGAGGGTGCAGCCGAACGCGTCCGCCGCGACCTGATCGATGGTCGCGATCACGGTATTCATTCGTTGGGTGTCATCGATGTTGCCGCCCTGCGGCCCATTGCGCATCATCACGCGGATTCCATCGACCACCGTGACCGTCGGTCGCATGAACGTGGCGAGGTCTGCAATGGACACATCGATCGACTGATGAAGCCTGTTCCGGCGCCCTCCGAGGGTGCCATACCAGTTCTTCATCGCAGCGGTGTACTTCGCCAGGTTGTGGTGCTTGGCCACCGGGCAATTGATGACCTTGTCAGCCTCGATGAGCGTCCGATAGACGGGCCACTCGTCGAGCACCTCACCGCCCAGCCGCATCGAGCGAAACCGGTGCTCCGCGGGCAGCACGACCTCCGCCCCGGCGCGATGGGCCTTCGCCCAGATTCCGCTGCGCTGGAAGCACCGGCCGGGATCGTTGCAGCTCGCGTCGGTGACGATGACCTTGCGCGCCCCGGCGTCGAGCGCCAGGCGGACGACCGTCGCGACCACCTCGGGATTGGTGTTGGCAGCCTGGAGTGGCGTGCGGTCCCAACCGATATTCGGCTTGACCACTACGATGTCGCCTCGGGAGATGAAGCGGGCCATGCCGCCGAGACCCGCGAGCGCCTGCTCGACGAGGAGCGTCGGCGCCGTGGTCATCGTTCCCCTCGCCACCACGAAATCACTCGGCCCACCGCGGTCACTGCGGTGGTAATCGCGGACCTCGCGCACGCCGGTGGCCGCCCCGAGACTCCAGCCGCCCCGATCGTACGCCAGCTTCGCGGACAGCCCGGCGCCACCGAGGACGGCGAGGGCCCTCCCTCCTCGGATCAAGAGCTCCCGGCGCGTCGGTCTTGGATCAGCACTCATGCAGGTGCTCGCAATCTACCCGTGCGCCCCCGGCATCAGCAACCCGCCGGGCAATTTCGCCTCCGGAGGAGGCTCGAGGGTGGGCGTCAGGGCAGGGCGGCGACGATCGTCCGGAGCCGGTCGCTACGACCGCCCGGCGGCAGCGCGGGGAGCGTGTCCGGTGCGGGAGCGGCCACGAGCACCACGGTCGATCCCTTCCTGGCAGCCGCGAGTGACGGAGTGGTGAAGGCCTCGTCGCCCACGGCCGGAAGGGCCACCGCGCCCGCGGCCCGGAAGCGCTGCAGGAGAGCGCGCGCCTCGTCCGGCGTCGCTCGGGTCATCACGGCTACCCGAAATCGCTGATTTCCCGCTGCCGCATAGTGGCCGACCCACCCCGCACCCGTCTGGTCCACGCCCAGAACCCCGTTGGAGAGGTAGGTCGCGCCGCCCCAGACCAGCCCCTCTGCTGGCAGTACGCGGGCCCCGGCCGGGGCGGTGGTCTCTCCAGGGATGGACCCCGCGAGCCTCGTCGCGATCGCGGGGAGCACCTCTCGCGCGGTCGCGCCGAGCGCATTCTCGTCCTGCTCTCCCGAGTCATCGGCGAGGTTCAATTGAACCAGGTATTGACCCTTCCAGAATACGAGCTGGCTCGTGCCGAGGAACCCGCCGCCGCCCTGCGCGACCGCGCGGGACTGCATCGACGCCGGGTCTCGCGAGTCGCTGAGGAGCATCGAGTACTGCCCGAACGCTCCCAGCGGCGAGCCCATGTCGTAGACCTCCGCGGTCACCACGAGCTCGGTGCCCGCCTTCCGGTAGTCCGTGCGAGCGAGCTGGCGGAAGCCATAGGAGAGGTACTTCTCGCCCGCCCCGTCGATGAGCTGGAAGAGCTCCTGACCGTTGACCAGCCGCACCGCCCCGGACTGCGACCACTCCGGGAGGGCCGCACCCTGCGGGAGAAACCGGCCGGTCTCGCGGAAGGTCTCGGCCGCCGCGGGAGGATCGATCGACGCCGCGGGCGGAGCGCCCGGCCGGACCGCCGGCGCGGTCGGAGCGGTCGGAGCGGTCGGCGCCGGGTGTGCGCCCGGTCGCTGCGGAGCGTCGCGCCGACAAGCCGCCGCAAGGGAGAGGATCAAGAAGAGGGGAGTACGGTTCATCGCCCACGGGTGATACGGTGCCCACCGATGAACTCGCAAGCGGTCGGGCTCCCACGGTCGTCGACGCGCCTACCCGGGCTGCCATCCGCGCCGCTGTCGGAGGGCCTGCGCAGGGTCCGCAATGATTGCGGGGTCACGCAAGGGGCTTCGTTGGAGGGGGAAGAGCACCGGGATTTCTACTGTCTTTTCCAGCATCAGGGGGGCAGGGCATATCCGTTGCAGTCTACGCACTCCGTGACGTTTCGCGACCGCCAGGCCGGTTTCTCGCTGCTCGAACTGATGATCGTCGTGGTCATCATCGGCATCGTCACTGCGCTCGCGCTGCCGGGCATGGCTCAGGCCTCGCGTGAGCGCCGTATCCAGCAGGCGGCGGTGACGGTGCTCGACATCGCCCGCGAGGTCCGCACCCGGGCGATGTACCGCGGGCGCGCCCAGACCCTGATCATCACCCAGAGCGGCGCGGCCATCCGGCTCGATGCCTACGAGGGCAGCTCGCCGTCCTGCAGGCTCTCCAACTTCGGCCCCGGAGCCCTCGATCCGGCGCAGCGGGTCGCCAACCTCGACCTGACCGACCCGCGCTTCGCCCGCGACAACCTCGCGGCCAGCATCGCCCTCCCGTCGGCGACGACCTTCTTGCAGATCTGCTACACGCCGCTCGGGGCGGCGTTCTACTCTACGACGCCGGTCATCACGGCGAGCCAGGCGTGGAGCAACGACACCAGCGTGCTCGGGATGGGTGGGGTCTTCCAGATCAACGTCTTCCAGACGACGGGCGGGGCGACCCGCCGGATCCTGATTCCTCTCGGGGGAATGCCGAGGATGCGGACATGAGTCGCAAGCGAGCCGCGCAGGCGGGCTACACGATGGTCGAGGTGCTCGCGGCGATGGCCGTGCTGGGCACCGGACTGCTCGGCATCGTCGCGATGCAGAGCACGGCGGTCAACGCCAACCTGCGAGCGCAGGAGATCACCATGGCGACCAACCTCGCGCGTCGCTGGCAGGACCGTCTTCGGCGCGATTCCTATCAGTGGACGTCGCCGTCGCAGACGATCCCCACCAGCAACATCGGCGCGACCTGGTACCTCTCCCGCCTCGGCGTGAGCACGACCACCAACTGGTACGTGCCGGACCCGCCCTCGACGACCGTCGCCGCGCTGCCCGAGACGGCGGCCTTCGATTACTTCGGCAACGACGTGCCGACCACGGACTCGCGTGCGTACTACTGCACCCAGGTCCGGCTGACCTCGCTCATCGCCAACCAGCTCATCCGCGCCGAGGTCCGGGTCTGGTGGTATCGGCAGGGCGGCGTGCGGCCGCCGACGTACACCGACTGCGCCCGCTCCGCGACGGCGGCGGTGAGCACCGACACCACCAACATCCGATCGATCTATGTGAGTCAGACCATCCAGAGGCACGACTCATGAAGCGCCGCGAGCAGGGCTATACGCTCGTCGAACTCCTGATCTCGATCCTCCTGACCTCCATCGTCGTGTCGGCGCTGTATGCCGTCTCCCGGACGGCGACCGAGACCTTCAATCAGCAGCAGCGCACCGCGGAGATGCAGCTGCGGCTCCGCTTCGCCATGGAGCAGATTCGCGCCGACCTCTCTCGCGCGGGCTACATGTCCACGCCCAACAGCGCGACCGACCCGCGGGTGTGCCCTCGCCCGACGACTGCCTATCAGGGCCTGGAGATTTCGCGCACCTCGCCGAACCCCACGGTGCTCCCCGCGGACAACGTCTACATCAACCCGATCACCCTCCGCATGACGGGCAACTACGTCACCGCGGACGAGTACACGGTGGCGGGCATCTCGGGCTCGACGCTCTCCCTTCAGAACCAGTCTCCCCAGTGGGCGCGGGTGCAGAGCCAGGCCGAGTTCAATCGAATCTTCGGCACCGCGATGTCGCCTCGGCTCCTTCGCATCATGAGCACCTCGGGGCAGATGCAGTTCGCCGTCTCCATGGGCGGCACCTGGGTGAACTCCAGCTCGACCGGGCTCCCGACGCTCCTGCTGACCACGACCCCGCTCGTCCAGGGCGCTGGGGCCAGCGCCAGCTCCGCCGGCGCCGGCTGCGGCCTCGCGGGCCTCGGGGTCGGCGCCACGGTCGCGCCGCTCATGATGGTCGAGTACCAGATCGGCAGCCTCGCGACCCGGCTCAGCGAGCTCTACCCCGCGGACACCGCGGCGCGCGCCGCGAAGACCGACCTGATCCGGCGCGAGTACGACCTCCGCCCGGCCCCCGAGGAGATCACGACCGCCGCGCGGCTCGTCGGCGAGTACGCGGTCGACTTCGACGCGACCATCGCCTACGACCTCGGCAATCCCGCCAACACCATCGGCGCGCAGCCGTCCATGCGGACGCTGGCCTTCGGCGACTCCAACATCACCGCCCTGGCGGGGAGCGTCGCAGGGGGTGGCTCCGCCCGCCCGCAGCAGGTGCGCTCGTTGATCGTGCGCCTGTCGATCCGAGACCGGGAGCAGGAGCCCACCTTCGGCTGGGTCGCCCGCGGGACCACCTCGGCGCTCACCCGCTTCCGCGTGTTCGACAACCGTACGGGCGCCGCGCGCGTGCGCTCGCTCGTCACGGAGATCGCGGTCCCCAACCTTGCGATTCGCAATCTCCGCTGAAGCCTTCAGACCCCCCCGAAGAGGGATCCCGATGACCCACACGACGACCAGGATGAAGCAGCGGAGGGCCCGGCGCGCACAGCGCGGCGTCGCCATGTTCGTCGTGATGATGCTCCTGATGATGGTCAGCGCCGCGGGGGTGTTCGTGACGCGGTCCTCCTCGTTGGAGATCCGCTCTTCCGGGTACGTCCGGCAGTCTGCGCAGACGCACTACGTCGCCGAGGCGGGAGCCTCCTCCGTGATGACCCGCCTTCGCACCGCGTGCGCCGCGTACTTCAGCTCCAACATGCGGGTGCAGGCGCTGACCGGGTTGCCCGGTTGTCCGACCATCACCACATCCCGGGGGCCGATCACCCCGCCCTGCTACACCTTCTATCTTACGGACTTTGATGTGATCACCACTCCGCAGACCCTCTTCACCGGCGCCACGGGTACCGGAACGAGCCGCACCGCCGGGTCGTTCGGCCAGGGTGGTCTGGCGCCGCGGTTCCAGGTGCGCGTGACCGAGCTCGGCGCCGACACCTCGCCCCAGCGAGGAACCGATGTGAGCGACCCCAGCCTGGTGGTCCTCCCGGTGCGGCTGCTCGTGGAGTCCGAGGGCACCACGGAGCTCGATTCGTCTCTCTACGGATCTGACACCACCAACGTCGCGCGCGGAACGGAGACGCTCCGCGCCATCACGGTGATCCCATGCAACTGAACCGCAAGCGCTTCGGGCTCCTGCTCTCCGTGGCCGCGGCCTGGCTGTCTGCCCCGTCGCTCGCCGGGGCGCAGCCCGTCCCGGGCGATGTCCGGCTGATCCGTCCGAACATCATGGTGCTCCTCGACACCTCCGGGTCGATGGAGTTTCGCACCAACACCGCCAACAACGCGTGCACCGGCGCCGACGGCGGCGCCTGCAACCGCTGCTCGAACGGCGTGTCCCTCTGCTCGCCCTCGTGTCCCGTGAACGAGCAGCGAAACCGATGGACGACGGCGATCGAGGTCCTCACCGGCACCATCAACAACTTCACCTGCGTGGAGTCGGATCGCACCACGTCGGATTTCAATTACGACTACCTCTATCCCTATTCGCACCACCAGCCGTTGTCGAATGGAGTCCCGCTGCACCGCGCCGGCTCCTCGCAGCTGGATAACGGCATCCTCGACGTCTACTCCGACCGGGTCCGCTTCGGCCTGATGACCTTCGACAACGACATCCGTCAGGGCATCAACGCGTACGACGGCATGTTCTCCTATGCGGACAACCGCACGTACCGCCCCAACATGTGCCCGACCTCGACCACGGTGAACCTCGGGGCCAAGCGCGCCTCGACGGACAACAACGTCGCCGACATCGTCCCGGGCGGGCTCATCTCCGTGGGGCCCTCCGCCGCCGACACCGCGACCCTCGGTCTCATCAACCGGCAGGTGCAGGAGACCGTGACCGGTCGCGTCGCCGGCCCCGGGCCGATCGCCGAGGTCCCCGGCGTGCGCCCCTTCGGTACGACCCCGATCGCGGCCTTCCTCGAGGACGCGCTCTATTACTGGCGCAACCACCCGGACGTGACCGACGGATCGTCCGGCGGCGTCGGTGATCCCTACTTCAACTGCCGCACGCGAGCGAACATCCTCATCACCGATGGGGCTCCGACGGACTTCCGTCCCTTCTGCGTGGGAGGTCAGTGTCCGTACGATCCCCCGGCGCTGACCGCGATGACCATGTCCATGGCGGGCGCCGGTCTGCCCAACGTGAGGACCTATGTCCTCGCGTTCAACGGGAGCGACCCCGAGGCAGTCAGCACCCTCGAGCCCATCGCCGTCGCCGGAAACACCACCCGCGTCTACTACGCGAACGATCGGCCGACCTTCGCCGGTGCGCTCTCGTCGATCATCGACACCATCAACTCGCAGACCTCGACCCGCACTCCGCCGGTGTTCGGTGAGGCGGGTACCACCGCCGCGAGCGGTACTTCGCAGTACCAGTTCAACGCCTCCTTCAACGTCGTTCCCGGGTTGCCCTGGGCGGGCTCGCTGTCCCGCACGCGCACCGTCTGCCAGGCCCCTTCGGGCGGCGGAGCGCCGGTCCCGACGCAGGTGGATGCGGACCAGGGCGCGGGCGACGACTTCGCCTACAACCTCCGGCGCCCGATTCGCGACAGCCACGGCTGGGGCGGGCGCTATCTGTGGACCTATGTCCCGACCGGGGTGACCACGTCCACCGGCCTGCGTGGGACCATCGCGAACGGGCTCGTTGCGGGCATGGGCTCCGCGGTCGAGCTCACGCCCGCCATGACTCCGCCGCTCTTCAACTACACGACGACCTCCGAGGTCACCACGCTGCTCGGCTGGCTGCGTGGCGATATCGGGACGATCCGCGAGAACCGTCCGCTCGGTGACATCTTCCGCTCGACGCCGGCCTACGTGTCCGCGCCGCGCGTCAACCTCCCCGACCAGACCTTCCTCGCCTATCGCCAGCGGACGCTCCCCGTCGCGGGCCGGCGCCGCTCGGCGGTCACCGTGGGCACCCGCGAGCCGATGGTCTATGTCGGCAGCAACGATGGCGTGCTGCACGCGTTCAATGCGGACACCGGCGAGGAGGCCTGGGGCTTCGTCCCGCCCTACCTGGTGCCCAATCTCCGCAATGGATATCCCACCACCCGGACGCAGGGCGTCGATGGCACTCCGGTCGTGAAGGAGGTCTATTACGAGCGCTCTCCCGCGTCGTTGACGGACGACACCAACTGGCACACCGTGCTCGTCGTCGGGCTGCGCGCCGGTGGCGGCGCCTACATCGGCATGGACGTCACCGATCCCTACAACCCCCAGTTCCTATGGCAGTTCACCGACCCCGATCTGCAGATCTCCACGGGGACCCCTGCGATCGGTACGGTCTACTACTCCCCGAGCGGGGGTACGCCCGTCGAGCGCGCCGTGGCCTTCCTGCCGGGCGGCGCGGGTGAGCTGGCGGGCAGCTGCTCGCCCACCTCGGCGCCGCGGGCGGCCCGCTCCAACACCCTGATGAACGGCTGGACCGGCGGCCGGGGCGCGCGTCGCCCCTACGTCCGCTGCTGGAACGGCAACCAGGGCCGCTTCTTCTACGTGGTCGACCTGAAGACCGGGGCGCTGATCCGCAAGATCGGCTCGGCGCCTTCGGCGGTGCCCTACGACCCGACCATGGCGGCCTCGACCAGCCCCCAGCCGACGCACTCCCCCATCGTGGGTGCGCCCGCGCTCTACAACGGCCTCGCGGGCGTGGTGACCACCCGCGCGTACGTCGGTGACGCCGACGGCACCCTCTGGCGCGTCGACATGTCGAGCACCAACCCCGCGAACTGGTGGATGGGCGATGCCTTCGACCTGTTCTGGGATCGCGGCTACAACGTCGGCCAGCCGATCATCGAGCGCCCGGTCACGAGCATCGACGACCTGGGGCGCACCATCATCGCCTTCGGCTCGGGCGACACGGACCTGCTCGAGGGCTCGGACGAGAACCGCGTCGAGTCCATCGTCGAGACGACCGTGACCGACCTGGCCGGCACCGCGACCGGCATCACCATCGAGGAGAACTGGGGCATCCGTCCGGGCACCCAGACCGTCGACCGGGACTTCCTCGCGGGTGAGCGTCTGACCGGCGCCATGACGCTGTTCAACAACGTCCTCTACTTCGGCACCTTCGCGCCTCGCGTCGGGACCGATCCCTGCCAGATCGGTGCAGCGCGGCTGTGGGGCGTGGACCTGACGCGCAACGACCCGGTGGGTTCGACCTATCCGCAGGGGCGGCTCGATCGGGACGGCGATCCGATGACGACCACCGATGTGGTCCGGGTCACTCGTGACCTGAACAACAACGGCACCGAGACCGACGACGCCAACAGCCTGCTCTTCGGCGTCGCGGTGGCCCGCCGGCCCAACTGCAACGTGAGCGCCGCGGTGATCGATCCGATCACGGGCATGGCGCGTACCTTCGTCAGCTCGACCACGGGCGGCGAGTATCGCCTCGTGCTGCAGATCGCGCAGACCGGCATGGCGGGCGGCACCACCACCGCCACCGTCGCGCGCTCGCTCCCGGCTCCGATCATCCCCTCGCGCATCGACTCGATCGCGACCGTCTTCGAGTGATGCGTCTGCGGCTCCCGAGCGCCGTGGCCCTGCTCACGCTGGCGGCGTGTCACCGTCGATCGCGCGAGCCCGCGCCGCCACCGCCAGCGGTCCCCGCGGCGACGCTGGAGGGGCGCGTAGTCGACGATGCGCCCCCGCCCGGGGACGACCTGCTCCCCGGGGCGCTGGTCGCGTTCGGGCTCCCGATGCCGACGGTCACCCAGGAGCGACTGGGCACCGACGACATGAAGATCTTCCGGGTGGACGCGCCGATGCCCCGGGTGATGCGCTACCTCGAGCAGCGACTGGAGGTCCACGAGGCGGACATCCATCCGCTCGCGGCGGTGATCCACCGCGCCATCGTGCGGGGCGTGCAGTCGAACCTCATCGTCGACGTGGGCGTTCGGGACGAGGGCGACCGCACCATGGTCACCGTGTGGAACCGCACGCCCCCGCCGCCGAGCGCCAACGCCCCGCGCACCCTCGACGAGGGGCTGCGCGCGGTCGGCTTCGACCCGGCGACGGGTCAGTACGCACCTGCGTTCAACCGCTGAGGGAACCCTCCCCGTCCATGCGATGATCCGGCCATGTCGGACGTGCTGCGCGTGGAGGTTCCGGACGGTGTTCGCGGTGGACGGGGGCTGTCGCCCGGAGCGAGGGCAGTGGCGCTGTCGCTCGCCGAGACGCTCTTCGCGAGCGAGTCCGGTCCCCCATCGCCCGAGCGCCTGGAGTGGCTGGGCGATGACCTCGACCATTTCTTCGCCCACGCGGGCGGTCGCGCGCGCTCGGTCTTCCTGCTGTGCATCACCGCGATCGACCTCGTCGCGCCGCTGTTCATCCGCCGCCTCGGGCGCTTCTCGACGCTGTCCCTCACCGAGAGGTTCGCCGCCCTCACGCGCTTCGAGGAGAGCCCCGCGGGCCTCGCGCTGTTCGGCGCCAAGGCGGCGCTGTGCATCGTCTGGTACGAGCACCCCGCGGCCGCTCGCGAGGTCGGCTTCGATGGCCTCTGCCTGGTGAGGAGGTCGGCGTGAGCGGCGGGTACCACTCGGCGCGCGATCACCGCGGTCCGCTGCGGCTCGACTGCGACGTGGTCGTCGTGGGCTCCGGGGCCGGGGGCGCCGTCGTCGCGACGGAGCTGGCGCAGAGCGGCCTCCGCGTGATCGTCCTCGAGGAGGGGCCGCGCGTCGAAGGGCCCCTCCACGGGCAGATGCGACCCAGCGAGTCGATGCGTCACGTATGGCGCGACGGGGCCTTCGTCGCCGCGCTGGGCGTGGGCCAGAGCCCGACCATCAACGTCACCATGGCGAAGTGCGTGGGCGGCTCGTCGGTGGTGACCGGTGGCGTGTGCTTCCGAGTGCCCGGCGCGGTGCTGCACGAGTGGCAGAGCGAGCTCGGCCTGGAGGACTACTCGGAGGAGGGCCTCGAGCCGTACGTGAGCCACGTCGAGCGGGCCATCCACGTGGAGGAGGTGCCGGCCTCGATGCGCTCTCGCTCCACGACGCTCTTCGTCGAAGGGGCCGAGCGGCTGGGCATCCCGATCAAGCCCATCCGTCGGAATACCAAGGACTGTAATGGCTGCGGCCGCTGCAACTTCGGCTGCCCCCACGGGGCCAAGATGAGCGTCGACCTCAGCTACCTGCCGCGCGCGGTGGCCAGCGGCGCCGAGGTCTGGTCGCACGCGCTCGTCGAGCGGGTGGTCACCCGCAACGGTCGGGCGGTCGGCGTCGTGGGGCGCATCCTCAACCGCGAAGGCGGGGCGGCGGGTGATCGGCTGGAGGTCCGGGCGCGGCGCGTGGTGCTCGCGGCGGGTGCGTGGCATACGCCGCTCCTCCTGCAGCGCAGCGGCGTCGGTCACCCCCGCTGGGTCGGGCGACAGATGACCCTGCACCCGGGGTTCAGGGTGCTGGCGCGCTTCGCGAGGCCCGTGCGCGGCTGGCAGGGAGCGCTGCAGAGCGCGTACACCGACGCCTTCGAGCACGAGGGCATCACGCTCATGGCGCTCTTCGTCCCGACGGGCGTCCTCGGGGCCACGATGCCGGGCGTCGGGGCCGAGCACGTCGCGGCGGCGGGCAAGATCGACCACCTGGCGATGTTCGGCGGGATCATCCACGACGCGGGCGGTGGGTCGGTGCACCGCGGCCCCGGGCGCGAGCCGGTGGTCACCTACCGGATGACGCCCGAGGACCGGGCGAAGATCCCGCGCGTGATCTCGCTGCTCGCGGAGACCTTCTTCGCCGCGGGGGCCGAGGAGGTGTTCATCCCGGTGCTGGGCATGCGCGGCCTGGACGCCGACGCCTTCCGCCGGACGGATCTCTCGAAGGTCCCGACGTCGAGGATCGAGTGCGCCTCGCAGCATCCGCTCGGCAGCGCCCGGATGGGGTGCTCGCGAGAGAACTCCGTGGTCGATCCCGATGGCCGGGTGTGGGACACGCAGGAGCTCTACGTCGCCGACGGGAGCGTCCTGCCGACGAGCCTCGGGGTGAACCCGCAGCTCTCGATCATGACCGTCGCCACGCGCATCGCCTGGCGGATGCGAGACCGGCCGCTGCCCCCCATGAACTGACTCAGCGCGGCGCGCCCGGCGCGCTGCCGCGGCGGTCGTGCATCGCGACCGTCCAGGTGGTGTCGCCGAGCCGCCAGCGCTGGCCGTCGAAGAGCTCGACGGGCATCTCGCTCTCGTCGCGGAGCGCGACCAGGCGGCCGTTGCGCGCCCTCAAGATGAGCGTCGCCGTGGAGGCCTCGGGCGGCGCGACGATGGCGGCGTCGGGGGAGCTTGCGACGGTCGCCTCGGTGAGCACGAGCACGTGCGCGATGCCCGCTCCGTGGCGGTCGAGGCGGGTCAGACGCGCCCACGAGGGGAGGGCGCCCGCGGTGGTCGCCGCGTGCTCGAAGAGGAAGCGGACGTGCGGACCGAGGCCGATCTCGTCGCCGTGCTCCAGCCGGAAGGGGGCGCGACCCGGGGCGAGGGAGCGGCCGTTGACGGAGGTTCCGGACGCGCTCTGCAGGTCGACGATCACCGCGTGGCCGCCGTGCCACTCGATGCGCGCGTGGCGGCGGGAGACGGTGCGGGCGCGGCGCTCGTTGTCGTCGGAAGGGGGAAGGCACCTCGCGACCACGTGGCCCGTGCGGCCGAGGTACAGCCGGGGCGTCGCGAGCACCTGCACCGGCCCGACGCCCGCGTCGCTCATCAGCTCGACCTGATCGAGCGCGTCGAGCACCTCGTCGTCGGGGATGAGCGCGCGGACCGTCGGCGGCGGCGGGAGCCGGATGCCCCCGGTGGCCTCGATGGCGGAGCGCATGGCGTCGGCGGTGGGCCAGCGGTCCTCCGGCCGCTTGGCGAGCGCTCGCCGGACGATGGGCTCGTAGGCCCGCGCCAGCGCAGGGATGTCGGCGGGGAAGGCGGGCACCTCGGCCTGGCAGTGCAGCGCCGCCAGCTCGAGCAGCGAGGACGCCTCGAAGGGCACGCGACCGAGGAGCATCTCGTAGAGCATGATGCCGACCGCGTAGAGGTCCGCGCGCCCGTCGAGCGCGGCGCCGGCCCACTGCTCCGGGGACATGTAGTCGGGCGTCCCCATCACCACGCCCGCGGCGGTGCGGACCACGATGGAGCCCTCCAGGCTCTGGTCGAGGATCTTCGCCAGGCCGAAGTCCGTGAGCCGCGCTACCTCCCCGATGGGGTCGCCTTGCGTCGGCGCGAGCATCACGTTCTCTGGCTTCACGTCGCGGTGCACGAGGCCCCTCGCGTGCGCCTCGGCCAGCGCGCAGAGCACCTCCGCGGTCCACGTGGCCGCGAGCAGCGGCGCGATGGGCCCCGCCGCGAAGGCCTGGTCGAGCCCGCGGCCGAGCACCGCCTCGCTCACGAGGTAGCGCTCTCCGTCCGCGGTCTTGCCCGCGTCGAACACCCTCACGGTGAAGGGTGACGTCAGCGCCGAGGACGCTCGCGCCTCGCGGGAGAAGCGCGCCCCCACGGAGGCATCGGAGCCGTGCCGCTCGGCGAGGCGGGAGAGCGCGACCTGCGTCTGCGTGAGCCGGTCGTAGGCGAGGTAGACCTGTTTGACCGATCCACGGCCGAGCAGCCGTACGATGGCGTAGCGTCCGGCGTAGAGGGTGCCCGAGGCGAGGTCTTCCACCGGCGGGAAGATACCGCGCCCGCGGGCCCTCAGTCGTGGTCGAAGGGCACGACGCGCGTGTCGCGAAGGCGGGGGATCGCGCCCTCGAGCGGCGCGCGCAGCGTCTCCGCGGTGGCCACGACGGTGATGAGCAGGTCCTCCGCCGAGAGCCTGCGACGGAGCGCCTCGTTGACGTCGTCGACGGTCACGGCGTTCACGCGCTCGACATACTCGTCGTAGTAAGATTTCGGCAGGTCGAGCAGCTCGACGTCGAGGCGCTGCCACAGGCGCTTGGAGGCCGTGTCGCGCTCGAAGGCGTAGCTGCGCGTGAGGTACGAGCGGGCGAAGGACACCTCGCGGGCGGTGGCTCCCTTGTCGAGCAGCCGCTCGAGCAGCGACAGCTGGATGCCGACGCAGCGGGCCGCGTCGACGGCGGCGGGGAAGGTCCACATGGACCAGCTCTCCCGCGCGCGGTCGCGACCGAGGCGGGACGAGGCACCGTAGGAGAGCCCGCGCTTGGAGCGGATCTCTCGCATCAGGCGCGCGGTGAAGGTCCCGCCAAAGAGGGTGTTTCCGACCATCAGGGCGAAGTGGTCCCGGTCGCGCGGGTGCGACCCGAGGTTGCCGATGTAGATCTGCGTCTGCGTCCGGTCGGGCTTGTCGACGATGAGCAGCCGGCGGCCGCGCACGGGCTTCGGGGCCTCGATCTTCGACGGCGGCGCCGGGTGCGCCGAGAGGCCCGGGGCGATGCGCGCGGAGAAGCCCTCGAGCTCCTCGCGGGTGATGTCGCCCGCCGCGGCGGCGATGATGTTGCCGCGACAGAAGGTCCTCTGGAACGCCGCGAGCGCGGCCGAGCGATCGACGGCGTCGAGGCCGCGCAGCGTGCCCGCGGAGGGGCGGCCGTAGGGGTGGCCGGCGAAGAGCGTGCGTCGGAAGTGGCGTCCCGCCAGCGAGCGGTCGTCGTCGCGGCCGTCGACGATGTCGGCCTGCACCTCGCGCCGCACCTGGGCGATCTCGGCGTCCGGGAGCGTCGCCTCGGTCATGAGGTCGGCGAGCAGGTCGAGCAGCGCCGGCACGTTGCGGCGGATGACGGCCGCGTGGAGCATCGCGGAGCTCGCGTCGACGGAGGTGCTGAGCTCGGCGCCGAGGCGGTCGATGAGCGCGTCGATCTCGCGCGCGGTGCGCGTCTTCGTGCCGCGGCGCAGCGTGCGCAGCGCCAGGTTGAGCCCGCCCTCGCGACCGAGCGGATCGTGCTGCGCGCCGGTGCGGGCGATGAGGAAGAGGTCGACCAGCGGGAGGTCGTGCGCGGGCTCGCAGAAGATCGGGGCGGCGGCGGACATCACGCGGCTCCAGGGGTGAGGTTGGAGCGGACCAGCACCGCGGTGCACGGCCGATCGAAGAGGTAGCGGCGAGCGACGTCCTGAAGGGACACGGCGGTCAGCGAGCGGATGGCCTCCATGCGCGCGAGGCTGCCGACCGGGTCGCCGACGAGCACGTAGTGGAAGCCGATGCTCTCCGCGCGGCCGCCGACGGTCTCGAGGCCGCGGAGGTACCCGAGCTCCAGCCGGGCCACCGCGCGGTCGCGCTCGTCGTCGGTGATCGGGTCCGCGGCGACGGAGGCCAGGCAGCGCTCGATCGCCTCGCGGAGCGCCTCGGGCTGCACCGGTCCACGCCCGGTGGCGCTGATCTCGACGAGGCCAGGGTCGCGGAAGGTCGAAGCCCAGCCCGAGATGTCCGTGGCGATCTCCTGCTCGGTGACGAGCTCACGGTACAGCCGCGCCGACCGGCCGCCGGTGAGCGCCTCGACGAGCACCGAGAGAGCGGCGTGGTCGGGGTGGGAGAACTCCGGGCACTTGAAGCCCAGCGCGACCTTGGCGGTCGGCGTCGGCCGCTCGAGCACCGCGAGGCGATGCTCGGTCTGCGCCGGCTCGGTGGGGACCTGCACGTCCGGCAGCTTCGCCGGGCGCATCGCCCCGTAGTGGCGCTGGATCAGCCGCAGCGCCTTCGCGCGGTCGAGGTCGCCCACGAGCACCACGATCGCGTTGTTGGGGGCATACCAGGTCTTGTAAAACTCCCGGCAGTCCGCGGGCGTGAAGTTCTCGATGTCGGTCATCCACCCGATGGTGGGGTGGTGGTACGGGTGCTCCTTGAAGGCGAGCGACCAGAGGGTCTCGGAGACCGCTCCGTCGACGTCGTCCTCCACGCGGTAGCGCCGCTCGTTGGCGACGACCTCCTTCTCGCTCGCGACGGGCTTCGCGCGGAGCACGAGGTTGCGCATGCGGTCGGACTCGAGCCGCACCACCAGCGGGAGCTGATCGGCGGGGATGTTCTCGTAATAGAAGGTCCAGTCCGTCCAGGTGGCCGCGTTGGTCTCGGCGCCGGCGCGCTCCAGCATCTGGTCGAACCTCCCCGCAGGCAGGAGCTTCGTCTCGTTGAACATCAGGTGTTCGAAGAGGTGCGCGAGGCCGGTCTTGCCCTCGCGCTCGTTGCGGGAGCCCACGCGAAACCAGACGTTGTACGAGAGCACCGGGGCGCGCCGGTCGATCTGGAGCAGCACCTGCAGCCCGTTGCCGAGCCGGTACGTCTCGACCGCGCCGCCCGGGAAGTCCCGATGGACGGGGCCCGCGGAGATCACCGCGAAGCGGTCGGCGTCGCGGTTGAGGCGTTGGAGGAGTGCGGTGACCGGGGGGTCGGCGGACTGCGTGGTTGGGTTGGGCATCTCTTCAGATGGTACGAGGAGGGTAGAGGGGAGAGGAACGGAGGGGCAGCCGGGCGGTCGCCCCGGGACTAGAAGGTTCCCGCGACGGAGAGGCCACCAGGGCCGAAGTCGAGGCGCGCGACGGGGGCGGCGACGCGGCGCTCCTGCGGATGGGTGAACATCCACACAGCGCCCACCGCTGCGCCGACGCCGAGGGCGAGGCCCACGATGCCGATGGTGCGATAGGTCTCGCCCTGGTCACGGATGCGAGTCTGGAGGTCGAGGCTGGCGCCGCTGTCCGTGTACGTCGACGAGTTGTCGATCGCGACGCCGAGGAAGCCCGCTCCCACCGCGGTGAACACCAGCGCCGCGCCGCCGAGCGCCCACGCGCCGCCGCCGATGCGGGAGGTCACCACCTCGGGGGGCGGGGCCGGGGGACAGGAGGGAGCCTGCGGGCAGGTGGGGCAGGTGGGGCAGGGGGTGTTCACGACGGCCGGAGGGGAAGGCTGGAGGTCACGCTCTCCCATCTGTCCGGCGAGGGTGCGGGCGCGCGCCGAGAGGTCGGCGTCGGGGGCAGGGCTCGTCATCGCGAGGAGCTCCCGGAGCTGGTTCAACGCGCCCGCCGTGTCGCCGGCCCGCATCCGAGCCTCCGCCGCGTTGTAGAGGGTCGCCGGGTGGGGTCGCGCCCGGAAGGAGCGCTCGAAGGCCACCGTGGCCTCTCCAAAGCGGCCGCGCTGGAAGGACTGGACGCCGTTGCGGTACTGGGCGCGGGCCTCTTCCAGCCGGGGTTCGTCCGGCGCGGGCTGCTGGGCAAACGCCTGCGATGACGCGAGTAGGAGGGAGAGGGTGATGGAGCCGATGGTCGCTTGACGCTGCACGGCCGGATGTTCGTCCTGCGCGGACCCGAGCGTCAAGCCGAAGAAGGTTGCGCCGCTCAGAACGGAAGGTCGGTGATCACGCCTCGCCCGCCGCGACGACCGCGCGGAGGTCGCGCGGTGGCGGCAGGCGTGGGAGTCGGCGCAGGGGCCGTCGCACGGACGACTCGAGGCGCGGCCGGGGCCGCCGTGGCCGTCGGACGAGGAGCGCGACCGTGGTGGACGTGAGCCGCGGCCACGGGGGCCCTCGCCGCCGCGGGCGCCGGAGGCGCAGGGGCCGGCGTGGGAGCGACCGGCGGGGTCGGGGGCTCAACAGCGGCGACCGCCACCGGGGCAGGCGTTGGCGTGGGTGCGGGCTCGACCGCCGCGGGGGCGGGCGCGACAGCAGGCGCGACGGCCGCGGCCGCGGGCGTCGGGGCGGCGATGGGTTGGGCGATCGGAGGCGAAGGCTCCGGGGTCGGCGGCGCGGGGGCGCGCGGTGCCTCGACGCGAGCGGTCGCGGAGGTCGCGGGAGTGCGTCCGTCCATCGCGACCTTGCCCGCGAGGCCGACGAGGACGACCGCGACGAGGGCGGCGGCGCCCAGGACGAAGACCAGCGGCGAGCGCCGCGGAGCGGGTGCGGGCGCCGGTGCGGGCGCGGCGTAGGCCGGGGCGAAGGGAGAGCCGGCGCCGAGCGGACCGAAGGGGTTGCTGGCGGCCGGAGGCGGGCCCATCGCGGGCTGCGGGGGCTGCATGCCGGGACCGCCGAAGGCCCCGAAGGGATTGTTGCCGCCCGGAGGGTCGGCGATCATCGTCGACTCGCCCGGAGGCTGCCCGTACATCGGCGAGCCGTGGGGGGTCGGGAGGCCCGTCGGAGCGATGGTCGCGGCGCGCATGGGCGTGCCCGAGGGCTGGGCCGGGGCGGAGTGATCGGGCGCCATCCCGAGTCGGCGACCGGCCGCGGGCAGCACCGCGGGCGCCTCGTTGGGGGAGGACTGCGGAGCGCGGACGACGGTCTTGCCCTCCTCCTCGTCGTCATCGAAGGCCGGCAGCAGCACCGGGCTCGGAGCGGCCTCGGAGCTGTTGCGGGTGATGACGCCGGAGGGCGTGGTGGTCGGCAGCGGGCTGTCGAAGCGAGGGGCCTCGCACATGATCGTGGAGTTGACCTCCATGACCTCCTCGACGGCCGGGCTGCTGACGGACACCGGCGCGCTGACGGCGGCCAGCAGCGTGTCGCGCATCTCGATGGCGTTCTGGAAGCGGCGCGCGGAGTCCTTCTGGAGGGCCTTGGCGACGAAGCTCTCGAGCGCCGGAGGGAACTCGATGCCCGAGGCCTGCTGCAGCGTCAGCGGCGGCTTCTCGAGGACGGCCTGCAGGAGCTGCACGGTGTCGTCCGCGTCGATGGGGCGCTTGGCGGTGAGCATGAGGAAGAGCGAGACGCCCGCGGCGTAGAGGTCGATGCGGGGGTCGTTGCCCTTGACGGTGCCGCGGATCTGCTCCGGAGCCATGTACGCGAGCGTGCCCAGGGTCTGGCCGGCGCGGGTGAGCTCCTGCGACGAGGCCTCGGCGAGCTTCGAGATGCCGAAGTCGAGGACCTTCAGCTTCTCGGCGCCGGCCGGCATCTTCTCGATGAACAGGTTCGCGGGCTTGAGGTCGCGGTGGATGACGCCGCACTCGTGCGCCGCGGCGAGGCCCTCGCAGAGGTGACGACCGAGGTGGCCGATGCGCGGGATCGGGAGCCGGCCGTTGCGCAGCGCCTGCTGGACGGTCTGCCCCTCCAGGTACTCCATCACCAGCACGAGCGTGCCGCTGTCGTCGGTGCCGAGGTCGTAGATGGCGACGACGTGATCGCTGCGGATGCGCCCGGCGGCGCGGGCCTCGCGACGGAAGCGCTCGACGTAGCTCGGGTCGCTGGAGATCTCCGGGTCGAGGATCTTCAGCGCCACGAGGCGCTCGGTCTCCTGGTTTCGGGCGAGGTAGACGGTGGCCATCCCCCCGCGCCCGATGACCTTCTGGATGGTGTAGCGACCCAGCACCACCGACCCCGGCGAGAGCGATCGCGCAGGGCCCGACGACATCGCGGACGACGGCGGCGGGGGTGGGGCGCCGATGGGCTCGACGCCGGGCGCACGGAGGATCGTTGAGCGAGGCTTGTAGGGGTTCGCCGTCACGGTCGCAGAGACTACCACCGACCGCGGATCAGCGGCCACAACCCCCGTGCGCCGGAATCATGTCTCGTCGACGATGGTGACCGTGCGGCGCACGGAGGTGGGGGCGCTCGAGCCGGTGGGGGCGACGTTGGCCTCGAGCACGAAGCGCCGTCCCACGACGTCCGCGGGGCCGCGGATGCGCGCCAGGATCACCAGCAGCGCGCTCGACGACTCCCAGCCCTGGGCGGTGCGGAGCAGCCCGCGGCCTTCGAGCAGCCGGATGCGATCGGCGGGGTCGTTGATGGGGTCGCCGCCCTCCACGGGGGTCACGCGGAAGGTCACCTGCACGTCGCCGCCGAGCTGCTGCTCACGGATGCGCGCGAAGACGTGGTAGCCCCCCTGCGGGCCGTGGATGAGCTCGACGGAGGCGCCGTCGGCGAGGGGCTCCCAGGCGGACTGCCCGGTGCCGATCTCCAGCGTGGGGTCGACGATGGCGGGGCGGTCGGCGAGGGGGCCGTCGACGGAGGCGTCTGCGCTCGGGGTGGGCGAGGAGCACCCCGCGAGCAGGGCGACGGAGAGCGCGGAGAGGAGCCAGGGAAGAATGGAGCGCGGCGCCGGGTTCACAGGGCTCGCAAGCTATCACGCCGGGGCTCCGATGCGGATCCGAGTGAGGTTGACCCCGTATCAGAGTGCGTGCTAGCAGCGCGCTCCGCCCTGCGCCGACCCGGGAAGATGGTCTTCGCGCGAGGTCCGACGCAGCCGTCGCGACCCGTAACCTGGGCTCCGAAAGAGTGACCCGATGACACCCACGGCGATCGACTCCCTCGTCTACTACGCAGCTCGCGGCGCCAACGCGCTCCTGGCGTTCCAGCCTACGTTGACGCCCGGCGGGGGCGGCGGTCACGCGGCGCCCGCGGCGGGAGGCGGCGGCGCCGGCGGCGGGATCATGAACTTCATCATGCTCCCCGCGATCTTCCTGTTCGTGTGGTTCTTCATGCTCCGCCCGATGCGGCAGCAGCAGAAGGATCAGGAGACCCTGCAGAAGGGCCTGCGCAAGGGCGATCGGGTGGTCACCAACGGGGGAATGATCGGCACCGTGTTCGAGGTCTTCGAGAAGGAGATCGTCATCGAGCTGGCCGACAAGGTCCGCGTGAGGTTCCTCCGCGAGAGCGTGACGAAGAAGTACGAGACCGCCGCGGACGCGAAGCCCGCGGACGCCGAGAAGAAGTGACGCACCGGAGGCCCGAGCGATGAACCGCGGTTGGTACTGGCGACTGGGGACGGTGCTCTTCGTGATCGTTGCGGCGTTCGTGGTGCTCTGGCCGAGCATCCCGAAGCTGTCGACGCCGTGGGTTCGGGCGCACATCCCGTTCCGACTCAACGAGGGCCTGGATATCCGGGGGGGCGCGCGCCTCTCCTATGATGTGCAGATCGGTCAGGCGATCGCGGATCGTCGCGCCCGCTCGATGGAGGACTTCCGTGGTCAGCTCGCGAGCGACTTCGGCATCCACCACGGCGAGGGGCGGCTGACCCCGGACGAGATCACCCGGCTCGCCGAGCGGG
This sequence comes from uncultured Myxococcaceae bacterium, assembly GCA_966211675.1. Taxonomy (GTDB): domain Bacteria; phylum Myxococcota_A; class Polyangia; order Polyangiales; genus SCUS01. The sequence goes on from CBIHPK010000020.1 coordinate 34,733, forward strand.
TGACGGTCGTCGCCGGCTCGACCAACCGCGAGTTCGTCGCGCGCTTCCGCAACGCCGCGGACGTCGCTCGCGTGAACGACCGGATGATCACCAACCGGGGCCTCCGCCGCCTCGGCTCGAGCGGCAGCACCATCACCCTGGGGCTCGACCCGCGCGAGGTGACGGCGCTCGAGGACAGCGCGGTGCAGCAGGCGATCCAGACGATCACCAACCGCATCGACGAGCTCGCCGTGAAGGAGACCTCCATCACCGCCCGCGGCGAGACCATCGTCGTGGAGGTGCCGGGTCAGGACCAGGCGTACTTCCAGCAGATCCGGGACATCATCCGTCGCACCGCGCGGCTGGAGTTCAAGATCCTCGACGACGAGAGCCCCGCGCTCGCGGCGATCATCGCCGGACAGGCCATCCCCGGAGCGCCCCCGGCGGCCGAGGGAGCGCCCGCTCCGACGCCGCACCCGCTGCCCGCGGGCATCACGCAGGAGACCGAGCTCGCGCCGGTGGGTCCGGGCCGCAACGCCCAGTCGACCTACCTGCGCTCGACGGGGCCCAACGCCCGCCAGCAGCTCCAGGACTACCTCGAGTCGATCCGCCCGCTCATCCCCGAGGGTCGTCAGGTCCTCGTCGGGAAGTCGGACCGCTCGGAGGGCGCCGCGTCCACCGGCGAGACCTGGCGCACGTACACCGTGTTCAGCGTCGCGCAGGTCGACGGCTCCATGATCGACGACGCGCGGGTGTCCGTCGACCCGCAGGAGAACCGGCCCTTCGTGTCGCTGACCTTCAACCGCCGCGGCGGCGAGGTCTTCGCGCGCGTCACCGAGGAGAACGTCAAGAAGCGCTTCGCGATCGTGCTCGACGACCGGGTCAACTCGGCGCCGCAGATCCAGCAGCGCATCGGCGGCGGCTCGGCGCGCATCACCCTCGGCGGCGACAGCGACTACCGGATCGTCCTGCGCGAGGCCAACGAGCTCGTCGTGGTGCTCCGCGCGGGCGCGCTCCCGGCGCCGCTCTCCGAGGGCAAGCAGGACTACGTGGGCCCGACGCTCGGCTCGGACACGATCCGTCACGCGCGCAACGCGATGATGGTGGGCATCTCGCTGGTGCTGCTCTTCATGGCCATCTACTACGGCTACGCCGGGTGGATCGCGAACGGCGCGGTGCTCGTCAACCTCGCGCTGCAGCTCGCGACGATGGTGCTCTTCGGCGCCACGATCACGCTCCCGGGCCTCGCGGGCCTCGCGCTGACCGTGGGCATGAGCGTGGACAACAACGTGCTCATCAACGAGCGCATCCGTGAGGAGCTGCGCGATGGCAAGTCGCTCCGGGCGGCGGTCGACGCGGGCTACAGCCACGCCTTCTCGGCGATCTTCGACGGTCACGTGACGACGCTGATCTCCGGCGTGGTGCTGCTCCAGTACGGCACCGGGCCGGTGAAGGGCTTCGCCGTGACGCTGCTCATCGGCGTGATCGCCAACCTCTTCACCGGCGTGTTCGCCACGCGCGTGGTGTTCGACTGGCTGGTCCGCGGCCTCAAGGTCAAGACCCTCCTCGGGGCGAAGTAGGAACCACCATGGAGTTCAACAGAAGCCACCGCGTCTATGATTTCATGGCGGTCCGGAAGTACTGGATTGCCTTCTCGGTCGCGCTCTCGATCATCTCGACGATCCTGCTCTTCAAGCCGGGGCCGAAGTACGGCATCGACTTCATGGGTGGCACCGAGCTCACCGTGCAGTTCGACGGCAACGTCGACGCGGGCCGCGTTCGCGCTGTGCTCGACCGCATGGGCCACGACCACTCCGAGGTGGTGCCGACGCAGCGCCCCAACGAGTTCATCATCCGCGTCGAGAAGAGCTCGCCCATCACCCCCATGCGCCGCGAGCAGATCCGTCGCGCGGTGGCGGAGCGCCTGCCCGGCACGACCGGCGGCGGCACGCTCGGTGACTTCCGCCTCTCCCCGGGCGGCGATCACCTGGTGGTCCAGCTCAACGACAGCACCCTCACCGCCCAGCAGGTCGCGGAGCTGGTGCGCGCCTCGGGCGCCAACGTCCGCGGAGACGCGGCGCTCCAGATGGGCGCCCTCGACGATCACCGCTGGCAGGTGCCGCTCGTCGGCATCGGCGACGAGATCTTCCGCGGCCTGGTCGCCCCTGACGGCGTCGGCGCCGAGGGGCGGCTCAACGCCAGCGTCTGGGTGTCCCCGAAGGCGGGCGCCGAGCTCCGCTACGCGGCCCTGCGCGCGGTGCTCTACTCCATCGTCTTCATCATGATCTACGTGGCGTTCCGCTTCGACCTGCGCTTCGCGCCGGGCGGAATCCTCGCGCTCTTCCACGACTCGGTGGTGACGCTCGGCTTCTTCGTGGTCACCCGCAAGGAGGTCACGATCTCGACGGTCGCGGCGATCCTCACCGTGGTGGGCTACTCGATGAACGACACCATCATCGTGTACGACCGCATCCGGGAGAACCTCGCGAAGCGCCGCAACGCGCGCATGCTCGACATCATCAACCTGTCGGTCAGCGAGATGCTCTCTCGCACGATCCTCACGTCGTTGACCGTGGTGCTCTCCGTCTCGGCCTTCATCTTCATCGGCACCGGCGTCATCCGCGACTTCGCCTGGGCGATGATCATCGGCGTGCTCGCCGGGACGTACAGCTCCATCTACGTCGCCGCGCCGCTCACCGAGTGGATCGACTCGCGCTTCTTCCACGTCGAGAACGCCGGCGCCGCAGCCCCCGCTGCGGAGACCCCCTCGTCCGACGCGACCGTCTGACCGACCGGTCGGGCGCCTCCCTCCTCGAAGACTCTCCCCGTAGCCTCAGTAGGCCGCCGCGATGATCGCGTGCGCTCCCACGAGCGTCGCGCGCCTCGCCGCGGGCTTCGCGGGCAGCGCGCAGGTCTGTCCGCGGGCGATGGTGACGCCGTCGATGGTGAGCTCGCCGTCGACCACGGTGACGGCGCGGAGGCGGTCCCACTCCGGGAGGTCGATGGCGCCGGTGCCGTGGAGGCGCGCCACGCGCAGGTGCTCGCTCGCGAGCCCGGACTCGCGACCGCAGAGCTGCAGCCACGTCGGCGCGGCGCTCAGGTCGGGGATGCCGGCGCGCACGCGACACCGCTCGAGCAGGGCCGCCTCGCGGGGAGCGTCCCAGCGGGTGACGGAAAGCGCCTCGTCGACGTGGAGCGCGCGGGGCCGACCGTCGGGGTCGACGAGCCCGGCCCCGTCGTAGCGGCGGTTCCAGTCCCAGTAGCGGTAGGTGAGGCCACGGCAGCCGGGCAGCACCCGCTGCGGCTCGACGAGGGTCAGCCCGCGGCCGATCGCGTGCGCGGTGCCGGCCTCGATGAGCAGGAAATCGCCGACGGTCACGGGGACGAAGCCCAGCATCGGCGTGATGTCCGCGCCGTCGCGGAGCGCGGCGGCCAGCGACTCGCGGGTGACGCCCTCGGCGAGCCCGAGGTAGACGCCAGCGCCCTGCTCCGCGGAGACGACGTACCAGCACTCCGGCTTGCCCGAGTCGCCCTCGCGCAGCGTCGGGTCGCCGTCGGAGGGGTGGATCTGCACCGACAGCTCGTCGGACGTATCGAGGAGCTTCACCAGCAGCGCCGTGCTGGCCCGGCCGTCGTCGCCCTCGCGGCCAAGGATCGCCTCTCGCGCGCTGTCGATCCACGACGCGAGGGAGCCGGAGCCGTCGAGCAGTCGGCTGGGGAAATCGGGCTCGACGGAGAACTCCCAGCTCTCCCCGACGACGCGCCCAGCTTCACCCGAGAGGAGCTCGCGCTTGAGGTCACCGGCGATGCGGGTGCCGCCCCAGGGGGTGCGACGCGTGGGGGTGAAGTTGTCGACCTGCAGTAGCCGTGGTGTCACGGGTCCCAGTGTAGAGCGAGCCGGTCGGGCCCGTCATCGGCGCCGCGGCGGAGGACGGGGCTCATGCAGGAAATTCCCGCCAGGGGACGCGGCCCTGCTACCCGCCTCTGCGGTGCGCTGGTCCGTCGTGCTGATCTCGGGTGTGCTGTTCGCGGGTGCGGCTTCGTCGTGCCGTCGCGTGGGCGCGTCGCCGGGCCGCACGGAGCCCGCGGAGACCGCGGTCGAACCGGCAGACCCGCTGGTCGAGGCGCGGGCCAGGCTGGCCTCGCTGCGCGCCGGGCGCGTCGACCCGGGCGTCGATGACCTGGTGCAGCGGCTCTCGCTCGTCGGCCCGGATGATCCGGCGCGGCGGAAGAGCGCGATGCTCCTCGCGGGGGCGCTGCTGCTCGAGCGAGCCGAGCGCGGGCACGACGAGCGAGATCGGTCGCGGGCGAGGGACTACCTCATCGCGGCGTCGCCGTCGGGAGGGGAGAGCCCTCCGTGCGAGGACGCGCTCTCGCTGGGCGCGCTGCTCGAGAGGGTGGGGGAGCGGGGTCGCGCGAGGGCCGTGCTGGGGCCGGTGCGATCGCGGTGTGGCGCGGCGCCGTCGCCGCCGAGCGCGCCGACCCCGAGGGTCGCGGAGGCGAGGCACCGGCGCGTGGTGATCGACGCCGGCCACGGAGGGACGGACCCCGGCGCGATCGGACCGACGGGGCTCAAGGAGTCGGAGGTCACGCTCGATGTCGCGCGACGCCTCGCCGATCGACTCGCCGTCCGCTACGGATTCCAGGTGGCGCTGACGCGAGACAGCGACGTGTTCGTGCCGCTGGAGCAGCGCGCCTCGCACGCCAACGGCACCACCGCGGACCTCTTCGTGTCGATTCACTGCAACGCCGCGAACAACCGCGAGGCCCGAGGGATCTCCACCTTCGCGCTGGAGGACAGCCCCCGCGTCGCGGCGCGGCTGACCGCGCGGGAGGGCGAGCTGGTCGACGGCGACGTCGGGGGCTCGTGGGACGTGTCGCGGATCCTCGCGGACCTGAGCCTCTCGCGGCACGGCAGGGACTCGGTAGGATTCGCGTCGGCGATCCAGCGGGCGCTGCTCCAGGACGTGCGGCTGCTCTATCCGCAGGTGGAGGACATGGGCGTGCACCCGGCGCGCTTCCACGTGCTGGTCACCACGCGAATGCCCGCGGTGCTGGTGGAACTCTCGTTCATCTCGAACCTCACCGAGGAGCAGCGCCTGAGGTCCGACGGGTATCGCGACGTGCTCGCCGGGTCGATCGCGCGCGCCATCGACGAACACGTGCCCGGCGGGGTCTGAGGGTTGTTCCGGCCGCCGCGGCCGTCCATGCTGCGGCGGCAGTGAGCGCCCACGCTTCCCACCCCCCTTTGCCCGCCGAGGCCCTGGGGCTGTTTCGCGAGCGCATGGCCGGGCTCCGCGCCGACGCGCTGGCCGGCCGCGGCGGGACGGACCACGCCCGGGCCGTCTCGGACGCCTACGACGCGCTGGTGGAGGTGCACGTCTCGGGGTGCCTCTCGCGGTGGTCGAAGGCGCGCGGGCGAGGCCGCGTGGCGCTGATGGCGGTCGGCGGCTACGGTCGACGGCAGCTCTCGCCCGGGAGCGACCTCGACCTGGTCCTGCTCGCCGAGCGCCCGGAGTCGCCGGCCGTGCGCGAGCTCGCCGAGGCGATGCTCTACCCGCTCTGGGACGCGAAGATCACCGTCGGCCACTCGGTGCACGACCTCGACGGGCTCATCGCCGAGGCGAAGTCCGACCTCCGCACGCGCACGATGCTGCTCGATCTGCGCTTCCTCGCGGGCGACCGGGCGCTCGCCGAGGCGCTGCGGGAGCGCTCCGCGGCGCTGCGCGGAGAGCGCGAGCTCGCGACCTTCATCGACGCGCTGGCGGACGAGCTGCGCGAGCGGCACGAGCGCTTCGGCGCGACGGTCTACCTGCTCGAGCCCGACGTGAAGCTGGGCCGAGGCGGACTGCGCGACCTGGACATCATCCGATGGGCGCTGCGGGCGAGGGTGCGGGCGGACGACTTCGGCGGGGCGCTCGGCTTCGGCGCCCTCTCGCAGGCGGAGCACGACGCGCTGGAGGCGGCGAGGGAGTTCCACCTCCGGCTGCGGGCTGCGCTGCACGCCCGCGCGGGCCGCAAGAGCGACCGGGTGACCTTCGACGCGCAGGAGGAGTGCGCGCAGGCGCTGGGCTTCTTCGACGACGCCGAGGCCGCCCTCGACCTCCCTCGTGCCGTGGCCTCCTCCGCCGAGCGGCTGATGTCGGAGTTCTATCGGCACGCCCGGGGCGTGGCCTCGATGCTCCCGCACGTCCTCGCGCGGTGCCGACCCTTGCGCTCGTCGGAGCACCCGCGGCGCGCTCAGCCCCTCGCCGAGGGCGTCACGCGCTTCGACGGCGCCGCGTGCCTCGCCTCCGCCGACGGTCTGCAGCGCGACCCGTGCCTCGCGCTTCGTCTCGTGGAGACCGCGCTGCTGCACGACCTGCCGGTCGCCGCCTCGTCGCGCGCCAGCATCGCGAGCGCTACCGCCGAGCCCGCCTGGTGCGCCCGGCTCCGCGAGTCTCGCGAGGCCGGTCCCTGCTTCCTCCGCCTGCTGGACCGCTCGCGTCGAACCGCCTCGCGCGCCGACGGGGCCTCGGTCTCCGGCACGCCGGACAACGCTCGCAGCGTCCTCGCGGACCTGCACGACCTCGGGCTCGTGCTCGCCCTCATCCCCGAGTTCGCCGCGGTGACCGCGCGCGTCCAGCACGACGTCTACCATGTGTACACGGTGGACGTTCACTCGGTGGCCGCCGTCGATCGGCTGCACGCCCTCAGCCGCGGCGAGCTCGGCCCGGACTACGCGCTCGCCTCCCGGCTGATGGCCAGCATCGACCGCCGCGAGGTGCTGCTGCTCGCGACGCTGCTGCACGACATCGGCAAGAGCCACGGCCGCGCGCACAGCAAGGTGGGCGCGGAGATGGCCCCGGCGATCGCCGCCCGCCTCGGGCTCGACCGCGAGGACGCGGCGACGGTCGCCTGGCTCGTGCTGGAGCACCTGACCCTCTATCACCTCGCCACGCGGCGCGACCTCGCGGACCCTTCGACGCTCGCCCAGGTGACGGCCCTCGTGGGCGACGAGTGGCGGCTGCAGGCGCTCTTCCTCCTGACCGTGGCGGACCTCTCGACGACCTCGCCGACGGCGATGACCGCGTGGAAGGCGCGGCTCCTCGACGAGCTCTACGCGCGCGCCGACGAGGCGCTCCAGGGCGAGGGGAGGAGCCGGGGACCGCACCGCGAGGGCCTCGTCGCGCGGGTGCTCGAGCTCGCGGGGGACTCCGCGCCGGTGGTCGAGCGGTGGGTGCGGGCGATGCCGACGCGCTACCTGCAGGCCTCGGCGCCGGGGGAGGTGCTCCGGCACGCGCTCGCCCTCCGCGACGTCGCTCCCGGCGAGGCGCGGCTGCGCCTGCTGCCCATGGACAACGCGGCGGGCGCCGGGCTCTACGAGGTGCTCGTGCACGCGCCCGACCGCCCGGGGCTGCTCTCGGACCTCACCGCGCTGCTCTTCGCGCACCGGCTCGACATCCAGCGAGCGGAGATCCACTCGGTGGGCGCCGACGTGTTCGACGTCTTCGTGGTGCGCCACCCGGACCCGACCTCGCGCGAGCTCGTGGGGCTCGAGGCGAGGCTGGGCGAGCAGCTCCACGCGGTGGTCGGCGGCCGCCTGGACGCCGAGTCGGTGGTCTCCGTGATGCGCGGTCGCGGCGGCCTCACGCGCCCTGAGCCCTCCGTCGAGGCGCGCGTGTCCTTACACGACGACGTAAGCGACGATGCCACGGTCATCGAGGTGTTCGGCCGCGACCGGCCGGGCTTCCTGCACACGGTGGCGAGGGCTCACCACCGCCTCGGGCTGGAGATCAGGGTGGCCAAGGTGAACACCGAGGGCCGGCGCGCGGCGGACGTCTTCTATGTGACGACCGCCGGCGGGGCGAAGCTGCCGCTCGCGCGCTACGACGAGGTGAGAGCGGCGCTGCTGCAGGCGGTGGAGGCGACATGAAGACGACGGTGGGCGGCAGGTGGGCGGCGGCGCTGGCGGTGATGCTCGGCGCGACGGAGGCCATGGCGCAGCGGCCCCGGCTGCCGTTTCCCATGCGCGGCGCGAACGCCGAGCCGACGCCCGCGGAGCGCGAGTACACGGCGGGCGAGGTGCTGCTCCGGGCGGGCGACCTGGCCGGCGCGGAGGCGCACTTCGTGACCGCGCGAGGGCTCGATCCGCGCGACGCCCGGCCGGTGTTCTACCTGGGCGAGGTGGCGCGGGCGCGCTCGCAGTGGCCGGTCGCCGAGGCGCGCTACGGCGAGGCGCTGGGGCTCGATCCGGCCATGGTCGAGGCCATGGTGCAGCGCGCGGTGGCGCTCCGCGAGCTCGGACGCCCGCAGGACGCGGTGCCGTGGCTGCGCCGCGCCCTGCAGCGCGCGCCGATGCTGGGCGAGGCGCAGCTCGACCTGGGGCTCTGCTTGGAGGACGTCGGGGACATCCCCGGGGCGATCGTGGCCTTCCGGGCGGCGTCGGCGCGGCTGCACTCGGACGCCCGCGCGCCGCTGAGCCTGGGCCTGCTGCTCTCCGACCCCGCGAGGGGGCCTTCGCCCGCCGAGCGCACCGAGGCGATCGGGGTGCTGCGCGAAGCGATCCGTCGGGCGCCCTCGGACGCCGCGGTGCTTGGCCTCGCGGGTCCTGCGCTGCGGCGGCTGGGCGAGGCCCGGCTCGCGGTCGACGCGCTGCAGCGCGCGGTGCAGCGTACCCCGACCGCCGCGTTGCGCATCGAGCTCGCCCAGGCGCTCTGGGCGGCCGGCGACCGGCCTCGCGCGGTGCAGGAGGCGACCCTCGCCTCGCGACAGGCCCCGGGCGATCTCTCCGCGCGCTACGTCCTCGCGCTGATGCTCGCCGAGCAGGGGGACGTGCCGGCGGCCGCGACCGCGCTGCGGGCGGTGATCGCGGGGACCTCCGACCCGTCGCTGCGAGAGCGGGCGACGGCGGCGCTCCGGCGCGTGGCGCCCCGCTGAAGCTGATCCGGGTCGCGTTGCGAGCTTGTTTCGGGACGGCGAAAGCGCTACCTGTGGCCGACAGGCCGTCGGTGTTCGGGGTTCAGTTCACCCACCGGTCGGCTCAAGGGCGATGCGACAGTGTCCCAAATGCGGTAAGCGGTTCCTCGAAACCAACGCGCGCATCTGCGACGTCGATGGAGCCGTGCTCGATCTCCTGGTGGTCGCCTCCGAGCGCGATCGCCTCGTGGGCACGACCATCCTCGGTCGCTACGCGGTCGACGGCGTGCTGGGCGATGGCGGCATGGGCGTCGTCTACAGCGCGCGCGACACCGAGAGCGGCGGCCGCTACGCGGTGAAGGTGCTCCGCGCGGAGTACAGCGCGGAGGAGGACCTCGTCGTGCGCTTCGAGCAGGAGGCGCGCGCCGCGGCGTCGATCAACAACCCGCACATCGTCGAGATCTACGACTGGGGTTCGCTGCCCGACAACTCGCGCTTCTTCGTGATGGAGTACCTGGAGGGGCGCTCGCTCGGTGACGTGCTCGCGCGCATGCCCAAGCCCTCGGGCAGCGACCGCCGGCAGCCGATGTCCGAGGAGTTCACCATCCACCTCGCGACGCAGATCTGCGAGGGCCTCGGGGCGGCGCACGCGATCGGCATCGTCCACCGCGACATCAAGCCCGACAACTTCCACATCGTGCGCAAGCCCGATGAGCCGTACTTCGTAAAGATCCTCGATTTCGGGATCGCCAAGGTCCAGAACTCCAAGGCCGCGCGCACCCGCACGGGCTCGGTCTTCGGGACGCCGCACTACATGTCCCCGGAGCAGGCGTCCGGTGATCGCAACATCGATCACAAGACGGACATCTACGGCCTCGGCGTGCTCATGTACGAGATGGCCACGGGGAAGGTGCCCTTCGACGCCGACAACCTCATGGGCATCCTGACGGCGCACCTCTATCACACGCCCGTGCACCCCCGCGTGTACCCGGAGTGCGAGCGCATGTCGCCGGCCTTCGAGGCGGTCATCCTCAAGTGCCTGGCGAAGACCAAGGAGGCCCGCTACGACTCGCTCGACGAGGTGCGCGAGGAGCTCGAGCGCGTGCGCGCCGGAGAGAGCTCGCGGGCGCTCGACGACTCGGACCAGGCGACGGCGCAGTTTCATCGGGACATGCTCCCCGGGCTGCACGCCGCCGGCGCCGCGGGCCGCATGGACTTCCGGGGATTCAAGCCTGGGCCCGAGACGATCCCGCCGGCGCTGGAGGGCGACACCTGGGTGCGCCCGTCGCCCATCCTGGAGAGCTCGATCGAGCGCTCGTCGGCGCCGACGATGGGGCCTCCCTCGGTGCGCCCCGTCCCCGTCGACACCGCGCCCGGGGTCAGCGTCGCGCCCGCCCCTCGCTCCTCCGCCTCCAGCCGTCGCTGGGGCTGGGTGCTCGCGGGCGCCGTCGTCAGCGCGGGCGTCATGCTGGGAGTCGGCGGGTACGCGCTCGTGGGCCGCGCCTCGACGACGCCGGACGACGCGCCCCCCTCGGTCGACCCGAGGCCGCAGCCCGTCGCGCCGAGGCCGCCTCCGGTGGAGCCCGCGCGCCCTCGCATCCTCCCGGCGCTCGCCGCGCCTCCTCCGCCCGCGGCGGGGTTGATCACGCTACGCACCAACGTCGCCGAGCGGGGTCGGGTGCTGCGCGGTCGCACGGGCTCCGAGATCGTCGGCGAGATCAACCCCCAGGCGCTGGTGCTGCCCCGCCCGCATGGGGCGCCGCAGGCGTATCGCATCGAGGTCGACGGCTACGAGCCGGTGATGGTCGAGCTCCACGAGGGGGACCCCTCGGAGGTGCTGGTGCCCTTGAGCGAGTCGCAGCGCAGGCGTCACCACCGGCCCGACGCCGCGGAGCCCGGCGTGCATCCTCGCCCGCTGGTTCCGACGACGCCGACGGTCACCCCGCCGACGCCCCACGCCGACGGCCTGCGCGACCCCTGGAACAACTGACTCGTCGCCTCGCACGGCGTCGCTTGAATTCGCGGGTTTGCTCCACTAGCTTGCGCAGCCCGATGACCGCCCGCCCTCACTGGTCTCCTCCTTCGCGGGCGCTCCGTGCCGCTGGTCTCGCGCTGGGCGTCGCGAGCGTCGGTTGTCCAGCCAACGAGGGCGTCGACCCTCCGGCGGACTCGTTCTTCTACCCGGTGACCCTCGCCGCCGCCCCGTCGGGCAACTGGCTCTACGTCACCAGCTCGGACTTCGACCTCCGCTACAACGGCGGCACCGTGGTCCCGGTCGACCTCGCGTGCCTGCGCGCCCGCGTCGCCGACCCGGCCCGCACCCACTGCGCCGCGCTCCCCAGCGCGCCGGACATCCGCTGCGTCACCGACCGCGACCAGCCCGGCGGCTTCGTGTGCGAGTCGCGAGGCTTCGTCCGCGCCGACCAGGTGCGCCGCATCAGCCCCTACGCCGTCGACAGCGCCGTCGCCCGCTACCCCGACCGCACCCGGCTCTACATCGCCGTGCGCGGCGACGGGTCCGTCACCTGGTTCGACCTCGACGACAACGGCGGCCTCGACTGCGGCGCCGACGGGGCCCTCGCGCGCTGCGCCGACAGCCACCGCGTCGGCACCGACTCCGCGCAGAGCCCCACCGCGGCGCGCCTCCCGCCGGACCCTTCCTCCATCTCCCTCGACACGACCCGCGGTTGGGTGTTCGTCACCCACCAGAGCAGCGACGTCGGCCTCGCTCGCGCCTCGCTCATCCGCGACGGCGCGGTCGACGGCGGCGGCGGCCCGCCGGTGGTGCGCAGCGCCCTCGGCAACCACTCGCCCGGCCTCAGCAGCGCGGCGCTGCTCCCCCCGGCGACCGGCCGCGCGGAGCGCTCGACCTGGGTGGCCATCAGCCGCGCCGAGGCGTCGTTCTCCTTCTTCCAGGCCTACCCCGGCAACGCCACGCTGCGCGACGCCAGCCCCTTCCTCTACCGCAGCGCCATCATCGGCGTGCGGGGCCTCTCCGGCGGCAACAACAACCGCGCCATCGCGCTCGACCCGGACACCTCCCGGCACCGCGCCTTCGTGGTCTCGCGCGCCCCCGAGGCGCTGCTCACGGTCACGCTCGACCCGGCCAACCCCACCGCGGCGGTCGTCTCCGACGTCCTGCCGGTGCCGCAGGGCCCGTCGCGCCTCGTGGTGCGCTCCGTCGACGGCCACACGCAGGTGCTCGTGGTCTCCTTCGACGCTCGCCGGGTCACGGTCATCGACCCCGACGAGCGGCGCGTCATCGGCCAGGTGGTCACCCGCCGCGGCCCCCACCAGGCGCTGCTCGACCCGTCGCCGACACAGCCCTTCCTCTACGTGGTCGACTTCCTCGACGGCGCCCTCGAGGTCATCGACCTCCGCCCGCCCGCGGACCCCGCGGTCCCTGGTACCTACCTGCGTCGCGTGCTCACCCTCGCCCCGCAGCTCCCGCAGGAGTAACGCCCGTTGCGACCCCTCTCCCTCCGCTCCGCCGCGCTCGTGGGCGCCACGCTCGCCGCGGCCTGCAGCACCACGCCCGCCATCAGCAACACCAACAACATCATCCGCGCGACGGACGTCGAGCTCATCTGCCTGGAGGTCGTCGGCTCCACCGTGACGCCGCACCCGACCACCCGCTGCTCGCTCTCGGACACGGACAACGGCCCCGGCGCCAACGCCAACTTCCACCTCCACGCGGTGGTGCCGCAGTTCGATCGCGGCGAGCTCGCGGTGGTCGACCTCGCCTCCACCTCCGGCGTCGCGCTCGTCGACAACAGCCCCGCCATCCCGGGGTACAGCTTCCTGCCGGTGGGGGAGTTCCCGGTGGCGATCACCTCGGACATCGCCGAGGGCAGCGGCTACGTCTACGTCGCCAGCGGCCGCAGCGAGCGCGTGCTGCGCATCGACGCCTCGACGCTGCGCTCCGACCCCCGCCGAGCCGACTTCGCCGCCCGCCGCGTCGAGATCCCCATCGGGGGCCTCGCTCACGACCTCGTCCTCGTGCGCTCGGGCGACCGGCACCTTCTCGTGGCGACGCTCCCGGAGTCCCGCGCGGTCTCCATCGTCGACGTCACCGACCCCGCCGCGCCGGGCGCTCCGCGCATCCTCACGCTCCGAGGCGGAGCGGTCGCCGGGGACGCCGGAGTGACCGATGACGCCGGGGCGCAGGCGAGCCCGCACCCGGTCGCGCTCGCGGTCGACGAGGAGGGCGCCCGCGTCTACGTGACCGACGACGCCATCGACCGCGTGCACGTCATCGACGTCGCGACGCTCGCCGAGATCGCCCCCCTCGCGGTGGGCGAGCGCACCCGCGTCGCCGCCGTCACAGGCCTGGCCCGCGCGCGCCGCTACCACTGCGACGCCGCCGTCGACCCGGACCACTGCGCCCGCACGCGCTACCTCTATCTCACCACCGCCGACGCGGGCGACGTCATCGTGTGGGACCTCACCCGCGGCGCGCGCGTCCGTCCCAACGTCCTCCCGCAGCCCAACGTCCGGGGCAGCCGCGTCGAGCCCAGCGTCGCCAGCGACCGCGTGCCGCTGCTGGTCCCCGCGACGGCGCTCGTCGCCATCAACACCAGCGCCTACGACCCGATGGCGCGCGACATCCCCGTGTCCTCCCCGTCGGACCCGACCACCTGCAGCGCGGGCTACACCCCGACCGCGGCGGGAGCCTTCAGCGGCGTCTTCGTCGGCGCGGTGCTCCGCAACGGTCAGCTCACGGTGATCGACGTCGACGACTACAACGTCGACACCTGGGAGGCGCAGTGCCAGGCCGGCGCCGGCAGCACGCCCAGCGGCACGTACCGCTTCGTCCGACACGCGCCGCACGCCCAGACGCAGCTCAGCCTGGCGCCCGCGCTCGCCGGCGCTCCGCAGACCACGGCCCTGCTGCGCGGCAGCGCTCGCGGCCAGACCCTCGAAGGGGCCGCCGCGCCGGTGCTCGCCTGCGGCGCCGCCCGCTCGCGCGAGATGACCCCCGCGTGCACGGACACCAACAGCTTCGGCGTCGTGCTGCCGCGCCGGCAGATCGGCTCCAACAGCGCGGGCCCGGTATACGGGCCGCCTGATCCCTTCACCTCGCGCAACGAGCAGTGGTCGTTTGCCTACGAGGGCGTGCTGCAGGGGCTCGATCAGACCGGCGGGGCGCTCGTCGCCGATGCGTCCGGCGGGCTCGTGCTCGAGGCCCCCGGCGGGCTCTTCTGCACCCGCGGCGCGATCGCCATCGACGGCCGCGCTCGCGACCTGCTCAGCATCGTGAGCGACCCGACGCCGCTCGTCGCCGACCGCGAGCTCTGCGCGCAGACCTTCGGCTCGGGCTCCGCGCCGCTCAACCGCGACCTGGTCATCGACCACGCCTTCGAGGATCACCTCAGCCTCCGCGTGGCGCCGGAGGTCGGCGACGTAGCGACGGTGCTGCGGTGCTACCCCCAGGCGATCCAGTTCCAGGTGCGAGCGGGGCAGCAGTGGCTGGTGCTGGGCAGCCGCTCGGGCTTCCTTCACTCGGTGCGCGTCGGGGCCGGGCGGGAGTGCGAGATCGACCCGGTGAAGCAGGCCGAGGTGGTGGGCTTCGCCGAGCGCTGCCTGCTCGACCGGGGCGTCGCCGCGACGCAGGTCCCGGCGCTGCTCCAGCAGGTCTGCCCCGCGGGCCGCGCCTGCACCGGCACCGTCACCGCCGGGGTCGCCCAGCGCGACAACGCGCCGGTGTTCGCCAACCCGTACCTCTGCACGCAGATCTTCCCGGCGCTGCTCCAGCGCAAGGCCCTGGTCGTGGCCGCTCCGGTCGACCGCGACACGCAGATCTCCTTCTCCCTCATCAACGCCTACGAGGCCTTCCGGATGGACACGGGCCCGCTGCCCGTGGCCATCCGGCACCTGCGCGGCCTCGACCGGATCTACGTCGTAGACGCGGCGCAGAACGGGCTGATGGAGTTCCGCTTCAACCCCTTCGAGCGGGGGCGGATCTTCAACTGACTCGGTGCTGTCGGGGGGGGATTCGGGGAGCGCGGGGGAGAGGTCAGGGACGGTCGATCAGCGATCGACCTTCTTGATCTCTTCGTCGAGGAGGCCGAACACGTAGCCGTAGCTGACGAAGGGCGGGGTCTCCTTGATGGTGACCGCCAGGGTCTGCTCCTGCTCGTTGTACTCGCAGTCGGCGACCACGCCGCGACCGCGAATGGTGGACTTGTCGCTCGTCGGGGGAACGAGCCCCTTGCTCCGAAGGTTGGACTTCAGAACATCGAGCTCCGCACGCGTGATCTTTTCCCAGGTCTTCTGATTCGCAGGCATTGGCAGGTCCCTCCTGTTGACGGTCCGCGGCGGAGACTAACACAGGGGTTTCCGAGGCAATACCGGCCCTGTGGGAAATCTTGCCGCGGGATCTCTCACCCGCGACCGAGCGCGCTCCGTCCGGGAGCGTACTGCACCGGCCAGCGCTGGTCGTCCCAGCCCTGCACAGCGGCGGCGCGCAGCGTCCAGAAGGGGTCGGCGAGGTGCGGTCGCGCGAGCACGCAGAGGTCGGCGCGGCCCGACGCGAGGATGCTGTTCACCTGGTCGGCGCTCTGGATGTTGCCCACCGCCATCGTGGCGATGCCCACCTCGTTGCGCACCAGGTCGCTCCACGGCGTCTGGAACATCCTCCCGAACACGGGCTTCGACTCGGGCACCGTCTGCCCGCTCGACACGTCGATGATGTCGCAGCCGTGATCCTTGAGCATCGCCGCGAGGGCGCGCAGGTCGTCGTCGGTGATGCCGTGCGGGTGCCAGTCCGTCGCCGAGACGCGCACGCTCATGGGCCGCCCCTCGGGCCAGAGCGCCCGCACCGCGTCGAAGACCTCCAAGGGGAAGCGAGCGCGCGCCTCGATGGACCCGCCGTAGCCGTCGCTGCGCAGGTTGGTGAGCGGAGAGAGGAAGCTCGCCAGCAGGTACCCGTGCGCCATGTGGATCTCGACGAGGTCGAAGCCCGCGGCCACCGCGCGTCGCGTGGCGGCGGCGTACTGCGCGACGACCCGGTCCATGTCGTCGCGGTCCATCGGGCGGGGCGTCTGCGAGTGGGGGAAGTAGGGCAGGGCGCTCGGGGCGATGATCTCCCACGCGCCCTCGGCGAGCGGCTCGTCGATGCCCTCCCACATCAGCCTCGTGGCGCCCTTGCGACCGGCGTGGCCCAGCTGGATGCCCATGCGAGCGCCGCTCTGCGAGTGCGCGAAGTCGACGATGCGCCGCCACGCCGCGGTGTGCTCGTCGGTGTAGATCCCCGCGCAGCCGGGGCTGATGCGCGCCTCCGCGGCGACGTCGGTCATCTCGGTCATCACCAGGCCGGCGCCGCCCTGCGCGAGCGCGCCGTAGTGCACCAGGTGAAAGTCGCCGGGGAGGCCGTGCGTCGCGGAGTACATGCACATCGGCGAGACGACCACGCGGTTGGCGAGGGTCATCTCTCGCAGCGTGAAGGGCGTGAACATCGGCGGCGGCACCGGGTCCGCCGGGGAGACGGTGACGCCCGCGGAGGCGGCGAAGCGGCGGGCCACGTCGTCGGCGAAGGCCGGGTCCCGGCGGCCGAGGTTCTCGAAGGTGATGCGCTTGGAGCGGGTGAGCAGGCTGAAGGCGAACTGCCACGGCGGCAGCGGCCGGTAGCGGCGCGCCTGCTCGAACCACACCAGCGAGTCCTGCGCGGCCTTCTGGGTGCGCTCGACCACCGGGCGGCGGTCGCGCTCGTAGCGCTCCAGCGCCTCGTCGAGCGTACCTCCCAGGGTAAAGCTGTCGGCGAGCGCGATAGAGTCCTCCAGCGCGAGCTTGGTGCCCGAGCCGATGGAGAAGTGCGCCGTGTGCGCCGCGTCGCCGAGGAGCACCACGTTGCCGCGGTGCCAGCGCTCGTTGCGCACGGTGACGAACTGGATCCACTGCGAGCGGTTGACCAGCAGCGGCTGACCGTCGAGCCACGGGGCGAAGAGCCCTTCGAGGTACTCGACGGTGTGGGCGATGGGCGCGTCGGCGAGGCCGCTGCGGGCGAAGGTCTCCTCGTCGCACTCGGCGATGAAGGTGCTCATGCGCTCGTCGAAGCGGTACGCGTGCGCCTGGAACATCCCGTGTTCGCACTCGGCGAAGGCGAAGGTGAAGGCGTCGAAGAGCTTCGGCGTGCCGAGCCAGAGGTAGCGGCATTTCCTCACGTCGAAGCTCGGGCGGAAGTCGTCGCGCCAGGTGGTGCGCACGATGGAGCGCAGCCCGTCGGCGCCCAGCAGCAGGTCGCACCCGGCGGAGAGCGCTCGCACGCGCTCCGGGTCGGTGAGGTCGACGCCGTGCTCGATGGTCACGCCCAGCTCCAGGGCGCGCGCCTCCAGGATCTCCAGCAGCCGGCGCCGAGCGATGCCCGAGAAGCCGTGGCCCGCGGAGCGGAAGGTCTCGCCGCGGGCGTGCACGTCGATGGCGTCCCAGTGGGCGAAGCTGTCGGTGATCATCGAGTGCGTCGGGGGGTCGGCCTCCAGCAGGTGCGAGAGCGTCTCGTCGGAGAAGACGACGCCCCAGCCGAAGGTGTCGCCGAGGGCGTTGCGCTCCAGCAGCGTGACCTCCCAGGAGGGAAAGCGCTGGCGGACCAGGATGCTGAAGTAGAGGGCGGCGGGCCCGGCGCCGATGCTGATGATCTTCACGGGGCGCGAGGGTACCGCTATCGTCCGCGGCCATGAAGATCGTGAGCTGGAACGTCAACGGCTTCCGCTCGTCGCTGAAGACGGGCTTCCTCGACTGGTTCGAGGCGGCGGACCCGGACCTGTTGTCGCTCCAGGAGGTGCGGGTGGAGTGGGAGGAGCTGGACCTCGTCACGCGCGACGAGCTCACCCGCAAGCACGAGGTCTGCTGGTTTCCGGCGCGCTCGAAGAAGGGCTACTCGGGCTCCGCCACGCTCAGCCGCAAGGGCCTCGGGTTCAAGCACGCGAAGGGCATCGGCATCGAGGCCTATGACGTCGAGGGCCGGATGATCGTGAGCGAGGCCGCGGGCCTCACCTTCATCGCGGGCTACTTCCCCAACGCCTCCGCGGGCCTGGTGCGCCTGCCCTACAAGCGGGCCTTCGCGCAGGACCTCGCGAAGCTCTGCAAGGACCGCGTGACCCGCGGCGAGAACGTCGTGGTGGTGGGCGACCTCAACGTGGCCCCGGAGGAGATCGACCTCGCGAACCCGAAGAGCAACCGCATGACCGCGGGCTTCACCGACGAGGAGCGCGAGGACTTCCGCGGATACCTCGCGGCGGGGCTGCGGGACGTGTTTCGCGAGCGGCACCCGGGCGAGAAGGGGCTCTACACCTGGTGGTCGCAGCGCGGCGCCGCCCGCGCCAAGAACGTCGGCTGGAGGATCGACATCTTCCTCGTGAGCGAAGGGCTGGTGGGGAAGGTGAAGGACGCGCAGATCCACCCCGACCAGCGCGGGAGCGACCACTGCCCGGTGTCGCTCGAGCTCGCGCTGTGAGCGTCAGCGCCTACCAGCTCGAACCGGGCAGCCTCATCGCGGACCGGTACCGCGTCGAGCGCAAGCTCTCGCAGGGCGGGATGGGCGCCATCTACGTCGCGCGGCACGAGGGCACCGGCCGGCGCATCGCGCTCAAGGTGATGCACCCGCGCTACGTGGCCGACGCCCGCAGCCGCGAGCGCTTCGCCCAGGAGGCGCGCCTCGGGGCGATGATCGAGAGCGATCACGTGGTGGAGGTCTTCGACGCGGGCGTCGACGACGAGCGGGCCATTCCCTACCTCGCGATGGAGCTGCTGGAGGGCGAGACCGTCGCCTCGCGGCTCACTCGCGTGGGGCGGGGCCGGGGGCTCTCGCTCGCGGAGGTGCACGAGGTGCTTCGCCAGCTCTGCAGCGCGCTCGCGGCGGCGCACGCGCGCAACATCGTGCACCGCGACCTGAAGCCCGAGAACCTCTTCCTGGTGCCGAAGGCCGACGCGCCCTTCGGGTTCACGCTGAAGGTGCTCGACTTCGGCATCGCCAAGCTGCTCGACCCCTCGCGCGCCGCGCAGAACGTCACCACCGCCATCGGCACGCCGCTCTGGATGGCCCCGGAGCAGAACACCACCGCCGAGCTCACCCCGGCGACGGACGTGTGGGCCGTCGGGCTCATCGCCTTCCGCCTGCTCACGGGGCGCTTCTACTGGCGAGGCGCCGCCGGCCGCGAGCTCGACATGGCGATGCTGCTCGCGGAGCTGGAGCGAGAGCGTCTGCCGCCCGCCTCGGAGCGGGCGAGGGAGCTCGGCGTCGCGGACGACGTGCCGGGGGCGCTCGATCCGTGGTTCATGCGCTGCATCGCGAGGGACCCGGGATCGCGCTACCGCGACGGCGCCGAGCTCGCCCAGGCGCTGGCGCTCAGCTTCGGTCCGCTGCTCCAGCGACCGTCGCTCGCCCCTCGGGCGCTCACCGCGGAGACGCAGCCCGCCCTCGCGGACAGCTCCGTCTCTCGCACGCGCCCGCTCCCGCAGGCCCCGTCGCCGCCGCTCGGGCCGCTCGCCACGCAGGACGTCCCGCAGGCGCCCCTCTCCCCGATTCCGGCGAGGACCGTCACGGGCCAGCCGGGGGTCCCCTACCAGTACGCATCGAGGCCGTCGGTGGATGGCGACGTCGCGAAGCCTCGCTGGTGGATGGCCGCGGTGCCCGCGCTGGTCATCCTCGGCGGGCTGCTGACGCTCGCGGCGTGGCAGGGCGTGTTCGACGCCGAGCCGCACGCGCGAGAGCGACGCCCGGACGGGGCGGCCGCGACGCCGGTGCAGGTCCCGGTGGCGATGCCGGTGCCCGCGGTGGTGCCGATGACGGCGCCGACCGCGCAGGACGTCCCGTGGAGGCGAAGGCCCGGCCAGAAGGAAGAGCGCGACGAGTGAGAGGGGGGGACCTCACGCCGTGGGCGGGGGCGGGGCGTCGGCCTCGTGGCGCACCTCGATCGGCGCTTCATGCAGGCGCCGGTGGACGCGTCGCTCCTGCACCAGCGGCCACCAGTCGTAGAGCAGCACCTCGATGGGGCGCCACATGGCCACCCAGCCGGTGATCACGAGGCCCTCGCGCACGATCTGCCGCAGGTGGCCCGCGGGCATGCCCGTCGTGAGCTGCGCGAGCGTGAGGAAGACCACCAGCACCGCGAGCCCGAACAGCAGGAACCGCTGCCCCTGTCGCATGTGCTGACGGATCCGCCGGTCGAGCCGGTCGACCTCGTACTGGAAGTGCGCTCGCACCGCCTCGATGATCGTCGCGTCCGAGAGCGAGGGCGCGGGCTCGTCGGAGATCCAGAAGACGAGCTTCACGGGGGCGTCTCGCGGAAGCTCCTCCACGGCGCCGACGAGGTACTCCACCGCGCGGTCCTCGAGGTCGCGCTCGCGGAAGGGAGCCGGGTCGCGGCCGTCGAAGAGCTGCCGCGCGCTGCGCAGCCGGATGTCGATGCAGAAGCGCCCGTCCTCGGCGCGGTAGCGGTAGCCCTCGTGCATGCGCTCTCTCCTGGGGAGACAAAGCCTTCATCGCACGCCCCGTCGCGGTCGACGAAGCGGAAGAACCACCCGCCGCCACCCGCCGCCACCCACCGCCACCCACCGCTGCGCTCCCGGACGCTTGTTTTCAAGCACATCCCGCCTGGTTCGTCGCGTGCTCAGCGCCTCCGCCCAGGAGGTCTCATGTCGATCCAATCCATCCTTCGCTGGGCGTTCGTCGCGTCGTGCTTTCTGGGCTGCGGGTCGTCGCCGGACGATCCGGCGGACGATCCGTCCGTCGCCGAGATCGTGCACGGGACGGCCGACCATGGTCGTCACCCGGCGGTCGTCGCGCTGCGTCTCGGCGACAGCGCGCTCTGCTCTGGGACGCTCGTCTCCCCCCGCGCCGTGCTCACCGCGCGCCACTGCGTGAGCTTCACCGACGACGCCGTGCGCTGCGACCGCCCCGGCCGCCAGGTGCTCCGCGACCGAGACCCACGCACTATCACCGTCATCGCGGGCGACGACGCGCGCACCGGCGCTCCCGTCGCGCGCGGCGAGCGCCTGCTCACGCTCCCGACCGCCCGGCTCTGCGCTGCCGACGTCGCCGTGCTCGTCCTCGACCGCCCGGTGCGCGGGATCACCCCGCTCGGCGTCGCGCGCCGGGGCCGGGTGACCGCAGGGGAGGAGGTCTCCATCGCGGGCTTCGGCCGCCGCGGCGACGCCGCTCGCGCCGCCGTCGGGGTGCGCTACTTCCGCGAGCGGGTCGGGGTGCTGGCCGCCACGCCGTCGGAGTTCGTCACCGGGGCGGGCTCCTGCTCGGGCGACAGCGGCGGGCCCGCGCTCGACCGAGCCACGGGTCAGGTCGTGGGGGTCGTGTCGCGCGGCGACGAGCAGTGCGCACGCGCCGACAGCGAGGGCGTGTGGTCGCAGGCCGCCCTCGCCGCGCCGCTGCTCGACGCCATGCCGTAGCGTCAGGGCATCGGTCCGGCGTCGGCCGAGCGCTGCTTCGAGGTCCAGAGCGCGAGCACGCCGTCGGCCGTCTCCGCGAAGACGAGGGGGCCCGCGTCGGTCCATCGGTGGACGTAGATCGCGGCGCCCCCGGTGACGACGCACGAAGCGCCGACGCGGGCCCACGCGCCGGGCACCACGCGCAGCCCCGCCGCGCCGGGTACGCCGAGGGCGCGCGCCAGGGCGAGCAGCGCGACGCGCAGGGCGAGGCCGGAGAGGCTCCACGGGTCGGGAGCGCTCACCCCTGCGCGTCGCTCACTTCAGGGGGCTGCTGCGCGGACTCGATGCAGTCGTCGACGAAGGACCGCAGCCGGTACATCTCCTCGGCCCCGAGGCCCTGTCCGATGAAGGCCGCGCCGTAGGTGAAGGCCATCAGCGCGAGGGCGGCGGGAGCGCCCAGCAGCGCCCACGGGGACTCGCCCACCATCCATTGCCCGAGGCCGTACATCAGCGCGCCGAGGCCGAGCATCCCGACGATGCCGTAGATGCCGAGGAAGAGGATCCACACGTTGGGCTCCGGGGCGAAGCGCCCGGAGAGGGTCCACGCTCCGTCGTCGCCGCGAGCGACCTCCACGCTGAGGCAGGGCGACCAGAAGTGCTGCTCAGAGGTCGCCGTGGTGAGCTCGGCCCCCGCCGAGAGGACCGCTCCCTCGACCCGCGCCTTCGGGTCGCGGAGCCTCCGCCGGATCTGATCGACCACCGCGTCCCCCGCCAACGGCAGCGGGACCACGAACATCGGCCGCATCCGTGGCCTCGGCGAATGCCTCTCCTCCATGCAGCGAGGGAGGTTATCTCCGGCCGGCGCTCGTCGCCAAGGCACGGCCCTCGACCGCCGGACGGACTTGCGTCGCCCGACGAGCGGCCGAAGGCAGGAGCCTGATGGCCGCTCGCATCTACGTCGCGACCGCGGGCTGGGCGATCCCTCGCGCCCACGCGCCGTCGTTCCCCGCCGAGGGCTCCGGGCTCGAGCGCTACGCCGCGCGCCTCGGCGCCGTGGAGATCAACTCGACCTTCTACCGCCGACACAAGCCCGAGACCTTCGCTCGATGGCGGGCGAGCGTCCCCACCGGCTTCCGCTTCGCCGTGAAGCTCCCGCGGAGCATCACCCACGAGGCCCGCCTCCCGCACTCCCGTCCGCTGCTCGAAGCCTTCTTCGACGACGTGCGACCCCTCGGGCGAACGCTCGGCCCGGTGTTGGTCCAGCTCCCGCCGAGCCTGGTCTACGAGGGGCGACGAGCCGCCGCGTTCTTCCGAGCGCTGCGCTCCCTGCACGCCGGGCCGGTCGCCTGCGAGCCGAGGCACGAGAGCTGGTACGGCGAGGCGGCGAGCCGACTGCTCGTGGCGAACGAGGTCGGCCGGGTGATCGCCGACCCGCCGCAACCCGAGGCGGCGGCCACCCCCGGGGGCGCTGGCTCGCTCGTGTACCTGCGGCTCCACGGATCGCCGCATCGGTACTACTCGGAGTACGGCGAGGCCCGGGTCGCGGCGCTGGCGGCGAAGGTCCACGAGCTGTCGCGAGGCGCGGTGGTGTGGTGCGTGTTCGACAACACCGCCTCGGGCGCGGCCGTAGGAGACGCGCTCGCCATGAACGCCGCGCTCGGACGCTAGAGCCGCCGCAGCGTGTACCGGATCGGGCCGATGCGCGTGCCCGACCAGGTGTTCCAGAACTCGAAGGTGAGCTGCCCGTCGTACCGGACGCGCGTGAGCTCGCCCTGCTGGCGGACAGTGCCCGGTGGGGGAACCACCACGATCGTCCCCGCGCCTTCGCCCGCCGATGTCAGGCTGTCGACCGTCCAGACGTGCCTCGAGTCGGGGCCCGGGGCGTCGTAGTAGAAGGGCGCGCAGGCGCCCTCCGTGCACGCCGCTTCGTAGCGACCATCGGCCGAGAAGGAGATCTGCAGCGACCATCGCGAAGGGGTCCACGTCGGCGGCGCCTCGGCGACGCCCACCCAGGTGCCGACCATGAGCGCTCGCAGGTGCGGAAGCTCCCCGCTCGGATCCGGCGGGCCCGCGTCGGCGACGTCCGCGTCCGGGCGCGGCCCGCTGGCATCGACGGGCGTCAGGCCCGCGTCCGCAGGGGTCATCCCTGTGTCCGCGGCGGGCGATCCCGCGTCGTCGAGCCTCACGGTCGTCCCTCCACACGCGACCAGCAGGCTCATCAACGTCGGTCCGAGAAGGTGTCGCATGGGACGGGTGCTCTATCACCACCACCTCCGCGAAGCCCGCGCTCCATCGCTCTGCGGCATCGTCGCAGGACGCGCGTGCGCTACCGTTGGCGCGGTGAAGGACTCAGGAGCACTGCTCTCGCTGGTCGCCGCCGTCGGGTGCGTGCGCGTCTTTCCGCAGCGCATCGCCGACGACGATCGGGGCGCGCACGTCTACCTGGTCGCGCCTTCGCCGCCGGGCGAGGTGGGCGAGGGGCTCGGTGCGGCCCGCGAGGTGATCCCCTCGGAGGGCCTCACGCTCGTCGCGCAGTGGGGTGACGATCGCGGCCGCTACGACGCTCCCATGCAGCGCGGCCCCGCGCTCCCGGGCCACCGTCACGTCGTCTGGAACGCCTCGTCCCTGTTGATCGTCGACACCGCCACGGGCGCACCGATGCGCCGCCTCCGCTGGCCGTCGCTGCCGCCCGGCGCATCCATCCAGCGCGTCGCGGTCGACCCCGCCGGACGCTTCGTGGCCGGCCTCGACGCCCGCGGCGGAGTGGCGCTCGGCGCCCTCGACGGCGACGAGCTCGCCTCCCTCGGCGCGCCGCCCCGCGAGGCCGCGTCGCCCCTCGTCGCGCGCGTCGATGCACCGGAGCTGCCGCGCTTCGACTACGTCTCCATCGAGGCCTGGCGGGGTGGCGATGCGGACCGCGGCTGGCCCTCCGCGCGCGCGGCGCAGCGGCTCTTCTTCTCCCGCGACGGATCGCGCCTCGTCGGGGCGGAGTCGGTCTGGGACGTCGCGACGCGCCGCCCGCTGCTCTCGCTCCGGGTGGGTGAGGCGCTGCTGGCCGTCGATGCGGACATCACCCGCGCGGCCGTCGCTGCGCTCGCAGTGCGCGTCGCGGTCGGAGCGCCGGGGAGCCAGTGCGGCTTCGTTCCGGTGATGCGTTCGCTGGTGATCGCTGCGCTGGAGTCGCGCGATCTCCTCGGGGCGAGCGCGCCCCGGCCGCTCCCGACGCCGCCCTCACTGGACGCTGCGGTGTCGGGCTTCGATGAGCCATCGAGCGAGGCGCCGACGAGGATCGCGTCGCGCCCGGTCGAGCAGCTCGCGCTCGCTGCGAACGGGGACGTCGCCGTCGCGATGCGCGACCATGCGTGGTGGGTCGCGGCCCGCGAGGCCCGCGCGCTGTCGTGGCCGCGGCCGATCCACTCGGTGCGAGCGCTGACCTTCACGCCGCACGGGATCGCGGCGCAGGGGCTCTTCGAGGCGGGCGCGCGGATGATCGCCGCGACCGCGCTCTACGGGCGGGACGGTCGCACCCCCCGGGCGCTCGCGGGGGCGGAGGGCTTCGCGCCGGACCCCTCGGGTCGCATGGTGCTCCACGACGGCGACTGGGCGCTGTGGGACCTGCACTCGATGGAGCGCGTGCGGTCGCTGCCCGACCCCGGCGCACTCAACCTCAGCGCGATCGACCAGGTCCGGCTGAGCGACGCAGGCGTGGCGGTGCTGCGCGACGAGCGGGGCGGCGCTCACGTCTTCCTGGTGGGCGAGGGGGAGGGGTGGCGGCGGGTGGTGGTTCCGGCGGCGGGGGCCTCGCTGTGGCGGTGGGAACTCTCGCCCGATGGTCACCGCGTCGCGCTGCACGAGCCCCATCGGCTGCGGGTGGTCGACCTGCGCGACGGGCGCGTGCGCTGGCAGCGGGAGTATCCGGGCGAGGCGACGGTGGCGGTGTTCGCGGGCGACCGTCTCTACGTGGGAGACGACCGCGGGCGGCTGAGCGCGCATTCACCCGACGGCACGGAGGTGGGTCACGTCGAGCTCGCCGGGCGCTTCGACCACGCGACGGCGCTCGCGGCGAGCCCCGACGGCGCGACGCTGGCCGTCGGGACGGCGCGCTCGCGGGTGTTCGTGTTCGCGGTGCGTCCGTAGTCGCGGCGACCGGAAGTGTCAGAGCACCGTGCCCGTGATCGAGGTGCCGAGCGTGACTCCCGTGCGCACCGTGAGCGTCGCGATCGGCGTGGCTGAGGGCCCCCGGGCGCCCCAGGTGTGGACGCGCACCGTGTTGCTCGCCCGCACGATCGTCGCCACCTCCGTACGCCCGTCGCCCGTGAGCTCTCCCACGGAGACCACGGCCACGCCGTCGGCCCTCGCATCGATCGTCGCGGGCGCCGGGGTCGAGTCCGCGTGACCCCGAACGAAATACTGCTCTCGCGGCGGGCGGTCCGGACACGGCGACGCGGAGGAGAGGCAGGTCCCCGTCACGAACACGTCGTCGACGCCGTCGCCGTCGAGGTCGTGGGCGGGTGCGAAATCGCTCGCTCCGTTGAAGCGCGCGAGCTCCCCGGACGGAAGGCGCGGCGCCCACGGCACGAGGGCGACGAGGTCGCTCCCGCCCGCGACGAAGTACATCCCGCCGCCGCTGCGAGAGAAGCGAAGGAGCATGGCGTCAGGGCAGCCGTCGGCGTCGAGGTCCCCGACGCCGGCGAGGTAGGGGCCCACGTAGCCG
>CBIHPK010000021.1:0-59308 GCA_966211675.1 uncultured Myxococcaceae bacterium
GCGGAGAGCGCGATGGAGCCCGGCGACGGGGCGGCGAAGCGCAGCGCCGTGATCGCGCGGCCGCCCAGGTGCAGCGGAACCGGCGGGCCGGGGACGTTGCTCGCGACGAGCGAGGCCTTGCGGGAGAGCAGCCGGACCCCGGCGTGGTGGGCGATGCCGCCGAGGGTTCCGAGGAGGTCGACGAGGGTGCGGCCGAGGGAGAGCCCGGCGGACTCGCGAGCGCGGTGGGCGGACTCGCGCACGAGCGAGAGGCGCTCCACCGGGGCGTCGACGTGCAGCGGCAGCTCGACGAAGACCGACGCGAACTGGTTGCCCAGGTCCCCCGGGACGTGCGCGAGGGCGACGGGCACCAGCGCGTGGACGCTCCCGGTGAGCCGCGCTCGGCGAGACCCGAGGGCGCGGCGCAGGGCGCCAGCGAGGGCCGCGAGGATCACGTCGTTGACGTGCGCCCCGGCGGCGTGCGCGGCGAGGCGCACGGGCTCGAGCGCGACCGGGCACGACCACGCGACGCGCTTGCGCGGACCGGGTCGACCCGCGAGTAGCCCGGAGGCGTCGGCGCGCTGCAGCAGCAGGTGACCGAGGGTGGCGGCGCCGCGGAGCAGGTCCGCCGCGGGGGGCAGCGAGGCCCTCGGGCGGGGCGGGGTCGGGGCCTCGGGCGGGGGCTGCGATCCGGCGCCCTCGTCGCTCACCGAGAAGAGGACGCCGAGCAGGGCCATGCCGTCGGCGATGGCGTGGTGCACCCGCACGACGAGCACCGGGGCGGGATCGACGCCGTCGACGATCCACGCCCTCCACGGCGGGTGATCGAGGGGCATCGGCAGGCTCGCGAGCTCGGACACGGCGCGGGCGAGGTCGGCCTCCGTCGAGCCGGGCGGCAGCGCGATGCGCGCCACGTGGCGATCGATCGAGAACTCGGGGTCCTCCTGCCAGTGGGGGCGGTTCCAGGGGAATCGCGGCAGGTCGATGCGGGCGCGGAAGCGGTCGCGCACGGCGAGGCGCTCACCCAGGAGGGCGCGCAGCGTGGCGAGCTCCATCGGCCCGTCGAGCGGCAGCACCGCGGTGACCACCATGGGGTTGTCCCGCGAGCTCATCCAGAGGCGCGCGGCGTCGCCGTGGGAGAGCGCAGGAGTGGCGGGCGTGCTCATGGGTGTCGACCGACGATCGGACGTCCCTCCTAGCGTAGCGCCCGGAGCCCTCCTCTCACTCCACCTTCGCTCGGGCGAACCTCCGCCACTCCTCCGGCAGCTGCATCCCCAGGACCCGCTCGGTGCCCGCCTCGTCGAGGATCACGAAGGAGAACATCCCCCGGTACACCTCCTCGCCCGACTGGTGGAGGCGCACGTCGATCTTCAGCATCCGTGAGTTCTCGCTCACGATCTTCGCGTGCCCGAGCACCTCGACGCCGATGCGCACGGGCTTGAGCAGCCGCGCCTCGATGGCCCCGGTGAACCCGAACTGCTTGCGCACCCCGATGACCACCCAGCCCGCGAGCTCGTCCGCCAGCGTGGTCACCAGGCCGCCGTGCATCACCCCCGCGGGGCCCTGGAACTCCGGCGGCGCGGTGTACCTCACGGTCACCTCGCGGCCCACGCGCACGGGCTTGAGCTTCATGCCCACGGGGTTGCTCGGCGAGCACCCGAAGCACGGTTGCCCCTCGCCGAAGATGGACCCGTCCAGCGCCTCGATGTCCTCGTCGTCGACGCCGTGCTGGTGACCGTGACCGCTCTCGTGCTTGTGACTCATCGACCCTCTTCCGCTCTCAGATCCTCAGCACCAGCTCCGCCACCGCGCCCTGGAACAACGGCACGTCCCGGCACACGCCCCCGGAGCACACGCGGCCTCCCGGGGTCATGCCGCCGAAGATCCGGATGAAGTTGCTGAGGGTGAAGTTCCAGCGCACCTCCATGGAGGGGAAGAGCACCGGCAGCAGCGGGACGCCCGTGTTCACCAGGCCCAGCGACTGATCGCCGAGGCCTCGCTGCCCGATGGGTCGCGTGGTGTTGTCCCAGCGCAGCGACGCGCTCACCACCAGCGGCAGCCCGTGGGACCACGACAGCGCGACGCCCCCTCGCGCGCCCGTGGTGAGCTGGTCGAGGTCGAAGCCCGTGAGCCGGTCGGCGGTGTAGTTGCGCTCGAAGCGGTGGTCGACGCGCAGCTCGATGGAGTCGTTGGCGCCCACCGGCAGCGCGAGGTCGAAGTCCGCCTGCAGGCTCTCGTGCTTCAGGTCCCCGGCCTGCCACTGCGGCGGCAGCGCGCCCGAGGAGTGATCCGAGCCCGCGTAGAACTCCCGCCGGTACCCGACGCTCGCGACCAGGTTGAAGTCGCCCCTCGCGACGCGCGTCACGCCCGCCCCTCCGAGGCCCGCCGCGCCCGGCACCACACCCCCTGCGCTCGCCGCCGCGGCCGGCGGTCCTCCGCCCCTCGCGGGCGCGCTCGGATCCCCCGCCGAGGGCGTCGCCGCGGGCCTCGCGACCGGGCGCGACCGACGGCGCACCGCGAAGTAGGTGTGCGAGGTGATGAGCCCGTGCGACGGGTCCCACGGGTCGAGCTCGTTGCCCAGGCTGTCCGCGGTCTCGGCCCAGCCGTACATCACCGTGTTGAAGGTGAAGATCCACGGCGACGGGGCGACGGTGTAGTCCACCCGCAGGCGCCCTCCGCGGGTGTTGGCGTTGGTGAAGATCCGCTGGTCGTCGCGCTCCAGCGAGGGGGCCGAGCTGTACACCCGGGCCACGTCGCGCGGCGCGCTGTTGGAGGCCTCCGTCGGCGCGAGCAGGTAGTGCGTGTAGTCCTTCCACTCGGCGAGCACCGTGAAGCGCCCGCGGGTGAGCTGCGCGGCCACGTAGACGCCGCGGCCGTGGGTGGTGCGCGACGCGGGGAGGCTGTCGTCCTGCGAGGCGCGGCCGGTGCGCGAGGCGCGGCGCAGGATGTTCATCTCGCCGTAGAGCGAGAGGGCGCCGTCGAGGAGCGAGGGCAGCTCCACGCGCCAGCCGCCCACGTCGACGTCGTCCTGGCGCTGCTGGTCGGCGAGGGCCTCGAAGGAGGTGTGCACCACGTGGCCCGAGAGCTCGATGTCCTCGTCGGGGCCGACGCGCGCGGAGAGCGAAGCCCCCGCGAGCAGGTCCGCCGGGTCGTCGAAGATGGAGAGGGAGATGGGGTCGAGGTTCTGCGGGTTGCTGTAGCCCGCGAAGCCTCGCGCGGTGAGCCGTCCCCGGTCGATCTCCAGACGGCCGCCGCGCAGGGTGGTGTCGAGCCCGATGGGGTCGACCTTGCGGAAGGCCAGCGAGAGGCCGCGGCCGAAGACCTGGTAGAAGTCGCCGACCTCGGCGGTGATGTCCCCTCGCTGGTAGCGCAGCGAGAGGCGCTCGGGCATCGGCGAGAGGCGCTCCGGGAGCGAGCGCAGCACGAAGCGGTCGGGGCGCGAGAAGCGGGTGCTGTCCGAGCTGCCCGGGCGGTAGTTGGAGCGGAGGTAGCAGAGCGAGACCTCGTCCTCGGTGCACGACGTGTCGTGGTTGAAGGGCGAGAAGCCGTCGACGCGGACGTAGAGCCGCCACGGCGCCGAGGTGGCCGCGATGTCGAGGCGCTCGGTGAAGGAGCCGAACTGGTCGTCGTGGCGGTTGAGGTCGAAGTTCGAGCCGCGGTAGCGCAGCAGGCTGGTGTTGGTGAAGGTGAACGCCGTCGGCCCGAGGCCCGGCAGCCGCGCCACGAGGCCCTGGGCGAGGGCCGTGCGGGGGAGCGCTGGGAGGGTGGCGGAGAGGAGGGCGAGCGCGGCGAGGCGAGGACGCACGGGAGGTGCGCGGAGACTACTCGGCGGCGGGGCAGTTCGGGTAGCGCGGATCGGCGAGGACCTCGTCGATGGCGGTGCGAATCGAGGTGAGGCCGGTCTCGGCGCCGTACTGGCGCCAGCGGATGCGGCCGCAGCGGTCGACGATGATGTTGCCCGGGAAGGCGGTCATCGGGACGAAGGGCTGGGTGATGAACATCGGGTCCATCAGCTCGGGGAAGGTGATGCCGTAGCGGGTGGCCCAGCCGCGGCAGGTGGTGGCGCTGATGGCCGAGCCGTCGGTGTTCTGCACCAGGAGCTGCACGAAGCGAACGCCCTGGCCGGCGTAGCGGTCGATGATCTGCGCCTGGATCTGCGACGACTCGCGCTGGCAGGGCACGCACCACGCGGCGGCGATGGAGATCACCGTGAGCTGGCTGGTGAAGAACTCCGGGCCGTCGAAGCGCCACTGGGCCTCGTCGCCCTCGCGGTTGCACGCGGTGAGGGTGAAGGGGCGGAAGAGACGGCCGACGCTGGAGCCGTAGGGGCCCGCGGGGTAGGTCTCCGCGGGGGCCGCGCCGGTGTCGGTGCTGGCCGCGACGCCCGTGTCCGCCGGGGTGGTTCCCGCGTCGGTGCCCGTCGTGGGCATCGGCGTCACGCCGGTGGTACCTCCGCCGCCGCAACCAGCGAGGGCGAGGGTGGAGAGCGCGAAGGCGTACGCGAGAGTCTTCATGGTGCTCCTCGGAGGATGACGGTCGAACGGTGAAGGGATGGGGCGGATGTTCACACTCAAGTGGCCGGGACGCAATTGCCCACCACCGTGGTGCCGCTCATGGTGCGACGGCAGGTGTAGCCCGACGGGCAGGTGTGGGTGCCGGTCGTGGCGGCGCAGTTGATGGGCGAGCAGAACCCGTTGTTGAAGGTGCGGGTGCGGGTCGCCGAGAGCTGGAAGGTCTTGCGGCAGTAGTACCCCTCGCTCGCGCGGCAGTCGGTGTCCTGCGTGCACGACTGAAGGCACGTCCCGATGTCTCCCTCCGCGTACGTCCGGCTGATGAAACAGATCCCGTTCTCCGGGCAGTTTCCGCGCGGCAGCTCCATGTCCGTCCAGATGTTGGACGAGTTGTAGCCCTGCGGGAGGATGCACCGGCTCACGCAGAAGCCCCCGTTGCTCCCCGTCTGGAAGGGCGCCCCCATGGAGTCGCGGACCACCTGCGGGTTGCAGAGCCCCGACTGGCACACGGTGGCGGGGGTCATCGCGGGGTCGGCGTTGGCCACGCACGACTGGCCGAGGGTGCGGCCCGTGAGCGCCGGGGCGGCGGCCGCGCGGCAGCGGCCCGTCTCGAAGTTGCACACGGTGCCGTCGATGCAGCTCGCGGCGGTGCAGACCGGGATGCAGACGTTGACGGCGTTGATGGTGCCGGCGTTGAGGGCCTGGCAGGTGTAGCCGTCGCGCTCGCAGTCGATGCCGTTGGCGCAGACGCGGGCGCAGTAGCGGTGGCCCTCGCTGTTGGCGGGCTGGCAGTACCCGTCGATGGGCTTGGCCCCCGCCGGGAAGAGCACGCACTCGTCGTCGCGGGTGCACTCGCGGTTGCACTGGCCGCCCGGGAAGCCCGTGTCGGCGGCGCGGCGGCAGATCAGGTCGTCGCGGCACTCCGCGGCGCTGTCGCAGGGCCCGTAGAGGGGCTGCGGGTTGCGCATCGGGCGGCCGGCCTCGACGGGCGCATCGACCGCCGGGGCGTCGACCCCGGGGGCGTCGACCCCCGCGTCGACGGGGGGCGGGTTGGCGACCTAGCGGGAGCAGCCCAGCGCGCGGAGGAGGGTCGAGGCGAGCCAGGAGGAGGCGCGGACTGAAGCCATGGTCCGCGTCGAATATCCCATGTGGTGATGGGTAGCAACGACGCGGCGGCGGGCGGTCACCCGTTGGCGGGCGCTCCGCAATTGGGGCAGGCGTGCAGCTCGGCGGCGTAGACGCTCTTGCAGTACGCGCAGGCGCGGCGCGGGACGCGCTGGTCCGGGTCGATGGGCCGCAGCTCCTTGAAGACCTGGGCCATCTCCGCCGAGGACATCACATCGTTGGGGTCGCTCGGCTGCCAGATGACCTCCATGGCGTTGAGGTTGGCGTCGCCCTGGAGGATGGTCTGGAGGTCCTGCGCCAGGATGGGTCGGCTGCTCGGGGGCTGGAACCCGAAGAACCCGCCGCGCCGCCCGACGACGATGGTGACGACCACGAACCCGCCGCCCTCCTCGGCCCTCGCGGTGACCCGCGGGCCCTCGACCTTGCGCACGCCGCCCGCGTCGTTGCGCATCGTCTCGACGATGAAGCGCCCCCGCGCGTCGCTCACCGCGGCGTCGAAGTACTGCTGCGCGGTCTGCATGTTGATGCCCTCGCTCAGCGCGTGCTGGGTCATGTACGCGGCGTCGAGGTACTGCGAGAGCAGCTGCGCGGTCTCGCGCGCGGCGTTGGGCAGGCCGTTGCCGCCCATGTTGCTGCGCTCGGCGATCTGCGCGATGCCGCCCTGGATCTGCGCCCTCGCCCGCGAGTCGAAGGCGATCGCCAGCACGCCCACGGCGAAGGTGTCCATTCCCCCAGGGGGCATCGGCATTGGACCGCCCGCGGGCGGATAGTAGGGCGCCATCGCGCGGCCGCCGCCGCTCTTCTTCTGGGCGATCACCACGATCACCACGATGACGAGCACGAAGAAGGCGATGCAGCAGAGGCCCCCGAGGCCGCTCCCACTACTGGTGCGAGAACCGTAGGGGTTTCCGCCGTAGGGGATTCCGCCGGAGGAGCCTCCGCTGCCATAGGAGCCCGAGGAGGGCCGCGACCACGACGAGCCCGACGAGGAAGGTCGGGACCACGACGAGCCCGACGACGAGGGCCGCGACCCGGAGCTGCCCGAACCCCAGCGCGAGCCGCCGAAGCTGCCGCCCGTCTGCTGCGCGAGCGCGGCGAGCGGAGACATCCAGATTGCTGCGAGTACCAGGACCAGCAGCGCCCACCACCGGGTCTTCTTCATCGTGGGGCGGGAGGCTACGTCGAGACGGGGAAGTGTTCCAGCGAGAGAACGGTCAGACCGCGCCGCCGCCCTCGGGCAGCACCGCGCGAGTGAGGTTGTCGATCACCGCGCCGCCCTCACCCGCCCCGAGCACCACCACGTCGTCCTCGATGCGGATGCCGCCGAAGGGCGCCAGCGCATCGACCAGCGCCCAGTCGACGCGCCCGGCGCCATCGCCCTCGCGCACCGGTCGCAGCAGCGCGTCGATGAAGTACAGCCCCGGCTCGATGGTGAACACCTGCCCCGCCTCGATGACCCGCGTGTTGCGCAGGAAGGGGTTGTCCGACCTGGGCTTCACCACGGCGCACCCGACGTCGTGGCACTGCAAGCCCAGCGAGTGCCCGAGGCCGTGGGGGAAGAAGGCCCGGGTGATCCCCGACGACACCGCCTCGTCCGCGGAGCACTTCACCACGCCCGTGGCGGAGAGCAGCGCGCCCACCTCGTCGTGCGCCCGGTCGTGCAGGGCCTCGTATTTCATCCCCACCGCCACCGCGGCGCAGAGCCTCTGCTGGAGCGCCTCGACGCCCTCCACCAGCCCACGGAACGCCGCCGACGTCGCATCGCCCCCGTCGCGGACCCACGTGCGGGTGATGTCCGAGCAGTAGCCCAGGCAGGTCGCCCCCGCGTCGAGCAGCAGCGTCCTCGGACCTCCCTCCCCCGGCGCCCTCCGCGCGTAGGCCACGTGGTGCAGCGTGGCCGCGTTGGCGTCGAAGGCCACGATGTTCTTGTAGGGCGTCTCCGGGTCGTCCTGCTGGGTGATCGCCAGGTAGGCCAGGTGCAGCTCCAGCTCCGACGAGGCGCCCTCGTCGAAGGCCCGCCGCAGCGCCGCGTGCCCCAGCGCCGCGCGCCGGTTGGCCTCCGCGAGGCACTGCCGCTCATACGCGGTCTTGTAAACCCTGAGCGCGTCGAGCGCCGCCACCAGCGCCGGCGGATTGACCGCCTCGATGCCCCAGCGCGCCGCGATGGCCGCCTCGTCGCCGATGAAGGCGACGCGGCCGCCCGGCAGGTGCGCCTTCGCGTCGTCCGCGGAGGCCAGCGCCACCTGCTCGAAGTGATCGACGAAGTGCTCGCTCTCCGGGGCGATGGCGTGCTCCCAGTAGTCCACCGTGGTCACCCGCAGCAGCGTGGGCCGGCGGCCCGAGCGCACCACCAGCGCGGCGCCCGGCTCGCGCAGCGACACCCAGTGCTGGAAGTGCGGCGTCGCCCTCAGCGGCCACCACTGATCGTCGAACTCGCTGCGCTTCTTGGGCGCGCCGCCGTGCACCACCACCGCGTCGAAGCCGCTCGCGGCGAGGCACTGCTCGTACGAGCGCTGCAGCCCCGCGACGTGCGCGCCGTAGTCCTTCGTGATCGCGTCGAGGTTCACAGCGAGGCCTCCAGGTCGTGCGAGGGCGCGGACGCGCGGCGCCGGCGGGACTCCTCCAGCAGCTCGACGCACGCGGCCATGGTGTCGGTGACCACCAGCCGCTGTCGCAGCGTCGCCGCGCCGGGGATGCCCTTGAGGTAGCCGGTGAGGTGGCGGCGGGTGACGGCCACCCCATGGCGCTCTCCGCGCTCGGCGACGTTGGCCGCGAGGTGCGCCACGCAGAGGTCGATGCGCTCGTCCCAGGTGGGCGGGGCGCACTCCACCCCCTCGTCGAGGAGGCTGCGGGCCTCGCGGAAGATCCACGGGTGCTCGATGGCGCGGCGGCCCACCATCACGCCCGCGCAGCCGGTCTCGGCCAGCGCGCGGCGGGCGTCGTCGGCGACCTTGATGTCGCCGTTGACCACCACGGGGATGGACACCACCTCCCTCGCCTTGCGCGCCCAGTCCCAGTCGGCGGCGCCGGAGTGGCCCATCTGCGCGGTGCGGCAATGCACCGTGAGCGCCTGCACCCCGGCGTCTTCGAGCCGACGAGCGAGGTCGACGATGGGCATGTCGCTCTCGGGCCCGTAGCCGATGCGGGTCTTCACCGTCACCGGGAGGGCCACGCGCTCGACCACCATCTTGGCCATGGAGACCATCGCCCCGGGGTCGCGCAGCCAGCCCGCCCCGGCGCCGCGGCCGGCGATCTTGGGCACCCAGCAGCCGCAGTTGATGTCGATGGCCGTGGGCTCGGCGCGCTCGGCCACGGTCGCCGCCTCGGCGAGGCGCTCGGGGTCGCTGCCGTAGATCTGGATCACCGTGGGCGTGTCGTCGGCGGCGATCTGCACCTTGCGCCTGGCCGTGCGGCAGCCGCGGAGCAGGCCCTCCACGTTGACGAACTCGGTGACGCAGAAGTGCGCGCCCACGGAGCGGCAGAGCCGGCGGAAGACCACGTCGGTGACGTCCTCCATCGGGGCGAGGATCACCGGTCGCGTGGCGTAGAGCGCCCGAAGCGTGTCGAAGGGGTTCATGGCTTGGAAGGGTCTACCGGTTACCGCATCGGCCGGGGCGATGCCAGCCGGGGAACCTCTGGTACCGTCGCGCGCACCGCCCATGACCTTCGCTCCGCTCGAACCCCGCCTCGGCGATCGCTCGCTCTTCCCCGACCTCGAAGCCCACGCGTACCTCGCCCACGCGGCCATCTCGCCCCCCTCGCTCGTCGCCCGCCGCGCCGTCCTCGGCCTGCTCGGCGACTACGCCCGCCGCGGCGCCGGGGCCTTCGGCAGCACCCTCGAGCAGCGCGATCGCCTGCGAGCGAAGCTCGGCGCGCTCCTCAACGCGCAGCCCGGCGAGGTCGCCCTGGTGCCCAACACCTCCCTCGGCGTGACGCACGTGGCCATGGGCTTCCCCTTCGAGAGGGGCGACCGGGTGCTCTGCTTCCTCACGGAGTTTCCCGCCAACGTCACGCCCTGGCAGCGCGCCGCCGAGCTCTTCGGCCTCGAGCTCGCGTGGGTCGACGCGGACCTCGCTCGCACCGACCCGGCCCTCTTCCTCGCCGAGGTCGACGCCGCCTGCGCCCGCGGGGTGAGGCTCGCGGCGGTGAGCGCGGTGCAGTTCCAGAGCGGGCTGCGGATGCCGCTGCGGGCCATCTCCGACCGGGTGCGCGCGGTCGGCGGCGTGCTCTTCGTCGACGGCATCCAGGCGTGCGGATCGGTCCCGATCGACGTCGAGGCCGACGGCATCGACGCCCTCGCGAGCGGCGGCCACAAGTGGCTGATGGGCCTGGAGGGCGCCGGGATGCTCTACCTCCGCGGCGAGCTCTCGCGCTCCATGCGACCGCACCTCGCGGGCTGGCTCTCGCACCAGGACGCCTTCTCCTTCCTGGTCGACGGCCCGGAGCTGCTCCGCTACGACCGGCCCTTCCGCGCCGACGCGGGGCTCGTCGAGGGCGGGGCCTTCAGCGCCGTGGGCTGCGTCGCCCTGGAGGCCAGCGTCGACCTGCTCGCCTCCCTCGGCGTCGCCAACATCCACCGGCACGTCAACCGCTACCTCGACGCGCTGGAGCGCGAGCTCGTCGCCCGCGGCTTCCGCAGCCTGCGCGGGGAGAGGGAGGAGCAGCGGTCGTGCATCCTCGGGGCGCTGCCCCCGGCGGGCGACGGGCGCGGCGCGCCGTGGTGGTCCAAGGCGCTCGCGGAGCGGGGGGTGGTCACCTCCTGCCCCGACGGGGTGCTGCGCTTCGCGCCCCACTGGCCCAACGACATCGACCGGGAGCTGGGCGCGGTGACCGGCGCGCTCGACGACGCGAGGGCCGAGCGATGAGCGCGATGGAAGAGTCGGAGGTGCTGTCGGCGGCGATCGGCAGCGACGAGTCGGTGGTGGTCACCGGCGTGGTGGGCCGGCTGGGCAAGCGGGTGGTGCGGCTGCTGCACCGGATGGTGCGGGTGATCGGGGTCGACCGGAGGGAGTTCCCCGACCGGCCGAAGGACGTCACGCACCTGCGCATCGACCTGCGGCGCAAGAAGATGCGCGACGTGTTTCGCGCGGGCAACGTGCGGGCGGTGGTGCACCTCGGCGTCATGCACGACCCGCGCGCCTCGGCCAACGAGCACCACTCCTGGAACGTCGTGGGCTTCGGCAAGATGCTGGAGTCCATGGCGCAGTTCGGGGTGAAGAAGCTGGTGGTGCTCTCCAGCGCCAGCGTGTACGGCCCGAGGCCCGACAACCCGCAGTTCCTCGCGGAGGAGTCGCCCCTGCTGGGGAGCCAGGATTTCAGCGAGATCCGCGACCTCATCGAGGTCGACATGCTCGCGCAGAGCTTCTTCTGGAGGCACCCCAGCTGCGAGACGGTGATCCTCCGGCCGACGCACATCCTCGGCGCCGTGAAGAACGCCCCCAGCAACTACCTCCGCCTCCCGGTGGCGCCGACGCTCATGGGCTTCGACCCGATGATCCAGGTGATCCACTTCGACGACGTCGCCCGCGCCGTGGTGATGGCGCTGCGCCCCGGCGCCCGGGGCATCTTCAACCTCGCCGGCCCGGAGCCCGTGCCCCTCTCGCGCGTCCTGAAGATGCTCGGCCGCCCGCGGCTGCCGATCCCCCACGGGGCCGCCCGCTCGATGCTCTCCGAGCTCTTCCGCTACCGGCTCTCCAGCTTCCCCGCGCCGGAGCTCGACCACATCAAGTACGTCTGCATGGTCGACGACCGCCGCGCCCGCGACGCCCTCGGCTACGCGCCCCGGCACGGCCTGCGCGACACCGTGTTCTCCGTCGAAGACGGCTGATCCCGCCGCGCGCCGCCTGCGCTACCCTCCGCGCGCCATGCGCGACGAGACCGCCACGACCCCCATCGGTTCATCCATCGCCGACGTCGTCGACGTCGTGCTCCTCCGCGGAGAGCGGGCCCGCGAGGGAGCGCCTCCGGACCTGCTCATCGAGATTCCCCACGGGGCGACGCGCACCGCGGACTTCACCGGCGTGCGGTCGCGGATGGAGAGCCCGCTGCCCGACGGGCTCGTGGACTTCTTCCATGTGAACACCGACGCCGGAGCGCCGGAGCTCGGCCTCGCCACGGCGCGTCGCTTCCTCGCCCTCGAGCCCTCGCGCTCGGCGGTGATCCTGCGCTGCCGGGTGCCTCGCACCTTCATGGACTGCAACCGCCGCATCGACGCCTCCGCCGAGGACTTCAAGGCGGCGAAGGTCACCCCCGGCCTGATGCCCTGGGTGACCGCCCCCGCGGACCGCGCCCTGCTGCGAGCGCGCTACGACGCCTACGTCCGCGCGGTGCGCTCGGCGGTCGCGGCCACCATGCCCGGGGGCGCCATGCTGATGCTCCACACCTACGCGCCGCGCGACGTCGACGTGCAGGTCGACGAGCACATCGTGACCAGCCTGCGCCGGGCCTACGAGCCCGCCATCGAGCCCACGTGGCCGCTGCGCCCGGAGATCGACCTCATCGGCCGCGACCTCGACGGCGCCTCGCACCTGCCCGCCGCGGTGGCCGACGCGCTGCGCAAGGGGATGGCCGACGCGGGCGTGACCGTGGGCGACGGAGCGACCTACCCGCTGCACCCGAGCACCCTCGCGTGGGACCACGCCACGGCGTGGCCGGGCCGCACCCTCTGCATGGAGGTGCGCCGCGACCTGGTGGCCGACCCCTTCGATCCGTTTACCGAGATGCGTATTGGCGAGGCGAAGGTCGAGCGCCTCGCCGCCCTGCTCGCCGAGGCGCTGCGGCGCTGGTGGTGAGGGGTCGTAGGGGCTGCGAGTGCGTCGGGGGAGAAGAACCGCAAGGGTCGCGAGGGTCGCAATGGAGCGACGGGCTTGAGCGCGGGAGGCGCTCCAATCCTTCACCTCGTGTCGGAGTGCGGCTTCGCTCCCACCAGCTCGCGAACCGGAGGCGCCCCCTGCGGCAGAACTCTTCCTCGCGACCCTTGCGCCCTTGCGGTTCTTCTCCCCCGACGCACTCGCAGCCCCTGACCTCGTTCACTCCGCCGCGGCGACGCTGACCTCGTCGAGCTCCCGCTCCGCCGCCCGCCCCGGCGCCGCCTCGCCCGCTGCGAGGAAGCGCCCGTAGCCCCGCACCCGACCCACCGCGGGCAGCGGCACGCCGTCGCGCACGGCGACGCGCCCGTTGACCAGCACCGCGGTCACGGCGGCGTCGTTGCGCCGCACCATCCGGGAGAACCCCCCGAACTCCGTCATCGGCGCCTCCTGGATGGTCTCGACCTCGTCCAGGTGCGCCGGGTCGACCACCACCAGGTCGGCCCGCCGCCCCAAGCCCAGGACGCCCGCGTCGAGCCCCAGCCACTGGCCGATCTCGCCGGTGCAGCGGTGCACCGCGCGCTCGATGGTCATGAACTCCACGCCGCTCTTCGCCGCGTCGCGGGTGATGCGCAGCATGCAGAGCGCGTAGTTGTAGAAGGCCATGTTGCGCAGGTGCGCTCCGGCGTCGGAGAAGCCGATGAGGATGTCGGGGTGCGCGAGGATGTTGCGCAGGTGCTCCGGCCGGTCGTTGGCGATGGTGGTGAACCAGCGCAGCGCGTCGCCGTGCTCGGCGCAGAGGTCGAGGAAGAGGTCCACCACGTCCGCGCCGCGCTCGCGGGCGACGTCGTCGAAGGAGCGGCCCACCAGCGACGCGTCGGGGCACGCGACGATCTTCGAGCGCCGCAGGTCGCGGTGGAACACCCTCGGCGCGAAGGGGCTCGTCCAGTCGCGGCGAAACCACCGGCGGTACTTCGCGTCGCGCAGCAGCGCCCGGCGCTCGGCCATCTCCTCGAGGTGCAGCGCCGCGGTGCCCGCGCCGATCTCCTCGAACACCGGCGCGTCGAGCCCGTCGACGAACATCTCGAAGCGCGCCGGCAGCGCCTGGAAGCGCACGTCCGCGCGCAGCACCCCGTTGAGCAGCCGAGCGACGCCGCCGATGAGGCGGTAGAGCCAGCGGCTCGAGCACACGTCCGCGAGCGACACGATGGTCGTGCGCAGCGGCGCCCGGAAGAGCCCGATGCTCTCGTAGAACAGCAGCAGGATGTCGTACTTGGCGGAGATGTTGGGGATCCCCTGGAGCACGCGGCCGCGGTCGCGCACCACGCGGGCGAGGCCGTCGATCTCGCCCCACGACGCGAAGGTCCCCGGCAGCGGCTGCGAGCGGTGACGGGAGCCTCCCAGCTTGTCCCAGCGGTTGGTGTTGAGGCTGAGCCCGGTGAAGCCCGCGTCGAGGGCGTCGGAGAGGGTGCGGGCCATCGCGGCGCGCTCCTCGGGGGTGGGCTTCACGCCCTTCGTCACCGAGCGGGTGAGCCCCATGGTGGCGCAGCGCAGGTCGGAGTGACCCAGGAAGGCCGCGACGTTGGGACCGAGCGGCAGCGAGTCGAGGTGCGCCCGGTACTCCGCCGGGGTCGTCCAGGTCTTCTTCGCCTCGAAGAGCGGCAGCACGTGCTCCCTCGGGATCGCCTCGACCCGGGTGAACATGTCCGCGATGTCGAGCGCCGAGCTCAGCACCGTGCCCAGCGAGCAGCTCCCCACCATCACCGTGGTGACCCCGTGCCGCAGCGACTCGGAGAGCGAGGGCGCCGCCTCCAGCTCGGCGTCGTAGTGCGTGTGCAGGTCGATGAAGCCGGGCATCACCCAGCGGCCGCCCGCGTCGATCAGCTCTCGCGCCTCGCCCGCCTCGAAGGGCCCCTCGCGCACCTCCACCACCTCGCCGTCGCGCACCCCGAGGCTGCGCAGCACGCCTGGAGCGCCGGTTCCGTCGAAGTACAAGCCGCCGTTGATCGCGACGTCGAGGAGGGGAGCGCTGGACATGGCCCGAGCGTAGCCCCGCCGGGCGCCCTCCGTCAGGACCGAGCCCCCCACCCGACCCCCTCCGTAGCGCCCTTGCTCCCGGTCAGCGGCGCGAGGAATCGGCTCCAGCGACGGGGCGAAGCGAGGATAGGATGCGGCCATGAAATCGCCGTCGGTTCTGTGGGGTGTCGCCTTCGGGGCGCTGTGGGTCTCGGGCTGCGGGCTGGGCGCCTCCGTCGTGGGCGGACCCGAAGACGCCGCCCCCATGGACCGCGGCGCCCTGGACTCCGGGGCCCTCGACTCGGGCACCATGGACTCCGGGTCGATGGACTCCGGGGCCGTGGACTCGGGCGCGCTCGACGTGGTCCGACCCGACGTGCCCGACACCGGACCGGCGCGCTGCGTGCGCAACGACGAGTGCCGCGACAACGAGCTCGGGCTCACCGTGTGCGACCTCCCGATGGGTCGCTGCGTCGAGTGCTCGCCTGGCGCCGACACCTGTCCCGCGGGGCGCTTCTGCGACGGGGCCACCTACCGCTGCGCGCCCGGGTGCCGCAACGACGAGGGCTGCGCGGCGGGCGTCACCGCGGACGGCGGCGTCTCCCTCCCGGACGGCGGCGCCCGGTCCCTGCACTGCGAGGTCAGCACCCGCCGATGCCTCGACTGCGTGACCGACGCCCACTGCCCCGCCGGGCTGGTGTGCTCGGGCAACCAGTGCGTCGCGGGCTGCAACGCCACGCAGCCCTGCCCCGCGGGCCGCACCTGCTGCGACAGCGCCTGCATCGACCCGCAGGACAACACCGCCCACTGCGGCGGCTGCGGCCGGGTGTGCACGGTCGCCAACGGCGCCCCGGTGTGCACCATGGGCGCCTGCGCCGTGGGGCTCTGCACCGGCTCCTTCGCCGACTGCGACGGCATGGCGAGCAACGGCTGCGAGACCAGCACCGCGACCACGACGGCCCACTGCGGCGGCTGCGGCATGGCCTGCGCGGCGCGCCCGCACAGCGCCGCGAGCTGCGCCGCGGGCGCCTGCGTCTACGCCTGCGACGAGGGCTTCGCCGACTGCGACGGCATGGCGAGCAACGGCTGCGAGGTCGACACGCGCAGCACCCCGGCGCACTGCGGCGCCTGCGACCACGCCTGCGTCACGGCCAACGGCACCGCGTCGTGCACCGCGGGAGCGTGCGGCGTGGGAGCCTGCAACACGGGCTTCGGCAACTGCGACGGCGACGCGGCCAACGGCTGCGAGACCAGCACCGCGACCAGCGTCACCCAGTGCGGAGCGTGCGGCAACGCCTGCCCCTCGCGCGCCAACGCCACGCCGACCTGCGCGGCCGGAGCGTGCAGCATCGCCTGCGCCGCGGGCTTCGGCAACTGCGACGGCAACGCGGCCAACGGCTGCGAGGTGGACACCCGCGTGACGCTCGCCCACTGCGGCATGTGCGGCAACGCCTGCCCCGCGCGCGCCAACGCCACGCCGACCTGCGCGGCCGGGGCGTGCGGCTTCACCTGCGCCGCGGGCTTCGCGGACTGCAACGGCGTCGCGAGCGACGGGTGCGAGGTCAACCTCGGCCTCGACGAGGGCCACTGCGGGAGCTGCCCCACCGTCTGCCCGGCGGGCGCGACCTGCACCGCCGGGGTGTGCGCGTGCCCGCTCGGCACGAGCTCCTGCGCGGGGGCGTGCGTCAACTTCACCAGCGACACGCGAAACTGCGGCGCCTGCGGGACCGTCTGCGCCACGGGCCAGGTCTGCCGCACGGGCACCTGCCAGGCGACCTGCGCGAGCGGCAGCACGCTCTGCGGCACCCAGTGCGTGACCCTCGGAGACAACCCCCTGAACTGCGGGGCGTGCGGCAACCGCTGCGCCGCCGACAGCACCTGCGCGAGCGGGGTCTGCGTGCCGGTGGTGACCATCGACCCCATCGGCTGCGCCGACGGGACGCGCGAGTCCTTCACCGACCGCACCCGCTTCCCGCTCATCGCGGGCTGCTCCGGCGCCTGGTCGCTCCCCGGGATCTTCCCGGCGATCCCCTCCTCCACGCTCGCGGCCTGCGCGACGCTGGGCAACAGCTCGGTCACCGCGCCCGCCAACGGCTCGGGCTGCGCCTCGTCCAACCTCTGCGCCCGCGGCTGGCACATCTGCAACGGCGGCGAGGTCACCCCCCGCACCGGCTCGCAGGGCTGCGCCGCGGAGACCGCCTATCCCGCGTCGTCCTTCTTCGCGGCCTCCGTCTCGGGCACCGGCTGCGGCGTCTGCGCGCTGCGCTCGGGCTCCGTCACCGGCACGAGCTGCACCTCGCTGTCGTGCACCGCCAACTGCCGCGAGAGCGGCGACCTCAACAACGACTTCTTCGGCTGCGGCACGCTCGGCAGCCTGGTGTCCGGCGCGTGCGACGGGCTCAACCGCTTCTCGGGCAACGACTGCGGCTCCCTCGGCGCGCCGTGGACCTGCGGCGGGAGCACCCAGGAGAGCCGCACCGTGGTGAAGACCAGCGCCGCCGCCGGCGGGGTCCTCTGCTGCCGCGACTGACCTGAGCGAAGCACCCGCCGCTTGCGCGAACGCGCCGCGGTACGACCCTTCCTCCATGCGCCTCCTCGTACTCCCGCTCACCCTCTCCCTCTCCCTGACCTCCTGCGTGGACTTCGGCCCCGGCTCCGGCTCCTCGGGCGTCCGCACCTGCGCCCAGCTCGGGTGGACCTGCGGCGTCGACGGCACCGGCGCCTCCTGCGGCTCGTGCTTCGCGCCGCTCACCTGCTCCTCCGGCTCGTGCGTCGAGCCCGGGGCGCAGGTGATCTTCAGCGGCGCGACGGCCTTCGCCCTCGCCGGGGGCTACTCCGGCGTGCTGTTCACGCTCCCGGCGCCCGCCACGCTGCGCTTCTCGGCCTCCTCCGCGGGGCTCTTCCAGGTCGGCATCTTCACCGTCTCCGACTGGACCCTCTTCGCCAGCGGCCAGGCCTCCGGGGCCTTCGTGCTGAGCAACCCGACGCCCTCGGTCAGCGACGTGATCCAGCTCGGCGCGGGCACGTACACCCTCGGGTTCCGCTGCACCAACGCCACGGACGCTTGCACCATCCGCTACAGCGCCAACGCGACGTACTGACCGCTCACTCCGCGTACATCTTGATGCCCGTCGCGGCCGCGAAGGACAGCCGGTACGCCTCGGCCCAGTCCGGGTGGCGCACCATCACGTGGCCGTCCGAGAGCAGCGTCTGCTTCCAGTTGCGGCGCGGCGTCCCGGGCCGCAGCAGCTGCTCCTCGACGCACCAGTGCCCCGCCTCTCGCAGCCACGCGCCGAGGCCCTCGATGCGCGAGA
This sequence comes from uncultured Myxococcaceae bacterium, assembly GCA_966211675.1. GTDB lineage: Bacteria > Myxococcota_A > Polyangia > Polyangiales > SCUS01. Next base: position 17,752 of record CBIHPK010000021.1, read on the forward strand.
TGCGCCCCACCCCCTGGGCCCTCTTGAAGATGATCCCGGCGTTGTACTTGCGCTCCGGCGCGGCCTCGAAGGCGCCCCAGCACGCGACGCGCGCCCACTCGCGAAACAGGTCGATGTCCGAGGTGTAGTTCATCTGGTCGACGATGTGCCCGCCGCCGGGCCTGCACCCGATCTCGCCGAACACCGCCTCGCCCTTCGGCGTGAGGAACCACTCCATGTGCGTGAAGCCCGTCCCCATCCCGAGGGCGCCCAGCACGTTGCGACCGAGCTCCACGCCCGGGTTCAGCCTCGCCTGGTACATGTCCCGCACCGTGATGATCACCGGGCTGATCCACTCCAGCGAGCGCATCTCGATGGGCTTCGGGAGGTAGGCCGCGATGTTCTCGTAGACGGGCTTTCCCTCGACGCACACCGTGTCGAAGGTGAACTCCTCGCCCTCGACGTACTCCTCGCAGCTCGCCTCCTGCACCCCTCGCATCAGCGGGATCACCCGATCGAGCTCGGCCTTGTCGCCCACCCGGTAGGTGTCCGCGCTCCCCGCCCCCGCGATGGGCTTCAGGATCAACGGATACCCGATGAACTCCGCCGCCTCCCGGATCTCCCGCTCCGTGCGCACCCGACGCGACCGCGGAACCCTCAGCCCCGCGGCGCGCACGCGCTCCTTCATGAGCTCCTTGTCGCGGAAGCCCAGCACCGCGTCGGTGCTCATCCCGGGCATCCCCCAGCGCTCTCGGATGCGCGCCGCGAGGATCACCAGCGGCTCCCAGTTGGCGAGCACGCGGTCGACCTCCTTGCCTCGCATCCACGCCGTGACGCGCTCGATGACGTCGTCCTCGTCCATGATGCGCGGCACCTGGAGGTAGTCGTGCAGGTACGGTCGCACCTCCCTCGGCAGCGCCTCCCTCGCGGCGTCGCCGACCCCGTAGACGGTGGCGCCCACCTCCGCGAGCCCTCGGGTGTACTGGATCATCTCGGGAGGAAACGACGGTGCCAGGAAGACGACGCGCATACCGCGACGCTATCACCTCCGATCGTTACGACCGCGTGAGAGTTCATCGTCCTCGTTGACCCGCGCGAGTGCCCTCCTCCATCCTCGCTCGACCTATCGCCATGCCCAGAAACGTCGTCTTCGTAGCGCCCTTCCCCGCCGAGGTCACCATGCGCTTCGTGCGCGCCGCCGCGCGGGCCCCCGACGTGCGCCTGCTGGGCGTCGGGCACACGCCCCCCTCCGGCAATGACGCCCGGCTCTACGACGACTTCGTCCGGGTGACCGACCCCCTCTCGGCGCGCGACATCATCGACGCGACGGAGGTGCTGCGACGCCGCCACGGGCAGCCCTACCGGATCATCGGCATCCTCGAATCGATCATGGTGCAGCTGGCCCAGGCGAGGGCTCACTTCCGGGTCCCTGGGACGCCTCCGGAGGTGGCCGAGCTCTTCCGCGACAAGGCCAAGATGAAGGCCGCGCTGCGGGCGGCGGGACTGCCCGTGGCGCGCAGCCGGCTGCTGCGGGGAGAGCCCGACGCGCGAGGCTTCGCCGACGAGGTGGGCTTCCCGATGGTGCTCAAGCCCCCGGCGGGCATGGGCGGCAAGTCCACCTATCGGGTGGGCTCCTATGACGAGCTGCTGCGCGCGGCGAAGGGCATGGGCGCGAGCGACGCCAACCCGGTCTTGGCCGAGGAGTTTCTTCGAGGGAGGGAGTTCAGCTTCGAGACCATCAGCACCGGCGGAGCGCCCCGGGGAGAGTCCATCTCGCACTATCTCCCGAGCTGCCTCGAGGCCATCGAGAACCCGTGGATCCAATGGACCTGCCTGCTCCCGAGGGACATCTCCGGGGCGGAGTACGACGGCGCGAGGTCCATGTCGCGAGCCGCCATCAAGGCCCTCGGGCTCGACGATGGAATGACCCACATGGAGTGGTTCCAGCGGCCCGACGAGAGCCTGGTGATCGGCGAGATCGCGCAGCGCCCGCCCGGCGCCAACATCAGCCTGATGACCGGCCTGGCCAATGACATCAACCTCTACGACGCGTGGATCCGCGCCGTGGTGGACGGCGAGTTCCATGGCCCATGGCAGCGCAAGTACGCGGTGGGGAGCGCCTTTCTACGAGGCATGGGCCACGGCCGGGTGGCCTCGGTGACGGGCATCCACGAGACCTGGGAGGCCGTCGGCAAATGGGTGGTGGAGGCCAACCTGCCGACGGTGGGCGCGCCGAAGAGCGACAGCTACGAGGGCGACGGATACGTGGTGGTGAGAGACCCGAGCACCGAGGTGGTGAAGCGTCTCTTGAAGACCATCATCGACACGATGAGGGTCAGCTACACGGGCTGAGCGTCACCCAGGCCGCGCCGCGGACTCAGGCCTGCTGAAGGCCCTGGAAGAGGCTGATGGTGGCGCCGACGTTGTCGGTGACCACGGCGAACGACCCGATGTTGGGCACCAGGTGCTCGGCCATCACGACCTTGCCGCCGTTGTGGACGACGCGGCCGCAGGCGTTCGCGAGGCCGTCGACGACCACGTAGGTGAGCCAGTGGGTCGGCATGCCCGCGGTCGCCGGCGTCACCGAGGCCACCTGCTTGCCCTGGGCGCTGAACACGAACATGCCCGCGGGCGACGACTGCGCCTCCCACCCGAGGAGCCTGCCGTAGAAGGCCTTGGAGGCCTCGACGTCGGTGGTATCGAGGTGCTCCCAGCAGAAGTCCCCGAGGCCCGGCATGCCCTCGCGCGGACCCTCGTCGCTGGAGGGGTGCATCAGCGTGAGGGCCGCGCCCTGGGGGTCGGCGATCACCGCGAAGCGGCCGTAGCCAGGGATGTCACCCGGGGGATTGAGCACCTTGGCCCCGGCCTCGACGGCCACCTTCACGGAGGCGTCGACGTCGGCCACGCAGACGGTGCAGATCCAGTGCGGCGGGGCGCCGGGCATCATGTCGAGCGAGGCCATGCCGCCGACGCCGGTGCTGCCGTTCTTGATCATCGTGTACGTGAAGCCGTCCATGGGCATGTCCTCGAACTTCCATCCGAAGACCTCGCCGTAGAACCGCTTCGAGGCGGCCACGTCGGGGGTCATGATCTCGCGCCAGATGAACGTGCCATTCGCCGTCTTGCTCATTGGGATCAAACGCTCCTTCCAGGGTTCGTCGCACTTCGATGGCCCCACAGCCGTGCGACCCCCGCGTTGTCCTACGGCCGGGGCGACCCCTGCAAATTTTCGGTGATCATTTGTTCACCAGCCCCTCAGTAGAAGCGCACCCGCCCGCACGCGCCGCTGGCGCAGGAGGAGGAGAAGACGTCGGAGCACATGGTCTTCGAGGTCCTCCAGCCGGTCTCGTTCTGGAAGCCGAGGTCGGCGAGCGAGGCGAGGCCGGTGATCGCGCTCTGCGACTCGATGGTCGAGGCGATCAGGTCGCGCATCATGGTGCGGTTGGCGGTGGTCGCGAGCTGGCTGTTGGCCAGCAGAACCACCGGCCCGAAGCTCGGGATCAGCGCGTCGGGGTTCACCACCGTCACGTCGCCGAAGGAGGGCGTCACCCGCCGCAGCAGGAAGGTGCCGCGGCTGGGGGTGGGCGGCGCGAGGTCGATGTCGATGACGAGGTCCTGCATGGTCCCGTTGAGCCGGCGGTCGAGGGCGAGGCAGTTGGTGGAGATGTCCACGTCGCCGATGCTGTCGAAGCGCACGTCGCCCACGTCGATGCGCACCCGGTAGATGTACGGATCGCTCGCGCTCGGGCTCGCCACCACCGACGCGGTGACGTTGTGGTGCAGCACGATCGGCGTGGTGATGCGGAAGCGCCCGTTCACGCGCACCCCGTAGCCCGCCTCGGCGGAGTTGAAGAAGCAGGTGCCCGGCGCGGTGTTGAAGGCCACCGTGAAGGGCGTGCTCACGTCCGCCGTGGTGTCGAGCAGGTCGAGGAAGAGGTCCACCGAGGAGCCCGTGAAGTCATGCGTCGCCGCGAGCAGGCAGGAGTTGAGGGGCGCCGTCGCCGCGCCGCCCGTCAGGGTGGTCCCCTGGTCGGTCGCGAGCGTGGTGGTCGAGGCCGTGGCCTCCTGGGTGAGCGAGTCGAGCTCCCCCTCCGGCGCGCCCACACAGCCTCCGAGGTTCATCGCCGCCAGCACCGCCACCACCGCAAAACGGGTCATCGTATTCATTGGGCTTCTCTCCGTCGCTCCCCGCCGACCGCACGCTCGCGGCGACTCGGAGCCAGCCCATCGCAACGACGGTGCCAGCGCCTCGCGATGGCGCGATGCCCTGAAAACAAGCCCATTCTCTCTGGTGTTGCGCAGCGCTGCTGGGCGCTTGCTCGATTCGGGCAACGGGCCCCTTGCTCGATCTGAGCAAGGAACCCGTCGGGGGGGGCAGTGGGGCTCTATCCCTCGAAGACCGCGTCGGTGATCTCGAGTCCGCGGTCGATGATCTCGAAGGCCTCCTTCAAGGTCTTCTCATCGATGGTCAGCGGCGGGTTGCACATGAAGTTGTCCCACCGGAAGACGGTGAACAGCCCGTTGTCGAGCAGGAACTTCGACAGCGCGCCCATCGCCGGGTGCGACCCGTTGTAGGGGGCGATGCGGTCGCCCTTGGCGTTCTTGACGATCTCCACGATGCCGAAGAGCCCGATGCTGCGCACGGCGCCCACCGAGCGGTGCTTCGCCTTCAGGGCCTCCATGTGGCCGCGCATGATCTCGCCCATTCGCGCGCTGTTCTCGACCAGCTTCTCTTCTTCCAGCACCTCGATGACCGCGAGCGCCGTCGCGAGGCCCACCGGGTGCGCGTTGTACGTGAGGCCACCCCAGAACACGTTGTCCTTGAAGTGCGCCGCGATCTTGTCGCGCATCGCCATGACGCCCAGCGGGAAGTAGCTGCTGGTCAGCCCCTTCGCCATGGTCACGATGTCGGGAATGATCCCGCCGTGCTCGAAGGCGAAGAGCTTGCCCGTGCGGCCCCAGCCGCACATGACCTCGTCGCAGATCAGCAGGATGCCGTGCTTGTCGAGCAGCGCGCGCAGCCCCTGGAGGTAGCCCTTCGGCGGCGGCAGGATGCCGTTGGAGCCCGTCACCGTCTCGATGATCATGGCCGCGATGGTCTGCGGCCCTTCGTACATGATGACCTCTTCGAGGTAGGCGAGGTTGTTCTTCACGACCTCCGCCTCGTCGTCGCCGAAGCTGTACGTATACGGGTGCGGGTCCATCACCCGGATCACGCCGGGCATGCCGGGCTCGTTGGCCCAGCGCCGCGGGTCACCCGTCAGCTGCAGCGTCGCGTTGGTCGCGCCGTGGTAGCTGCGATAGCGGCTCAGGATCTTGTTGCGCCCGGTGTACTGCCGCGCCGCGCGGATGGCGTTCTCGTTCGCCTCGGCGCCGCCCAGCGCATAGAAGAACATGTTGAGGTCGCCAGGGACGATCTCCGCGAGCTTGAGGCTCAGCCGCGCGCGCACCTCCGTGGCCGTGCCGGGGTACGAGAAGATCAGCGTGTCGAGCTGGTCCTTCATGGCCTTGATCACCTTGGGGTGACCGTGGCCGATGTTGACGCTCATGAGCTGGCTGTTGAAGTCGAGGATGCGCTTCCCTTCGGGGGTGTAGAGGTACAGGCCCTCGGCGCGAGCGACCGGCAGCGGGTTCACCTTCCCGTTCGCCGACCAGGAGTAGAGGCTGTGCTTCAGGCACGCCTCGATCATGTCCTTTGATTCCATCATTGGAGTGATTGCCTTCGATGTCCCTTCAGGACATCCAGGTGGCGTCCTTCTGGAGGGACCACTTGCTGGTGATCTTGCGCTGCCGGGTCCAGAACCGATACCCGTCCCAGCCGGTGAGGTTCCCCTGGCCGAAGGCCGAGTCGTTCCAGCCGCCGAAGCCGAAGGGCTCGCGCGGCACGGGCACGCCCACGTTGACGCCGCACATCCCGGCCTCGACGTGGTCCATCACCCGGCGCGCCACGTCGCCGCTGGTCGTATAGACCGACGCCGCGTTGCCGTAGGGGTTGCCGTTCTCGACCTCCAGGGCCTTGTCGATGTTGGGCACTCGCACGATCGACAGCACCGGGCCGAAGATCTCCTCCGCCGCGGCGGGCATGTCCGCGGAGACGTTGTCGAGCACCGTCGGGCCGACCCAGTAGCCGCCGTCGGTGGCGCGCTGGCCGCGGCCGTCGATGAGCACCTTGGCGCCCATCTTCTCGGCCTGGTCGATGTAGCGGGTGATGCGCTCGGCGGCCTCGCGGGTCGTCACCGGGCCCATGTCCGTGCCCAGCTTCATCTTGCCGGCGCGCTGCACCACCGCGTCGATGATGTGGTCGACCGCGCCCACCGCCAGCAGCACGCTCGCCGCCATGCAGCGCTGCCCCGCGCAGCCGGTGAAGGACGCCATCACGTTCTCCGCCGTGAGGTTCATGTCCGCGTCCGGGACCACGAAGAGGTGGTTCTTCGCGCCGCCCAGGCAGAGCGCGCGCTTGCCGCTCGCGCAGGCCCGGCCGTAGACCAGCTTCGCCACCTTCGTGGACCCGACGAACCCGAGCGCCTTGATGCGCGGGTGATCGCAGAGCGCCTCGACCACCTCGCGGCCGCCCTGGACGATGTTGAACACCCCGTCGGGCAGGCCCGCCATCTTGAGCAGCTCCGCGATGCGCAATGAAGAGAGCGGCACCTGCTCGCTCGGCTTCAGGATGAAGGCGTTACCGCCCACCAGCGCCTGCGGGATCATCCAGAACGGCACCATGCACGGGAAGTTGAAGGGCGTGACGCCCGCCACCACGCCGAGGGGCTCGTAGGTCACCTCGCAGGCCACGCCGCGGCTCACCTCGAGCTGGTTGCCCGAGGCGAGGTTCGGCAGCGAGCAGCCGTACTCGATGCACTCGATGGCCTTCTCGACCTCGGCCTTCGCCTCCAGGAAGACCTTGCCGTTCTCGTGCGACACCAGCCACGAGAGCTCGTCGATGTGCTGCACCATCAGGTCGCGGAGCTTGTAGAAGATGTGGGCGCGCTCGCGCAGCGGCCAGTCCTTCCAGGTCGCGAAGGCCTTCTCGCCCGCGCGCACGGCGGCGTCGACGTCCTCGGCGCCGGAGAGCACCACCCGGGACATGGCCTTGCCGTGCCGCGGGTTGATGACCTCGAGCTCGCCGTGCTTCTGCCTGGCCTCGAGCCACTGCCCGCCCACCCAGTTGAGGGCCGGCACATACGTCGTGAAGTCATACCCGGTAACGGGGAAATTGAGTTCCATGGTCGATCGTCTCTCCTTTGAACTATCGAATCTATCGAATGGATATCTACGGAGCCTTCGCGGGCCGCACCCGCTCCATCGGCGCGCTCACGGCCCGCTCGTTGCGGCGCTTCTGGCTCTCCCAGTAGGACGGGAAGCACGGGCGGTCGATGTACTTCCCCTGGCCGCGCTCGGTGCGCAGCTTGCCGTCCGCCCACACCACGCGCCCGCGGCTCAGCGTGTACGCCGGGCCGCCCACGACCTCCATCCCCTCATAGATGTTGAAGTCGATGTTCTGGTGATGGGTCTTCGCGGAGATGGTGCGGGTGCGCTCCGGGTCCCACACCACCAGGTCGGCGTCGGCCCCGGGGATCACTGCGCCCTTGCGCGGAAACACGTTGAAGATCTTCGCCGTGTTGGAGGAGGTCACGGCCACGAACTCGCTCGGGGTCAATCGCCCGGTGCGGACCCCGTGGTGCCAGAGCACCGCCATGCGGTCTTCCACCCCGCCGGTGCCGTTGGGGATCTTCCGGAAGTCGTCCAGGCCCGCCTGCTTCTGCGGCGTGCAGAAGCAGCAGTGGTCGGTGGCCGTGGTCTGGAGCACGCCCGACTGGAGCGCCCTCCACAGGGCCTCCTGGTGCTCCTTCGCCCGAAACGGCGGGCTCATCACGTAGTGCGCGGCGGCGTTCCAATCGGGGTTTCGGTACACCGAGTCGTCGATCACCAGGTGCTGCGCCAGCACCTCGCCGAAGACCCGCTGGCCCTCCATGCGCGCCCTCGCCACGGCCTCCAGCGCGTCGATGCACGAGGTGTGAACCAGGTAGAGCGGGACGCCCAGCACCTCCGCGATGCGGATGGCCCGGTTGGCCGCCTCGCCTTCGACCTCCGGGGGCCGCGAGAGCGGGTGCGCCTCGGGGCCGCGGAAGCCCTTGTCGTACAGCTCCTTCTGGAGCCGGAAGACCAGCTCGCCGTTCTCCGCGTGGACGGTGCAGAGGGCGCCGAGCTCGCGGGCGCGGGTGAAGCTGTTCACCAGCACCTCGTCGTCCGCCATGATGGCGCCCTTGTAGGCCATGAAGTGCTTGAAGCTGTTGACCCCGTACTCTTTACAGAGGGTCTCCATGTCCGCATGGACGGTCTCGTCCCACCAGGTGATGGCCACGTGGAGCGAGTAGTCCGCGGCGGCCTTCTCGGCCCACCCCCGCCACTTCTTGTAGGCGTCGAGGATGCGCTCCTTGGGATTGGGGATCACGAAGTCGATGACCATCGTGGTGCCGCCCGCCGCCGCCGCGCTGGTGCCGGTGAAGAAGTCCTCCGAGGCGACGGTGCCCATGAAGGGAAGCTCCATGTGCGTGTGGGGATCGATGCCGCCGGGCATCACGTAGGCGCCGCCCGCGTCGATGACCAGGGTCCCCGGCGGGGCCTCCAGGTCGGGCCCGACGGAGTGCACCGTCTCGCCGTAGCAGAGCACGTCGGAGCGAAACTCGCCTTCGGCGGTCACCACGGTGCCGCCGCGAATCAACGTTGTGGTCATGGGTTTCGTCTTCCTTCCAACGATCAATGGAGAGGGGATGGCGCGGCAGCGCGGGGTGAGGTCTCTGCTACGGCTCGACGATCTCGTCGTACGCGTCCGGCCGGCGGTCCCGGTAGAACTGCCACGTCGAGCGCACCTGATCGATCATGTTGAGGTCCAGGTCGGCCACCACGAGCTCGTCGTGGTCCTCCGAGGCCTGCACGACGGTCTCGCCGCGCGGGTTCACGAAGTAGCTGTTGCCGTAGAACTTCCCGATGTTCCAGGGGCCTTCGGTGCCCACGCGGTTGATGGCGCCGACGAAGTACCCGTTGGCGACCGCGTGCGCGGGCTGCTCCAGCTTCCAGAGGTACTGCGACAGCCCCGCCACCGTGGCCGAGGGGTTGAACACGATCTCCGCGCCGTTGAGCCCGAGGCACCGCGCCCCCTCGGGGAAGTGCCGGTCATAACAGATATAGACCCCCACCTTGGCGTAGCGCGTCTCGAACACGGGATAGCCGCCGTTGCCCGGCTTGAAGAAGAACTTCTCCCAGAAGCCCGAGACCTGCGGGATGTGCTGCTTGCGATACTTGCCCAGGTACGAGCCGTCCGCGTCGATGACCGCCGCGGTGTTGTAGAACACCCCCGCCATCGCCTTCTCGTAGATCGGGACGATGATCACCATCTGGTGCTTCTTGGCATACACCGACAGGATCTCGGTGGTCGGCCCCGGCACCGGCTCCGCCGCCGCGTACCAACGCGGGTCCTGGCTCGGGCAGAAGTACGGGCCGTTGAAGATCTCCTGCAGACACAGGATCTGCACGCCCTTCTTCCCGGCCTCTTCGATGAAGGGGATGTGCTTGTCCAGCATCGCCTGCTGGATCTCCGCCACCGGGCGGCTCTCGTCGTTGATGGGATTGCTGCACTGGATCAGCCCGCAGCGCACGACCTTGTTCTTTGCCGTCATCGATGAACTCCTCCGCTCCACGGGACAGAAATCAGTGCGCGCCCTTCTTCGGACGGAGCACGCGGCCCTCTTCGACGAACTGGTTCCAGCTCGCGGGGGTGTAGCCGTTCTCCACCTCCGCCATCTCGATGCAGCCCTCCACCGGGCACACGATCTGGCAGAGGTTGCAGCCCACGCACTCCGCCTCGTCCACCACCGGCACCCGCGCCCCGCTCGGGTCGGGGTGGATGCACTGGTGCGCCCCGTCCTCGCACGCGATCATGCACTTGTTGCAGCCGATGCAGAGCGCGGGGTCGATCTTCGCCACGGTCTCGTAGTTGAGGTCCAGGTCGCCCCACTCCGAGTACCTGGGCACCGCCTTGCCGACCATCGCGTCGAGGTTCGCGAAGCCATGCGTGCGCATGTACTCCTCCAGGCCCTCGATCATGTCCTCCACCACGCGAAACCCGCGCAGCATCACCTCGGTGCACACCTGCACCGAGCTCGACCCGAGCAGGATGAACTCCACCGCGTCGCGCCAGTTGGAGATGCCACCGATCCCGCTGATGGGCAGCTTGAAGCGCTCGTCGCGCGCCAGGGCCGCCACCATGTGCATCGCGATGGGCTTCACCGCCTGGCCGCAATAGCCACCATTGGTGCTGAGGCCGTCGACCCGGGGGTTGGGCACCATCCGGTCGATGTCCACGGAGATGATGCTCTTGATGGTGTTGATGAGCGACACCCCGTGGGCGCCGCCGCGCTTGGCCGCGAGGCCGTGAGGGACGATGTCCGACACGTTGGGCGTGAGCTTCACCAGCACCGGGATGGACGAGTACTCCACCGCCCAGGAGGTGATCTCCTGGTTGACCTTGGGCTCCTGCCCCACCGCCGAGCCCATGCCGCGCTCGCACATGCCGTGCGGGCATCCGAAGTTGAGCTCCAGCCCGTCGGCGCCGGTGTCCACCGAGCGCTTGATGATGTCCCGCCACTCTTCGCGGGTCTCCACCATCAGCGACACGATCACGGCGTTCTTCGGATACTTCTTCTTGGTGTCGTAGATCTCGCGGAAGTTGGTCTCCAGCGAGCGGTCGGTGATGAGCTCGATGTTGTTGAAGCCGATGGCCCGCGCGCCCGACACGCTGTGCGCGCCGAAGCGGCTCGACACGTTCTGGATCGGCTGCCCCAGCGTCTTCCAGACCGCTCCGCCCCAGCCCGCGTCGAAGGCCCGCTGCACCTGACCGCCGGAGTTGGCCGGAGGCGCCGAGGCCAGCCAGAAGGGGTTGGGAGAGCGGATGCCGCCGGTGTTGGAACTCAGATCAGGCATCACAGACCTCCCATCAGATACTCGTGGATGGCCGTCGCCGCGAGCTTCCCCTCGGCCGCCGCGTTGACCACCTCCATCCCGCCGTTGCGGCAGTCGCCGCCCGCGAAATACCCTTTGCGCCCGGTGGCCCCTCGCTCGTCCGTGACCACCCGGCCGTGGTGCACCGCGATGCCCCCGAGCGACTCCACCAGCTTGGCCAGCTTCGACTGACCGATGGCCACCAGCACCAGCTCCGCCGGCATCGTGAAGGTGTCCCCCGGGATGGGGTGCCGCCGCTCGTCGAGCCGCTGGCAGAGCACCCTCGCCACGCGCCCGTCGTCGCCCGCCTCGAAGCCGACGGCCACCGCGCGCCACTCGGCCCGCACGCCCTCGACCTTGGCCGCCGCCCACTCGTGGGCGTAGCCGCTCATCGCCGCCTCGTCGCCGCGGTAGAGCATCACCACGTGGCCCACGCCGAGGCCCTTCGCCTCGCGCACGGCGTCGAGCGCGGTGTTGCCGCCTCCGATCACCACCGCGTGCTTCACCCCCGAGAGGTTCATCTTGTTGAGCTTCATCTCCTCGATGAAGTCGACGGCGCCGTGCACGCCGGGGAGGTCTTCACCCGGCACGCGCAGCCTCGTGTCGGGCCCGAGCCCGATGCCCAGGAACACGGCGTCGTGGCGCGCCTCGAGCTCCTTGAAGGACACCTGATCGCCGACGCTGACGCCGGTGACCACCTCGACGCCGCCGATGCCCAGCACCCAGTCGACCTCGGTGGCCGCGCGGTCGGCCTTCATCTTGTACGGGGCCACCCCGGTGGTGTTGAGCCCGCCCACCACGGGGCGCTTCTCGTAGACGGTGCAGCCGTGGCCGCGCCGGCGGAGCTCGTGCGCGCAGGCGAGGCTCGCGGGCCCCGCGCCGAGGAGCGCGACGGTCTTGCCCGTGTCGGCGCCCGCCTCGAAGAAGCGCCAGCCCTCGGCGTACGCGTGGTCCGTGGCGTAGCGCTGGAGCTTGCCGATCTGGATCGGCGGGACGTGCATCAGGTTGTAGACGCAGTCGCCCACGCAGAGCGTCTCCACGGGGCAGACCCGAGCGCACGACATGCCGAGGATGTTGGCCTCGAAGATGGTGCGGGCGGAGCCCTTGAGGTTGTCCGTGGCGATCTTCCGGATGAACTGCGGGATGTCGATGTGCGTGGGGCAGGCCTTCACGCACGGAGCGTCGGAGCAGTAGAGGCAGCGGCTCGCTTCGAGCGTGGCCTGCTCCCGGGTGTATTCGCCCTTGAAGTCGGCAAAGACCGACTCGGCGCGGTCTGGATCAAGCGGTGTGCTGACCATCGTCCCTCACGGTTGGTGCGCCACATGAGCCCTGCGGCGCGGGAGGCGCGGATAGGACCGCGAACGCCCGCCTCCGTCAACGGCGTTTCAGGCGTGTGACAGGTGCGGGGCGTCAGGTGCGGTCGATGGCGAAGAGGTCGACCCACTCCTGGTCGCTCCAGACGCGCTGGCGGCAGTAGATGTGGGCGTAGGAGCCGGGCACCAGGACCCGGTCGTAGGTCACCCCGTCGCTGCCGTGGAACTGCATCGCCCCGCCGTGCGCCATGAACTTCAGGTTGAACAGGAACTCATGCCACTCCCGGTCGCCCCCGGGCGCCGGCACCCGCACCGTCTGCGGCTCCTCGTGGAAGTTGAGGGCGACGATCACCTCCGGCTCCCCTTCGCCCCGCCCGTAGATGAGCACCCGCTCCTTCTCGTGGCGCCAGATGGAGGTCATCCCCGCGGAGCGCAGGGCCTTCACCCGCTGTCGCAGGAAGCCCATCGCCCGGTGCAGCCGGAGCAGCGGCGCCGTGGCCTCGGTCTGCGCCCAGTCGAGGGGGTTGAGCTCGCGCGGCAGCCCCGAGGCGAAGCGCGTGCGGTCGTCCTCGGCGTACTCGCAGCCCATGTAGAGCATCGGAACGCCCGGGTGCGTGAGCAGCGCGATGGTCGGCGTCTGGATGCGCCACCACGGCTTCGCCCCGCGGTTGGAGAGGCGCTCGTCGTCGTGGTTGTCGAGGAACACCACCGGCGGCTTCTCGTCGGGAAAACCCTGCGCCCGGACGTTCATCCGGTACTCCAGGTGCGCGAGCCCGCGGTCGTGCAGGGCGTCGTCCACCGCGTAGTAGAACCCCTTGGCCCAGTTGGAGTTGAAGTCCGAGTCCTTCAACAGCTCCATCTCGTTCTGGTCGTTGGAGAAGTGCTCCGCGATGCGGTAGCAGCCGTCGCCGCCGACCTCCCTCGTGGCCGTCGCCACGGCCCCGGCGCCCACGGTCTGGTCCTTCCAGTGATAGAAGCCGAGGGTGTGGTCGAAGCGCATCCCGTCGATGCCCAGCTCGTCGAACCACACACGGATCACGTCGCGCACGAAGCCCATCGCCGCCGGGCGGGCGTAGTCCAGGTCGACGCCGCCCCAGTCCTTGTCGCGGTAGGGCTCTGATCCGGGGTTGGGGTCGGTGCCGCCGAAGTTGCCCAGGATGGGGTTGCTCCCGCAGTCCGGCGCCGCCCCGCGCGGGTCGTCGTTGGGGTCGTAGATGCGCGCGTAGGAGAAGCGCCGCGACACCTGGTTGAAGACCGCGTCGACGATCACCGCGATGCCCACGGCGTGGCAGGCGTTGACCAGCTCGATGAACTCCCCGCGCGCCTCGTCCTCGTGCGCGGCGTAGCCCCGGTGCGGGGCGCAGAGGTGGCAGGCCGTGATGTAGTTCCATCGGACGCCGACCTGCCACGGGTCGGAGTAGTCGAAGACGGGCATGAGCTCGACGGCGTTGACGCCGAGCGAGCGAAGGTGCGGCAGCTTCGCGATGACGCCCGCGTAGGTGCCGCGCACCTCGCCGCCCACCGAGGGGTCCTCCGCGGTGAAGTTGTAGACGTGCAGCTCGTAGATGAGCAGGTCGCGCAGGGCGGGGCGCTCGAAGGCCGCCGGTCGCACCACCGGCCCGGTGGCCAGCACCGAGCGGAAGTCGCGGTGCACCTCGCGAGCATACGGATCGCTGATGACCCGGGTGAAGCGCCGCCCGGTGGACAGGTGCCGGGCGTGCACCTCGTAGTCGTAGAAGACCTTCGGGGCGACGGTCTTCGCCCGCGCGATCCAGTGCCCGTCGTCGCTCATCGTGGCGGGCAGCGAGGCGGTGGAGAGGCCCTCCGCGCGCACCACCACCTGCTCGATCTGGACGTCGCCGTGCGACGGCGCCCACAGCACGAACTCCGCTCCGCCACCCTCGAGCTCCGCCGCCCCCCGCCGAACCCTCGTGTGCATCGCAGGCGATCGTCCAACGGGAGCGCGACCCGGTGCAAGCGCCCTCTCCCGTACTGTTGAAGCCCGCTCCCGCTCGTTGCCGAGCTCGTTCACCGGCTGTTAGCGTCGGTGCTGAACCCTTCGCAGGAGATGAGGTCCCCGATGACCGAGCGAGCCAAGAAGAGACCCGCCTCTGCCTCGAAGAAGTCCACCCTCACCGCCCCGAAGCCCGAGTCGCTGCTGGCCGAGGAGATCCGCCGCCCCAACGCCGACGTCGACGCGTACATCGTCTGGGCCCGCGCGCTCACCGGCGCCGCGCGCGCTCACCGCGCCACGCTGCTCGCGACGCCGATGACCCCGGAGGCGGACCTCACCGCCTCGGAGCTCGCCGACTTCGAGCGCGCCGTCACCCGCCTCGCGGACCTGCAGGACGAGCACGAGCGACGGCAGGAGACCACCGCCAACCTCACCCCCACGCAGCGGAAGAACTACGCCGCCGCGCGCGCCGCGCAGAAGACCGCGATCGAGGCGATCCGCCACGCGTACCGCGACGACCACGCCGTGCGCTCGTGGTGCTCGCAGGTGCTGCTCGGCGTCGGCGTCGCGGACCTGCACGACGACGTGCGCAAGCTCACCGGGTTCTGGACCGGGCGCGCCGCCCACCTCGCTCGCTTCACCGCGGGCAAGGCCGCCCTCGACCAGATGGTCACCCTGGCCGAGCACCTCCCGGAGCTGGCCTCGCCCGACGCCGAGGCCGACAAGCGCCACACCCGGCTGCGCAACGCCGCCTGGACCCTCGTCGACCGCACCGCCGACCGACTCTGCACCGCCGGGCGCTTCGCGCTGCGAGGCGACCGCGACGAGCGCAAGCGCTTCCGCCGCCTCGCGCAGAAGCGCGGCAGGCGCTCGAAGAAGGGGTGAGAGAGCCCGGGCGAGGTCGCGCTGTTGCGTGTGCCCCCCCGCTACGCCGGCAACGTCTCCCCGACGAAGCCCAGCCGGCGCGCCACGGCCATCATGTCCTCCGGGATCGGCGCCTCGTAGTGGACCACCTCGCCGTTGTCGCGCGTCGGGTGAACGAAGCCCAGCGTGCGCGCGTGCAGCATCACCCTCGGCGCCGGCGGCATGTCGTCGCGGTTGCGCGCGTAGACCCGGTCGCCCAGCACCGGGTGCCCCAGCTCCGACAGGTGGATGCGGATCTGGTGCTGCCGACCCGTCTCCAGCTTGCACTCGACCAGCGTCACGCCGCCTTCGCCCGTGAGCTGCAACAGCGGCCGCACGTGCGTCACCGCCCGCTGCCCGATGTGCGGCGCCGTGCGGCCTCGCGCGGAGCCTCGCAGCCCGTCGCCTCGGTCGTCGAGGAGCACCGTCTCGATCTTGCGGGCCTCGTACATCCGCCCCTTCACCAGCGCGAGGTACACGCGCTCGATGTCGTGCTTGCGGAAGAGCCCCGCGAGGTGGCGCTTGGCCACC
The DNA here is from genome assembly GCA_966211675.1 of uncultured Myxococcaceae bacterium. Classification (GTDB taxonomy): domain Bacteria; phylum Myxococcota_A; class Polyangia; order Polyangiales; genus SCUS01. The sequence continues at coordinate 33,430 of CBIHPK010000021.1, forward strand.
CAGGTGCGGCCGAAGACCAGCAGCCCGGAGGTCTCGCGGTCGAGCCGGTGCACCACGAAGAGCGGGGCGTGCGCCGGGGCGAGCTTCCACTTCGGCAGCATCGCGGCCACCCGGTCGACCAGCGCGCCGCGCTCTCCCACCTCGAAGGGGACGCTGTTCACCCCGGGGGGCTTGTCGACCACGACGATCTGCGGGTCGCAGTGGATCAGCCGCCAGCGCTCCAGGAAGAGCGCGTCGGGCGCGGCCGAGGCCTCCGTGGGGCGGGCGTGCAGCTCCACCACCACGCCGCGACCGGGGCGCGCCGCGGGGTCGCGCTCGACGGTGCCGTTGAGCGTGACCCGGCCGCGGGTGCACCACTCCTTGGCGGTCGACCAGGGGACGTCCTTCCACCGTCGCAGCACGGCGCTGAGGGTCTGGCCGACGTGCGTGGCGTCCATGACGAGTCGATCGGTGTTCATGAGGGGATTTGCAGGAGCGGCGAGGCGTAGCAGTAAGGTCGCGGCGACGGGCGTGATGGTACACTGCCGCCCGCGGGAGCGTCCGGATGAAGCTGTGTCCCACCTGCAAGCTGCGATATCCGACCGAGGCGACGCACTGCTTCGTCGATCGTACGGCCCTCATCCACGCGCCCGACCCCTACCTCGGCTCGGTCATCGCGGGGCGCTACCGCATCGAGGAGGTCATCGGCAGCGGCGGCATGTCGACCGTCTACCGCGCCATGGGCAACGCGGGCGACCGGCCCGTGGCGGTGAAGGTCTTCCGCAAGGAGCTGGTGGGCGACTCGAAGCTGCGAGAGCGCTTCCGCCGGGAGAGCACCAACACCCGGCGCCTCGCGCACCGCAACGTGATCGAGATCCTGGAGGAGGGCGACCTCGACGACGGCGTCCCCTACCTGGTGATGGAGTACCTGCACGGCGCCACGCTGGAGGTGGTGCTCAAGCGCGCCAAGGGGCCGCTGCCCATCGACCGCGCCGTCGACCTGATGCAGCAGCTCGCCGCGGGGCTCGCGCGCGCCCACGACTTCCAGGTGCTGCACCGCGACCTCAAGCCCGAGAACCTCTACGTCTGCCCGATGCCCGACGGCTCCGAGCTGTTGAAGATCCTCGACTTCGGCATCGCGCGCTGCCTGCTCGACACGAGGCTCACGGGCACCGGCGAGATCTTCGGGACGCCCCAGTACATGGCCCCGGAGCGCATCACCAGCACCGAGGCCGGCATCCCCGCGGACCTCTACGCGCTCGGGTGCATCATGTTCCGGTGCGTGACGGGCAAGCTGCCCTTCAGCGCCAAGGACGTCACCAGCTTCCTCATCCAGCACCTGCGGGAGCAGCCCCCCTCGCCGCGCTCCCTCAACCCGGACATCCCTCCGGACCTCGAGACGCTCATCCTCCAGTGCCTGGAGAAGGACCCCGCGCGGCGCCCGGTGGACGCGCACGCCATCGAGCGGGCGCTCACCATGCTGGGCACCCGCCACCCTCGGCCGCGGCGCGCCTCCGGGGGCTTCGTCGCCCCGACGCCGCCCGCCCGCTCCATGCCCCCGGCGCCCTCCGGGTCGCTGCACGGGATGTTCGCGACGGACTCGGCCTCGCGCTGGGGGCGGCGCTCGGAGATCCTCTCCAAGATGCTGCTGCGGGCCTTCCCGAACGGCACCACCCCGGAGCTCACCACCGCCTTCGGTCGGCTGCGGGCGACGGTCACGGCCATGTCCGACATCCACGCGCGCTGGCTCCAGGAGCAGCAGCGGCTCGACGCGCTCGCGGGCGCCGCGAAGGAGGCCCAGGGGCGCTTCGGCCGCGCCATGGACGCCCTCGGGCAGGACCTCTCGCAGTCGCGCCAGCGCACCCAGGCGGCGCTCGCGCAGGCGGCCGCGGCGGAGGCGGCGCTCAAGGCCCGGGGCGAGCCCTTCCTCGCGGCGCACGCGGAGGTCATGGCGCTGGGCCCCAACGTGGCGCCGACGGTGGAGGTCGCCGATCGCTACCGCGCGGCGATGACGGCGCTGGAGGCGCTGCTGCCCGACGCGGAGGAGCTCCGGCGCGCCCAGGAGAACGGCCGCCAGGGCGACGCGGAGGTGAAGGACCTGGAGTACCAGATCGACGCGCTGCGCCTGCAGCTGGAGCGGGTGTCCCAGGCGAGCGAGGCGGAGAGCGCGGAGGTGCAGCCGAAGATCGAGCGCCTGGCCGCGCAGCTCGCGGAGATGGAGGGCGTGCTGGTGCGCGCCGCGAGCGAGCTCACCACCGCGATGCGCGGGAGGCACGAGCTCGAGGCGCTCTTCCGGGAGCTGGAGAGCGACGCGGCGTAGAGGGGGCTCAGTCGAGGCGGCCGACGTCGGAGCCGCCGGAGCTGTCGACCGTCGGCAGGTCGATGGTGGGCAGGTCGACGAGGCCCGCGTCGACCGCGCAGGTCGACGACGAGGTGTAGATGCAGAGCCCGGAGAGGCAGCAGTAGGTCGAGCCGGCCGGGTCGGAGGGCGTGCGGCAGGAGCCGCAGTCGCTGCTGGCGCCGCAGCTCGACGGGCACACCCCGGTGGTGCCGCCGGTGCAGCGGCCGGCCTCGCAGCGCTGACCGGAGGGGCAGCGGTTGTCGCAGGAGCCGCAGTTGTTGGGGTCGCTGCGCCCGTCGACGCAGCGGCCTCCGCAGGCGGTGGGCAGCGAGGCCGGGCAGAGGCAGGCGCCGCGCACGCAGGAGGTGCCGCCGCCGCACGCGATGCCGCAGCCGCCGCAGTTGGCCGGGTCGGTCTGCAGGTCGACGCAGGTGGAGCCGCAGCGGGTGATGCCGTTGTCCGCGACGCCGTCGCAGTCGTCGTCGAGGCCGTTGCAGGTCTCGGCGCCGCGAGGGGTGCAGCCGCAGACGGGACCGAGCCCCGGGAGCGCCGTGCAGGCCCATCCGATGGTGGTCGGGCAGTCCGCCGCGCCGGTGCAGGTGCGGGAGCAATGGCCCGTCGGGAGGCACACTCCGCTCGCGCACTGGTCGAGCCGGGTGCACGGCGTCCCGAAGGCGCCGGGGCCCGTCACGACGCCCCGGTCGAGGCCCACCGCGGGGACGTCCATCTCCGTGAAGCCGCGATCGCTGGCCACCGGGACATCCCTGCCGGGAGCGCCCAGGTCGTCGGTGCCGACCACGCCCGCGTCGACGCCGTCGCAGACGCACGCCGTGAAGTGCAGGTCGGACCCGCAGAAGCGCGAGCCCGTGCTCATGGTGCTCTCGCACACGCACTCCTCGCGCTGCCCCGCGGTGCAGCTCTCTCCGATCGGCCCGGTGTTGAAGTCACCCCGCGCGCCGCACGAAGCCGCCAGCAGCGCCGCGATGCAGCCCAACGATCGAAGCATGCGATCCATAGACGCCGCACCCTATGCGAACCCGCGGTCGTTGCAAGCGCCCCTCAGCCCCAGGTCGTCGCCCGGTCAGTGGAGGCGTACGGCTTGACCGGGGGCCCCTGATGTCGTGACCCTGCGGCCGAAGCCCAGCGATGACCCTTCGACCACTGCTCCTCTGTGTGCCCGCCCTCGCCCTGGTCGCCTGCGGCGCCGACGACCCTCCGCGCTTCGTCTCCGACTCGGGCGTGCGCCGGGACGCGGTGGCCCTCGACGCCGGCCCCTCGGTCTACCCCGACGTGCAGGCCATCGACGTCGGGCGGCCGGACATCCCTCCGCTGCTCGACGACGTGCGCGTCTTCGCCCACACGGCGGACACGCTCTACTCCATCGACCCCCGGAGCTTCACCGTCACCCGCGTCGGGGACTTCATCTGGCCCGACGGCCCCTCGCAGATGACCGACCTCGCCATCAACGCGACGGGACAGGCCTGGGGGATCACCTTCTCCTCGCTCTACCGGGTCGACCTCGCGACCGCCCGCTGCACCTTCGTGGCGCCCTTCGCGGGGGCGCAGTTCAACGGGCTGTCGTTCATCCCGGGAGGGGAGCTGGAGCCCGGCGAGGTGCTGGTCGCGGCCAACCGCAACGGGGCCTATGTGCGGGTCGACCCTGCGACCGGGGCCATCCGTCAGCTCGGGCTCTACGGCGCCGACACGGGCTCCTCCGGGGACCTCGTCTCCGTCGCCGGGGGAGGCACCTTCGCCACCATCGTCGACCTCAACGTCGGCCTCGGCGAGGAGCCCGTGGAGTACCTGGCCCGCATCGATCCCACCAACGGGCGCGCGACGCGCATCGGCCCCACCGGGGTCACCCGCACCTGGGGCGTCGGCTACTGGCGCTCTCGGGTCTACGGCTTCACCGAGGGCGGCGCCGTGGTCACGCTCGACATCACCACCGGCCGCGCCACCGAGGTCGCCCGCAACAGCGTCGCCTGGTGGGGCGCCGCGGTCACCACCATCGCCCCGGTCGCACCCCCGTAGGCTCTCGCGCCAGAGCGCCCACCCGCTGTTTTCAAACCGATCGGTGCCCTACAGTCCGTAGCCACCATGACCTTCATCCAGGCCCCCCCCTCGCTCGGCAACCAGTTCGACGACGACCGCGTGCTGCGGTCCTACCTCGCTCGCGTGCTCCCGGAGGAGGTGCGACGTGAGGTGAGCCCCGCGCTCTCCGAGCTGGGAGCGCTCGCGGGGGGCGAGCTCTACCAGATGCAGCTCGCCGACCGGCTCAACGTCCCGGTGCTCACCCCGTGGGACCCTTGGGGCAACCGCGTCGACCACATCGAGGTCACCGCCGTGTGGAAGCGCGCGGCCGTCCTCGCCGCGGAGTACGGCCTGGTCGCGACGGCCTATGAGCGCAAGCACGGCGCCCTCTCGCGCGTCGACCAGTTCGCGAGGGTCTACCTCTTCAACGCCTCCACGGACGTCTACACCTGTCCCCTCGCCATGACCGACGGCGCCGCGCGCACCCTCACCGTGCACGCCAACGGGGAGGTCTCCGCCCGCGCCCTGCCGCACCTGCTCAGCCGCGACCCGGCGCAGATGTGGACCTCCGGCCAGTGGATGACCGAGCGCACCGGAGGCTCGGACGTGGGCCTCACGGAGACCGTCGCCCGGCAGGACCCGGACGGCACCTGGAGGCTCCACGGCACCAAGTGGTTCTCGAGCGCGACCACCTCGCAGATGGCGCTCACCCTCGCCCGCCCGGAGGGCAACCCCCCCGGCGGCCGAGGGCTCGCGCTCTTCTACGTCGAGACCCACGACGCCGCCGGGAAGCTCCAGCGCATCGCCGTCAACCGCCTCAAGGACAAGCTCGGCACGAGGAAGGTCCCCACCGCGGAGCTCACCCTCGACGGCACCCCCGCGGTCGCCGTCGCGGGCCTCTCCGGCGGCGTGCGCGCCATCACCCCGATGCTCAACATCACCCGCACCTGGAACGCCGTCTGCTCGGCCTCCTCCATGCGCCGCGGCGTGGCGCTGGCCCGCGACTTCGCCCGCCGCCGCCACGCCTTCGGGGCCTCGCTCTCGGACAAGCCGCTGCACCTCGACACCCTCGCGGGCCTTCAGGCCGAGGCCGAGGCGGGCTTCCACCTCACCTTCCGCGCGGTCGAGCTGCTCGGTCGCGAGGAGGGCGCCGAGGCCACCGCCGAGGAGCGCACCCTCCTGCGCCTGATTACCCCGCTGGTAAAACTCACCACCGCGCGCCAGGCCGTGCAGGTCGCCAGCGAGGCCATCGAGTGCTTCGGCGGCGCCGGGTACGTCGAGGACACTGGCCTGCCGACGGTGCTGCGCGACGCCCAGGTGCTGCCCATCTGGGAGGGGACCACCAACGTGCTCTCGCTCGACGCGCTGCGCGCCATGGGCGACACCGCGGCGGTGCAGGCGCTGCACGCGGAGGTCGCCTCGCTCGCGGCCTCGGTGCGCGACCCGGCGCTGGTGGCGGTCGCCCGCGTGGCGCTCGGGAGCGTCGAGCGGGCGCTGCACACGGCGCGGTCGCACATGGCCAACGCCAGCTCCGGGGCCGAGGGGCTCAGCGTGCTGGAGGCCGACGCTCGTCGCATCGCGCTCACGCTGGGGCGCTCGCTGGCCCTGGCGCTGCTCGCCCGCCACGCGGACTGGTCGCTCGCGCACGAGCACGACGGTCGCGCGAAGGCGGCGGCGCTGCGCTTCGCTCGCAACGGCGTCGACCTGCTGGGCGCGGCGCCCGACCTGACGGAGTCGCGGCTGCTGGCGATGGACGAGGGATGAGAGAGGGAGGCGACGGGGCGGGGAGCGAGCCTCCCGCCCCGGGCGCGATCAGGCGGTGTAGGTGAAGTCGGCGATGGACGAGAGGCCATTGGTGGCCGTGCCGACGCTGACCACGAAGCCCTTCGGGGCGATCTCGTTGATCATCGAGATCAGCGAGGCGGGGTTGGGCGCCACCACCTGCTTGAGCAGGGTGTAGAGGATCACGAAGTGCTGCGTCTCGGCGCCCTCGATGTTGCCCGCGATGTAGCGAGAGCTGGCCGAGGTCATGGTCTTGACCGCCTGGTTGTAGGCGATGGACGCGGCCTTCTCGGCGTTGCAGGCGAGCACCATCACGTTGCGCACGCTCGGGGTGAAGCCCATCGGCGCGGTGAAGGTGATCGAGCTCTCGGCGACGGGCGTGCCGCCGATGGCGGTGACGGTGGCGGCGAGCTGCGCGGCGTGCTCGCGGTGCTGGGCCTGCCAGGCGCGGGCGATGACGCCGAGGGCGGGGCCGTTGGCGGCGAGGGGGTCGCTGACCGGGGGCATCTCGAGGATGGGGATGCCCGCGGTGTAGGCCGCGATGGCGCCGTACTCCGCCGCGAGGAGGTTGTTCAGCGGGGGGATGTCGGGGTTGGGGACGACGGGGCCGACGTCGTCGCCGCAGGCCTCGAGCGCGAGGGCGGAGCCGGTGACCGCCGCGCCGCCGAGGAGCGCGCGCCGCGAAAGGAACTTGTTGGTCGTCATGGTCGTCGTCCTCGAATCAGGTGGTGAAGGTAAGGTCGGCCACGGAGGTGAGGCTCGCCGCGGGGGCGGCCTCGATCGACACGAAGGATCGCGGGACGATCTCGTTGAGCATCGAGGCGGCCATCGGTCCGGGGCCCGCGATGCCGCGGGCGAGGAGGTAGAGCACGGTGAAGTGCTGGGTCTGCGTCCCGACGATGGCGGCGACGAGCTCGGCGGCGTCCTTGCTGCCGATGGCGTTGAGCCGCGCGACGTTGGCGACGGAGGCCTGGCGCTCGAGGTTGGCGGCGTACTTCAGGTAGTTGGGGATGCTGCGGGTGAACATCGGCGGGTTGGCCGGGGCGTTGACCGAGCCTTCGGTGATGGGGGTGCCGCCGAGCGCGGTGACCTGCGTGCCGAGCCGGTCGGCCTCGTCGCGGTGCTGCTGGCGGAAGTGCCCGAGCAGCGCGGCGGCGGTGGCGCCGTCGGGCATGCCCATGAGGAAGCCGATGGCCGCGTCGTAGACGGCGACGATCTCGTAGGCCTTGGTGCGCACCGCGTTGAGCGCCGTGGCGTCCGAGGCGTTGTCCGCGTGGGCGCTGCGCGTGACGGTCGAGACCGCGAGCGCGGCGGTGACGCCGGCGATGGCCGCGGCGCCTCCGGTCAGGGCCCTGCGGCGAGAGACGTGTTCATCTGACATGCGTGATTCCTCCGAAACGGGTGAACGAAAACCATTGCCCCCGTACATGGGCGCGGCGAGGATGCCCCAAGCCGGGGGCCGCGAGCAACCTCCGGGTGGGAGGCTCCTCATGCGTCATCGGTTCGCTGTCATCCATCGTTTGTGGTCGGTCGCCATGGTGCTGGGCGCCGCGTCTTCGTCGGGCTGCGGCGGCGACACGGAGGCGGGGTCGTTCAACGACTGCGCCTCGTCGCAGTTCGTCGACCGCACGGCGGCGGGCGCCTCGCGCACCATCGGCTACGGAGGCGCGAGCGGCAGCTCGCTCTTCACCTACTCGCCCAAGTGCATCACCGTCGCCGTGGGGCAGAGCGTGACCTTCACCGGCGGCACCACCAGCAGCTTCGGCGTGCACCCGCTCTCGCCGGGCGTGCTCAACAGCCCCGCGGCGGGCACCGCGGGCAACCCCATCCCTCGCGTCACCGACGGCAACATGCGCGACGTGACGGTGACCTTCCGCGCGGCGGGCACCTTCCCTTTCATCTGCGAAGCGCACGCTTCCACGGGGATGACCGGGGTCGTTCGGGTGCAGTGATCGAGAGTGTTGACAGGGCCGCGGGGCAGGAGTAGTTACCGCGGCTCTCTCCAGGCGCGTAGCTCAGTGGTAGAGCATCACCTTGACACGGTGAGGGTCGCTGGTTCAAGCCCAGTCGCGCCTACTGATCCCCTCCAGACAATCCCCCTCCGACCTTCAGGCTGCCAACCCGGGATGTTGCCTCGCCCCAAGACCTCACCTCGCGCCTGTCACTCATCGTGACTGCGGGGTCGAGAGCTCTTCGGGGGCGCCGCCGGGTTGACGCTCCCTACCCTTCACGACCACCATCCGCGGCCGCGGCGGCCAACGACACCCATTGTGGGGATCTGACTGATCCCCCTGCTCAAGGAGCATTCCGATAGCGCTCAAGGGACCCATCGACCGAAACCAGCAGCGTCAACCGCAGGTGCGGGTGAACCATCGTATCCGTGTACCCGAGGTGCGGGTCATCGGTTCCGATGGGACACAGCTCGGCATCATGACCAGCCAGGAGGCGCTCCGCCTCGCGCAGTCGGAGGCCCTCGACCTCGTTGAAGTGAACCCGAAGGCCGACCCGCCCGTGTGCAAGGTCATGGACTTCGGGAAGTACAAATACGAGGAGAAGAAGCGCGCCAACGAGGCCCGTAAGAAGCAGACCGTCGTCGAGATCAAGGAGGTCAAGGTCCGCCCGAAGACCGACGACCACGACCTCGACACGAAGGTCCGCCACATCCGGCGCTTCCTCGAAGAGGGCAACAAGGCCAAGATCACGGTGCGCTTCCGCGGCCGCGAGATCACGCACCCCGAGAAGGGTCGCGAGGTGCTCGACGATGTCATCAAGGCCCTGGAGGGCATGATCATCATCGAGAGCAACCCCGCCCTCGAGGGCAAGGCCATGACCATGCTCATCGCGCCCCGCCCCGGCGCCATCAAGCGCGCGCCCACCCCGGGCACCGCCGCTCCCGAACCCGACGACGACGACGACGACGACGACAAGGACTGAGGTTGCCTCCGCCGCTCGCGTCCACGCTGCTGGTCGACGCGATGCTGCTGGGGGTCCTCGCCTTCGCGCGCGCCGAGGCGATCCTCGTGTGCGGCGCGGCGCTCGTGCTCGCGGCATTGCGCACGGCGCGGGTGGCCCAGCGCATCGCCCTCGGCTCACGCCTCGCGGTCGCGTACATCGTCGCGCTGCTCATGCCCACGGAGGCCGCGCTCTGCGCGTGGCAGCCCTCCCCCGCGCGCACCGGCGCGGTGGCGGGCGCGGCGGCGCTCGCGGCGGTCTACGCGTGGGTCACGAGCCCGGCGCTGCGGCGGTGACCTCGGGCGCGCTCGCGGCGCAGCGGAAGCCCGACATCACCAGGCGGTAGCTCGGCGCGTGGTGCACCCGGTTGGAGCTTCGCAGGCCGGCGCCACCGTAGTTCCAGCCGCCGCCGCGAAGGACGCGCTCGCAGGTGGTGGGCAGCGGGTTGCTGCCGGTGAAGCCGCGCACCCGTCGGGTGCGAAGGTCGGTGAGCGAGGCGAGCGCTCGCTCGCAGGTGGGCTCCACCGTGGGCTCTCGGTAGGCGTAGGGGTCGTAGGGGTCGGCGACCCACTCCCAGACATTGCCCGCGAGGTCGAGGGCGCCGTAGGGAGAGGGGAAGCCCGGGTGCGACCCGACCGGGTCGGGGTGGCCCGAGTGCTCGTCGTGGCCGAAGGTGGCCATGCGCAGCGTGGGGTAGGTCTCGCCCCACGGGTACGTGCGCCCGTCGGCGCCTCGCGCGGCCTTCTCCCACTCGGCCTCGGTGGGCAGCCTCGCCCCCACCCACGCGCAGTACGCCGAGGCCTGGAACCAGCTCACCCCCACCACCGGCTGTCGCGGGTCGCGGAAGCGCGCGTCGAGGGGCCGCGGGCTGGTGCACCGCCCCGCCCGGATGCAGCGCTCGTAGTTCTCGCGGGTGACCTCCGTGCGATCGATCTCGAAGGCCGGCAGCGTGCGCGTGTGCCGCGGGCGCTCGTCGGGCTCGCCGCGGGTATCCTCGCCCATCACGAAGGGACCCGCCGGGACGCGCACCCGGTCGGGCGGCGGAGGGGTGGCGCGGCGCTCCTGCGCGTGGAGCAGCGGGCATAGCAGGAGCACGGCGAGGGCGACGGGGCGGCGCATCGCTTCGGAGCATTAGCCCCGAGGACCGCGGCCGGGCAATGGTCTCGGAGGTTCCGGGCGCGTCGCCAGTTCGTCGCGTTGGCGGGCGCAGCCGCGCTATACGTCCGCGGGTGCGCCTCGCGCGGTCGTTGATGCCCATTGTGTTGCTGGCCTTCGCCGCCCTCGGGTGCGGCGGCGCGGCCGGTCCCATCCGCGACGCGGCCCAGCGGGGCGACGTGGCCACGGCGCTGCGCCTCTACCAGGAGTACACGGAGACTCGCGGCCTCGGCGACGCCGACCTGCTCGCGGACGTCGCCGTGCAGGTGCTCCACGCCGCCGCGTCGAGCGAGGACGCGCCCACCCGCGCGGCGGGCTTCTCGGCCATCGCGGGCCTCGGCGTGCGGGGGCGCGACCTGCTGGAGTCGCTCAGCGAGCGACCGGGCGTCGTGGGCGACCGCGCCGCCGCCGCGCTCTACGAGCTCAACGGCCGCTCGGGGACGCCCCCGGCGAGGCTCACGGCCGCGCTGCGCAGCCGCGATCGAGAGCGGCGCGTCGCGGGGATGGTGACCCTCCGCGGAGCCCGCGGGGCGCGCCGGCTGATGCGCTGGCTGCGCACCGGGCACGCGCCATTGAGGGCGGCGGCGGCGAGGGCGCTCGCCCGCTGGCGCGACGACGAGGCGGTCACCGCGGCCCTGGTCGTGGCGCTGAGGGAGGACCCCGAGGCGATGGTGCGAGCGGCCTCGGCGATGGCCCTCGGAGGCCGAGGCGAGGACGTCGCCGACGCGCTCCTCGCGGCGCTGGAGGACCGCGACGCCATCGTGCGGATGGCCGTCCCGTCGGCGCTGATGGCGGCGGCGCCGGGGCGAGGGAGGGAGGCGCTGGCGGCGATGCTGCTCGACCCCCCGACGCCCCTCTCGGTGGAGGCCGCGCGGGTGCTGGTGGCGCGCGGCGACGCTCGCGGGGACGCGTACCTGCTGCGGGTGATGGGCACCGCCACGCGGCGAGAGCTGCGGGCGCAGGCCGCGGTGGGCTCCGTCGGGATGGCCGCGCGGCAGGCGGAGGCGCTGCAGAGGTTCCTGCGCGACGACGACCACGAGGTGGCGCTGCGGGTGGCGTCGGCGCTCGCGGGCCTGGAGGCGACGCGACAGGAGGCCCTCACGGCGCTGCGGCCGATGGCGCGGCTGCCCGACGGCTTCGTGGCGATCCGCGCGCTCTCGGTGCTGGCGCAGCACGGGGACGCGACCGCGGCGGACCCGATCCGCGAGGCGCTGGAGTCGCCCGACGCGACGGTGCGACGGCTCGCCGTGCTGGCCTGGAGCGACGCCACGGGCGCGAGCGGGGACTGCGATCCGCTGGTGCCGCGGCTGCGCGACGACGACCGCTCGGTGGCGCTGCTGGCGGCCGTCGAGATCGTGCTGATCGCGGCGCGCTAGGCGCCCGTCACTCCGCCAGCGCCGAGCGCACCACCGCGGCGGCCGACGCGCGCGGCACCCGGTCGGCCACCAGCACCCGACGCCCGGCCCTCGCCACCAGCGACACGCGCCCGTCGCCCACGTCCCTCGCGGCCATCGCGCCCGGCACCGCGGCCGAGGGCCTCGCCCCGTGGCGCCACATCAGCACCGACACCGCGGCCTCGGCGAAGTCCACCGCCTCGCGATCGGCCGCCGCGCCGCGCGCTCCCTCGACCGGGTCCATCACCACGGTCCAGAGCATCACGTCCCGGGAGAGGGCGTCCGCGGCGAGGTTCACCCCCGCGTCTCCCGCGGAGGTCATCGTCCCCCGCGGGACCAGCAGCACCGCGTGGTCGCCGCCCCACCCCTGCGCCGCCGAGTGCGCCCTCGCGTCGGGCATCGCGCTGTAGAAGAACAGCCTCGCCCCGAGCTCCCCGAGCACGTCGTGATACGCGACCTCGTATTGCCCGGCCAGCGCCGGGGGCACCCTCGACGGGACCGCCACCGGGGCCTCCCTCGCGGCGAGCTTGGCCTCGTGCAGCACCTGCTCGGTCGACTGCGGCGGCGTCGCGAGGAGCGCGTCCACCTGGCTGTATCCCTCCCCCGCGCGCAGCGCCCGCACGCACATCCCGAGGCCCGCCAGATAGGGGAAGAGCAGCGTCTCCCGCAGGGCCCTCGGCGCCTCGCGCAGCCGCATCTGGTCGGCGCCCTGGAGCTGGCTCGCCACCGCGGAGGTCACGTCGGGCATGTCGCGCGCGCGCCGCCCCGTCGGGGCCAGCATGAAGTCGAGCATGGAGGCCGTCGCGTCGCCCTCGAGGACGGCCATCGCGGCGGTCTGCGCGTCGCCGTTGCCGCGCGTGTGGTGGGTGTAGCGGCCGATGTGGAAATGCTGGTCCTGCAGGGCGTGCGTGATCTCGTGCGCCATGGTCACGGGCTGCGCCGACGAGGGGAGCCAGCCCGCGATGTAGAGCGTCTGCTCGTCCGGGTCGTAGAAGCCCGCCACCTGCTCCTCCAGCAGGTCGAACATCGTGCGCTCGTAGTCCATCGCCTCGGGCAGCAGCCCCAGGCGCTTGTAGAGCTCGCCCTCCAGCACGATCTCCCCGGGCGGATACTCGCGCGCGGTCTTCTCCCGCAGCCGCGCCACGATCGCGTCGCGGTCCATCACCCCGCGGCGGACCTCGTGATCGAGGCTCAGGCCCCGGATGCGCGCCATGGTGGTGGCCGTCTCGGCGGCGAGGTCCATGAGCCGGCCTCCCTGCGAGGCGGCGGTCGACGCGTCTCGGGCGGCGAGGCCGGGGCCCGCGTCCACCGCCACGTCGGCGATGGGCGCGGCGGTGGGAGGCGGCGGATGCTGACGGCACCCGAACGCCCCGAGGCCCAGCAACGCGAACAACCCACCAGACAAGCGTCGTCGATTCACAGGGTCCGCACACTAGCGGCCCGCCCCCCGGGTTGCCACCGCTCCCGCCCTCGCGGCGGACTCTGGTAGCGTCCGCGACCGCCATGACCGACCCCACCAACCGCAAGCGCTCGCGCCCCCGGGCGCCCACCACGGCCCTCGACCAGAGCGTCGCCGCGCTCGCACAGAACGACCCGGACCAGTGCCTCCGCATCGCCATCCCGGTGCTCGACGACGTCGGCGCCGGGGCGCCCGCCATCGACATCATCGGCCGCGCGGCGGTGTCCATCGGGGCCATGGCCCTCGCTCGCCTGGCCTTCGAGACGGCGGCCCGGGCGCTCGCGCTGCAGGGCCTCGCGGCGCACGCCGTCGCGGCGGCCATCGCGGTGCAGCGGCTCACCTCGAAGAGCGACCTGCTCACGGAGCTCGCCGGGGTGTTCGGCGCGGACGCCGAGCGGGCGCGCAGCGTGTCGGTGCTCCCGCCGCCGCTGGCGAGCGAGCGGGTGAGCGAGCTCGGCGACGTCGCGCGCGCGGAGCTGGTCGCCCTCGCCACGAAGAAGATCGAGGCCCTCAAGGCCGCGCTGCCGGCGAAGCTCCCGGCGCGAGCGAGGCTGCCGCTCTGGGGGGCGCTCCCCCGAGGGGCCTTCGAGCGGCTGGCGCAGGCGATGGAGGTGCGGGTCTTCGGCCCGGCGCACGCGGCCATCCTGGAGGGAGAGCGCGGAGGGAGCGTCTTCGTGGTGGCGCGCGGCGAGGTGCGCATCGCGCGCAGGGTCGCGACGCTCCGGGTGGTGGACGAGGAGGTCGACGAGCCGACGCCGAGGGAGTCGATGCCCGCGGAGCTGCCCGACGAGCTGGAGGAGCTCGCGGTGCTGGGCGCCGAGGCGGTGTTCGGGGAGATGGCGCTGCTCACCGAGGCGCCTCGGGCGGCGAGCGTGCACACCACGCGGGCGTCCATCGTGCTGGAGGCGCCGCCGCTGGCGCTGGCGCTCGCGGTGAAGGAGGTCCCGTCGCTGGGGGCCGAGCTGCGGGCGTTCAGCCAGCAGCGGCTGGTGCAGAACCTCCTGCGGACCTCGCCGCTGTTGAGGGAGATCCCGCAGGCGGAGCGGGCGGCGCTCGCGGGGGCCTTCGAGACGAGGGAGTTCGCCGACGGCGAGGTGCTCTTCGCGCAGGGGAGCGAGGCCTCGGGGCTCTTCCTGGTGGCCTCCGGGCGGGTCGAGGTGCGGCGCCGCGAGGACGACGGCAGCGAGCTGGTGCTCGGCGGCATCGACCCGGGCGGCTGCGTGGGGGAGATCTCGCTGGTGCTGCGGCGGCCCACCAACGCGACGGTGATCGCGGTGGAGCCGACGGTGGCGCTGGTGCTCGCGCCGGAGCACTTCATGGGCATCGCGAAGCAGCACCCGGCGCTGCTCTCGTCGCTCTACGAGCTGGCCGTCTCGCGCGAGGAGGAGCTCATCCAGGTGACCGCGCAGGCCGCGGAGGAAGCCGACGACCTCGTGATGGTGTGAGCGCCCTCCCGGAGGCCTTGACGCCCCGCGCGACCCGCGTATCCCTCCGGGGCCGTGGACCTCTCCGAAGCCTCGCGCCTCGCCTCCGAATTCCTCGACGCCCACATCGTGAAGCTCAACGGCTTCTCGCCCACCGGCGAGATCGAGGACTTCCTCCTGGAGTTTCAGGACGCCTACGAGGGCGACGACGACACCCTCGTGGTGGCCTTCGTCGTGCGCCCGGAGGTCGATCCCGATGACCCCAGCCCCGAGGTGCTCGCCCTCGCCCGCCAGTGCTGCGACGCCCTCGTCGCCGCGCACCCGGAGGTCAACGACTTCTCCATCGCGTTCGAGTTCCTGCACTGAGCGCTCGCCCGCTCACCGCGGCGGGCGCCTGCGCCTCGGGGCGCGCCGGGTGAGCATCGTCAGCAGCCGGTCGGCCAGCGCCCGCAGCGCCGCCGGTCCGCCGCTCAGGTCCGCGTGCGCCTCGCCCAGCACCCACTGCGCTCCGTCGACGCGCACCCACGCCGCGCGCGCGACCGCGTCGTCCTCCGCCAGCGGCGAGCACACCACCCGCCCCGCCAGCGGGACCTCCTCCCACGACCGCGCCACCTGCAGCGTCACGCGCCGGTGCGCCACCTCCGCCGCGAGCGGCAGCGAGAGCAGCGCGCGCTCCTCCTCGGCCACGTCGAGGTCGCCCGGGCGCTCGGCCAGCCACACGATGGCGCAGCGCGACCCCGACGGGCCGAACACCCGCAAGAGGTCGCCCTGGAGCGCCAGCGCCAGCGCCTCCGTGAGCACCAGGGTCTGCGCCTCCAGCGACGGGTGCTTGTGCCGCTGCGCCGCGGGGCGGTGCAGCACCACCGTGAGGTCGCGCCGCGCGTCGAGCAGCGGCGACTCGTCGCGCGTGTAGAAGAGCAGCTCGTTCTCCGCGAAGCGCACGTCGAAGAGGTCGACGCCGCCGCGCTCGGTGCTCCCCTCGCCCACGTAGGCCACCTCGCTGCGCACGAGGTTCTCGAAGGTGCCGCGGGTGCTGATCGCGTCGAAGCCGCCGGCCGGGTACTGGTCGGCCTCCTCCGCCTCGATGGGAACCTCCCGGGCCTTGTGCCGCAGCGACAGCGCCACCGAGGGGGACACCGGACCGACCCGCGCGGTGAGCCCGAGGATGGTCCGGAGCGCGAGGCGAGCGCTCTCGCTGGGAAGCTCCGCGAGGTGGGCGATCTCCCAGAGGTCCTCCGCGTGGAAGAGGCGGCCCGGGGGGAGCGCCCTCACGCACGCCGCGTGCTGCGCCTCGGCCCACGCGCGCCACTCCTCGCTTACCTTCTCGTGTAAGGTCGCCGCGTCGTCGGCGGCCACCGAGGGGAGCTCGGCGATCCACTGGCGGAGGTGCGCGGGGTTGGCGCGGGCGAGGTCCTCCGCGGCGAGCAGCGGGCCCGAGAGCGCGAGGCCGACGGCGTGGGCGACGGCGTCGTCGCGGCGCGCGGCGGACATCCCCGCGATGGCCACGTGGGCGTCGAGCACCGTCGGGTCGAGCGCCCAGCGGCCGAGCACCTTGTCCTCGTAGGCGAGCCTCCCGGCGCGCTCCGCGTCGGACCAGCGGGCGAGCGAGCCGGTGGAGGCGAAGCGGAAATCGCGGCCGCGCAGCAGCAGGTGACCGAGGTCGTGCACGAGGTGCAGCGGGAGGTGGTCGTCGCCGCGGCCCCAGAGCGTGAGCAGCCAGCGAGCGGAGCTCGGGAGCGAGCTGGCGAGCGGTTCGGCGCAGCCGACGCGGTCGATCCAGGCGAGCAGGGCGGAGGGGAGCTGCGAGCGCTGGAGGTCCATCT
Source organism: uncultured Myxococcaceae bacterium (assembly GCA_966211675.1). GTDB lineage: Bacteria > Myxococcota_A > Polyangia > Polyangiales > SCUS01. The sequence goes on from CBIHPK010000021.1 coordinate 49,770, forward strand.
CTCGCGGAGGGGAAAGGGAGAGCTACGAGGAGGTCAGAAGTTGACGCGGGAGGCGTCGGACGACGCGGCGGCGGGGCGCGCCTCGGCGTCGCGGCTGTGCGTGGACCACTGGTAGTACGCGATGGCGCCCTCGCCGAGGGCCTTGAGCGCCGCGCCGGTGAGCACCGCGCTCACGAGCGGACCGGCCCAGGGCATGAGCCTCGCGGCCCGGGACGCGGAGCCCAGCGCGAACTCCCCGGCGCCCAGCACCGCCGCGGCGGCGGCCTGCTCCACGGGCGAGGTCTCCGCCTCGAAGGCGTCCTGCACGTCCTTGACGACCTTCATCCCCAGCGCCGCCACCGCCGGGGCGGCGAAGCGGAACGGCAGCAGCCCGAGGCCGACGCCGATCATCGCGGACTGGTTCACCTTCTTGCGGCTGTCTTCACTTCTTCCCACGGGGATCATCGAACACCACCAGCGACCGCGCGGTCAACCCGCCAGCGCCGCGCGCCCGATGTTGTCGAGGCACGACTGCATCGCCCGCTGGAAGTGCCGCGCCACCAGCGGGCCGAGCACCCGCCCCATGAGGCCGCGCTCGTGGATGGCGTACTCCCAGGTCACCCGCGACGCGCCTTCGCCGTCGGGCTCGAAGCGCCACTCGCTCACCATGTTGGAGCAGAGCGCCCGCTGGAGGAGGTTCATCTTCGCCATGTCGTAGCGGTGCAGTCGCGGGGCCTCGAAGGCCAGCACGCGCTCCTGGATATGGGTGCCGTCGGAGAGCGCGACGTCGCGGAGGGTTCCTGCGACGGGCGGGTCGTCGCGGCCCACGAGCGAGATCGAGCGGATGCCCGGGATGAGGGGCCTGTGGCCCATGAAGAAGCGCGCGAGGTTGGCCGTGCGCCCGGCGGCGAGCGCGAAGACGACGTCGACAGGGCGGGCGATGCGCGCCTCGGCGCGAGCGGTGATGGTCATGGCGAGTGCGCGCGAGTGTAGGCGAAGAGAGCGCGCGGAGGGGCGCAGGCGGTCAGGCGGGTCGACGGTTGAGCGCCGCCGCGATGGCGATGACCGCGGCGCGCGGAGTGAGCCCGGAGGACCAGGCGCTCAGGCGGTTGAGGGCGCCGTGCACCACCATCGGCCGACCGGCGTGCATGGCGCGGTAGGCGCCCGCGGCGACCTCCGTGGCGGTCATCGCGCCGGCCTTGAAGAGCCTGGACTTGTCGTTGCCCGCGATGGCCGCGAACTCCGTGGCGGTGGCGCCTGGGCAGCTCACGGTGGCGGTGACGCCGGTGCCGCGGAGCTCGTACGCGAGGGCCTCGGTGAAGGAGTTCACGAAGGCCTTGCTGGCGTAGTAGCCCGCCATGAGGGGCCCCGGCTGGAAGCCCGCGGTGGAGCCGATGTTGAGCACCCGACCGCGGCCGCGCTGCACCATCGCCGGGAGCAGCGCGCGGGTGAGCACCACGAGGGCGGTGATGTTCACCTCGATCATCCCGCGCTCGCGCTCGGCGTCGAGCTCCCAGAAGTGGCCGTTGGTGCCGAAGCCGGCGTTGTTGACGAGATACTCCACCTCGAGCCCGAGGCGAGCGACCTCGTCGAGGATCGCCCTCGGCGCGGCGGGGTCCATGAGGTCCGCGGCGACGACGTGGACCGTCACGCCGTGCGCGGCGGAGAGCTCGGCGGCGAGGGCGTCGAGGCGGTCGCGGCGACGCGCGACGAGCAGCAGGTCGTGCTTGTCGCCGGCGAAGAGCCGGGCGAATTCGGTTCCGAGGCCGGCGGACGCGCCGGTGATGAGTGCGGTGGCCATAGGCGTCCTTGGGGGGGTTCGAGTGAGAGGGCAAAAAGGGGGTTGACGGCTCCGGACATGGATCTAGGCAGGCGCTGGGAAGTGGTCGGGGTCTCTGGTCCATCGAAGACCAGAACAGGAGGGATTCCAATGCCTGAACTCAACAAGTCCGTGAGCAGCAAGTCCGAGATCTACACCCGCATCAACAACGAGGTGATGGAGGCGTTCAACACCGGCAACGCCGAGGTGTTGAACCGCTACATCGCGCAGAACTGCGTGGACCACGCGATGCCGCCCGGCGCGCCCAACGGCCTGGAGGGCATCAAGACCTTCATGAAGATGTGGAAGGACGCCTTCCCCGACGGGCGCTGGACCGTCGAGGACACCATGGTCCAGGGCGACCGCCTGTCGTGCCGCTCGACCTTCACGGGCACACAGAAGGGAGCGCTCATGGGCATTCCCGCGACCAACAAGAAGGTCAACGTCGAGATGACCGACTGGGTCCGCTTCGAGGGCGACAAGTGCGTCGAGCACTGGGGCAACATCGACATGGCGACGATCCAGCAGCAGCTCGGCCTGGCGCCGGCGATCGGCGTCAACCACACGCAGACCGCCCAGCGGCTCTACGGCAGCTTCCAGCGCGGGGACATCGCCTCGATCGTCGCGCAGTGCACCGAGAACGTCGACTGGCGCAACGACGAGCTCGCCTCCAGGGAGTGCCCCTGGAACGGCAACTTCAGCGGCCGCAAGCGCCTCCCGGACTTCTTCAAGGCCGTCGCCGAGTCGCTCGAGTTCTCCCTCTTCGAGCCGCGCAACTTCATCGAGCAGGGCAATCACCTCTGCGTGCAGCTGCGCATCGAGAGCAAGGTCCGCAAGACCGGCAAGACCATCAAGAACGACGCGGTGCACCTCTGGACCTTCGACGCCAAGGGCCTCATCACCCGCTACCGCCACTTCAACGACACCGCGGCCGAGCTGGCCGCGTATCGCTCGTAAGCCATCACCCCGTGAGCAGGGCGTTCGACGCGAGCCAGTCGAGCGCCTCCTCGCAGTCCCCCGCCCGCTGCGCGTCCGAGCGCCCCTCCCGAGGGAGCGCCGCGATCAGGGCCGCGCGGTCCCTCGTCCCATCCGACAAGCGCAGCACCGCGAGCGCCTCGTCGGGCAGCGCGATGCGCGTGTGCCTGAGGGTGGTCACCACGTCCGAGCGCTGCGCCTGCATCCGGGCGATGGGCGACGCGAGCGGTCGCAGCCCCGCGGCCTCCGCGTAGCGCGCGGGACCCGCGTGCAGGGTGAGCGCTCCGTCGAAGAGGAGCTCGAGCACGGCGGGCGCGTGCGCGGCGGCGGCGAGCAGGGCGGCGCGGCGGTCCATCCCGAGGCGCTCGGCGGCGGACGCGGCCATCGCGGCGTAGGAGACCGGGCGACGGTCCTCGGAGGCGAGCGAGCGCATCGCGCACTTCATCCACGGGTCGCGAAGGACCACCGGACCCTCGTCGCAGGGGAAGGTCAGCGCGCGATCGCCGGTGAGCGCGGAGGCGTCCGCGTCGGGGAGCCTCGCTCGCGTCGAGAGGTGCATCCGAGCGAGGGAGGCCGGGTCGGCGCGGCCCGCGGCGGTCGCGGAGTGCACCAGCAGCGACGCTCGGAAGCGGCGGTTGCGGGTGAAGTCCACGGACTGAGCGAGCGAGAGCGGGTCACCGCCCCCGGGGCGCAGCGCGGGCGCGGCGATGCGGAGGTCGGCGTCGGCGAGCTGCGAGAGGCCGTGCGCTCGGGCGTGCGCGACGAAATCGCGGAGGTACACCGCGTCGTTCACCGGCTCCAGGTACTCGTGGAAGAGGTACGCGTCCTCGGCCCGCGACAGCTCCTGGAGCTCGGCGCGCAGCCACGAAGACCACGGCGACGGCTCCGAGCGCAGGGACTCGTCGAGCACCGAGAGCGCCCGCCGGGCGAGCGCGACCCGCTGCAGCGCAGGGCCCGGCGGCGCGTGCTCCAGCAGGAAGTCACGGATCGTGCGCAGCCCGTTCCAGCCGGGGAGGGTGTTGTAGCTGAGGTACGCCACCCCCTCGGGGCGCATCCGCTCGCGGCACACGTCGAGGATCGCGTCGCGCACCGAAGGGGGCACCCAGGAGTAGACCCCGTGGCAGATCACGTAGTCGAAGGGCGCGTCGTCGGAGAGCGCGGTGATGGACTCGGCGCGGAAGGAGACGTTGGCGAGACCGAGCGCCTCTGCGCGACGACGAGCCTCGGCGATCTGCCCCTCGGAGAGGTCGATGCCGACGAACTCGCTCCCCGGCAGGTCGAGGGCCATCGGCAGGAGGTTGGCGCCGCGGGCGCAGCCGAGCTCCAGCACGCGGCATCGCGCGAAGGGGGGCGACGGTCGACCGCAGAGCGAGGACACCGCGGAGAGGTGCTCCGGGTGCGTGCGGGGGAAGCAGTAGTCCGCGTAGGGGAGCTCGTCGTAGCTGTTGCCGGACATCGGCCGCGGATCGTAGATCACTCCGAGCCATGCCCGAGCCCACCGACGACCTCTCCGCCCTGCGCGACTGGCTCTCGACTCGCCCCGACCCCGCCGCGGTGCGCGCCATGGGCGCCCGCTTCGACGTGCGCGACCCGGGCCCCATCTCCCGGGAGCAGCTCGTTCGCCTCGCCGCGGAGCTGTACCCCGACGCGCTCGTCGACCTGCTGCCCTCGCACGTCGCGCCCGACCCCATGGAGCAGCCCCTCTATGCCGTCGCGGGAGAGGCCCTCGGCGCCGCCTGCGCTCGCCGCAAGCTCGCCTCCCCGGAGGGCCTGTACGCCGGGGCCCTGCAGCTCGCCACCGTCGAGGCGCAAGGGGCCTACCTCCGCGACGCGCTCACGGCCATCCACGCGTACGAGGTGCGCGAGCTCGGCCGATGGCTCTGCCCCCACGCCGCCTCCCTCCCCGAGTGGATCAAGCAGGCCTACGCCGCCGCCCTCATCGCGTGCGTTCCCCGGTTGAAGAAGCACGAGCACGGCAGCCTCTTTCCCTACGCCGCGCTGCTCGACGCCGCCTCGGTCGAGGGGCTTCTGCGCGCCTCCGCGAAGCGCGCGGGGCACTTCGACCTCGCGCTCGCCCGCCTGGTCTCCCAGGGCCATCCGCAGTGCGCCGACGGGGTCGCCGCGCTGCTCTCGGACAAGAAGCTCGGTCGCGTCGCGGCCACGGCGCTCGCCTCCATGGGCGCGGAGGGAGCCCGCGCCGCGCAGCGACTCCTCGACGCCGCGGGAGCGAAGCCTGGCGCCGCCACGGAGCTCGCCCGCACGCTCCTCTCGCTGCCTCCGGCGCCGCAGCCGCTCTGGGCCGGCGAGCAGTGGTCGCTCCCCCGCTTCGGCCGCGACCCGAGCATCGATCTCCGCGCGCCTTCCGGCGTCGCCCCGGCGGTGCGCCACGAGCCCACTCCCCTCGCGGCCCTCGAGCGCGCCATCACCGAGAGCCCGGGGCCCGACCTGCTGCCCCCGGAGGGGTGGGCCGACCTGATCCAGCTCCTCGCGCTCGATCCCTCTCTGCTCAACCTCCCTCGCGCCCATGAGCGCGCCCTCGCCGCTGGTCGCCTCGGGCTGGGCGCCGACCCCGACGCCCTCTGCGCCGCGCTCGACGCCATGCGCTGGACCGTCGTCCTCACGAAGCACTACCCCTCGCACGGCTGGGGCCTCGGGTGGGCGCTGCTGTGGGCGGGCGCCGGGCGCGAGGTGTTCGTCCACGCCATCGCCCGCTTCGAGCTGTGCCGCGTGGTCAACGTGCTCGGGTCGCGCGAGTACCAGTTCGGCAACGCCCTCAAGGAGCGACGACCCCCGTGGGCGCCCTCCGTCGAGACCCTGCTGCGGCACTACGGATCCGATCGCGACGAGACCGCGTGGCGCGGACCGCCCGCCGTGCTCTTCTCGCTCGACGCGCCCTCCGCCGAGGTCGAGCTCACCGCTCCCTCCACCGACCTCTGGGTCCTCGGCTGCGTGCGCGGCGCCTCCCGCTTCACGGTGCGCCTTCGCAAGCACGTGACGCTCACCGTCGACGTCGCCGCCGAGCGCTGGACCGTCTCGACCCCGGAGCCCTTCCACGGCGCGACGCCCCCGCTCGACGCCTCCCGCGGCGTGCGCTTCGCCGTCGAGATCGTGCGCAAGGGGATGTACGTGGGCCTCGACGGGGCGGTGATCCACGGCGCCTTCAGCGAGCTCGACGAGGACGAGAGCCCGCTGAGGGTGAGCGCCGAGGGCGACGGGGCGCGGGTGACGGAGCTCGTGCTGCGAGAGAAGTTCACCGCGAGGGCGTCCGAGGCCGCGGGCGCCCTCTTCGTCGCCCTCGACTCGGCGCAGGGCTACACCGAGGTCGCCGGGCAGCGCTCCCCCGCGGCCGCGCACTGCCTCGCCGCCGCGGCGCTGCTGCTCGACGAGCCCCGCGCCTCGCTCGCCCGGGCGGCGCTCCTCTCGATGGAGGGCGACGCCGTCGAGCCGTGGAAGCAGCGGGTGAGCGACGGAGCGCTCGCTCCGGCCGCCGCCCCGGAGCCCGAGGCGAAGAAGGCTCGCAAGGGCACCAGGGCGAAGGCCGTCGACGAGGCGCCCGCGGTGGTGACGGACGTGGTCGCGCCCACGGCCTTCGCTCGTCGCAGCTTCGAGGACGTGGTGCGCGTGCTGCACGACCTACGGCTCGGCGTGAAGGCCCGCAGCAAGAAGCCCGCGGTGCTGCGCCGGGGGCAGACCGACCAGGGCGACTACGAGTACGCGTCCTTCGCTCCGTCGCCCGCGAGCGAGGACTGGGGCGCTCGCTCGGCGGTCCCCTACCCCACGGTGTACCTCTCGGAGGAGGCGCCTCCCCTCGACGACATCGGGGTCTTCGTCGACGAGCTCTCCCGGCTGCCGGGCCTCTGCAGCAAGGGCCGCGGGACCTCCGCCGACGTGCGCTACTGCCTCGACGGCGACCGCTTCCTGGTGGCCTCGCTGCGGCTCATCCCCGGGAGTGACGACGACTACGGACCCATGTGGTCCGACGTGCTGGCCGCCGCGTGGCGGGTCGACGAGGGCTGGTGCTGGGCGCTGCTGGAGGGCGACGAGGAGCCGCTGCGCAAGCTCATCGGCGTGCAGGCGCTGCCGCCGCAGGTCGAGTGGAAGCGCGCCAGCCGGGTCACCGTGGGCAACTGGTAGCGCCGGGGCCGCGCTCGCTCTACGACCGCCTCGCCTGGAAGGCCGCCGTCACCGCCGCGAGGCCGTCGCCGTCGAGCACGTGCGCCGACGCGAGGGCCCGCTCGGGGTACGCCCCCTGCTGCACTCCGCGCAGCAGCGCCGACACGCGACGCTCGGGGCTCAGGGCCATCAGCGCCCGCTCTCGCACCCTCGCGTAGGCGGGGTCCCAGTACTTCAGCGGCTCGATGCCCTCCTCGTCGAAGACCACGAAGCGGTCCCACGAGGGGTCGACGAGCTCCGCCCGGTCGCCCGCGGTGGCGAGGGCGGCGAGAACCTGCTGGTGCCGGGTGCGCCGGCGCTCTCGCGGCGTGAGCTCCCAGACGCGGGCGAGGTGCGGCAGCGCGGCGGACCCGAAGCGGCCCACCACCTCGGGCTCGAGGAAGCAGTTGGAGGCGTCCTTGTCGAAGAAGCGCCCGAGCCTCTCGTCGTCGGGCCAGGCGAGCAGCGCGCCGAGGCCCTTCGCGTAGGTGTACTCCTCGCCGAGGGAGCGATCGGCCATGGCGTGCACCTCCTCGGGAGAGAGCGCCTGGAGCGCGCGGACGTAGGGCCGGATGCTCTCGTGATAGACGCCGGAGAGGAACTCGAAGCGCAGCAGCGGGGCGAGCGACGCGGGCACGGCGCGGCCCTGCTGGGCGAAGCGGGCCGCGGCGACCACCGCGAACATCTCGGAGACCTCGTGGGCGTGGCGGTCGCCGTCGCGGAGGGACTCGGCGGCGGAGAGCAGCGCCTCGGGGGCGTCGGCGCGCTCCTGCTCGAGGAGGCGCAGCTGCGAGGCGAGCTCGGGGTTGCTGCCGAAGGAGCCGCTCCGCGCGAGCAGCGTGGCGAGCTCGACCGCGGTGCCGTGCAGGAGCGCGTCGCGCAGGTTGGAGAGCGAGGGACGCTGCACCTTGAGCGCGGCGGAGACCATCGCGGCGCTCCACTCCGCGTCGGTTCCGAAGAGGAGGGCGACGGAGCGCACCGCCGCGGGGTCGGCGAGCCGGGGCCGGGTGACGACGCCGTCCTCGACGCGAGCGAGCTCCCAGTTGGTGGCGAGCCCGCTCGTCGCCTGGACCTGGGCGAACTCCACCAGCAGCGAGTGGGCCCTCGCCGGGGGCAGCGCGACGCCGGAGCGACCTCGCACGAAGTCGAGCGAGCGCTGCGCGGGCTCGACCAGCTCGGAGCCTCGCGCCTCGAAGAGGACCGGGTCGCGCCCGTAGGCCGCGAAGAGCAGCTCGTCGAGCGAGCGGGTGAAGCCCGCGACGAACCACGCCATCGGCCCGTGCTTGAAGAGTCGAGCGAAGGCCTTCGCCGTGGGCAGACGGGAGAGCAGCGAGAGCACGGCCGCCGGGTCGACGTGGGCGTGGTCCTCGGCGAGGAGGTCCCAGAGCCCCGGCATCGTCTCGGCGGGCACGAGCCCGTGCGCCACCAGGAACCACGCGACCCCATGCCGCCCCGCGAAGTCCCCGGTGGTCTTGTAGATCGCCTCGCCGACCTTGTACGCGTCCCCCGCGGCGGCCTTCCCCACCCGGAGGATCACCGCGTCCAGCGTCTCGTCGCTCATCCCCGGATAGCCGGGCCGCGCGCTCACGGTCACCGCCTCCTTCGCGGCGTCCTTCGCGGCCTCCGTGTCGACCCTCGCGTAGCCCTGTCGCTCCCGCTGCGCCGCCATCCGTCGGCGGATGCCCTCGGCCGTCGCCTCGGTGTCGCAGTGGTGCTCGCGCGTCACCAGCGTCGCGCCCTCTCGGCCCGCTCGCTCGGTGATCAGCGCGCCCTCGCGAGCGAGCTGGCAGACATCCTTCGCCCCATCGACCACGCGCTCCCAGCGTTCCATCGCCGGGCACGATGGAGGCGATGCCCTCGATCGGCAAGCCTCTGCACGGACGCTCCCCCGGAGACCCGCTCAGCGCACGAACACCCAGCTGAAGGTGCGGACCGCGCGGTCGCCGATGTAGTCACCGCCGCACCCGTAGACGCCGGTGGCGTTGTTGCCCGACGCGAACGCATCGGCCCCTACGCCCGCGATCGAGTCGGGCGTGTTGCACTCGTTCTCCTGGTTGCCGACGATCCCGATGCGCACCTGCCTCGGCGTGGTGCGCACGTTGAAGCCCTGCGCGCCGCAGTTGCACTGGATGCCGGGCGACTCGAGGAGCGAGCGCCACGCGTCGCGATCGAGCATCGTCGCCAGACCCGTGCTGCTGAACACCAGCGGGCCGCTCGTGATGGCGGCCCCGGTGGAGGTGACCGCGGCGAGCAGCGAGGTCGAGGCCGCCGGGATGACGATCGCGCGGTCGGCCGGCATCGCGACGGCGGGCGCGAGCTGGCGCATCACGAGCCGCACGCTCGTGAAGGCGAGCTGGCTGAAGCTCTCGAACTTGGCCTCGGTGAGCCCGAGGTCCGTCGACGAGGGGTTGAGCGTCGAGGCGTCGGTCCAGAGGGTCTGCGCGTACGTGAACGTGGGGAGCGTGCCGTCGACCTTGAGGGCCAGGGTCCACCCGCCGCCGTCGCTGGTCTTGTCGCAGTATGCGCTGAAGGGCGCGCGGGCCCCGGCGCCGTCGGTGTCGTGCAGGTACACGCCGCTCGGCGACATGGGCCTGGCCGTGTGCAGCGCGTTGCA
>CBIHPK010000022.1:0-59141 GCA_966211675.1 uncultured Myxococcaceae bacterium
TTCAGCAAGCCCCTCGAAGGAGGGGCGCTCAGTTCCAGGCTCCCACTTCAGCGGTCGCAGGCCCGCTCGCGGGCCGTCCGCGACCGCGGAGTGGGCGGCGTGTCTGCGGCGTCCCCTGTGCCTCCAGAAACTCCCACACGCCAGTGGTCCCGGTGCGTCCCGATCGCTGTCGAGATGTGTAGAAGCGAAAGGGTCTCCAACCCGCGGACGCGGGGCGCAGCGGCCGGAGAACGTTAGCGGCCGCGTGGATGCGATCAGGGAGAGAGAGGGTCAGTGCACGACGCTGGCGGGCGAGGCGGAGGGGCGCTCGTCGCGCGGCTTCGCGGCGACGCTGGTGGCGCGCTCGAGCCCCGCGCGCACGAAGCGCACGAAGAGCGGGTGCGGCGCCATCGGCCGTGACTTGAGCTCGGGGTGAAACTGGCACCCCACGAAGTACGGGTGCCCGCCGAGCTCGATCATCTCGACGAGCTTCTTGTCCGGTGAGGTGCCCGACAGCACGAGGCCCTTCGCGGTGAGCGTCTCTCGGTAGTCGTTGTTGAACTCGTAGCGGTGCCGGTGCCGCTCGGAGATCTCCGTCGCGCCGTAGGCCTCGGCGGCCACGGACCCGGGCGAGAGCACGCAGGCGTAGGCGCCGAGGCGCATCGTCGCGCCCTTGTCGCGCACCCCGCGCTGCTCGGGCATGAGGTCGATGACCGACGGGGCCTGCGGGTCGAACTCGGCGCTGTTGGCCCCGGCGATGCCCGCCACGTGGCGAGCGAACTCCACCACCGCGAGCTGCATCCCCAGGCAGATGCCGAAGAAGGGGATGCCCTTCTCGCGGGCGTAGCGGATGGCGCTGATCTTCCCCTCGACGCCGCGCTCCCCGAAGCCCCCCGGCACCAGGATGGCGTCGCAGTGGTCGAGCGCCCGGGACACCTCCTCGGGGCTCGACTCCAGCGCCTCGCTGTCGACGAAGTCCAGGTCGACGCGGCAGTCGTTGGCGATGCCGGCGTGGATGAGCGCCTCGTTGAGGCTCTTGTACGAGTCGCGCAGGTGCACGTACTTGCCCACCACGGCGATGCGCACGGTCCCCTTCGTGGGGCGGGTGAAGCGCTCGACCACGCGCTGCCACGGGGCCATGTCCGGCAGCCGCGACCAGATGTTGAGCCGCTCGCAGAGCAGGTCGTCGAGGCGCTCGGCGTGCAGCGCCGCGGGCAGCTCGTAGAGGCAGCTCACGTCGAGCGCGGAGATGACGAAGTCCGTCGGCACGTTGGAAAAGAGGGAGATCTTCTCCTTGATGGACGGCGACAGCGGCCGGTCGGTGCGGCAGAGCAGCACGTCCGGCTGGATGCCGATCTCGCGCATCTCCTTCACCGAGTGCTGCGTGGGCTTGGTCTTGAGCTCGCCGGCGGCGCCGATCCACGGCACCAGGGTCACGTGCACGCTCACGGCGTTGGTGGCGCCGGCCTCCAGCTTGAGCTGGCGCACGGCCTCGAGGAAGGGCAGCGACTCGATGTCGCCGACGGTGCCGCCGATCTCGACGATGGCCACGTCAGCGCCCGCGGTGGCCTCGCGCACGCGCGCCTTGATCTCGTCGGTGATGTGCGGAATCACCTGCACCGTCGCGCCCAGGTACTCGCCGCGACGCTCCTTGGAGATCACCGCCTGGTAGATCTTGCCGGTGGTGAGGTTGTTGGCGCGGGTGAGCCTCGCGTTGGTGAAGCGCTCGTAGTGGCCGAGGTCGAGGTCGGTCTCCGCGCCGTCGTCGGTCACGTAGACCTCGCCGTGCTGGTAGGGCGACATCGTGCCGGGGTCGACGTTGATGTACGGGTCGAGCTTGACGAAGGTGACGCGCAGCCCGCGCGCCTCGAGCAGCGCCCCGATGGACGCTGACGCGAGGCCCTTGCCGATGGAAGACACCACGCCGCCGGTGGTGAAGATGAACTTCGTACGCTTGGCGCTCATCGGATCGTTCGCCTCCGGACTACTGCCTCGAGTCAACGCTCAACCCCATTCGCTCTGGAACGCGCCGAAGTCCACTTACCCGCCGCGACGAGCGCGGAGACAGTCTGGAGCATTCGGTGCGCTCGCGTCGCGCTGGGGCGAGAACCGCCGTCGAGGTGCGCGATGACGATGAGGCCGCCGCGCGCCCTAAACGGGTGCACGGGAGATCCCTATAGGAAGCCGGGCCGACCCTTGTCAATCCGCGAGGTGGGTTCGGCCCCCCCGGAGGTGCGCCCTCAGTCCCTGCACGCGCAGAGGTTTCCGCTGCATCGGCAGATCGACCCGCCGCGGCAGATCGACCCCTCGCTCGCCACGCTGCACGGCTCGCACACGCTCGCGCGGCACACCTCGGTGCAGAACACCCCGCACACGCCGCAGTTGTCCGGGTCCGCGGAGAGCGCCGTCTCGCACCCGTCGCCCTCGTCGCCGTTGCAGTCGCCGAAGTGCGCCTCGCAGGTCGCGATGTGGCACTGGCCGCTCGTGCACCGCGTGGTCGCCCTCGGAAAGCGGCACCCGTTGCCGCACCCGCCGCAGTGCGCGACGTCGCTCCGGGTGTCGACCTCGCAGCCGTCGTCCGGCGAGCCGTTGCAGTTGGCGTACGACGGCGCGCACGACGCGACCTCGCAGCGCCCCTCCTCGCAGACCGGCGTCGCGTGGGCCGGGGCGCACGCCCTCCCGCAGGCGCCGCAGCTCGCGAGGGTGATGTTGGTGTTCACCTCGCAGCCGTTGTCGTCGCGGCCGTCGCAGTCCGCCGAGCCCGCGTCGCAGCGCCCGATGCGGCACACCCCGGCCGCGCACTGCGCCGTCGCGTTGGCCCGGTCGCACACTCGCCCGCACGCTCCGCAGCTCGCCGGGTTGCTCGAGGTCTCCACCTCGCACCCGTTGGTCGCGTCGCCGTCGCAGTCGGCGAAGCCCGCGGCGCAGCCACCGAAGGCGCACACCCCCTCGCGGCACACCCCCACGGCGTTGGGCCAGGCGCAGCGCACCGGGCAGGTGCCGCAGTGGTCCGCGCTCGCCCGCAGGTCGACCTCGCAGCCGTTGCTCGCGAGCCCGTCGCAGTCGCCGTAGCCCGCGTCGCAGGCCGCCACCCCGCACACGCCCGCGGCGCAGGAGCCCGTCGCGTGCGCCGGCGCGCAGCGCGCCCCGCAGGCCCCGCAGTGCATCAGGTCGACGCGCGTGTCGGCCTCGCAGCCGTCGCCCGCGCTCGCGTCGCAGTCGGCGAAGCCCGGATCGCACGAGACCAGCCCGCACGCCCCCGCCGCGCAGGAGCCCGTCGCGTGCGCCGGGGCGCAGCGCCGATCGCACGCCCCGCAGTGGTCGAGGTCGGCCACCACGCTGGTCTCGCAGCCGTTGAGGGCGTTGCCGTCGCAGTCCCCGAAGCCCGAGGCGCAGGCCCCGACCACGCAGGTGCCGTCGGCGCACCCGGCCACCGCGTTGGGCAGGGCGCAGCGGTTGCCGCAGGCGCCGCAGTTGTCCCGGTCGGTGCGAGTGGCCACCTCGCAGCCGTTGCGCGGGTCGAGGTCGCACTCGCCGTAGCCGTCGAGGCAGCGCCCCGGAGCGCACGCCCCGGCCACGCAGGCCCCCATGGCGTTGGGGTACGCGCAGGGCTCGCAGCCCGCGGCGCCGCACCCGGTCGATGGATCCGACGCGCCCGAGCAGCGGTCGCCGCAGACCCGCTCGCCCGGCGCACAGCGGAGGCACGCGCCGCTGTCGAGGCGCACCGCGCCGTCGGCGCACGCGACGTCCGTCTCGACGAACGCATCGTCCGCGAGGTCGCCCGTCGGCCCCGCGTCGGAGCCCGAGTCGAAGCCCGAGTCGAAGCCCGCGTCGAGGCCCACGTCCGAGCCCGCGTCGGAGCCCGCGTCGAGCGCGAGCGGAGCGTCCTCCCCGGCATCCACCGAGGGCTGGGCGCCGTCGCTGCACGCCGAGAGCGAGGCGATGATCAGACCCAGGGCCCCATGGAAGACGCGTCGGTTCATCACACCGCGGAGGGTAGTCCCGCGTCCCCGCGACCGGTACCCCTCCCTCAGCGACGCGCCGCCTCTCGACGCGCCTCCCCGGCGCCCGCCCGGTCGCCGCTCGCGGCGAGGTAGTCCGCGAGGTTGCGCCAGGCCTGCGGGTGATCGGGCTCCAGGTCGAGCGCCCGGCGGGTCATCACCACCGCCGCGGCGAGGTCGCCCGAGCGGGCCTGCGCGAGGCCGAGGTTGCTCCACGCGGCGGCGTGCTCGGGCCACACCGCGAGCGCCGCGCGCCAGAGCGGAACCCCCCGGCGCACGTCCCCGGTCGCCTCGCGCACCCCGGCGGCGAAGAGCACCATCGCCCCGATGCGCCGGGCCCCGACCCCGTCGCCCTCGATCCTCGGCAGCAGCCACCGGATCGCCTCGCGATCGACCCCATCGTCCGCCGCCGCCACCGTCCCCACGCGAGCGAAGACCGGCGTCTCCCCCGGCGAGAGCGGCAGCCACGGGACCGCCCTCCCGTCGCCCTCCCAGCGCACCCTCTGCCCCGCGCGATCGAGCAGCCACCGCAGCCGCGCGGTCTGGTCGGGAGCCCCTCCGCGGTCGGCCTCCGCCCGGCGCAGGAGCGAGCGCCGCGGCTCCAGCCGACGCCAGGTCGGCGGGTCCGCGAGGCTGCGCTGTGGCAGCACCGTCACGTCCGGCCGCTCGCCCTCCACCCACTGGGCGTACATGGCGCCCCCGCAGGCGTCGTCCGAGCCGCACAGCACCACCGCGCGCGCAGGCGTCGCCCCGAGCGCCCCGGCGCCGCCGAGCACCTCCGTCGCGGCCCAGCGATCCGCCGAGCCTGCCCAGCGCGAGTCCCGTCGCGCCAGCACCGCCAGCGCCAGCGCCGTCGCCACCGCGGCGAGCCACCAGGGCCGTCGCCGACCGATGCGCTCGACGAGCGCTCCGAGCGAGAGCGCGGCGAGCACCGCCATCCCCGCCTCGGCGACGAAGAGGGTCTGCCGGTCGATGGTCCCCATGGGGTTGAGCGTGACGGCGTAGGCGAGGTCGAGGGCCGTGACCGCGAGCACCGGCCACGCCGCGCGACGCCGCGACGCCGCCAGCGCCCCCGCGAGGGACAGGAGCACCAGCGGCGCGCCGAGGTCCTCGACGAGGGTGCGGCCGACGGTGGCGAGGTCCTCGGGCAGGCGCCAGGGCACCAGGATGCGCCCCGCGAAGGCCGCTCGGATCGAGCGCGCCGTGAGGTGGTCGATCCACCGCGACAGGGTCTGCGGGTCGCCCCAGTCGATGGGACCGTTGCGACGCGAGGCGAGCGGGAGGTAGGTCACCACCAGCGCCCCGACGAGCGCGAGCGCCGCGACCGGAGCGATGGAGCGGGCGCGCGCGCTCCACGGTGCGCCCCTCCAGGCGGGCCACGTGGCGAGGGCGAGGGCGAGCAGCGCCGCGGGCCTCGCGGTGACGTGCAGGGCCAGCGAGAGCCCGAGCGCCAGCCCCGCGAGGCGGCGGCGCGCGGGGGCGGGCATACCGCCACTGGTAAGCGTGAGGGCCGCGAGGGTGACCAGCAGCGAGGCCGCGTAGACCTCCATCGCCGTCGCGGCGCGCAGCACCGTCGAGGAGGCCATCAGCGCCGCGGAGACGAGGGCCGAGAGCGCGAGGCGCACCGGCGGCGGACCCGCGACGAGCCGGGAGGCGAGCTCCGCGGCGCACCCGCAGGCCAGGGCCATGAGGGCGCCGACGGCGAGGTTGGCGCGGAAGGCGACGTCGCCGATGGGGACGAGCATCGCGAGGCGGACCAGCAGGAGGTCCGCGGGGAAGCCCGTCGGGTGCGCGACGTCGAGGAGGAAGGAGGCGGCGGTGAGCTCTCCGGCGTCGCGGTAGGCGACGGAGGGAGCGGCGTGGAGGGTGAACCACAGCGCCGCGGGGACGGCGCCGAGCGCGAAGGCGCGCAGGGGTTCAGTCCAGGGGGCAGTGGGTGAACACGAGGTTCACGTCGGCGTCGACGACCCGGGTGTCGCCGGTGGCGCGCATGCCCGTGCACCGGGTGACCACGTGCAGGCCGTCGGTGAGGGTGGTGGTGGTGTCGACGCAGGTGCCGGTGGCGGTGAAGGTCGAGTCGCCCACGACGAAGTTCGCGGTGGGGTTCTCCCGGGTGAGCGTCGTGGGCACCGGGATGCTCAGGGTGAAGCGCTTGAACTCCATGGCGCCGGGGGCCTCTCGCGCGATCTGCACCTCCCAGCGGTCGGCCACTCGGGCGCAGCTCCCGGTGAAGCCGGAGCCCGCCTCGAGGGCCGTGGCGCGGCCGAAGTCGAAGCCCATGCGGGTGGGGGTCTGGCCGGCGACCTGAGTGGTCAGCACCGCGGAGCCCTGCACCGTGAGCACGTCGCTGGCGCAGCCCGCGAGCAGCGCCAGCGATCCAAGCAGGATCATCGGTTGGGGAAAGGTCTTCATGGGTAGTGGGTCATCCTCTCCGCGAGCGCGACGCACGGGCCGGGCCAGCGCACGCCGCCGTGCGATCTCCCGCTTTGTAGCACCCTTCGCCGGGGTGACGTGTGCGACGGCGTTGGCGGGCAGGGGTGTCAACCGCGGTGCACGCCCCGGCCACCAGGGGGCTCAGCGCCCGCGGAGCTGGCGCCGCTTGAGGTCGAGCAGGTCGCGGCCCACCCGGTAGACGGTGCGCCACCCGGCGCTCTTGCTCTGGCCCGCGCGCCTGGGGACGCACTCGATGGTCACCACCGACGAGCGCACCCGGCGCTGCATCGCCCGGATGGGGAACTCGAAGTTCAGGAAGAAGCTGTCCGGCGCCAGCTCCCGCGCGCTGAAGAGCTCGCGGCGGAAGAGGTAAGGGCCGTCGGAGCGCATGGTCACCCGGTGCACCGCGCGGATCATCCCTCGCACCCCGGCGGAGAATACCTTGCGGAGTAATCCGTCGTCGCGGTCGCGGTACACCGAGAACACCACGTCGGCGTCCGAGCGCTCCGCCTCGGCCAGCAGCACGTCGAGCTCCCCCGGCGGAATCTGCCCGTCGCAGGGCAGGAAGGTCACCCACGGCTGCGTGGCCGTGGCCACCCCGGCCTTGAGCGCCCCGCCGATGCCCCGGTTGGCGCCGAGCGAGAAGGCCGTCGCGTGGGGGTCGCCGGCGAGCACCTCGCGCGCGGCGGCCAGCGTGCCGTCGGTGCTCCCGTCGTCGACGAAGATCAGCTCGTGCTGCGCGCCCTTCGCCCGCAGCCACGAGTGGATCTCCCGCAGCACCGTCGGGACGTTCTCCGCCTCGTGGAAGGCGAACACCACCACCGAGAAGCCCTCGACCCTCACGGCCGCATCCTCAGCACGCGCGCCGGGACGCCCGCCACCACGGCGTAGTCCGGCACGTCCTCGGTCACCACCGCCCCGGCGCCCACCACCGCCCCGCGGCCCACGCGCACGCCCGGCAGGATCACGCTGTTCACCCCGAGGTCGCTGTCGTCCCCGATCACCACCGCGGCCATCTCCACCGGAGAGAAGAGCACCGGAACCTCCCTGCCTGCCTCGGCGTGCACCGAGGTGATGATCTTCACCCCCGGCCCGATGCCCACCCTCGCGCCGATGGTCAGGCCGCCGGCGCTGTGGAAGAAGCACTGCTGGCCGATCCAGGTGCGCTCCCCGATCACCATCTCGTTGCGGTAGTAGCCCTTCAAGATGGCCTGGTGGCCGACGTACACGTTGCGCCCGAGGGAGATGTTCTCCGGGTGGAAGACCATCACCCCGGGCTCGAACACGCAGCCCTCGCCCAGCGCGCGAAACTGCGACGGCTCGAAGAGCCCCGTGCCGTGCGAGCGGTGCAGCTTCTCGTCGCTCACAGCGCGGGGGCTCCCGCGTCGAGGCGCTCATCGAGCCCCGAGGCCAGCGCCATCACCCGCTCCCTCGGCAGCTTCGCCCCGGCCCCGTCGCGCTCCAGCAGGTCGAGCGTCTCCCTCGCCAGCAGCACCGGCAGCGCGGTGAACTCCACGAAGCCCCTCGGGGCGCCAGCCCCCTGGAGGGTGAGCACGTAGCGCGTCGCCGCCGCGAGGTCGGAGCGGGCGAGCGAGAGCACCACGGCGCGGTCGAGGTCCGGCGGGAGGTACGTGCGGCCGTCGCGGGCGTCGTCGCTCGCGTCCTTGAGGATGTTCACCAGCTGCAGGCCCTCGCCGAAGGCCCGGGCGTCGCCGCGCAGCACGGCCTCCACCGAGGGCTCTCGCAGCGCGGGCGCGTCGTGGACGAAGAGGTCCGTGAGCATCTCGCCCACGATGCCCGCGACCACGTAGCAGTACTCGCGCAGGTCGCCCTGGGTCTCGAGGTGGAGCGATCCCCGCTCGTCGCTGCGCTCGACGAAGCCCCGCATCCCCTCGGCGGTGCGCCTCGCGTGGTGGAGCACGATGGAGCGCGACGAGGGGGGAAGACCCTCGAGGGCGTCGAGCACCGCGGGGGTGGCGGCGAGCAGGTCGAGGTAGCCGGCGTGCTCCGTGGGGCGGCCGTCGACCCAGCGGCGGCCCAGCTCGACCGCGAGGGCGCGGGGCGCCGTCGGTGGGTCGGCCAGCAGCGCGAGCAGGTCCGTGAGGGCCTCGGCGCGGCGGGCGCGTGGCCAGACCGCGGCGTCCTCGAAGGTGTCGGCCAGGCGGAAGAGCAGGTAGGCGAGCGTGGTGGCGAGGCGCGTCGGCTCCGGGAGCCGGGGGATCGAGAGAGCGAAGGTGCGGCTCGTGCGCTCCAGCAACCCCGGGAGGTCGATCATGGCCGGGAGGGGTCGTCCGGTTGGCCACTGCTTGTCAAGCGTCACGGGCTCGTAGCTTCGTTGCCCTTTCAAGGGGCGCGGGCATAGTGACCGTCCATGGATTCGCTTGGAGAGCTTGTCGGACACGTCACGCGCTACCACCCCGAGGCCGACGTCGCGCTGCTCCGGAGGGCCTTCGAGTTCGGAGAGCGCCACCACGAGGGGCAGAAGCGCAAGTCCGGCGAGGCCTACTTCACTCACCCCATCGCGGTCGCCCGGATCATCACCGAGCTGCGCCTCGACTCCGCCTCGCTCTGCGCGGCGCTCCTGCACGACACGGTGGAGGACACCAAGGCCACCCTCGAGGACGTGCGCAAGGAGTTCGGCGAGGAGGTGGCCTTCCTGGTCGACGGCGTGACCAAGCTGTCGAAGTTCAACTTCACCTCGAAGGAGGACGCCCAGGCGGAGAACTTCCGCAAGATGCTGCTGCACATGGCGAGCGACATCCGCGTGCTGCTGGTGAAGCTCGCCGATCGCCTCGACAACATGCGAACGCTCGAGCACATGAAGCCCGAGGCGCAGGAGCGCATCGCGAGAGAGACGCTCGACATCTACGCCCCGCTCGCCAACCGCCTCGGCATCGCGTGGATGAAGTCCGAGCTCGAGGACCTGGGCTTCAAGCACACCAACCCGGACGGCTACAAGCTGGTCTCGGGCAAGGTCGCGGCGCTGGTGCAGCAGCGCGACGGGTACATCCACCGCACGCAGGCGCTTCTCTCCGAGCGCTTCGCCGAGGCGGGCTTCGCCGCGGAGGTGAGCGGCCGGGTGAAGCACCTGTACTCGATCTGGCGGAAGATGCAGGCGTCCAAGAGCGAGTTCGAGCAGGTGTGGGACGTCATCGCGTTTCGGGCGGTGGTGGAGTCCGCGGCCGACTGCTACGCGGTGCTCGGGGTGGTGCACTCGCTGTTCACCCCGATCCCCGGGCGCTTCAAGGACTACATCGCGCTCCCCAAGCCCAACGGGTACCAGTCGCTGCACACCACGGTGCTGGGCCCGGACCGGGAGCGCATGGAGGTGCAGCTGCGCACGCGCGACATGCACCGCATCGCCGAGCAGGGCATCGCCGCGCACTGGAAGTACAAGGAGCGCCCGAAGAACGTCGCGGGCCACGCCATCGACCACAAGGACGCCCAGCGCTTCCACTGGCTGCGCCAGCTCATGGAGTGGCAGCAGGAGCTCAAGGACCCGCAGGAGTTTCTCGAGAGCGTGAAGGTCGACCTCTTCCAGGACGAGGTCTACGTCTTCACGCCGCGCGGGGAGATCAAGGTGTTTCCCCGCACCGCGACGCCCGTGGACTTCGCCTTCGCGGTGCACTCCAACGTGGGCAACAAGTGCACCGGCGCGCGGGTCAACGGGCAGATCGTCCCGCTGCGCTACCAGCTGCGATCGGGCGACGTGGTGGAGATCCTCACGGACCCCAACCGCCACCCCAACAAGGACTGGCTGGAGTTCACGGTCACCTCGCGGGCGCGCAGCAAGATCCGCGGTTACCTCCGCACCGAGCAGCGCGAGTCGGCGCTGAAGCTGGGGCGCGACCTGCTGGAGCGGGCGCTGCACGCCGCGGGGCTGAGCTTCGCCAAGGTGCTCAAGACCAACGCCCTCGGGCGGGCGCTGGAGGACGCGAAGCTCCAGAGCGTCGACGAGCTGATCATCCAGGTGGGCTACGGGCGGTACAGCGCCGACGCGGTGGTGCGCAGCCTGGTTCCGCCGGAGAGCATGCCGCCGTCGGACATCAAGCAGGGGACCATGGAGCGCGTGATGCGCAAGGTCACCGGGCGCGACTCCAACGGCATCCTGGTCGACGGCGAGAACAACATCCTGGTGCGCTTCGCCAAGTGCTGTTCGCCGCTGCCGGGCGACCAGATCGTCGGGTACATCAGCCGCGGCCGGGGCATCTCGGTGCACCGCCGGAGCTGTACCAAGGGCCTCGACATCGACCCCGAGCGCCGCGTCGTGGTGAGCTGGGACGAAGGGGCGAAGATGTCCCGGCCGGTGTGCCTGCGGGTCATCACCGCCAACCGCCCGGGGCTCCTGGCGGAGGTGGGCAACACCTTCTCCAAGTGCGGCGTCAACATCGAGGAGGCCAACTGCCGCGCCGCCGAGGAGGAGCGCGCGGTCAACCTCTTCACCTTCACCATCACCGACCTCGGCTCGCTCAAGGGCGTGATGCGCGCCCTGCAGAAGGTGAAGGGGGTCCTCTCCGTCGAGCGCGTCTGAGCGATAGCATCGCCGTCGCGATGACCCTCCGCCCCCTGTTCTTCCCCTTCGCGTGCGCGGCGCTCTCGTGGGGCTGCGCGGACGAGCCCCATCCCCTCGTCCGCGCCGACGCCGGCGCCCGCCCCGACGTGGAGAGCCGCATCGACGCCCCCGCCCCCGACGCCCCCTCGCTCTGCGTCGCCGGGGTGATCTACTGCCAGGGCGACACGCAGTACACCTGCGACGCCGACGGCAACGTGGTCGACCGCCACGCCTGCGCCGCCCCGACGCCGCTCTGCGTGCAGGGCCGCGGCTGCCTCGCGTGCAACCCGGGCTCCTCTCGCTGCGACCCGTCGATGCCTCGGCGGGCGCAGAGCTGCCTCGCCGACGGATCGGGCTACACCGAGGGCACCCTCTGCGACGCCGAGGGCCAGACCTGCAACGCCGGGGCGTGCGTCGACCGCTGCTCCGACAGCGCCCTGGGCAACTCCTACCTCGGGTGCGACTACTGGCCGACGGTAACGCCCAACGCGGGGCTCAACCCGGTGTTCGAGTACGCGGTGGTGCTCACCAACCCGCAGAGCTACCCCGTGCGAGCGACCATCACCGGCGGATCGCTCGACGCGCCGCGCACCGTGGAGATGGCCCCCGGCGCGGTGGAGACGGTGATCCTCCCGTGGGTCTTCGACCTGGTGCAGCTCAACCCGCGGTGCATCCAGATCGGCGAGGCCTGCATCCCCTGGAACGCCGCCGTCTCCACCCTCCGCCGCGGCGGCGCGTACCACGTGCACGCCAACGGCCCCATCACGGCCTACCAGTTCAACCCGCTGACCTTCTCCCGCAACGGCATCTACTCGTACACCAACGACGCCTCGCTGCTGCTCCCGCAGGGCGTGCTCACGCAGCGCTACACGGTCGTCACCTGGCCCAACTTCCCCTACTCGCCCGGCGGCAAGAACCCGATGACGTACTACTTCGGAGGCTTCGCCTCGGTGGTCGCGGTCACCGGAGAGAGCACCTCGGTCACCGTGCGCGCCGCCGCGAGCATCCGCGCCGGAGCCGGCGTCCCGCCGATGCACGAGGGCGAGACGCGCACCTTCACGCTGCAGCCGGGAGACGTGCTCCAGCTCCTGGGCGAGGGCCGCGGGGACATCACCGGGACCACCATCGAGGCGAGCGAGCGCGTGGCGGTCTTCGTGGGCCACGACTGCACCAACGTCCCCCTCGACAACCCCGCGTGCGACCACCTGGAGGAGCAGCTCCTGCCCAACGAGACCTGGGGCCGCGAGTACGTCGTCTCGGCGCTGCGCGACCGCGGCGCCACCACTGCCTCGCCGGTGCGCATCGTGTCGCGCGTCGACGGCAACACGCTCACCTTCGATCCGCCGGAGGTGCACGCCGAGGTCACCCTGGGCGCGGGCCAGGTGCTCGACCTCAGCACCTCCCGGCACTTCGTGGTGCGCGGCACCGGACCTTTCCTCCCGGTGCAGTTCATGAGCGGCCAGGGCTACGACCGGAGGCTCGCGGGCGACCCCGCGATGGTCATGGAGGTGCCGGTGGAGCAATACCGGACCTCGTATGATTTCACCGTCCCGTCGACCTACGTGTCCAACTTCATCAACGTGGTGACCACCGCGGGCGGGGCCCTGGAGATGGACGGCCAGGCGCTGCGCGGATCGTCCTCCGACGTGGGGGGATACACCGTGTACACGCTGCCCATCGCCCCGGGCGACCACCACCTGCAGAGCCCCGGCGGACAGGGCATCGGGCTCAAGGTCTACGGCGTCGCGCCGTACACCTCGTACATGTACCCGGGCGGCCTCGACTTGCGGCGCATCACGCCGGGGTGAGGCCCTCGCCCATCCGCACCAGCCGCCCGGGCCGCGCGTCGGTCATCCGATCGCTCTCCACGATCAGCTCGCCCGCGACCAGCGTCGCGCGGTAGCCCGTCGCATCCTGCACCAGCCGCTTGCCGCCCGCCGGGAGGTCGGCCGCCATGTGAGGGCGGTGCAGCGCGAGCTTCGCCAGGTCGATCACGTTGAGGTCCGCCCGCTGCCCGACCTCCACCGTCCCCCGGTCGCGCAGCCCGATGAAGCGCGCGGTGTCGTGGGCGAGCTTCTTCACCAGCGCCTCGATGGCGATGCGCCCCTCCGCCCGGTCGCGCGCCCAGTGCATCAGCGCGAAGGTCGCATACGACGCGTCGCAGACCGTCCCGACGTGGGCGCCGCCGTCGCTCAGGCCCACCAGCGAGAGCGGGTGGCCGAGCATGGCGCGCACGTTGTCGAGCGAGAACTCGGTGTAGTTGTAGAGCGGGAAATACAGCAGCTCGTGGCCCTCGTGCGCGAGCAGGGCGTCGTAGAGCACCTCCATCGTCGGGCGCCCCGTGGCCTGCGCCTCGGCGTAGAGCGACTGCTCCACCGTGGGCTCGTACTCGGGTCGCGTTCCCAGCCGGAAGAGCCGCAGCGCCACCATCTCGATGCGAGCGAGCAGCAGGTCCGCCAGCGGAGGGATCTTGCTGCCGTCGCCAGCAACCTTCTCCGAGGTCTCGGAGAGCAGCCGCGCCTTGAAGGCGGGAACGCTCATCGCCGCGACGCGCTCGGCCAGCGAGAGGTGAGCGATGGCCTTGTAGCTGGGGAACCCGATGAAGGGATGGAAGGTCGCCTCCAGGCCCAGCAGCACGCCGATGGCCCGCGGCGCCACCTGCACGCGCATCGGGACGCCCCTCGCCGTCGCCCGCTCCACCCGATCGAGGATGCGCCGCCACTGGTCGGGCTCCATGTCGCGCTGCATCAGCGAGATGGACAGCGGGTGGCCCGCGGCCCCCTCGGCCATGCGCTCCAGCACGTCGAACTCCGCGTCGAAGCGCTCCGGGCCCTTCGGCATGTCGAAGTCGCTCACGGCCTGCACCACGCCGTGCGAGATCCCCTCGAAGGCCCTCGCGATGCCCGCGAGCTCGCGCGCCGACGACTCGGACGCGGGCGTGGCCTCGCCGGTGACCGAGACGTGGTTGTCCGATCGCCCGGTGGAGAAGCCCGCCGCCCCGGCGAGCAGGGCCTCGCGCACGAGGGCGCGCATCCGGTCGATGTCCTCGTCCGTCGCCACGCCATGCGCCACCGCGCGATCGCCCATCACGTACACGCGCAGCGCGTCGTGCGGAACCTGCGCCAGCACGTCGATGCTCCTCGGCTTCGCGGCGATGGCGTCGAGGTACTGCGGGAAGCTCTCCCAGCTCCACTGGAGGCCCTCCGCGAGCGCCGATCCGGGGATGTCCTCGACGCCCTCCATCAGCGCGATGAGCCGCGCCCGGTCGCGCTCGTGCACCGGCGCGAAGCCCACCCCGCAGTTGCCGATCACGCAGGTGGTGACCCCGTGCGCGGCCGAGGGGGAGAGCGTCTCGTCCCAGGAGACCTGGCCGTCGTAGTGGCAGTGGATGTCGACGAAGCCCGGCGTGACGATCGCGCCGCTCGCGTCGAGGGTGCGCGTCGCGGCGCCGGGGCAGTCCCCGACGGCCACCACGCGCCCGTCGCGCACGGCCACGTCGGCGCGGCGCGGGGGCGCTCCGGTGCCGTCGACCAGGGTCCCGCCGGTGATCTTGAGGTCGTACTCCATACCCGTTGGAGTACACGAGAGGGGGATCGGCCAGCCACACCCGCGGCGGGCTTTGTGGGCTCCGCCCGCGCTACGGGTGCCGGATGGCCGGGACGTGCGTGAACTCACGGCACCAGCGGATCAGCGTTCGCGCGGTGTGGTCGAGGTCGTCGATGTGGGGACAGTGCCCGAGGCCGCGGTGCAGCTCGACGCGCCCGGTCGGGGGGAGGTTGGCCGTGAAGAAGGCCCGGCCGCTGGAGGGGAGCACCCGCTCCTGGTCGCCCCACATCACCCGCACGGGCATCGTGAGCGAGCGCAGGTCCTCCGGGCGGAGGCAGTCCCCGATGGTCATCCTCGCGAGGATCGAGCGGATCACCGGCCGGGTGAACCCCTTGCGGATGCCGTAGGCGTAGAGCCGCCGCATGGCGCCGGGGTGGACCATCGCCCGGTCGACGAAGGCCAGCGCGTCGCCGTCGGAGCGCACGGTGAAGAGGGCCTTGAGGGAGGCGAGCTCCGCGGCGGTCATGGGCGCTCCGCCCGGCGAGAGCAGCGCCAGGCCGAGGACGCGCTGCGGGCGGTCGAGCGCGTAGCGCACGGCGAAGGCGCCGCCGAGGGAGTTGCCCACCAGCACGCAGGCGCCGTCGAAGGCCTGGTCGAGCGCGTCGCGCAGGCCGAGGTAGAGGTTGTCGAGGTCGAGCCCGACGGGCGAGTCGCTGAAGCCGTGGGCCGGGAGGTCTGGCGCCACCACGCGGCGCGAGGCGCGGCGCAGGCGCTCGAGCAGCGGGCCGTAGTGGGCGCCGGCCGCGGTGAACCCGTGCAGCACGACCACCGTGGGCAGCGTGCCTTCGCCGCGGGCCTCGACGAGGTGCACCCTCCCGAAGCGGGTCTCGACGTGCCGCCGCTGCCATCCCCGGACGCGAAGGTTGAGGAGCGAGGCGTGCTCGGTGAGGGCGGCCATGCCCATGGAGGGGTAGCCGTTGCCCGCCTCCGGCGCCAGTGGAGAGGCCTCGGCGCGGCGATCCGTCGCCCCCATCCGGAGGAGAGAGCCCCTTGAAGACGCCCCACACACCCCTTCGCCGCTGGCTGCGCGGAGACTCCAAGGAGCAGCACTGGGGGCTCGACCCGCAGCAGTTCGACGAGGCCAGCGTGGCCCAGACCATCGAGGCGCTGTCGGGACCGGTCTTCGGGCCGCAGGGCTGGTTTCGCGTCGACGTGAAGGGCGCCGAGCGCATCCCCCCGGCCCCGGTGATGGTGGTGTCCAACCACTCGGGCGGAACGATCATCCCCGACGTCTGGGGCTTCCTGTGGTTCTGGTACCGGCACTTCGGAGCGAGCCGCGCGATCCACCCGTCGGGCCACGAACTCATCTTCGCCAACCAGCGACTGGGCCGCTGGTTCGCCCGCCGCGGCGTGCTCCACGCCAACCGCAGCCTCGCCTTCGACGTGCTCACCCGCTGGAAGCGCGACCTGATGGTGATGCCCGGCGGCGACCGCGACACCTGGCGCCCGTACTCGCGCCGCCACCAGGTCGAGTTCGCCGGGCGCACGGGCTACGCGCGGCTGGCGCTGGAGGCCCGGGTGCCCATCGTCCCGGTGGCCCACGCGGGCGCCCACGAGACCCTGCGGGTGCTCACCGACGGCCACCGCTTCGCCCGCGCCGTGGGGCTGCAGCGCTTCGCGCGGGCCGAGGTGTTCCCGGTGCACCTGTCGCTGCCGTGGGGCCTCGCCGTCGGGCCGTGGCCGCACATCCCGCTCCCCACCACCCTGCGCTACCGCTTCGGCGAGCCCATCCCCGTGCCCGACGAGCGCCGCCAGGGGGCTGAGGTCACCGACGCGATGGTGCTGGACCTCGACGCCCGGGTGCGCGCCGCCGTGCAGGGGATGCTCGACGGCTTGCGCGACGAGGGCTGAGCGCCCCTCAGCGCATCTCCGCGTGGGCCACGATGCGGGCGCACTCCTGCGGCGGCAGGTCGGAGGCGATCGCGTAGCCGATGCCCTGCTGCTCGGTGAAGGTCACCGTGTAGCCGTGGGCCGAGGTCGTGTACACCGGCCGCCCGTGGACCACCGCGGCGGTGTCCGAGAAGCGCGGCATGCGGGCGTTGTCGAAGACGAACACCGTCATGCGCCGGCCGTCGACGTCGTAGGTGAGCGCCGCGGCCATCTGGTTCTGCACGTTGGAGATGCGGGCCCCCACGAGCCGCGCGGTCATCCCCCGGAACAACACCGGCCGCACGGGGATGTCCATCTTCCCGCGGAACCACTGGGTCACCGCCGCCGGGTCGCTGTTGGACACCTCCACCGGCAGCTCACGCGCGTGGCGCTCGGCGATGTCCTCCACCACCGGGAGCATCCCCGCGGTGGTCATCGCCCCCGGGGCGACGGAGCGCATCTTGAGGCCGTTGGCCAGCACCACGCTCGCCAGCGCCGCGCCCGCCAGCGCGAAGTTGCGCGCGTGCTTCTTGCGCGTCGCCGCGCTGCGGTCGGCCTCCTGCTCTCGCTCGCAGGCGTCGAGCGCCGCCGTGATGCGGAAGCGCAGCGCCGTGGGAGCGCAGTCCTCGCGGAGCGCCCCGAGGCCCCGCTTCAGCTTGCGGATCATGTCCGCCTCGGCGCGGCAGCAAGCGCAGCCGGCCAGGTGATCTTCGACGAGCAGCGCCGCGCTCGGATCGAGCTCGCCGTCGATCCATGCGTCGGTCCACCGCGTCGCCTGCTCGCAGCTGACGGTCATCCGTTAGGCCTCCTTGCGGCGGCGGAAGCTGTTCATCTCCAGCACCCTCGCCCCGTCCTGTTCGTTGTTCGTGGCGGCCTGCTCGGGCACGATGCCGAGCTTCTGCGCGACCGCTCGGCGCGCCCGGTGGAGCCGGGACATCACCGTGCCCATCGGGCAATTCATCGCCTCTGCGACCTCGCGGTACGTCAGGCCTTCCACGTCGACCAGAACCAGCACCTGGCGGAAATCTTCCGGCAGGTCCTTCAGCGCCTCGGCCACGGAGCGCTGGAGCAGGGGCTGCTCGACCACGCGCTCGGGCTCGCGCTGGGCGTTCATCGAAGCGGCGCCGATCCAGCCGTCGGAGACCGGGTCGACGGTCGCCATCGCGTGGACGTTGCCCTCCAGGGTGTTGCGGCGGTGCTTCGAGTAGAAGACGTTGGTGACGATCTTCAGAAGCCAGGCCCGGATGTTGGTGCCGCGCTCATAGCTGTCGAAGAAGCGCCATGCCTTGATGACGGCATCCTGCACGAGGTCGTCGGCGTCGCTCGGGCTGCGGGTGAACTGCGTGGCCGTGCGGTGCATCGCGTCGAGGTGCGGGAGCACCTCGGCCTCGAAGATCTGTCGTCGTTGGGTCGGGTCCATCATGTTCCTCGGGGCGGAAAGAGAAGCACGCTGAACAACCCTGGCAAGGGGCGGAACTATTCCCCATGGGGGGCGATCAGCCCGTGGGGTCCTTCTCCCGGCGCTCGGCCTCGAGGGCCTCGACCCGCTGGTTGAGCCGCTTCACCTCGGCCTGGAGCGCCTCGATCTGGGCCATCGGGTTGATGCCCTCCCAGAACGATTTCATCTGGTGATCGACCCGGTGCTGCCACTGGTCGATGGCCTCCCGGGACTGCTCGACGAACTTCTCCACCCGACCGGGCTCCGACGGGACCGGGGCCGGAGGAGGCGGCGGAGGCGGGGCTTCGGGCTCCACCGGCTCGGGCTCCGCGGCGGCCGGAGGGGCCTCGCCGCGGGCGATGAGCTTGCCCATCGGGGTGTCGCGCACCGCCGACAGGATGCGCTCGCTGGACGAGTGCAGGAGCTCCTTCAAGGCCCCCAGCGGCAGCCGGCTCTGCTTGCGCTCCTCCTCGTAGAGGATCTGCGCGAGCGTCATCCGCGTGAGGTCCTCCTTGGTGGTGTTGTCGATGATCCGGACGTCCTCCCCCTGGCGGACGTACTCCGCGATCTGCGGCAGCGTGACGTAGCGGCTCTCGACGGTGTCGTAGAGCTTGCGGTTGCTGTAGCGCTTTACCACCCGGGTGGTCTGGGGTCCCGTCGACTGTCCGCCGTCCGTCGCCACTGTAGTGGAATCCTCCATCTCACGGTCGGGCGCCGAAGGCCTCGATCGGCACCCGTGGGCGTGAGTGCCGCACTCCCCCCGCGCAGGTCAAGCGCCGGGCGCTCGGATCGCGATCGACGGTCCCGACTCCAGCGACCGTCGAGGCCCCCGGGAAGGCGCTGGAGGGGACACATCGTGGGGGGGTCCGCGCCGCGACCCTGCTAGCCTCCGTCGTCGCGAGCGATGACCGAAGGCCTCCCGACGACCGAGTCCGAGCAGCCCCCGCGACCGCCGCAGTCGCGCGTCGGGCTCGTGGCCCTCGCGGCGGTCTGTGCCAGCGTCGGGGGGATGCTGGGCGGCAGCGCCATCGGGGTGATGCGCGCCCCGAGCGCTCCGCTGGTGCTGGTGACCGTGGTGCCCGCCGCGGAGCCATCGGCCGACGGGGGGGCGATGTCCTCGGAGGAGGCCAACCCCGAGACGGCCGGCGACGGGGTGATGGACGACCTCGACGAGGCCCCCTCGGACGCCGGGGCGGTGGTGATCGTCGACGAGGCGGCGGAGGATGTCCCCGCGGTGGCCGTGGCGCCCGCCCCGACGAGGAGGCGCGA
This sequence comes from uncultured Myxococcaceae bacterium, assembly GCA_966211675.1. Taxonomy (GTDB): domain Bacteria; phylum Myxococcota_A; class Polyangia; order Polyangiales; genus SCUS01. Next base: position 19,148 of record CBIHPK010000022.1, read on the forward strand.
CGGGTCGGTGATCACCTCGGACGACGTCCCCGAAGGGCCCGCGCAGGGATACGTCGAGGGGCGAGCGATGCGCATCGTGGTGACGCGCCTCGACGCCAAGCCCGTCGAGGTGCACACCGCGGCGGCCTACGCCCGCATGCGAGACGCCGCGCTGCGAGACCACGTGCGGCTGCGGATCGTCAGCGGCTTTCGCACGATGGCGCACCAGCAGGCGCTCTACCGCGCGTACCGGCGGGGCCGCGGGAACCTCGCGGCGATACCGGGCCACTCCAACCACCAGAGCGGCCACGCGCTGGACCTCAACACCTCGTCGCCGGGCGTGCTGCGATGGCTCGACCGCAACGCGAGGCGCTTCGGCTTCCGCCGCACGGTGCCGACCGAGTCGTGGCACTGGGAGTGGTGGTGAGTCGCGGGCGCAACGCGCCTTGACACCCGCGCGCCGCGGCCCTGACAGTCGTCCGCCATGAGCAGACGATGGGGGTTGGGGATCGTGCTGCTTGCGCTCGCCTGCTCCTCGAACGGATCGTCGCTGCTGGAAACGCCAGACGCGCCATCGTCCATCGACGGCACGACCGACCGCGGCGCCCCCGACGACATCACGGCCCCCTCGGACGTCGCCGACGTGCTCGCGCCCTCGGACGTCCCGCCCGTCGACGCGCCCGACGCCCCACTCGTCGACGCCCCACTCGTCGACGCCCCGCCCGTCGACGCCCCGCCCGTCGACGCCCCGCTCCTCGACGCCCCCGGTCTCGACGCGGCCCCCTCGCTCGACGTCGGCGCCTCCGACGCCTCGGTCTTCGATGCGCCCTCGATGGACGCGCCCGCCTTCGATGCGTCGGGCCTCGACTCGGCCGATTCCCCCGACGCGGCGCCGGTCGACGCGGCCCCGGCCTGCCGGTCGAACGGCGACTGCCCCGGCGCTTCGCTCTGCTCGTCGCTGCTGCGCCGCTGCGTCGAGTGCACCGCCGACCCCGACTGCTCCTCCGACCGGCCGGTGTGCTCGGGCGGCGTCTGCGTCGTCCGCGCGGTGTGCGCCTCGTCGCGCACCTGCCCCGGCGAGGTGTGCGACCCCACCGCGCAGAGCTGCGTGCGCTGCAGCGTCGACGTCGACTGCGACCCCGGCCAGCGGTGCCTCACGCACGCCTGCGTCGCCGACACGCCCTGCCGCTCGTCGGCTCAATGCAGCCAGTTCGGGATGGTCTGCGACACCGCCGCGGGACGGTGCGTGGACTGCGCGGCCGACCTCGACTGCGGCAGCGGGGCGTTCTGCTCGGCGACGGGGCTCTGCCACCGGCTGGTGTGCGTCCCGTCGAGCGCGGTGTGCGTCGACACGATGACCCTGCGCACCTGCGACACCCGCGGCGCCGCGGCCGTCACGGCGCCCTGCGCGGCAGGGCAGTCGTGCGTCGACGGCCGGTGCGTGATGCGCGTCTGCACGCCCGGCGCAGCCGAGTGCGTCGACGGCACGCGCCTCCGCGTCTGCCGCGCCGACGGCCTGGGCTTCGACCCGCCCGCGACGTGCGCGGACGGTCAGCTCTGCTCGGCGGGCTCGTGCCGCACCCGGGTGTGCGCCCCCGGCGAGCCGGGAGGCTGCGTCGACGCGACCACCGCGCGGGTCTGCGCGGCCGACGGCCTCGGGTACGGCAACGTGATCTGCCCGACGACCGCCAACGCCCCGGGGCGCTGCCTCGGCGACCGCTGCGCCCTGCTCTGCGCGTCGGGCTTCGGGAGCTGCGACGGCTCCGACGCCAACGGCTGCGAGGTCGACCTCCTCGGCTCCGACGCCCACTGCGGCGCCTGCGGCCGCGCCTGCGCGAGCGGAGAGCGGTGCAGCAACGGCGTCTGCGCCTCCTCCGGGGTGTGCCCCTCCTCGTGCAGCGGCGACCTCGACTGCGATTCCTGCCGCGTCAGCAGCGACCCCGCGGCGGTGCGGTACTGCTGCTTCTCCGGGCTCTGCATCTCCACGACGAGCGCGTGCCCGTCGGGGTCGCCGGACAGCGGGATCCCCACCGACACGGGGACCCTCGACGCGGGCACGGCCACCGACACGGGCACGGCCACCGACACGGGCATGACCTCACCCGGCTGAGGTCGCGGGCGGGCGTTCGGAGAGGGAAGGCGGAGGTGAGCTCGATCGCGCTGGCGAGGCTGGGTCCGCAGCGCCTCGATCGGGGGGAGCGCGCGACGCCGGCCGAGCTGGTGGCGCGCCTCGGAGCGGTGCAGGCGCAGGACTACGCCGGGGCGAAGTGGTCGCTGGGGCTGCGGCTCGAAGGGGTGACCGACGCGGAGGTGGAGCGCGCCCTCGCCGAGCGCCGCATCGTGCGGACGTGGCCCATGCGAGGCACGCTGCACTTCGTCGCCGCGGCGGACGTGCGCTGGATGCTCGCGCTGCTCTCCGGCCGCGTGGTGGCCGCGGCGGCGAAGCGACACCGGGACCTCGGGCTCGACGAGGCGACCTTCGCGCGAGGGAGCGAGCTCTGGGCGAGCGCGCTGGAGGGCGGAGGGCAGCTCACGCGCGAGGAGATGTACGAGGTGCTGGAGCAGGCGGGGATCAGCACCGCCGGACAGCGCGGCTACCACATGCTCTGGCGCTCGGCGCAGGAGGGGCTGATCTGCTTCGGCGCGATGCGAGGCAAGCAGCAGACCTTCGCGCTGCTGGACGAGTGGGTCCCGGCGGCGAGGCCGAAGGCGCGGGACGAGGCGCTGGCGGAGGTCGCGCGGAGGTACTTCCGGACGCGAGGTCCGGCCACGGTGCAGGACTTCGGCTGGTGGACGGGGCTCAGCGCCGCCGACGCGAAGGCCGCGCTCGCGATGGTGGAGGGAGAGCTCGAAAGGCAGAGCGTCGAGGGGCAGACGTACTGGTCCGCGGGCGAGGCGGTCGGGCGAGCGGAGACGGCGACGGCGACGAGGGCGCACCTGCTGCCGGCCTTCGATGAGTTCCTGCTGGCCTACAAGGACCGCAGCGCCGCGCTGGAGGAGCGGTACGCGAAGAGGCTCCACGCGGGCGGAGGGGCGTTCAGCCCGAGCGTGGCGCTGGGCGGTCGCATCCGCGGGACCTGGCGGCGCACCATCAAGCGCGACGCGGTGCTGGTGGAGACGACCCCCTTCGTGCGGTGGACGAAGGCCGAGCGCGAGGCCATCGCGGCCGCGGCGGAGCGCTATGGGGCCTTCCTGGGGAAGAAAGGTACTCTCGCGCCGTGAAGATCGACTCGCTCCGCTGGTTCTCCTCTGCGCTCCTGCTGCTCGGATGTGACGACGCCTCCGCCCCGGTCACCGCGGACGCGGCGGTCGACGTCGCCCTCGTCAACGACCTCGGCGCCGACGCGGCGACCGATGGAGGCGACCTCGACGTCGTCGCCGTGCCCGACGTCCCCGACGTGCCGCCCATCGACCTCGGCGCCGGACCCATCGACCCGGCGCGCTGGCCCGTCGATCAGCCGGGGCCGTTTCGCGTGGGGTTCCGCTCGATGATGCACACGTACACGCCGCCCGGGAGCACCGCGCCCCGCACCATCAAGATCAGCATGTGGTACCCGACGCTGGTCGCGCAGGGCGCGCACCCGACCTACTCGGTGATCTTCACCGACCGCGACGCCTGGGTCGACGCGCCCCCCGCGGCGCCGGTGCACCCGCGAGGCTACCCCGTGCACGTCTACTCGCACGGCTACCAGGGCTTCGCCGGCAGCACCCACTTCCTCATGCGCTACTTCGCCTCGCACGGCTGGCTGTGCGTGGCGCCCGATCACACCGGCAACACCCTCACGGACACCCCCGCGCCGCCGCTGCCGATCCAGCTCTATCACTGGCGCTCGGCGGACGTGAGCCAGGCGCTCGACGTCGTCGGAGCGCTGCCCCCGGGCGACCCCCTCGCGGGCCGCGCCGACGCCCGCACCGCGGTGCTCTCGGGGCACTCCTTCGGCAGCCACACGACCTGGGCCAGCGCGGGGGCGACCTTCGACCTCGACGTGATCCGCCCTCGCTGCACCGACGCCAACCGCTGCACCGCGGCGGACCTCGCGATCTTCGAGCACGGCGTCGGCGACCCGCGCTTCGTCGCCGTGATGCCCCTGGCCGGGACCATCGACCGCAACTACTTCGGCCCCAACGGCCACCGCAGCGTGCGCGTGCCGGTGTTCGCCATGAGCGGCACCGCGGACCAGGTCGGCCAGCAGGGGCAGTTCGACTCCACCAGCGGCGTCGACCTCACGTGGATCGACGTGCGCGGCGGGTGCCACCAGTTCTTCGGCCTCGGCCACTGCCCGGACATCCCCGACGCGCTCCAGGCGCCCATCGTCGGGAGCTACGCCCTCGCCTTCGCGCGGCGGCACCTGCTCGGGGACGCCGATCCGACCATCGCCGCGATGCTCGACGGCAGCCGCCCGGTGCACGAGCGCGTGGCCTTCCGACGCCACGACGCCGGGCTCTGACGGCGGCGCCTACGGACCTGAGCGTGGGTCTCCTCTCCACCGAGACGACGCCCACCGAGACGCCGCCCACCGAGACGCCGCCCACCGAGATGCCGCCCACCGAGACGACGCCCACCGAGACGCCGCCCACCGAGACGCCGCCCACCGAGACGGCGCCCACCCAGATGCCGCCCACCGAGATGCCGCCCACCGAGATGCCGCCCACCGAGATGCCGCCCACTCCGCGGTTGCGGACGGCCCGCGAGCGGGCCTGCAACCGCTGAAGTGGGAGCCTGGGGCTGATCGTCCCGCCTTCGCGGGACTCTCTGGAGGAGCATCGAGCGCTGGGGCGCTCGATGAAGAGGGCGTACGCGCCCACACGCAGAAACGGGACGCCCTGCTGATCGCCCCATGGAGTTCCATCACGTCGGGGGTCGCGGGCTCCGCGTGAAGTGGGAGAAGAACCGCAAGGGCGCAATGGGTCGCAAGGGATCGATGGGGTGGGCCGTGAGAAGCTCGCGTTCTTCGCCACGTAGCCCCTTCAGCCCTGACGATCTCCTCCTCGCCCGCGACCCCATGCGCCATTGCGGTTCTTCTCCCACGGCGCACGCGGGGCCTATGCGCTCGGCAAGCAGGAGGCACGCGACTAGAGCGGTGCGTTGCCAGCGATCGTCTCAACCCTTCAGGTCCCCTGTGGAAAGTTGCTGCGGGCAGAGGCGGCTCCAGCTCTGCCGGGGGAAGGCCTGTGTGTTTGTTGCGGCCGATGGAGCCGGGGACACACCAATCCAGTACCCTCCCGCGATGCCCATCGCCTCGTCGGTTCGTCGCGTGGCCGCGGTCGCGCTCCTGGCGATGCTCGCGACGACCGGGGCGACCGACGCGTGCTCCTATGCCGAGGGGGTCTACCTCGTGGAGCCGACGAGAAACGCCACCGCGGTGCCGACCGACGTCGAGCTCTGGCTCAGCGGCTCGGTCGACGACCCCGCCCATACGGTCACGCTGGAGGGCGACGACGGCGTCAGCGTCCCCTTCACCGTGCGCCCGCTCGACGGTGGCTCGTGGCGCGCCGCCACGTTCCTGCTGCGCCCTGCGATGCCGCTGCGACCGCGCGCCCGCTACACCTTCAAGGACGTCCGCCTCGGCGTACCCCAGACGAGCCAGACCGTGACCTTCGAGACGGGCGACGGACCGTCCGCGAGCGCCCCCGTCGCGGCCATCGCGATCACCGGCACGCAGGCCTTCACCAACACCTGGCGGAGTTCGTGCGGCTACAACGACGCCGCGTGCGTGGGGTTCTCGTACCGCGGCATCGTCGACGTGGTGCTCCGGCGACGGTGCGACGGCGCGACGCTCGACCACTACCTCGCCCGCACCGCCGAGCGCGGGCTGCGGGTGTACTACGACGGGTACGCGGTCTCTGCGCCCTTCTGCGCCGAGCTGCGCGCGCGCCGGGCGGACGGGGCGCTCGGCCCCGCGGCGACGCTCTGCACCGACCCTGCGACCACCGCGATCGTCTCGGCGAGCTGCGCCCTCACCTGCGCCGACGGCGCGCTGCTTCTCAACGACGAACCCGTGGGCCTTCCGCCCAACGATCGCACCCCCGACCGGTGCCTCCAGTCGATCGGCCTCACGCCGGAGCGTTGGACCGAGGTGCGCGCGAGGGTCGCCGCGACGCGGGTCGCCGCCGACAGCGCGTGCCCGGCCTCCGACGGAGGCGCGACCGCGGACCTCGGGGCGGTCGCGGATGCGGAGGTCACCGATGCGCCCGCGACGGTGGACTCTGGCCTCGCCGCGACGCCCGACGCGGGGGCGACGCAGTGGATGGACAAGGGCGCCCAGGGCTGCGGGTGTCGCGCCGCCACGCCGGGCGGCGCCGCGGCGAGCTCGGCGTGGTGGATCATCGCCCTCGTGCTCGCGTGGAAGCGCCGCCGGGCGGGCATTCTCGCCGCCGGATGACCGTTGCCCCGACGTACGATCGTCGCTCGAAGGAGCACACCGACGATGGCGACGACCCGCATCACCTCCCACCGCAGCAAGCTCATCGAGGCGACGAAGAAGGACGCGCTCGCGGCCCGGCGCAAGAAGCTCGCGACGCTCGGCGCGCTGATCCGCCGCCGCCTCGCGACGGTGGCCGAGGGTTTCTACGACATCGGCGTCGCGCTGACGGAGATCCTGAAGTCCAAGCTCTACGCGGCCGGAGGCCACGCGAGCCTGGAGGCGTACCTCGACGCCGAGAGGCTGCTGTCGCCCTCGCAGGCCCGGAAGCTCGTCGACATCGTCGCCAACGTCCCCCGCGAGCAGGCGCTCGCGGTCGGCCAGGAGCGGGCCTACGCGCTCATCGCCTTCGCGCGCGCCACGCCGGAGCCCGACAGCGCGGCGGAGCTCATCGCGCAGGGAGAGGTCGGCGGTCAGCCCGCGGCGAAGGCGTCGGTGCGCGCGATCGCGGCGGCGGCGAAGGCGCAGCGGGACAAGGGTCCGAAGACGCCGCGGGCGAAGGCGCAGGCGAAGGCCGACGTCGCGGTCGAGAGGGGCCTGCGCGCGGCCCTGCGGGCGGCCGGGCTCCCGATCACGACGGTGCGCATCGGCAAGGACGCGGTGCGGGTCGAGCTGCCCCGCGTGAGGCTCGAGAAGGCCCTCGCGAAGGGGTGACTCCACCGCTTGACGTCTGGCGCTCCACCGCTTGACGTCTGGCGCTCCACCGCTCGACGTCTAGCGCTCCACCGCTCGACGTCTGGCGCTCCCCCCGGGCGCGGCCGTCATCCCACGCCGTGGTCGCTTCTTGACGGCCCCCTCCCCTTCCCCGCACCAATGCGGGCCATGCGCACGCTTCGCTGGCTCCTCGCGGTCTGTCCCGCCCTGGTCCTCTCCTGCACCGACTCGCCGACCCCGCCGGCGGACTCCGGCGCCGATGCGAGCGCGCTCGACGCCGCCAGCGACCTCGGCACCGACGCCCCGGCGCCCAGCGACGCCAACGACAGCGGCCTGCCCAGCGCCTTCCCCACGGTTCCCGTCACCGAGCGCTGGGACATCCCCGGGCTCACCGGCGAGGTGCACATCCTCCGCACCGCCGGCAACGTCCCGCACCTCTACGCCCGCAACCGCGTCGACCTCGCCCGCGCGCACGGCTTCGTCGTCGCCCGCGACCGCTTCTTCTTCCTCGACCTCGCCCGGCGCTACGGCACCGGCCGCCTCGCGGCCCTCCTCGGCGACGCCGCCCTGCGCACCGACCAGCAGAACCTCGGCGTCGGCATGGGCTTCGTCACCGACTCCATCCTTCGGCTCCTCAACGACGAGCAGCGCGCCATCTTCCAGGGCTTCGCCGACGGCATCAACGCGTACATCGCCCAGGCCCAGGACGGCGCCCTCCCCTCGCCCAGCGAGTTCAACCTGGCCGCGCCGCTCCTCGGCCGCCGACGCGCCTCGGACCTGATGGTGCCCTTCACCGTGCGCGACGTCGCCGCGATGAACACCACCTTCCTCTACCAGTCGGGCTTCGAGACCGACGACGTCGACCGCGACCGCGCCGCGCGCAACCTCCCCGGCAACTTCACCGGCCAGGCCCTCTCCGAGCTCCGCGCCGCGGGCGTGCTCCCCGAGCTCTGGAACCCCCTGCGCCAGCCCGCCCCCGCGCGCTCCGCCGACGGCTGGGGCCTCGAGACCGCCGCCGGGACCATGGCCCTCGGGCGCCCCGACGCCCCGCCCCGCGACGTGCGCCCGACGCTCCTGCCGGGCGCCGCCAGCATGGCCGTCCCGCGCGCCTCGCTCGACCGGCTGGTGAACAACCTCGACGAGATCCAGGCGCGGCTCATGCGCGACATCGAGGTGGGCTACGGCTCCAACAGCTGGGCCGTGATGGGCAGCCGCACCCGCGACGGCAACACCCTGCTCGCGGCCGACGGGCACCTGCCGCTCACGATCCCCGCGCTCTTCTACCAGATCGGCCTCGACACGCAGACCCTCGGCGGCGGCGACATCCACCAGATGGGCATCGCGCTCACCTTCCTCCCGGCGACGGCGATGGGCACCAACGGCCGCGTCGCCTGGGGCTTCACCCAGCTCGGCGGGGACATCACCGACTGGTACCGCGAGGAGCTCGTGCTCGACGCCTCGGGGCACCCCACGGCGACGCGCTTCCGCGGCGAGACGCGGCCGCTCACGGCGGTCGAGGAGACGGTCACCGTCGCCAACGTCCCGGCGCTGATGAGCGTCGGCCGCACCGAGCGCTGGACCCGCTACGTCACCTTCGACGGCCGCTGGATCAACCAGATCGAGGGCCGCCGCGTGATGCCGGGCGACCCGACGGTGCCGGGCGAGGTGCGGGTGCAGCTGCTCGGCGACGTGGTGGTCCCGGGCGACACGGACGGCGACGGGGTGATCACCGCGGTGAGCTTCGACTACGTGGGCCTCGACGGCGGCAACGCCTTCCGCGCCTACGACGGCTACGGCAAGGCCCGCAACGTGCGCGAGTTTCGCGAGGCGAGCCGCTCGATGCTGGCCACCTCGCTCAACCAGGTCGCGGCCGACTCCGACGGCTCGATCTACTACGCCGGCTGGCAGGCGGTGCCCTGCCGCGAGTACCTCCCTCGCAACGCCGACCGCACCTGGCGCACCGGCGCCGACCCGCGCCGGCTGCTCGACGGGACCACCTACGGAGGCTTCCACATCCCGCTGCGCGACGGCGTCATCGACGAGTCCATGGGCGCGGCCGACCCGTACCAGTGCGTGGTCCCGCTCGACCGCACGCCCGCGGCGCTCGACCCGGCGCGCGGCTACGTGATGACCGCCAACAACGAGCCCGGCAACATCACCGGCGACGACTCGCTCACCAACGACCCGGTGTACATCGGCGGCCCCTGGCACGACGGCTTCCGCGCGGCGCGCATCGACACGGTGCTCACCGCGGGCGTCGCGGCGCACAACCTGGACGGCGACGCGATGGCCGCGCTCCAGGCGGACACGCACTCCAACCTGGGCGAGGTGCTCGCGCCCGCGCTGATCGAGGCCATCGGGGCCGCCCGCACCGCCGCCGCCGGGACGCCCGCCGCGGGCTCTCCCGAGGCACGGCTCGCGGCCGCGTGGAGGGCCCACCAGGCCGACTACGAGAGCGTCGAGCGCCGGCTCACGGCGTGGCGCGCCGCGGGCTACCCCGCCCTCTCCGGGGTCGAGACCTTCTATCACACGCTCGCTCCCAACGAGCGCGAGCTCTCCGTCGCGACCGCGATCCACAACGCCTGGATGGGGCGCTTCTTCAACGGGGTGTTCGGCGACGAGCGGCTCCCGGCGGGGGTGTTCAACAACGGCGGCGGCGACAGCGTCGGGCGCGTGCGGGTGATGCTGCGGATGCTGCGGGGCCGCGGCGCGGGCAACACGGAGATGCTGGCGTCGTTCAACCCGGCCACGCAGGAGAGCGCGTACTTCGACGTGCTCGGCACCGAGGCCGTGGAGACCAGCCGCGAGGTGGCGCTCACGGCCCTCGACGGGGCGCTCACCTTCCTGCGCGCCGCCCCGACGGCGCCGGGCCGCGGTGGCTACGGCACCAACGACATGGACCAGTGGGTGTGGGGCCTGCGGCACCATGTGAAGTTCGAGTCGATCCTGTCGACCTTCCTCGACGGGGCCTCGTCGCTGTCGGCGCTGGTGGCGGGCTTCTCGATTACGCCGACCCGTATTCCGCTGGCGATGAACCTCGCGCCGACGGACCCTCGCGCGACGCTGCCGGGCTTCCCCCGGCCGGGCGATCAGTGGGGCGTCGACGCGGCCAACTCGGGCTTCGGGGGCGAGTCGTTCACCTACGGATCAGGGCCCACCTACCGGATGGTGGTGTCGCTGCACCGCGGGATGCCCGACGCGATGGAGGGTCGCAACGTGATCCCCGGCGGCCAGTCGGGTTTGAACAACAACGAGTTCTTCGACGACCAGGCGCGGCTCTGGCTGGGCAACCGCGCGCTGCCGATGCTGCTCTCGGCGCAGGCCGTGACGGCCGCGGCGACGGGCCACGAGGTGCTCTCCCCCGCCCCGGTGCGCGCGGGCGGAACCGACTGATGCGCCTCGCGGGAGCGGTCCTGCTGGGGGCGATGCTCGGGTGCCGCCGGGAGGGTCCTCCGGCGGCGGCGGTGAGCTCCCGCGCGGAGGGGGTGCTGCCGACGGTGACGGCGCCGAGGGCGACGGGCGCGATGCGCTGGGACGGCCGACTGGACGAGCCCGCGTGGGCGACCGCGCGGCGCATCGGGGGCTTCGTTCACCCCACGACGGGTCAGCCGGAGCCGGGGTCGAAGGTCAACGGAGAGGCGCGCGTGGCGTGGAGCGACGCGGGGCTGCTGGTGGCCTTCGAGGTGCGCGACCGCGAGGCGGTGAGCTCCTTCGCTCCGGGGCAGCGGGACGCGCACGTGTGGGAGGGCGCGTCGGGCGTGGAGGTGATGCTGCAGCCCGGGGACTTCGCGGACAACCGGGAGTATTTCGAGGTGCAGGTGGGCGTGAACGGAGCGCGCTGGACGACGCGCTTCGACGACTACAATCGCCCGGTGGCGCGCGACGAGAGCGGGGCGATGCACTTCGGCCACGAGGACTGGGAGCCCGCGCTGGAGTGCGGGACGGCTCGGACCAGCGACGGCTACGTGGTGGAGATGCTCATCCCCTGGTCGGCGGTGATGACCTCGAGGGTGACCGCGGCGCCGAGGGCGGGCGAGGCGTGGCGGATGAACCTGTACACCTTCAGGGACGGGCAGCGCGACTCGCTCGCGTGGTCGCCGCTCCTGGGACAGGGGAACTTCCACCGCGCGACGCGCTTCGGTCGCGTGGTGTTCGGCGGATAGCGCCCCCTGGCCAGGCGCCCCCGCGGGCACCATCGAGGGGACACCGATGCCACCCTCCCTCCAGGCCGGACTCTGGGGGCTCCTCGCGGGCTCCGCGCTGCTGCTGGGCGCCTCGATCGGCTACTTCGCCTCGCTGCCGCAGCGGCTCATCGCCGCGATCATGGCCTTCGGCTCGGGCACCCTGGTCTCGGCGCTCTCCTTCGAGCTGATGGACGAGGCCTACCGGCGCGGGGGCTTCCTCGCGACGGCGCTGGGCTTCGGCGCCGGGGCGGCGATCTACACGGCCGCCAACTGGGCGCTCAACCACCACGGGGCGCGCCACCGCAAGCGCTCCGGAGCGCACCAGAAGAACGAGCGCGCCGACGGCAACGGCGGCCTCGCCATCGCCGTGGGGGCTCTGCTCGACGGCATCCCCGAGTCCATCGTCATCGGCACCACCATGCTCGCCGGGGGCTCCGTGAAGTGGGCCGCGGTCATCGCCATCTTCGCGTCGAACATCCCCGAGGGGCTCTCCAGCTCCGCCGGGATGCGCCACGCGGGCCGCTCGAAGGCCTACGTCTTCGGCCTGTGGAGCGCGATCGCCGCCATCAGCGGCGTGGGCGCCTGGGCCGGCTACGCCGTCTTCGGTCACTTCTCCGAGCGGGTGATCGCCGCCACCACCGCCGTCGCCGCCGGGGCCATCCTGACGATGCTGTCCGACACGATGATCCCCGAGGCCTTCGAGTACGCGCACGACCTCGCGGGGCTCGTCACCACGCTCGGCTTCCTCGCGGCCTTCACGCTCAGCAAGCTGGGCGCCTGAGCGCCCTCGCGCAGAACACCAGCCACGGCGGCGTGAAGAGCGCCGCCCACAGCACCATCGCCGCGTCCGCCCGGCTCGCCAGCAGCGCCGCGAAGAAGCCCGTCGCCGCCGCCCTCGGGAGCAGCTCGCTCCACGGCAGCCGGGCGCCCGTCTTCACCACCGCGACGGTGTAGAGGGTCGCGAAGAAGGCCAGCGCGGGCGCCGTCACCGACAGCGGCAGCTCGGCCCGCAGCACCCAGCGCAAGAGCCCCCACCAGAGCGCGAGCAGCATCGCGTGCGAGGCGACCAGCGCCAGCGGGATCATCGCCCACCGCCTCGCGGGCGGCAGCGCGGAGAGCAGCCAGGTGGCCGCGAAGGCGTAGCAGCCCCAGCCGACGATCCCGATGACGGGGACGGTCATCACGCCGGGGTGGGTCCAGTGCCAGAGGCCCGCGCGCACGGCGATGGGCTCGATGAGCGCCGCGTCGACGGTGACCAGCGCCCCGGTGAGGGCGGCCTCCCTCCACGGCGGCGCGTCGGTCGAGCGCAGCAGGGCGCGGGCGACGGCGCGGGCGGAGAGCACCACCGGCGCCCAGATGGTCGGGATGAGCAGCGGGACCCGGTCGACGAAGAGGTGCCACCCGGGCGAGTACGCGTAGAAGCCGTACGCGCGGATCATGGTGTCCTCGCCGAGGAGCGCGCCGAGGCCGAGGAGCAGCGCGTCGCGGAGCAGCGCGGGCTCCCGGCGGTGGGCGACGAAGTACGCCGCGAGGATGACGAGGCAGGCGATTTCCAGGGCGATCATCGACGGGCGCGGAGCATCGCACGCCTCAGGGCGTTTACAGTCCGCGCGTGAACGACCTCGCCTCGGCGCTGCGGCTGCACATCGTGGCCATCGCGGTCTGCGCCACCGTGACCTTCGGCTACCTCTTCATGGGCGCCTACCCGGTCGGCCTCGCCCTCCTCTGCGGCCTCGACTGGTGCATCGTCAACCTCCTCAACCGCGCCACGGACGTCGATGAAGACCGGCTCAACGGCATCGCGGCCACGGAGTTCGTCGCGAGCCACGCGCGAGCCCTCGTGGCGGGATGCCTCATCGCCCTGGTGGCCTCCCTCGCCTGGGGCTTCCGCGCGCTCCCGCCCTCGCTCGCCCTCGTGCGCGTGGTCTTCCACGCCCTGGGCCTCGGCTACAGCTTCCGCCTCGTCCCCACCCCGAAGGGCATGCGCCGCTTCAAGGACCTCTACCTCCTCAAGAACTCCATGAGCGCCGTGATGTTCGTGCTCAGCGTGGGGCTCTATCCGCTGCTGGGCGTGCACGACGCGCGGGTGATGTCGCTGCCCGGCGTCGTGGCCGTGCTCGGGTTCTTCTTCCTCTTCGAGCACACCTTCGAGGTGCTCTACGACCTGCGCGACGTCGACGGCGACCGCGCGGTGGGCGTCCCGACCTACCCCGTGGTGCACGGGCCCGCGACCAGCGCGGCCATCGTCTACGCCCTCTGCGCGGCCTCCGTGGCGGTGCTCGTCGTCGCGCGCCTCGCCCACGCGGTCAGCTCGCGAGAGCTGCTGATGGCGGCCGCTCCCCTCGCGCAGGCGGCCTTCCTCTCGCGCCGCGGCCCCGACGGGATCACCCGCGCGGACTGCATCAAGGTCACCTACGGCGGCGCCGGGCTCCTGCTCTTCTTCCTCCTCGGCACCTCGCTCTGGCAGCGCGCCGGGCTCCCGATGGACCTCTGATCCGCGCGCCTCGCCAACCGTCGACGGGACCGGCGCGTTCTGGTACCCACAGCGTCGCCATGGCGTCGACGCTCCTGCTGGAAATTGGTTGCGAAGAACTCCCCACCTCCTTCCTCGACGGAGCGCTCGAGCAGCTCGCGACGCTGGTCCCCGAGGAGCTCACCCGGGCCCGCGTGGCCTTCGGCGCCGTGCGGGTGCTGGGCACGCCGCGGAGGCTCTCGGTGCTGGTGCACGACGTGGCCGGCTCCGTGGCCGCCCGCGAGGAGGAGCTGCTCGGCCCCGCCGAGAGCGCCGCGAAGACGCCCACTGGGGAGTGGTCCAAGGCCGCCGAGGGCTTCGCCCGCAAGAACGAGCTCAGCCTCGACGCGCTCTCCATCGCCGAGACCCCGAAGGGCCGCTACCTGCGCGCGGTGAAGCGCACCCCCGGCGCGGAGACCAGCGCCCTGCTGCCCGACGCGCTCGGGGCCGTGTGCCGCCGCATCACCTTCGCCAAGAGCATGCGCTGGGCGGACGGCGACGTGGCCTTCGGCCGCCCCATCCAGTGGATCGTCGCGCTCCTCGGCGACGCGGTGATCCCCTTCTCCTTCGCGGGCATCGCGGCGGGGCGCAACACGCGCGGGCACCGCTTCCTCTCGCCCGATCGCTTCGACCTCGCGCGCGCCGACGGCTACGTCGAGGCCCTCGCCGCGGCCCACGCGCAGGTCGACACCAGCGCGCGCCGCGTCGGGATGATGGCCGCCCTCGACGCGGCCGCGAAGGAGGCGGGCGGAACGCTCCGCGAGGACGCCTTCCTCGAGCGCGAGGTGACCGGCCTGGTGGAGGAGGCCTTCGTGGTGGCGGGGCGCTTCGACGAGGCCTTCCTGAAGCTGCCCGACGCGCTCATCGAGAGCGTGATGCGGGACCACCAGCGGTACTTCGCGGTGCAGCGCACCGACGCGGCGAAGGCCGAAGGGAACGGGCGGCTGCTGCCGGTGTTCCTGACGGTGGTGAACACGGCGCTGGACGAGGCGACCATCCGCCGGGGCAACGAGACGGTGATGCGGGCGCGCCTCTCCGACGCGGCCTTCTTCGTCGCTCAGGACCGCAAGCACCCGTTGGTCGAGCGGGTGGCCGACCTCGACGGGGTGGTGTTCCACGCCAAGCTGGGGAGCTACGGCGACAAGGCGCGGCGGCTGGCGAGCCTCGCTCCCTCCGTGGCGACGGCCTTCGGCGTGGACGCCTCGCAGAGCGCCCGCGCGGCCTCGCTGGCGAAGGCCGACCTGGTGACGCTCACGGTGGGGGAGTTCCCCGAGCTGCAGGGCGAGATGGGGGCCTACCACGCTCGCCTCGACGGCGAGCCGGGCGCGGTGGCCGACGCCATCGGCGAGCACTACCAGCCCAAGGGCGCGGCCGACGACGTGGCCCCCTCGCCGATGGGCGCCGTGGTGGCCATCACCGACCGCGTCGACACCCTGGTGGGCTGCCTCGCCGTGGGCCTGAAGCCCACCGGGAGCGAGGACCCCTTCGGGCTGCGACGCCTCGCGGGCGGCGTGGTGCGCACGCTGCTGCAGCACCGGGTGCGGCTCTCGCTGGCGGAGCTCGCGGGCGCGGCGTGGGACGTCTACGCGGCGGAGAACGGCAAGATGCTCGCGGCGGCCACCGGGGCGAAGACGACGCGCGAGGCGCTGGTCGCGACGGTGGTGGACTTCTGCGCCGAGCGGCTGCGGGTGCTGCTGGAGGCGCGCTTCGGTCGCGACCCGGTGGCGGCGTGCATGGCCGCGGGCAAGGACGACCCGGTGGACGTGGCGGAGCGCGTGGAGGCGCTCTCGACCTTCTGGAAGACGCCCGCGGCGGCCGACCTGGGGGTGGCCTTCAAGCGGGTGTTCAACATCTCTCGCGAGGCCCCGGCGGGGGAGCTCACCATGGAGGACCTCGGGCGCCTCACGCTGCCCGCGGAGGTGAGCCTCATCGAGGCCTTCGCCCACGCGCGCACGGAGCTCGAGCCCCTCTGGGCGGGGCGGCGGTACGGCGAGGCGCTGGAGCTCATCGCGCGCTCGCTGCGGGCGCCGGTCGACCGGCTCTTCACCGAGGTCTTCGTGATGGACAAGGACGACGTGATGCGCGGCTCGCGCCTGCGCCTGCTGGGCCGCATCGCCGACTCGGTCGCGGGCTTCGCTCGCTTCGACGCGCTCGAGGGCTGAGGGCGCGGTTGGGAGCACCGCCGCGGCTGCATCGGGGGAGATGAACCGCAAGGGTCGCAAGGGTCGCAAGGGAGGAGCGCGGAGATCGTCAGGGCTCAAAAGGGCGACGCGGCGAAGAACGCGAGCGTTCCGCGGCCCAATGCCATCGCACCCCTTGCGATCCTTGCGCCCTTGCGGTTCATCTCTCCCGGCGCGCGGAGTCAGCGACCCCGCTACCGCAGCACGCGGACGTGCGCGATGAGCCCGTCTCGCAGCGTGTACACGACGATCACGTGCAGCGCCTCGGGCCCTCGGCCGGTCACGCGCTCCTCGTCCACCACGAAGCGCCCCGCCCGCAGCCGCGTCACCACCTCGCAGCGCAGCGTCGGCGCCCCCGCGAACATCTCCCCGTAGCGCGCCCGCAGCTCGTCGCGGCCGGTCATCAGCCGCTGCCCCGCGGCGTCGTCGATCACCACGTCGTCGGTGAAGAAGCGCGCGAAGCGCTCGGCGTCGCGAGCGTTGTAGGCCTCGAGCTGCCCCTCGACCGGGTCCATCACCCGCCGTTGGGGGTCGGGTGCGCCCACGGGTCGCAGCCGTTGGTGCGGTCGATCACCGACTCGCCCCGCAGCTCGCGCACCGCCACCGAGGCGGCGACCAGCCCGAAGGTGCCCGTCACCCAGGCCGCGCTGCCGTCGATGCGCGCCCGCTTCTCGCAGGTGTGCATCCCGTTGTCCGACTGCGGGCACACGCACTGGAAGCCGTGGTCGTGGTCGTACGCGAGCTCCGTCGGCGCGATGGGCGTCTCGTCGCTGTAGACGCACGGCACCCCCGTCGGGATCGACGGCCGCAGCCGCCAGCCGTGCTTGGTGCGCAGGATCTCCCGGAAGTGGTGAGCGAAGGGGTCGTGCTTGCTGCGCGCGATGTCGTCGACGCGCACCCTCGTCGGATCGACCCGGGCGGCGGCGCCCATCACGCTGACCACGGGGATGCCCTCTCGGCGGCAGGTGGCCACGAGGTGGGCCTTGGCGGTGAGGTTGTCGATCGCGTCGATGACGTAGTCCGGCCGGGCGCCGAGCAGCGCCTCGCTGTTGTCCACGCTGTAGAACTCGGTGCGCGCGGTGACCGTGCCGGTCGGGTGGATGAGCCTCAGGCGCTCGGCCATGACCTCCACCTTGGGGCGACCGACGTTGCCGCGCATCGCGTGGAGCTGGCGGTTGGTGTTGGTCACGCACACCAGGTCGAAGTCCACGAGCTCGATGCGGCCCACGGCGGTGCGAGCGAGGGCCTCGGCGGCGAAGCTGCCGACGCCTCCGAGGCCGACGACCATCACTCGCGCGGCGGCGAGGGTGCGCATCGCGGGCTCGCCCAGGAGCCTCGCGGCGCGATCGAAGCGGCGGTGGGTGCGGTAGCCTTCGTCGACGTCTGCCATGGCGGGTGTTGGGGGCACTCTTAGCGCATCCGCGGCGGACGTGCGCTCTTGCCGGTGTCCCGGGGTGGGGCTATGTCCGCCGCACGATGGCAGAGCGCTTCCTTGATGCCCTTCGCGATCACCCCCTCGTGGCCGACGGGGCCATGGGCACCCAGCTCTACGAGCGGGGGGTGCTCTACACGCAGAACTACGAGGAGATCTGCGTCTCCCGCCCGGAGCTGATCAAGAGCATCCACCGGGACTACCTCCGCGCGGGCGCTCAGGTGATCGAGACCAACACCTTCGGGGCCAACCGCTACCGCCTGGCGAAGTTCAACCTGGAGAAGCGGGTGAAGGAGCTCAACGAGGCGGGCGTGCGCGTGGCGCGCGAGGCCGTCGCGGAGTCCACCACCGCGAGCGCCTGGGTGGCCGGCAACATCGGCCCGACGGGCATGCCCACGCTCAAGGGGCTCACCGCGCGCGACCTCGCGGACATCCGCGGGGCCTTCGAGGAGCAGGCCGCGGGGCTCGCCAGCGCCGACCTCATCACCATCGAGACCATGCGCTCGCCCGAGGAGATGCGGCTCTGCATCGAGGCCGTGCGCGCCACCACGGCGCTGCCCATCGTGGCCATGGTGAGCTTCGACGCCTTCGGCACCATGGCCGACGGCACCACCCCGGAGGTGATGGCCGACCGGCTCGCGCAGTGGGGCGCCGACGTGATCGGGGTCAACTGCGGCGACGGCCCGGCCGGGGTCTTCGACACGCTGGAGCGCATGCGCGGCGCGGGGCTGCCGATGGCGGCGATGCCCAACGCGGGCATCCCCCGGCGCATCGAGGGCCGCATGCTCTACATGGCGAACCCGGAGTACTTCGGGGTGTATGCGCGGCGCCTCATCAAGCTGGGCGTGCGGCTCGTGGGCGGCTGCTGCGGCACCACCATGGACCACATCCGGCGCGCCGCCAACGCGGCCCGCATGCACGCCCACGAGGGGGCGGCGGTGAGCGACGGCGGGGCGATCCGCTCGACGGGCGCGGCGCAGGAGCCCAACGACCCGACGCTGTCCGGCGCCATCGAGCCGGCGCCGGGCGCTCGGGTGGTGCCGCTGGCCGAGCGCAGCCCCTTCGCGGCGAAGCTGGGCAAGAGCTTCGTGGTGAGCGTGGAGGTCAACCCCCCGGCGGGGATGGACCCGTCCAAGGCCGTGGCCGCCGCCAAGCACCTGCTGGCCAACGGCGTCGACGTGATCAACATCGCCGACGGCCCCCGGGCGAGCGCCCGCATGGGCAACCTGGCGCTGGCGGTGAAGCTCATCCGAGAGGGCGTCGAGCCGCTGCTTCACGTCTGCTGCCGCGACCGCAACACCCTCGGCCTCGTCGGCCACGTGATGGCCGCTCACGAGCTGGGGGTGCGCAACCTGGTGATCATCACCGGCGACCCGCCCAAGATGGGCGACTACCCCGACTGCACGGCCGTCTACGACCTCGACTCCATCGGCCTCCTGCGCCTCGTGCGAGGGCTCAACCACGGGCGCGACCCGGGCGGCAAGGCCCTCGGCGGCGTGACCGAGTTCGCGCTGGCGACCGGCGCGGAGCCCGCGGCGATGGACTATGCGAGGGAGATCGCGCGGCTGAAGAAGAAGGTCGAGGCGGGCGCCGACCTGGTGATGACCCAGCCGGTCTACGACCCGGCGGTGCTCACCCGCTTCCTCGACGACGTCGAGCCGTGGGGCATCCCCGTGATGGTCGGCATCCTGCCGCTGGCGAGCTATCGCAACGCGGAGTTCCTGCACAACGAGGTGCCCGGGATGCGGGTGCCCGACGAGGTGCGAGAGCGCATGCGCAAGGTCGGCAGCGGTCCGCTGGCGCGCAAGGAGGGCGTCGGCATCGCGCGAGAGATGCTCCAGGCGGTGCGGCACCGCGTGGCGGGGGCCTACGTGATGCCGCCGCTCGAGCGCTGGGAGATGGCCCTGGAGGTCATCGACGGGGTGAAGTGATCCCTCGCCGTCCGTAGCGGGCGACGAGGTCCTCGAGGTCGACCTGCTCGCCCACGAGCAGCGGGAGGAAGGCCGCCGAGGGACAGGCCCCGTAGCGCTCGCAGCGCAGCCTCCCCGAAACGGAGGCGTCCACCACCGCGAGCGACTCGTTGCACCCGAGGGTGATCATCAGCTGTCCGCTGGACGAGCGCACCGCGACCCCGGCCTCGCGAGGATCGCGCCGGATGAAGGGCGTCACCGTCGAGCGCGTGGCGACGAAGTCGAGGGAGGTCCCGGCGATGGCGTAGGGGCCCCAGGCGTCCGAGCCGGGGGGGGTCTCGGTCTGAGCGAAGTCCACGTCGTCGAGGGCGCGGCAGTCGAGCAGGGCGCCGCCGAGGGAGGCCTCGCGGAAGGCCTCGCGCGCGGCGGTGACCGCGGCCGCGAGCTGGTCGGGGTCGGAGCGCGAGGCGGCGAGCGGCGTCCGGGAGAGCCGGGTCGCCACCCCGTCGGCGAGCACGAGCGCGCGCAGCAGCGAGCGCATGGCGGGGGTCGAGGCGATCCATCGACCCGGTGGGATGGTGCGGGAGGCGCGAGCCCCGGGGGCGGCGACGCGTCGAGGGCCGCAGCCCGGCGCGGCGAGCAGGGAGAGGGTGAGCAGGAGCATCCGGCAGCGCACGGCGGCACTTGCACACCGACGCGCGGGCGAAGTCAAACCGTCACGTGAGCCCGTAGCGTTTGAGCTTCTCGTAGAGGGTGCGCAGCCCCATGCCGAGGTGCTCGGCGGCGCGGCGGCGGTTGCCCTCGTGACGCTCGAGCGCCTTGCGGATCGCCTCGGACTCGGCCTGCTCCAGCGTCGGAGCGCTCAGCCTCGCGCCGGGCGGCGCAAGCCCCGCGCCCGTGTCGGACCGTTGCGCCGAGGCCGCGCCCCCGTCGAGCTCGATGAGGTCGCCGTCGCTCAGGATCGCCGCGCGTTCGAGGGTGTTGGAGAGCTCGCGCACGTTGCCCGGGAAGGGCATCGCGGCCAGCGCCGCGACGGTCGAGTCGGACAGCCGGAGGCCCGGGCGACCGAGGCGCGCGCGCAGCCCGAGCACCAGCGCGCGGGCCAGCGGGGCGATGTCCTCCGGGCGCTCTCGCAGCGGCGGGATGCGCACCGGAAACACCGACAGCCGGTGGTAGAGGTCGTCGCGGAAGCGCCCCTCGGCGACGGCCCGCGGGAGGTCGCGGTTGGTCGCCGCCACCCAGCGCACGTCCGCGGTGAGCACGCGCGTCCCACCGACGCGGGTGAACTCCCGCTCCTGGAGCACCCGCAGCAGCTTCGCCTGGAGCGACGGGGCCAGCTCGCCGACCTCGTCGAGGAAGAACGTCCCTCCCGCCGCCGACTCGATGTGCCCCGCGCGCTGCGCGACCGCGCCCGTGAAGGCCCCGCGCTCGTGCCCGAAGAGCTCGGACTCCAGCAGCGACTCCGACAGCGCCGCGCAGTTGATCGCCGCGAAGGGCCTCCCCCCCCGCCGGCTCCAGCGGTGCACCGCGCGCGCGGCCACCTCCTTGCCGACGCCGCTCTCGCCTTGCAGCAGCACCGTCGCGTCCGTGGGCGCCACGCGCCGCAGGGCCGCCTCCACCGGCGCCATCGCGCGCGCCCCGAAGGTCAGCGCCGGCCCATCGCCCCCGGCTGGCGGCGCCTGCCGATCGCGCCCGAGCGCCCTCGCGACCGCCTCGCGTAGCGCCGTCGGGCTCTCCACGGGCTTCTCCAGGAAGTCGCTCACGCCGAGGCGCATCGACTCGACGGCCTTGGGCACCGTCCCGTACGCCGTCAGCACGATCACGGCCATGTCCGGGTGCGCCGCCCGCATCTGCCGCAGCAGCCCCTCGCCGTCGAGCCGCGGCATCCGCAGGTCCGTCAGCACCAGGTCGTAGCGCCGTCGCGCGAGCGCCTCGAGCGCCTCGACGCCGTCCCCCGCGGTGGTCACCTCGTGCCCGACGGTCGCCAGGGCCGCCTCGCAGAACGCCCTCAGGTCCTCCTCGTCATCCACCACCAGGATCCGCGCCACGCGGCGGAGCGTGCCGCAGCGCCCCGGCGGTGTCACGTCGTCCGCGAGGCGCCGGGGAGGTCGGCAGCACCATCGTGAAGATCGCCCCGCCCTTCGGATGGTTGCTCGCGCGGACGCTACCGCCGTGCAGCTCGGCCACGCGACGCACCACCGCGAGGCCGAGCCCGATGCCGCGGGTTCGCCGCGTCACGAAGGGCTCGAACACGGCCTCGAGGTCCTCCGGCGCGAGCCCGACGCCGTCGTCGCGCAGCGCGAGGTGGAGCGCTCCGTCGCGCATCGACAGCGTGAGCTCCAGCGAGGAGGCCGAGGCCTGCACGGCGTTCTGCATGAGGTTGGAGAGCGCGAGCCTCAGGCGGCGCGCGTCGAGGAGGAGCACGCCCAGGTCGGGGGGAGCCTCGATGCGCAGCGGGACGCCGACCTCCGTCGCGACGTCCTTCCCGAGCGCCACGGGGTCGCAGCGGGTGCGCGCGACGACGCCCTCGCGGACGAAGTCGAGCAGGTCGCGCACGAGGCGCTCGAGGCGCGTGGAGGCCGTCACCACGCGGTCGGCCTGGATGCGCGTCGGGGCCCCGTCGGGCAGCGCCTCGGCCAGCAGCTGCGCGTGGCCCTTCATCGACGCGAGGGGGTTGCGGATCTCGTGCGCGATGAGGGCGGTCATCTTGCCGAGCTCGGCGAGGCGGTCCTGCTGGAGGGTGCGCTGCTCGATGGACTCGCCCCGCACGGAGCGCCACCAGAACCACGCCGCCGCCGCGAGCAGCAGCGCCGACGTCGCGAGGGCGATGCCCAGGGTGCGCCCCGACTCGCGGATCGCCGCGCGCGCGAGCAGCGGCTCGAACTCGACGAGCGGCCGCCCCATCGCCCGCGGCGGTCTCCCGTCGAAGCCCGGCGGACCGGGCGGCGGATCGACGAAGCCCGGCATGCCGGGTGGACGCCCGTCGAAGCCCGGGAGGCCGGGCATCCTCCCCGGCGGCCGCCGGTCGAGCGCGGGCATCGGCGCCAGGTAGCGCACCCTCCCGCCGACGTGGACCATCCCCGGGTGATCGGGGTCCACCGGCGTCGCGTCGAGCGCCCCGGCCGCGAAGACGGTCCTGCCCTCCGGGTCGACGAGGGCGATCGCCCGGAGTCCGTCGTCGGCGTGCTGCGCGAGCAGGGCCTGCAGCACCGCCGGGTCCGACGGCGGCCCCTGCGACGCGCGACGGATGGCCGTCATGAACGACTCGGCCATGCCCTGCTCGACGATCACCGCGAGGCGCAGCGACGTCTGCCTCCCCCGCCACGCCGTGGTGATGAGCATCGCGCACGCGACGAGGCTCAGCGCCGCCACCACCCCGCGGCCGAACTGCGTAAGCGAGCGCGGCGCGGTCACCGTCTCACCCGGGGCGAACCTCTCCGAGACCATGGAGTCGCATCGTACGGCCATCCGCAGGTCGCGTGCCGCGCCGCATCGACGGCCCCGCACGCCTCGCGCGCCATCGACCACTGCGGTTTCCGCACCGTCGCACCGCCGCGCGCCGCTGCGGATTCCGCACTCACGCCACGGTTTCCGCAGCGCCGCCGCGTGGCGTGCGGGTTGCTCAGCTCCCTCTCACGATGCGCCGCACCGCCGCCGTCACCGCCCTCCTCGCCGCCACCGCCGCCGCGGCCTCCGCGTCGGCGCAGACGACGCCCGACTACGACGCCGCCATGGAGGGCGCCGCCCGCCTCGAGCGCGCCGGTCGCCCACGCGACGCCGCGGCCTCCCTCGACGCCCTCGCGGCCGCCTTCCCGGAGGACCACGCGCTCTCGCTGCGCCTCGGGTGGCTCTGGTTCAGCGCGGGGTCGTACGAGCCCGCGCGACGCCACTACGAGCGCGCCCTCGCGCTCTCCGGCGACCAGTCCTGCGACGCCCGCCTCGGCCTCGCGTGGACCCTCCTGCGCCTCCATGATCCCTCCGCGGCGCGCGCCCAGTTCGAGCGCCTCGTCGCGCTGTACCCCGACCGCCCCGAGGCCCGCCAGGGGCTCTCCCTCAGCCTCGCCGCGGAGCCCCGCCCGGTGCGCGCGTGGGCCTCCCTCTGGCTCGGCGCGCAGCTCTACCAGAGCCACCCGCAGCGGCGCAGCTCCCTCAGCGTCACCCCATCGCTCACGCTCCAATTCATGGACCTCGTGGTCGTCGGCGCGACGTACCGCGCGGTCTCCTACGACCTCGCCACGCCGCAGCTCGGCCGCCCTCCGACCCTCGCCCGCTACACCCAGCAGGAGTTCTACGGCTCCGTCGGCATCGCCCGCCCGACCTTCGCCGTGCGCCTCCACGCCGGAGCCCTCTGGGACCCCGCGAACCCCCTCGCCCCGGCCACCGTGCTCGGCCTCTCCGGTCGCCTCGACCTCCACGGCGAGCTCCTCGCCGAGGCCAGCGCCACCGTCTTCTCCGACTACACCGCGACGCGCCTCGCCGCCTCGTGGGCCGCCGCGCTCTCGCCCTCGTGGTCGCTCGGTCCGACGGCGTCGCTCCAGGTCACCGACGGAGCCGCCGGCGGATCGCTCGGCGCGCAGCTCGCCTGGCGCTCCGGGGGTTACGGCCTCTCGCTCTCCGGGCGCTACGGCGACGAGCGCCGGCTCACCTCCCTGAATGATTCGCTCACGTTCGCAACGGACGATCACATCCGCGCGGCGATGTCCGTCGGGTTTCGCGCGCCGCTCGGCGGGGGGCTGTCCCTCGCGATCCACTACGACTGGCTGCACCTGCTCACCGGCGACGCGACGCGCGCGACGGACGCAGATGCCCACTTCATCACCGCCGCCCTGCTGGGCGCCTGGTGACCGACCGCGGGCCCCGGTAGGCCCGCGCGCACACGGAAGGGAGACTCCACCATGCAGCGTCTCAAGGACCTCGCCATCAGCGACACCGGCTTCGTGTTCGACCCGTTCTCGGGGGCGACGTACACGGTCAACGACACCGCGCGTTGCGTGCTCGACGGCCTGAAGAAGGGCCTCCACCGCGACGAGCTCGTCGCCCTCCTCGCCGACCGCTTCGAGACCGCCGGGGAGGACCTCGCCCGCGACCTCGACGAGCTCGTGCAGTCGCTCCGCCTCTTCGGCCTGGTGCCCGGCGCCTTCGAGGTGGCGTGATGGCAAGGCCCCTCGTCGTCGCCGTCACCGGCCTCAACGCCACCGACAACCCCGGCCCCGGCGTCGGGGTGATCCGCTCGCTGCTGCACAGCCACGACCCCGACGTGCGCGTGGTGGGCCTCGCCTACGACGCCATGGAGCCCGGGGTCTACGCCGACGGCCTCGTCGACGACGTGTTCCTGATCCCGTACCCGTCGCAGGGCGTCGAGCCGCTGCGCGAGCGCCTCGCGTACATCCGCGGCCGCGCCGGCTTCAACGTGATCATCCCGACCCTCGACGCCGAGCTCCCGGCCTTCGTCGACCTCGCCCCCGAGCTCGCCGCGCAGGGCGTCGGGACCCTCCTCCCGAGCCGCGAGCAGCTCGACCTGCGGTGCAAGGCGAAGCTCAACGCCCTCGGCGCGCAGGGCCTCCCGGTGCCCGCCTCGCGGGTGCTCACGGACGTCTCGGGGCTCTACTCCATCCACGAGTCGTTTCCGTACCCCATCGTGGTGAAGGGGCCGTACTACGGCGCCAAGGTCGCGCACACGCTCGACGAGGCCGTGCACGCCTTCCACGCGATGGCCGCGCAGTGGGGCTACCCCGTGATCGTGCAGCAGTTCGTGGCGGGCCAGGAGCTGTGCGTGCTGGCGGTCGGCGACGGCCGCGGCGGCCTCGTGGGCGCCGTGCAGATGCGCAAGACGGTGATCACCGACAAGGGCAAGGGGTGGGCGGGCGTGGCCATCCGCGACGCGGGCCTCGACCGGCTGACGGCGGTGTTCATGAAGGCCACGAAGTGGCGCGGGCCGTGCGAGCTCGAGGTCATCCGCGACGCCGACGGCGGGTACCACGTGCTCGAGGTGAACCCGCGCTTCCCGGCGTGGTGCTTCCTCTCCGCGGGCGCGGGCATGAACCTCCCCTACGCCGTCGCCGAGCTCGCCGCGGGGCGCGAGCTCACCCGGCTCACCGACTACCGCGTGGGGACGATGTTCGTCCGCATCGCGCTCGACCAGATCAGCGACATGAGCCCGTTCTCCAGCATGAGCACGGCGGGCGAGATCGTCCGCAGCCAGGGAGCCTCCCGATGAGCCGACCCCTCTACGAGCGCCCGGTGATCGCCCGCCACCAGACCGGCGCGATGAACAAGTTCTCCCGCGCGGCCTCGATGCAGCCGCAGACGCACATCGACGGCGTCCCCGTGCAGACCCTCGTCGAGGCCTACGGCTCCCCGGTCTTCGTCTTCTCCGAGAAGACCCTGGTGGCCCGCTACCGCGAGCTGCGCGACGCCTTCGCCCGGCGCTTCTCCAAGGTGCGCGTGACCTGGTCGTACAAGACCAACTACCTCGACGCGATCTGCCGGGTGTTCCACCGCGAGGGCGCCTGGGCCGAGGTGGTGTCGGAGTTCGAGTGGGAGAAGGCGCGCCACAACGGCGTGCCCGGCGAGCGCATCCACCTCAACGGGCCGCTCAAGACCGAGGCCACGCTGCGCCGCGTGCTCCCCGAGGGGACGATCATCCACATCGACAACTTCGACGAGCTCGCGCTGCTCGAGCGCCTCGCCGACGAGCTCCACCTCACGCCGAAGGTCGCCCTGCGGGTCAACCTCACCGTCGAGTCCATCCCCGCGTGGGGGCGCTTCGGCTTCAACCTCGAGAACGGCCAGGCCATGACGGCCGCCAACCGCATCATCGCCGGCAAGCGCCTCGACCTCATCGGGCTGCACTGCCACCTCGGGACCTTCATCCTCGACCCGGCGTCGTACCGCGAGCAGGCCGGCAAGCTCGCGCAGATGGCCAACGAGCTGCGGCGCGCGCACGGGCTGGTGCTGTCGTTCATCGACATCGGCGGCGGGTTCGCGTCGCACAGCAAGCTGAAGGCGCAGTACCTCCCCGGCGAGCAGGCCACGCCCAGCTTCGACCGCTACGCGGCCGCCTGCGCCGAGGGCCTCGCCGCGCTCGAGTACCCGCCCGGCCAGGAGCCCACCATCGTGCTCGAGTCCGGCCGCGCCCTCGTCGACGACGCCGGGACCCTCATCTCCACGGTGCTCGCCAACAAGCGGCTCGCCGACGGTCAGCGCGGCCTCGTCGTCGACGCCGGCGTCAACATCCTCTTCACGTCGTTCTGGTACGACCACGACGTCGTGCCCGCGCAGCCCTTCGGGGGCATCTCCGAGCCCACCGTCATGTACGGCCCGCTCTGCATGAACATCGACGTCGTGCGCGACTCGGTGATGTTCCCGCCGATGCGCGCGGGCGACCAGGTGGTGTTCCGCCACGTGGGCGCCTACAACGTGACGCAGTGGATGCAGTTCATCACCTACCGCCCCGCGGTGGTGATGATCGGCGCCGACGGCCGCCACGGCGTCATCCGCAGGCGCGAGCAGCTCGAGACCCTGCTCGCCTGCGAGGAGGTCCCCGCGTGGCTGTGAGCGCCGCCCAGGCCGCGCTCGCGGCGGGTTGGCGGGCCGACGTCCCGCGCGCCGGGGCGCTCGCCTCGCAGCTCTCCTCCGCGGTGCTGCTCACCTACGCGCAGCTCCTCTTCTCGCGCTCGCGCACCGTCGGGGCGCTGGTGCTCGCTGCGACCTTCGCCGCCCCGCAGCGCGCGCTCGTCGGCCTCGCCGCGGTCGGCGTCGCGCTCGCCACCGCCGCGGCGCTGCGCCTCCCCCCGGAGCAGTCGCGCGCGGGCCAGCTCTCGTACAACGCGCTCATGGTGGGCCTCTGCCTCGCGTCGCTCGCCCCCCTGGGCCCCGCCGCGCTCGCCGTCGTCGCCGTCGCCGCCGCCGCCTCGGTGCTGCTCTCCGCCGCGCTCCACGTCGCGCTCGGCGTCGGCCACGGCCTCCCGGTGCTCACCCTCCCCTTCCTCGCCGTCGCCTGGATCAGCCTCGGCGCCCTCCCCCACGGCCCCGCCGCGGCCCTCGCCGACGACCCGCTCGGCTCGCTCCTCGGCGCCGGCGTCGCGCCCGCCTACCTCCGCGCGCTCGGCTCGCTGCTCTTCGCGCCGCGCGCCGACGCCGGGGCCGTGATGCTCCTCGCGCTCGTCACCCACAGCCGCATCGCGGCGGCCCTCTCCGCCGCGACCTTCGCCGTCGCCTGGAGCCTCGCGCCCGCGCTGGGCCTCGACTGCATGCTGGTCGCCGTGGCCCTCGGCGGGGTGTGGTTCATCCCGAGCGCGTGGTCGTACGCCCTCGCCCTGGGCGGCGCGGCGGTGTGCGCCCTCCTCGGCCTCGGCCTCGCGCCCCGCTTCGAGCGCCTCGGCCTTCCCCTCTGGATCCTCCCGTTCAACCTCACCGTCCCGCTGGTGCTCTCGGTGATGCGGCAGCGCGTCGACGACGGCCGCCCCCACGCCGTCGACTTCACGCCCGGGACCCCCGAGCAGAACCTCGCGTACTTCCGCTCCCGCAGCGAGCGCTTCGGCTCCGTCCTCGGCGTGCGCCTCACGGCCCCCTTCCGCGGCCGCTGGACCTGCTCCCAGGGCGTCTCCGGCGGCGTCACCCACGAGGGCGTCTGGCGCCACGCGCTCGACTTCGTGGTGCGCGGCGACGACCACCGCGCCTGCCGCACCGACGGCGCCTCCCTCGACGACTACGGCTGCTACCGCCTCCCGGTGGTGGCCCCCGCCGCGGGCGTCGTCGCGCGCGTCGTCGACGGCGTCCCCGACAACCCCGTCGGCGAGGTCAACCTCCACGACAACTGGGGCAACGCGGTGATCGTCTACCACGCCCCCGGCGTGTACTCGTGCGTCGCCCACCTCTCGCCCGGGAGCATCCCCGTGCGGGTCGGCCAGGCCGTCGCCGCGGGCGAGACCCTCGGCCTCTGCGGCAACTCCGGGCGCTCCGCGACGCCGCACCTGCACCTCCAGCTCCAGGCCACCGCCGACCTCGGCGCGGCCACCATCCCCATCGCCCTCCACGACGCCGTGGCCGCTGGCGAGCTCCGGTCAGGGTATGTCCCGATCGAGGGCGACGAGGTGCGGGCCCTGGTGCGCGACGACGACCGCGCGGCGCTGCTGCGCTTCGAGTACGGGCGCGCGCTGCGGGTGCGCGTCGAGGGCGGCGGCGAGGAGACCCTCGTGCCCGACATCGACCTGCTGGGCCGCCACCTCCTGCGCTCCGCCGAGCGCGACGCGGCCCTCTACTACGAGCACGGGCCGGTGGGGTTCACCGTGCACGACGTGGTGGGCGACGCGCGCTCGGTGCTGCACCCGCTGCGGTACGCGCTCTCGCGGGTGCCCTTCGACGCCGACGACGCGCTGCGCTGGAGCGACCGGCTGCCCATCCGGGCCTTTCTCCCGGCCTGGCTTCGCCCCGTGCACGACGTGGTGAGCCCCCTCGGCGGGCCGTCGTCGCTCACCCTTCGCTACGCCGTGCGCCGCCACGGCCGGTCGCTCCTCATCGAGGCGACCTCCGACCGGCGCGACCGCGACGGCCGCCCGTGGGTCACCACCAGCGCGTGCCTCGCCCCGCGCGTCGGCCTCATCCGCCTCGACGTCACCCTCCGCGGTCGCCGGCTCCGGCTCTGGATCGAGCCCGCGACCCCGCTCCCCACCACCGCCCCGGCTGCCCCGATGTTCTCGCTCGAAGGAGGTCTCGCCCATGCCCAACGCTAGCCGCCTCGCCGTCGTGTTCGTCCTCGCGCTCACCGCCGTCGCCCCGCGCGCCGGAGCCTCGCCCGAGGTGTGGCGCCGCTCCTACGCCCTCGAGGCCCGCGGCGACGCCCGCGGCGCCCTCGCCGCCCTCGATACGCTCCCCGAGGACGCCCGCGGCACGTACCTCTACGCCCTGCGCCGGGCGTGGCTGCTCTACTCGCAGGGCCGCCACGACGAGGCCGTGGGCGCGTACCGCCAGGCCGAGGCCGCCGCCCCGGAGGCCGTCGAGCCGAGGGTGGGCGAGCTGCTCCCGCTCCTCGCGCTGCGTCGCTGGCAGGAGGCCGAGCAGCGCGCCCGGGCGGTGCTGCGCTCGGACGGCGGCAACTACCTGGCGACGCGCCGGCTGGCGCTCGCGCTCTACAACCTCGGCCGCTACGACGACGCGAGGCAGGCCTACCAGCAGGTGCTCGCGCGCTACCCGGGCGACCTGGAGATGCTCACCGGCGTGGGCTGGTGCGAGCTCCAGCGGGGGCGCCGCGACGAGGCCGCGGGGGCGTTCCGGTCGGTGCTCGCGGTGAGCCCGGACGACGCGTCCGCCGCCGCGGGCCTGGCCGCCGCGACCCGGCGCTGAGGCTCGGGGGCCCCCTTCGACCCCGGCGGATCGATCGCGTGGTCGGGGCGATGGCGCTTGCTGCCACGCGGGGGTCGGGGCATAGCCTCGGCGCGGGCCCGAAGGAGGAGAAGAGAGAGCGATGTTGCCGATCGATCCACGGATCAAGGCGCGGGTAGAGCGCATCGCGCTGCCCTTCAACCGCTACGGGTACGACCCCTATGGCATCTCCAAGCAGCACCTCGCGGAGATGTTCACGGCCCTCGGGTTCTTCTACCGCCACTACTTCCGGGTGAAGTGCCACGGCATCGAGCGCGTGCCCACGTCGGGCCGGGTGATGCTCGTGGGCAATCACTCGGGGGGCTACGCCATCGACGGCGCGATGCTGCTCACGTCGATGTTCATGGAGCTCGACCCGCCGCGCCTCGCGCAGGGGATGGCGGAGAAGTTCATCAACCGGGTGCCCTTCGCGTCGCTGTGGTCGTCGCGCACGGGGCAGTTCACCGGGCTGCCCGAGCACGCCGAGCGGCTGCTCGAGGACGACCGGATGCTGATGGTCTTCCCCGAGGGCGCGCGCGGCACCGCCAAGCTCTACTGGGAGCGGCACTCGCTGGTGGATTTCGGCACCGGCTTCGTGCGCCTCGCGATGAAGACCCGCACGCCCATCGTGCCCGTCGGCATCCTCGGCGGCGGCGAGGCGATCCCCTCCATCGCCAACTCCGCCACGCTGGGCAAGCTGCTCGGCGCGCCCTACGTGCCCATCACCCCCTACCTCGTGGCCTTACCGCTCCCGGTAAAGATGGAGCTGCGCTTCGGCGAGCCGATGTTCTTCGAGGGCACCGGCACCGAGGACGACGAGGCCGTGCAGGAGAGCGTCGAGTCGGTGAAGTCGCGCGTCGCGGCGCTCATGGCCGACGGACTGCTCGTGCGAGAGGGAGGCCGGGGATGAAGGTCCTGCTCACGGGCATCGCGTCGCCGGTGGCGCAGATCGTGGCGAAGCACCTGCTGGCCGAGGGGCACCAGGTCATCGGCATCGACCGCCGCCTCTGGGAGGGCGCCCCCGCGGGCGTCGAGATGCACGCCGTCGACATCCGAAAGCGCGCCGCCGAGGACGTCTTCCGCAAGGCGCGGCCCGAGGCCGTCATCCACATGGCCACGGTCACGCACCTGCGCTTCCGCAGCGAGGAGCGCTACCGCATCAACCTCGGCGGCACCCGCGCGGTCTTCGAGTACGCCGCCCAGTACGGCGCCAGGCAGGCCGTCTTCGTCGGGCGCCACACCTACTACGGCGCCGGCGCGGACCACGCGCTCTACCACCACGAGGACGACCCCCCGATGGCGGTGACCACCTTCCCCGAGCTGGCCGACCTCGTGGCCGCCGACCTCTACGCCTGCACCTCGCTCTGGCGCGTGCCCGAGCTCACCACCTCGGTGCTGCGCATGGTCTACGTGCTCGGCCCCACCGGCACCGGCACGCTCGCCAACTTCCTCCGCAACCGGCACGTCCCGGCCATCCTCGGCTACGACCCGCTCTACCAGTTCATGCACGAGGAGGACATCGCGTCGGCCATCGTGCTCTCGCTCAAGCACAAGCTCCGCGGCGTCTTCAACGTCACCGGCCCGGCGCCGCTGCCGCTGTCCGTGATCGTCCGCGAGACCGGGCGCAAGCGCGTGCCGATGCCCGAGCTGGCCTTCCTCGCGCTCACCGGCCGACTCGGCCTCCCGTCGCTGCCGCAGGGCGCCATCGCGCACATCAAGTACCCCGTGGTCATCGACGGCGAGGCCTTCCGAAAGGCCACCGGGTTCCAGCACGCCCACGACGAGCTGTCGTGCATCGCGGACTACCGATCGGCCTTCCCCGTCCCCCGATAATTACCCGGACAGGCTATGTCACACGCCCGCTGGACCTGAGGTCCCGGCGGGTGTGTGCTGTGCCCATGGACAACGTGCGAGCGGTGCGGTTGGAGGTCTTGCGGCGCGGGGCGGCGGTCACCGTGGCGCTGCGGGCGATCGGCAGCGGCCGGGTGGTCTACCGCGCGACGCGGCGAAGCGAGCGGGCCACGGAGGCCGCGGTGCTGGGCGCGGAGCGCTACTGCGTGGCGCAGGGCTGGGTGCTGGTGATGCCGCCCGCCAACGACGGGGCGGGCGAGGCGGAGTCCGTGGCGTAGGGAGAGAGCGGTCAGCGCTTGGGGAGGTTGGGGAGCTCGATGCGCTCCCACACCTCGAGCGGGAGGCGCACGTCGACCTCGGCGCCGTGCTCGCGGCGAGAGGCCACGAGGCGCGTGTGCACCACCGGGGCGAGGTCGCGGCGGGCCCGCCAGCGCTTCTCCACGGCGGTGAATCGTCGCTTCTCCTCGGGGGTGGTGGTGAACCCTCGCGAGCGCTTGCCCTGACGCGCGCCGCGCACGAGGCGGAAGCTGCGGGCGGCCTCGCGCACCTCGGCAGCGGTGGCGCCGCGCACCACCAGCTTGCCGCCGGTGGGGAGCTGGATGGTGGCGTCGAGGAGGTTCATCGGGAGGTCGTCCTCGGGGATGGCGTCGACGAGGGCGAGCAGGGCGCTCGAGCGGTCACGACCGAGGTCCTTCTCGAGCTCGCGCTCGATGCGCTCGGAGAGGGCGATCATGGCGTCGGCGGTGGACTCCGCCAGGTCGAGGTCGCGCGCGCAGACGTCGTCGAAGTCGGCGCGGCCCAGCGCCTCGAACATCCCCTCGCTCTTGAGCGCGCGCAGCGCCTCGCCCACGTCGAGGAAGTCGTCGGCCAGCGTCGCGCGGCGCTTTCGGATGAGCGAGATGGCGGCGCGACCCTTGTCGCGCAGGCGCTGCGAGCGAGGCTTGAGCACGGGCTTCACCTTGGCTGCGACCGGGACCGCGGGCTTCTTCTTCGGGGCGGGGGACTTCGACTGCTTCACTCGTGCCATGTGATCCATCTTACCGGAGAGTGTACGGGCGGGGGAAGCGCCTTCACGCTGCCGCGAGGCTCTTTCGAATACACGCGATGGTAATCCGAGGGCCGAGTGCGCGGCGCGTGGGACGGTCGTCCAACGGCCGTCGCGGCGCGTCCAAACGCTTGCCACAGCGCGATGGCGACCCGCGCTCGCCCGCATCGACGGCGCGCGGGGCGGCGCGCTGGGCGCGGAGTCCAATCGCCGGCGAGGGCGCCGCGAGCCGAGCGCGAGGAGGATTCACCGGGGCCTACAGCGGTTGCGAGCGCGGGTCGCGGAGCCCGCGAGCGCTGGCACGGAGGCTGCTCAGGGAGACTCCGTCGGACGCAGCGGTCGCAGGCACCGAACGCTCGAAGCTCCTCTTCCAAGAAAGCCTGCACGAGAGTCCACCAATGGCCGAAACCGTACATCTCTATCTCAAGGCGAACGGCGCTGACATCAAGGGCTCGAGCAGCCAGGAGAGCCTCGGCCGCAAGGACTCCATCGAGTGCGTCTACTACGAGCAGGCCGTGAAGACGGCCCGCGAGGCGGGCTCTGGGATGGCGACCGGTCGGCGTCAGTACGAGCCGCTGCTCATCCGCAAGCGCATCGACAAGTCCTCGCCGCTCATCGCCAAGGCGCTCGTCGAGAACCAGGTCATCGAGGGCAAGTTCAAGTTCTTCCGCCCGAACCCCAACGGCGACGGCACCACCGAGCAGTTCTACACCGTCGAGATCAAGCAGGGCCGCGTCGCCTCGCAGAAGCAGATCGTGCCGGACACCATCGTCCCCGCGACCTCGACCGAGCCCCCCCTGGAGGAGGTCTCCTTCGTGTTCCACACCATCTCGTGGACGTACACGAACGGCGGCATCACGCACGAGGACACCTGGAACCAGAACCGCTGATCGCGGACTGATCCCATTCGTCCCGCGGAGCCCCCGGTAGGCGGTTCACCCCTTCGACGGGTGCCGCCTTCGGGGGCTTCGCCCATTTCGTCTCCACCCCCCGACGCGCTCCGCCGAGCCGTCGGTTTACACCGAACTCCGCGGCGTTCTAGCCTTCCGCGGAGATGCTCACCTTCAGCGATGATCCGCGCGCCGCCGAGCAGCAGATGCAGGCGATCATCTGGTACCTGACCGCCATCGGTCACCTCGACGGGGACTTCGACGAGAGCGAGCGGGAGTACGTCCGCGACCACGTCGCGCAGCTCGTGATGCGCCGCGCCGACGCCGCCCTCGCGCACGACCCGGCGCTGCGAGCGACGGTCACGGAGAAGTGGACCGCGCACTTCCACGAGGTCGCCGACGCCGTGGCCGCGGAGGTGGGCGCGTACTTCACCGAGTCCGTCGCCGAGGGGGAGGACACGCACCAGTTCGTCACGGCGAAGCTCAAGCTGCGGTGCTTCGAGCTCTTCCAGCGCTTCGACGGCCCCGGGCGGCGGCAGCTCATGACCGTGGCCGACGCCATGATCGAGGCCGACGGCGTGGTGCACCCCGCGGAGGCGGAGTTTCGCTCCGAGCTCGCGGCGCTGCTCGACGCGCCGGAAGAACTCCCGGAGCTCGACGTCGAGGCGATCGTCACCGACGGGATGACCTTCATCGAGGCCCCGGAGGTGCGCGTCCCGAAGATCGACGACCACCCCCTCCTGCAGTCCTTCGAGCGCGACTGGGACCGCGACCCCTCGGCCTTCGCCACGCAGGCGGTGGACGACCTCAAGCTCATCCGCGCGGTGCACGAGCGCCTCGACGCGATGCGCGCCGCGGGCAAGGGGCGCCTCGCGGGCGTGAAGGACGTCGGCGACTTCGCGGGGCAGGAGCCCTTCCTCGACGGGCACGTGCACGTGCTGCCGCCGAAGCCCTCGACGGAGTACGAGCTGCTGGTCATCGGCGACCTGCACGGCTGCTACTCGTGCCTCAAGGCCGCGCTGCTCCAGGCGGACTTCTTCGCCAAGGTGGAGGCCCACCACCGCGACCCCGCCCACAACCCGGCGATGAAGCTGGTGCTGCTCGGCGACTACATCGACCGCGGGCGCTTCAGCTACAACGGCATCCTGCGCGCGGCGATGTCGATCTTCCTCATCGCCCCGGACCACGTGTACCTGCTGCGCGGCAACCACGAGTACTACGTCGAGCTCAACGGCCGGGTGCTCGCGCCGGTGCGGCCCGCGGAGGCCATGACCTCGCTCCAGGGCATCGCCACGCAGGAGGTCTTCGGCGCGTACATGAAGCTCTTCGAGGCGCTGCCCAACATGCTGCTCTTCGATCGCACCATCTTCGTGCACGCGGGCATCCCCCGGGACGACGCCTTCCGAGAGAAGTACACCGACCTCTCCTCGCTCAACGACAGCGACCTGCGCTTCCAGATGCTCTGGAGCGACCCGAGCTCCGCCGACGTGGTGCCGCCCGAACTCCAGAACGCCAACGCGCGCTTCCCCTTCGGGCGGAAGCAGTTCAGGCACTTCATGGGGGCCCTCGGGCTGCGCACCATGGTGCGAGGGCACGAGCGCGTCACCGAGGGGTTCCGCAAGGTCTACGACGACAGCGACGCGATGCTGCTGAGCCTCTTCTCCGCGGGCGGCAAGACCAACGACGACCTGCCGCCGACGAGCAACTACCGCGAGGTGACCCCGATGGCGCTCACCATCCGCCACCGCAACGGCGTGAGCGAGGTGGCGCCCTTCGTCATCGACTACGCCCGCTTCAACGACCCCAGGGTCAACCAGTTCTTCCAGGCCCGGCTCGCGGACTGATCGCCGCTGCGGCCACCCTCCGCAGGGGGGCGGTCTTTCGCCGCACCCCTTCTCCCTCAGCACGCTCGATCGCCTTGGATTTCGCGGCCTTCGTGCGTGCGCGGCACGATGCCTGCGAACGGGGAGGCATCGCCATGGAAGCCCTCCCTGCATCCGCGTCGACGGGCCCTGCGCCCGCGGCGATCCACCACCGGGTTCGAGCGTGAAGCGCTGGCTCGGAACGCTCGGCTTCGGCCTCCTCTGCGCCGCCGGGGCGCTCGGGGTGCGGGAGCTCGTGGGCCCCTCCGCCTCGGCGGCTCCGGCGGCGGCTTCGGCCGCGGCGGCGCGATGCGCGAGGCCCGAAGGGGGCCCGAGGGTGCAGGTGTCGGAGGCCTTCGTGCGCCGCTTCGGGATCCAGACCGCGCGGGTCACCACGAGGGCCCTCGCCCCGGCGCTCGACCTCGTCGGCTCGGTGGACTTCGACCCCGACCACGTGGCCGACGTGGGCGCCCGCATCCGCGGCCGGGTGACGCGCGTGCTCGTGGGCGCGGGCGACGCGGTGGAGGTGGGGACCCCTCTGGTGGAGATCGAGAGCGTGAGCCTCGGGGACGTGATGGCCTCGCGGGTCTCCGCGCAGGCCCAGGCGGTCGCCGCGAGGGCGCGCCTGGCCCGCGAGACGGACCTCTACCGCCAGCAGCTCACCACGGCGCGCGCGGTGGAGGACGCCCGCGCGGACGTGGCGCGCTTCGAGGCGGAGGCCAGCGGGGCGGCGCAGCGGCTCGCGGCGATGGGGGCGGGATCCAGCGCCGGGCGGCACGTGGTGCTGCGGGCGCCCATCGCGGGGAGGGTGATCCGGCGGGACGTGATCGTGGGCCAGACCATCGACGACACCAGCAGCGTGATGCGCATCGCCGACCTCACGCGGGTCTGGGTGCAGCTCGACGTCTACGAGATGGACCTCGCGCACGTCCGCGTCGGCGACCGCGCGGAGATCAGCTCGCAGGCGCACGAGGGCGCGCCGGTGATCGGCGAGGTGAGCCACGTCGAGGCCACCATCGACCTGCGCACCCGCGCCGCGAAGGTGCGCGTCGAGGTCGCCAACCCGGACCTGCGGCTGCGGCCGGGGCAGTTCGTGACGGCGCGCCTTCGCACGGCGGCGGCGGGCGTTCGGCAGGTGACCGCGGTGCCTCGCAGCGCGGTGGTGCAGATCGAGGGGCGCCCGGCGGTCTTCGTGGTGCGCGCGCCGAGGGAGTACGAGGCCGCGACGGTCGCCCTGGGCGAGGCCGACGGCGACCAGGTCGGGGTGATCCGCGGGCTCGGCGCGGGCGACGAGGTGGTGACCGACGGGGCCTTCGCGCTGAAGAGCGAGATGCTCCGGTGAGGGGGCGGTAGGCCATGATCGACGCCATCGTCCGGGCGGCCATCCGTCTGCGCGTCGCGGTGCTCTGGGGCACCGGCGTGGTGATGCTCGTGGGCTTCCTCATCGCGCGGGGACTGCCCATCGACGCGGTGCCCGACATCACCAACGTGCAGGTGCAGGTGCTCACGGACTCGCCGGGGCTCTCCGCCGAGGAGGTCGAGCGCTACGTCACGCTGCCCGTGGAGACCGGGCTCAACGGGCTGCCCAACCTGCAGGAGATCCGCTCGGTGACGCGCGCGGGCATCTCCGCGGTGACCATCGTCTTCAACGACGACATCGACGTGTGGTTCGCGCGGCAGCTGGTCTCCGAGCGGCTGCGGAGCATCGAGGCCGACGTGCCGCCGCAGTTCGGCAGGCCCGAGCTCGCGCCGGTCTCCACGGGCCTCGGGGAGATCTACCAGTTCGTGCTGCGCAGCGACCGGCACTCGGCGATGGAGCTGCGCACCATGCTGGAGTGGGACGTCGCGCCGCGGCTGCGGAGCGTCCCTGGCGTGATCGAGGTGAACGCCCTCGGCGGCTCGCGCAAGCAGTACGAGATCGCGCTCGACCCGCACCGGCTCGCGGCGCACCGGATCACCATCGGCCGCGTGCTCGACGTGCTGGCGCGCAACAACGCCAACGTCGGCGGCGGCTGGATCGAGCGGGGCGCCGAGCAGTTCACCATCCGCGGCGAGGCGCAGCTGCGCGACGTGGCGGACCTCGCGGCGGTGGTGGTGGCGACGGACGCGGACGGCACGCCGGTGCAGCTGCGGCACCTCGGCGAGGCGCGCGTGGGGGCGGCGCTCCCGCAGGGCGTGGTGACCCAGGACGGCCGCGGCGAGGTGGTCAGCGGCATCGTGATGATGCTGCTCGGGCAGAACTCCCGCACCGTCGTGCACAGCGTCCACGCGCGGGTGGAGGAGCTGCGGCGCACGCTGCCCGCGGGGGTGCACATCGACGAGGTGTACGACCGGGCGCAGTTCATCGACCGCACGCTGACGACGGTGGGCAACAACCTGCTGGAGGGCGCGCTGCTGGTGTCGCTGGTGCTGCTGGTGCTGCTGGGCTCGATGCGAGGGAGCCTGCTGGTCACGCTCGGCATCCCCTTCGCGATGCTGCTGGCGGTCTTCGGGATGCGGCAGCTCGGGGTGACGGGCAACCTGATGTCCCTCGGGGCGATCGACTTCGGGTTCCTGGTGGACGGGCCCATCGTGATGCTGGAGGCGGCACTCGCTCGCCTCGCGCTGCACGACATCAACCAGCAGAACTACCGGGAGGCGGTGGCGGCCTCGGTGCGCCAGGTGGCGCGGCCGGTGGTGTTCTCGGTGCTCATCATCCTCCTGGTGTATCTCCCGCTGCTGGCGCTGGAGGGGACCGAGGGGAAGATGTTCCGCCCGATGGCGACCACCATGGCGCTGGCGCTCGGTGGCTCGGTGGTCTTCGCGCTGGTGGTCTTCCCCGCCGGCGCGGTGACCTTCCTCAAGCCGCCGAAGAAGCCCGGCTCGCACGGGCTGCTGCACCGCCTGGAGGCGCCCTACTCGCGCGCCGTGGCCTGGGCGGTGAGGCAGCGCAGGGCCCTGTTCATCGCGTCCATCGCGGCGCTGGCGGCGACGGTGCCGGTGGCCGCCGGGCTCGGGGCGGACTTCGTCCCGCGCATCGACGAGGGCGACATCGTGGTGGCCATCCGGCGCATCCCCTCCATCGGGATCAGCGAGGCGCGGCGGCTGGACCTCGCGACGGAGCGGGTGCTGGGGCGCTTCCCGGAGGTGGTGACCTCGCTCGCCATGACCGGCCGCGCGGAGGTCGCCACGGACCCCGTGGGCATGGACAACACGGACATCCTGGTGCACCTGCGGCCGCGCCGCGAGTGGACCAGCGCGCAGGACCTCGACGCGCTCGGCGAGCTGATGAAGACCGCCATCGAGCGGGAGGTGCCGTCGACCTTCGTGTCGATCTCGCAGCCCATCGAGGACCGCACCAACGAGCTCATCTCCGGCTCTCGCGCCGACGTGGCGATCCACCTCTTCGGCGAGGACCTCAACGTCCTGACGGACCTCGGCAACCGCATCGGGCAGCTCATGCGAGCGACGCCCGGCGCCGGGGACGTGCGCGTCGAGCGGGCGCTGGGCTTCCCGATGATGCAGGTGCGCGTGGACCGGCAGCGGCTGGCGCGGCACGGCGTGGCGGCGGACGACGTGCTCGCGGCGGTCGAGGCGACCCGCCAGGGGCGGCGCGTGGGGGTGATGTTCGAGGGGCGCCGGCGCTTCGACCTGCGGGTGCTGCTGCCGCCGATCGGGCGCGGCGCGGAGAGCATCGAGGCGCTGCCGGTGGGCGACGCCGACGGGGCGCTGATCCCGCTGGGCCAGGTGGCGGACGTGACCGAGGAGGACGGGCCCGCGCAGATCAGCCGCGAGGGCATGGAGCGACGGCTGCGCGTCGAGGTGAACATCCGCGGGCGGGACCTCGTGGGCTTCGTCGACGACGCGCGCTCGCGGGTCGAGCGGCAGGTGCGGCTGCCGCCGGGCTACCGCGTCGAGTGGAGCGGGCAGTTCGAGAATTTCGCCCGGGCGCGCGACCGCCTCGCGCTGGTGGTCCCGGTGAGCCTCGGGCTCATCGTGGGGATGCTGTTCTTGATGTTCGGCAACGCGAGGTACGCGCTCGCGGTGTTCTCCGGCGTGCCCTTCGCGCTCATCGGGGGCATCGTCGCGCTCCGGCTGCGGGGGATGTCCTTCAGCCTGCCCGCGGCCATCGGGTTCATCGCCCTCTGCGGCATCGCCGTGCTCAACGGCGTGGTGATGGCGAGCGAGATCCGCCGACGCTCGGCGGAGGGCGCGCCGCCCGAGCGGGCGCTGGTCGACGGCGCGGTGACGGTGCTGCAGCCGCTGCTGCTCACGGCCCTGGTGGCGGCGCTCGGGTTCGCCCCGATGGCGCTCTCGACGTCCGCGGGCAGCGAGGTGCAGCGGCCGCTCGCGACGGTGGTCATCGGCGGCCTGGTGTCGAGCACCCTGCTGGGCATCTTCCTGCTGCCGGCGCTGCTGCGCGCGATCGCCGTGCGCCCGCATCGGCCCAGGCCGGACGACGCGCCGTAGCCCGCACGCGGGCCCCCACCGCGCCTGCCGAGCACCCGCAGCGCCAGCTACAGACGTCTGTAGTTGCAGCTACAGACGTCTGTAGCTGGCGCTCTGGGCGTCGGTCTCCTCGTGGGGAGCGACCGCCCACGCCAACCCGATGCGCCTCACCGTCGCGAAGCGACGGGAGCGACCGCGACGCCAGCCCAGTGCGCCTCACCGTCGCGAAGCGACGGGCGCGACCGCGACGCCAGCCCAGTGCGCCTCACCGTCGCGAAGCGAC
>CBIHPK010000023.1:0-58730 GCA_966211675.1 uncultured Myxococcaceae bacterium
ACACGCCTTCGACGACGGATCACCAGGGCCAGCAGCGCGAGGCCCCACTGGGCGCGGGGGCTCGGGCTCGCGTGGCAGCCGCAGTCGTGGCCGATGGCGATGCGAGGCGCCGCGACGTCGGCGGTGGGCGCTGCGGCGTCGAGCGCGGCGTCGGCGGCGGGCGGGCCATCGACCGGGGGCGGGGCGTCGGGTGTGGCCGGGACGTCGGGCGCCGCGACGCGGGCGTCCATGGGGGCTCCGGCGTCGGGCCGGGTGGGGGGCTCGATGGTCGAA
Organism: uncultured Myxococcaceae bacterium; assembly: GCA_966211675.1. Classification (GTDB taxonomy): domain Bacteria; phylum Myxococcota_A; class Polyangia; order Polyangiales; genus SCUS01. The sequence goes on from CBIHPK010000023.1 coordinate 274, forward strand.
CGGAACGCCGGCCAGCGGTCGATGCAGATGGAGGTGCCCTCGGAGGGCGAGGCGCACTCCGGCGGCCCGGGGACGTCCTCGAAACGCAGCACGGCCTCGAAGTGCTCGCCGCCGTCCATGGAGCGACCGAGGGCCCACGGCTGACGCAGCCAGTCGGTGACCAGCCAGAGGGCCCCGCCGTGGAAGCGCAGGCCCAGCGAGGGGATCGTCCCGATGGCGGTGAAGTGCAGCCCGCGGTCGGTGGAGCGGTGGAGTCCCCCTTCGGCGCTGCCGTACCAGACCGTCGCCCCGTCGTCGGAGAGCGCGAAGCCAACCATCGGGTCGGCGGTGCGGGCGACCACCGCGAGGTGCTCTCCCCCGTCGGCGCTGCGCAGCAGGGTCGAGCCGAGGCCCTCCACGACGCGCACATAGACGACCTGCGGGTCCGTCGGATCGACCCCGGAGATGTACGCCTCGTCGCCGAGCGGGGTGGCGGTCGCGACGGCCACCAACGTGGCCCCGCCGTCGTCGCTGCGCAGCAGGCGCGGGGTGCGCGAGGCGGAGTCGTCGAAGCCCGAGGCGTAGACCCGCTCGGGCCGGGAGGCGGCGACCTCCACGGTGACGAAGCGCATACGGTCGACCCCGTCGCCCATGCGCTGGAAGGTCAGCGAGGCGTCCGCGCGGAGTACGTAGCTGCGAGAGCCGGTGGTGCTCTCCGTGGCGTAGAGGGTGGCGCCGTCGGGGGTCGCGGCGAGATCGGTGATCTCGCGGTGCGACACGCTTCGGAGGTCGGAGACGTCGCAGCCGTCGGTGAGCGAGTGGGCGCCGTCCTCGAAGCCGAGCACCACCTCGCCGCGGGAGCTCACCTCCACCGGCGGGTCGAAGCTCAGCCCCGGAACGAACGGGAAATACAGCAGGTCCTCGCAGTACCAGCGGAAGCTGTGGCCGCCGTCGCGGCTCACCAGCAGGCCGAAGGTGGTGCGCAGCGCGACGACGTCCGAGCGCGCCCCGGGTCCGACCACCACCTGCTGCGCCGCAGGAAAGCGCCCGTTGGCGAAGGCCGTGGAGGGCAGCGCGGCGATCGCGCCCAGCGCCAGCAGTCGGAGGGTCGCTCGCTTCACGGCTCTCCGCCTACGGGAGAACCGCCGCCGTCGCAAGCCGCGCGGGGCGGCGCTACCCTCGGGCCGCATGAGCGATCAGCCCACGGTGACGGACCTCGGCCACGGCGACCCTTGGGTGCTGTTGCACTCCTTCCCCATCGATCGACGGATGTGGTCGGCCCAGTGCGAGGCCCTCGCCGCCGACGGCCACCGCGCCGTGGCGATCGACCTTCCGGGCTTCGGCGCCGCGCCCCGGATGACCCGTGAGCCACCCTCGCTCGAAGGCTACGTCGACGCGGTCCTGGCCTCGCTCGACGCCCTGGGGCTCGACCGGGTGACCCTCGTCGGGCTCTCCCTCGGGGGCTACGTGGCGCTGCGCCTCGCGGCCCGCGCCCCCGAGCGTCTCCGGGCGCTGGTGCTGGCCGACACCCGAGCCGCGGCCGACAGCCCGGAGACCCGAGCGGGCCGGGTGCTCAACCTCGGTCTCGTGCGCTCGAAGGGACCCGCGGCGCTCATCGAGAAGATGCTCCCGCACCTGCTGGCGCCGGGCGCCCCCGAGGCGCTGCGCGCGACGGTGAGGGCGTGGGCCTCGGGGCAGTCCGTCGAGGGCATCACCGACGGGCTGCTCGCCATGCGCGACCGGGCCGACGCGACGGAGACGCTCGGGGCCATCGCCTGCCCGACGCTGCTGCTCGTCGGGTCGCTCGACGCGATCACGCCTCCCTCGGAGCACGCCGCCATGGCCGCGGCCATCGCCGGGGCGCGCCTGGAGGTGCTCGAGGGGGCGGGCCACCTGTCGAGCCTGGAGCGCCCGGAGACGTTCAGCGGGGCGCTGGTGCGCTGGGCGGCGGAGCGGCCGGCGTCCCCTTGAGCCCTCGCTCGAGCCGGGCGATCTGGCCGTCGATGGCGTCGAGGCGCTGCGGGGCGAAGGCCCGGTCGAGCCAGCGTCCGCTCGCGAAGACGCACGCGATGGCGGCGAAATACCCCACCTGGTAAGGACAGCCCAGCAGCAGGTGCGCGAGCCAGCCCAGGCCCCAGCCCGCGCCGAAGCAGACGAGCACCAGGGGGACGAGGGCGGAGTGCCGGTGGTCCTCCCACCAGGAGATGCGGGTGAGGAGCTGCTGGCGTTGACGGCGGAGGTCGTCGAGGTCGGAGGGGGCGGGCATCGCGGTGTTGGGCCGGGACTCTAGCCACGCTCGCGCCGGGGGCAACGGGCGCGCTTGTCGCGGCGCACCCATCGCGAGCACCATCGACCGCGGAGCCCGCGCCCGGTTGTGGCGGCGATGGGCCCTTTGGAGGGAGAGGCGAATGGCGGAAGCGATCCTGATCAAGCCGGGCAGCAAGGTGAAGCTGAGGGACTATGACCCGGCCGGCACCGCGGGCGTGAAGGACAAGGCCGAGGGGCTGGTGCAGCTCGCCCGCGACCGGGAGGAGATGTGCGACCTGCAGGAGAAGCTCTACGCGGAGAACAAGCGCTCGCTGCTGGTGGTCCTCCAGGCGATGGACACCGGCGGCAAGGACGGCACGGTGAAGTCCGTGCTGTCGGGCATCAACCCGACCGGCGTGGAGATCACCAGCTTCAAGGCGCCCTCCGAGGAGGAGCGCGACCACGACTTCCTCTGGCGCATCCACGGCCGCGTGCCCCGCCTTGGAAACATCGGGATCTTCAACCGCTCGCACTACGAGGACGTGCTCGTGGCGAGGGTGCACTCGCTGGCGCCGCCGAAGGAGATCGAGAAGCGCTACGAGGTCATCAACCGCTTCGAGGAGAACCTGGCGGACACCGGCACGACGGTGCTGAAGTTCTTCCTGCACATCTCCCGCGAGGAGCAGAAGCGCCGGCTGGAGGAGCGCCTCGCCGACGAGGCGAAGATCTGGAAGTTCGACCCCGGTGACCTGAAGGAGCGGGCGCTGTGGGACGAATACCAGCAGGCGTATGAGCTGGCCCTCTCGCGGTGCTCCACCCGGACCGCGCCCTGGTACGTCGTGCCCGCCGACCGCAAGTGGTACCGCAACGTCGTGGTCGCCCGCACCATCGTCGACACCCTGCGGAAGATGGACCCGAAGCCCCCGCCCGCCACCTTCGACCCGAGCACGATCAAGATCATCTGAGCGCTGCGACCGCTGCGGGACCGCCGCGGGGTCTGGTAGTGTCGGAGCCCTCGCAGGGTCACGGCGCGCCGTCGCGCTCGTCCGATCGGCGAGGCCCTGGAGGTGCGTCGTGCAACGTTCTTGGTTCGCTCCGCTGGTCCTGCTCGGTGCGTTGTCCGCGGGTCGCGCCGCGAGCGCCCAGACGCCTCCCGCCGCGCCCTCCGTGGCCGACCGCAACGAGGCGAGGCGGCACTTCCAGCTCGGCGTCGCGGCGGCCACGCGCAACCAGTGGGCCGCGGCGCTGGAGGAGTTCCAGAACGCCTACCGGCTCGCGCCGCACCCGTCGGTGCGCGTGAACATCGCCAACTGCTTCGCGCACCTCGACCGGCCCACCGAGGCGATCAGCACCTTCGAGCAGTTCCTCACGGAGAGCCCCTCGGCCCCGGAGGCGCAGGTCACGCAGGTCGAGGCGCAGATCGCCCAGCTCCGTACTCGTGTGGGCGAGCTCCAGCTCTCGGTCACCCCCTCGGACGCGATGGGCCTCGCGGTCACCCTCGACGGCCAGGCGATCTCCCTCGGCAGGCCCGCGCACGTCATGCCCGGCCACCACGTCGTCGAGGCCCTCGGCGAGGGCTACACCACCGTGCACCGCGAGCTCGACATCGCCGCGGGCCAGGCCCAGGTGCTCCAGCTCACCCTCGAGCGCGCCACCCCGGCCGCCACGCCGGTCCCGGTGACGCCTCCTGCGCCCGTCGTCGCGGCGACGACCCCGACCGTCGCCCCGGCCGTCACGCCCATCGGCCCCATGACCGACCCGCACACCGACGCCCCGCGACGGGGCCCAGCCCCCGCGGTCTTCTACGCCGTGGCCGGCCTCACCGGCGCCGCCGCCATCGGGTGGATCACCGCGGGCGCCCTCGCCCTCTCGGCCAACTCGGACTTCGACGCGACGGTCATCGAGATCCAGCGCGGCACCGGCAACACCGCGGCGCTCCAGGCCCGCGGGCACGACGAGGCCACCCGCGCCTCGCAGCTGGCGCTCTGGTCCGACGTCGCGATGGGGGTCACGCTCGCGGGCGCCGTCGCCTCGGTGGTGCTCTTCCTCAAGACCGACTTCCGCTCGCCGGTCAGCGTCGGCGCGACGGCCTCGTCCAGCGGCGCCTCGCTCTCGCTCAGCGGGAGGTTTTGATGGCGAAGGCCTCCTGGATCCTCGTCTGCGGCGCCCTCGCCAGCGCCTGCTCCACCCTGGTCGACCCCGACCTCACACGCCTCGATCGCTCCGCGGCCGCGGACTCGGGCTCCCCTTCGGACCTCGGCCCCCTGCCCGACCGCGGCCCCTCCGACGACACGCCCATCGCGCTCGACGCGGGCGACGACGCCCCCGCCCCCGACGCGATCGCCGACGCGGAGACGCCCGACGCGGGCACGACCGACGCCGCGGACGACCGGGTGATGATCGACGACGCGGGCGACGTGCCCCCGGCGGATGTCCCCACCTCGCGCTGCGCGCGGTCCTGCGACGACGGCGTCGAGTGCACGGCGGACTCCTGCGACGAGGACGCGGGCGCGTGCGTGCACCGCGCGGACAACTCGGTGTGCGGAGCGCGCCAGGTGTGCGACCCGACGATGGACTGCGTGCGCGTCGACTGCACCACCGAGGCCGACTGCCAGGACGACACGCTCTGCAACGGGCGCGAGCGCTGCGAGGCCAACCGCTGCGTGCCGGGCACCGCGGTGCACTGCGACGACGGCGTGGAGTGCACCGTCGACCGCTGCGATCCGGGCACCGGGGCGTGCGCGAGCGTGGCTGACACGGGGCGCTGCGACGACGGTCGGTTCTGCAACGGCGCGGAGACCTGCGACCCGATGCGAGGCTGCCGGGCCGGGACGCCGCCCTCCTGCGACGACGGCGTGGCGTGCACCACCGACCGCTGCGACGACGCCGAGCGGCGCTGCGTGTACACGGCCAACCCGTCGGCGTGCGTGGCCCCGGGGCCCTGCGTGACCGCCACCTGCGATCCCGCGGTGGGGTGCCGCAACACGCCCGTCGCCGGGTACTGCGACAGCTTCTGCGCGAGCGGAGCGAGCTGCAACGCGAGCACCGGCCAGTGCGCCGGCGGGGGCACGCCGAGGAACTGCAGCGACTCGGACCCCTGCACCGCGGACGTGTGCGACCCGACGGCGCGGATGTGCCGATCGACCGCCATCGACGCCGACGGCGACGGCGCAGCGGCGGCGCGGGTGGGCGGCGCCGCGTGCTCGAGGGGCACCGACTGCAACGACGCCGACCCGGCGATCCACCCCGGCGCGACGGAGCGGTGCAACGGCGTCGACGACAACTGCAACGGGATGACCGACGAGGGCGGCGTGTGCATCGCGCCCGGCGAGGACTGCGCCCACGCGATCGCCCTCGACCTGACGGGCGCCACCACCACGCTGTCGCGCACCGGCTCGACGGCGGGGCGCACCAGCGACTTCACGAGCTCGTGCGGCGGCGCGGGGCCCGACCTGGTCTACGCGGTGACGATCCCGGGCGACGCCGACCTGCTGGCCGAGGCCTCGCCGATGGGCGGGGACGGCGACCCGGTGGTGTCCGTGCGCGACGCCTGCGGCGGGGCCGAGGTGGGCTGCAACGGCGACGCGACGCAGCGCGCCCGGGACGCGAGGGTGTACCTCCGCGGCCGGGGATCGAGCACGGCGCCGCGGGTGGTCTACGTGGTGGTCGACGACCCCGGGACGCGCGGCGGTCCCTTCACCCTGAGGGTGAGCCGGAGCGCTCCGCTCGCGCCCGCCAACTGCGGCGCCCGAACCCTCTTCGACGTCACCGCGGGAGGCACCATCATCGGCCGCACCACCACCGGCGTGGGCTCGCACACCGGCAGCTGCGGCGGGGCCTTCCTGGGCGAGGACGTGCTGCTCTTCAACGCCGCGGCGCGCATGGCGATCAACGTGCTGCTCGTGACCCCCAACCAGGTCAGCTACGTGCGCCAGCGGCAGTGCGCCGGCCTCCAGACCAACCAGCTCGCCTGCTTCACCGGATCGCAGCGCGTCACCGTCGACCCCGGTCCGGTGTGGATCATGGTCGACGCCTCGCGCGACTCCGGCGAGGGGCAGTACATCCTGCGGGTGCAGCCATGAGCCGAGGGCTCGCCGCGCCTTGCACCCCTCCAACGTGCGGGCTATCAACCTAAGCGATGACTGCGGCGGGTACAGGCGATGAGCTCAACACGCTGCGAATCCGCGCCGAGCAGGCGCTGCAGCGAGACCTCCCGAAAGACCACGTGCGCGGTCTCCTCGAGGCCCTCGCGACGCGCGCCGTGGAGGGCAGCCCCGAGGCGTGCTTCGCCAACCGGCACCTCGCGGAGATGCTCCTCGAAGACAGCCCGTGGCGCGCCGCGCTCCACCTCCGGAGGCTGCTCAAGTCGTGCCCCGAAGACGACGCGGGCCACGCCCTCATGGGCCTCTCGCAGGCGCTGCAGGCCAACTACCGCATGGCGGTGTCGTCGTTCCGCCGGGCCGTGGCGATCTCCCCGGCCAACCCCTGGTACCACCACAACCTCGGCCACCTCCTCGACGTCGCGCTGAGCCGCCCGCACGACGCCGTCGTGCACCTGCAGCGCGCCTTCCGAGCGCAGCCCTCGCAGGAGGAGGTCGGCGCCTCCTACGCGCAGTGCCTCGGCCGCCTGGGCCGCTGCGCCGAGGGGGTCGAGATCGTGGCCACGCTGCTGCAACGCCACCCCCGTCACACCGAGCTGCTGGCGCTCAAGTCCTGGCTCGAGCGCGGCGCGCCCGCGGGCGCCCGGGGCCCCTCGGCGCTGGCGAAGTCTCAGGCCCACCGACCACAGATCAGCGACGACCCCCGCAGCGTCATCCGAGGCACGCTGGCGAAGCTGGGTCGCTCGCCCGCGCACGTCGACGCGGCGCTGGCGGCGTGGGCCTCGTACGTGTCCGCGTCGCCCGGCGAGGTGCCCGTCGACCGCCCCATCGTCGCGGCCCTCGACTACATCGCGGCGAGGCGCCTCGGGCAGCGCGTGACGCAGAAGCACCTCGCCCTCGAGCACGACGTGACCCCCAACGCGCTGTCCGTGCGCTACTCGAAGATCCGCACCCGCCTCCTCGAGGGCTGAGGCTCCCTCCCCTGCGCTAGCGGCACCGGGCGCGCACGGCGTCGAGGTCGTCGTGGCAGAGGGCGCAGGGTCGCTCGGAGGCGCGCAGGAGCGACCCGCAGCGGGAGAGAAAGGACGGCGGGTGCGGCGAGAACCCACCGCCGCCGCGAGCGAGCGTCGCGTGGCAGGTCACGCAGTCCTGCTCGCTGTGGCAGGAGGTGCAGGTGCGCATCGCGCGGCGCGCCTCGGCGCCGTGGTGACGGAGCGTGACCGGCGCGCTGGTCCAGACCGCGGCGGGCGGGTGGAAGCGGCCGAAGGCGCGAGAGAGCGTCGACGAGGAGGGCGCGACGCCCGCGCGCTGGTGGCACGCGACGCAGAAGTTCGACGCGCGGTGACATGAACCGCATCGATCGCTGTTCATCCGCGCATCGACGGCGTGCATGGTGACGTAGTCGTTGGGGTGCGTGCGCCGGTCCCGCACGCGGCCGTCGTGGCAGGCCGCGCACTCGCCCTCGGTGTGGCAGACGGCGCAGCGGCTCCCGTCCTGCGCGGCGCTCGCTCGGTGCGTGAACCAGAAGTCCGCGTCGTGGTGCAGTCCGCCCATCCAGCGCGGCGGGTTCATCCATCCATCGGCGAAATGGGTGCGCAGCCGGCCGTCGGACTCCGTGAGGTGGCAGACCGCGCAGCGATCGGGCGCTCCGCCCGGGCGGTGGCAGGTGACGCAGCTGGCCATGGTCGGCAGCTCGAGCCGGGTCGCGAGCCCGACGCGGCGCACGTCGGCGTGGCAGCGCTCGCAGGCGACGCCCTGCGCGGCGTGACGGGCGTGGGAGAAGCGCAGGTTGGCGGCCGGGACCTCCGCCCTCGCCACGCGCAGCGGAGCCTCCGCGCGCCAGCCCTCGTGGCAGAGGTCGCACCCTCCCATCGGGCTGGCTGCGGTCGAGGCGGACGCCGGGTGCTCGCGGTCGATGGCGTGACAGGGAGCGCACGAGGCCTCGGTCGGGAGCAGGCTGTCCTCGACGCGGGTGCTCGTGGCGGCCGCCGGGTGACAGCTCGCGCAGGTGACGCCGGGCATCGCGAGGTGACGCGAGTGCTGGAAGCGCAGCGGGAGCCGCTGCGTGGGATAGATCAGGTGCGACGGCCCCTCGTCCGCGGGGGTCTCGGCCGGGGCAACGGCGGGGCGGGGCTGCGCGAGGAGAGCGCCCAGCGTGGACGCGAGCGTGAGCGCGAACACGAGGAGCGCGCGCGGCCATCGTCGGGAGGCGCTCATGGGAGGGTCCTGAGCTCGAGCACGCCGATCGCTCGCACGCGATGGCCGACCACGGTGTTGATGTCGTCCTCGAGGCTCACGCTCACCTGCGCGACGCGGCCGATCGGCGCCGTGGCCCCGAGCACGAGGCCGAGGCCGTCGAGGCTGCGGTCGTCCCTCAGGGCGTCGCGCACGTGGGCCACGGAGACGAGGCCGTCGACGCGCAGCGCACGGCGGATCACCCACGCTCGCAGCGACAGGTCCGCGTTGCCTCGCACCCCGAGCGCTCCGCCCTCCAGCGAGGCGCGGAGCGTGGCGTCCCAGCGTGGGCGACGCACCCTCGCGGAGGCCGATCCCCCGACGTTGAGCGGCGCTCCGAGCGACGGCGCGGCGTTGTCGGGGACCTCGCCGTCGAGGACGTAGCGGCGCACCCAGGCGCCCAGCGAGAGGTCGAGCGCGCGGGAGAGAGGCAGCGAGAGGGAGGCGCGCGCCTCGTCCGTCGGGTCGATCCAGAACGACGCCCAGATCGAGGTGAGGTCGAAGACCGGGCGCACCCGGAGCAGCTCCACGGACCAGCGCCCGCCTCGCGCCGGCAGCCCCTCGACGCCCAGCGCCGCGGTGGTCACCGTCGCCATCGGGACCATGTACACGGCCTCCGCGAAGGCGCGCACCGAGCCGCTCAGCTGCAGGTCCGATCGCGCGGCGACGGCCTCCTCGGCGACGCCGTCGGCGGTCCAGATGCGGCGCCAGGTGAGGCGCGCGTCGAGGCGCGTCGAGGCCCTGAGGTCGACCGCGAGGCCCACCACCGAGGCCGCGTCCCGATCGACGACCTCGGTGGCGATCGAGCGGTCCCAGCCCGTGCGGTCGGCGCGCAGGAGGCCGTCGCGCTCGTAGCGCCCATTGGAGAGGGGAAAGCCCGCGCGGGTCTCCCAGCCGCCGTAGGCCTCGACGGAGGCCACCGCCCCGAGGTTGAGCCGCGCGAGCCCGCCGTCGAAGAGGAAGAACCCGAGCGGGTCGACGATGAGCTGCCGCCCCGCGCGCAGGTCGACTCGCCCACGGGCGAGCCCGCTCACCTCCAGGAAGGCGAAGGGCAGGTCGACCGCGCGGCGAGCGAAGAGGGGCGCGAACTCCGCGGCGCGAGAGCGGTTGAGCTCGTCGAGGCAGCGGTCCGTCCCCGGGTCGCAGGCCGAGCCGAAGTCGCTGTCGATGCGGAGCCGAGCGCGCAGCCGGACGACCGGAGCGCGAGGATCGTCCGAGCGCGAAGAGCCCGCGAGGCTCAAGGTCTGGGTGAAGCGACGGAGCGAGAGCACCGCGGCGCCGGCCGGGCCACGCACCTGCCACGACGACGCCGTGGACTCCGCGCGCACCTCGGCGTCGAACGCGAACGAGCGCGCCGGGCAGGCGGCGATGCCCAGGGCGAGCGCGGAGGCGATGGGGCGAAGGCTACGACGGGTCGGTGATGCGACTGCCACCGAAGCGCGCGATGAGTTCGTCGTCGTAGTGGTCGCCGACCGCGCCCACCCGGTGGATGAGGAACTCCACCTCGGCGCGCTCGAGGTCGAGGGTGCGACGCTCGGCCACGACGACCACGCGGTCTTCCTGCACGCCGAAGGCGACGGCCCCGAGGCCGCCGGCGTTGAGCTCGAGCAGCGCGCGGAACAACGGCAGCGGGTCGCCCGCCCCCATGCGGATGATGGGCGCCACGATGCGGAGCTGCGCCGAGTCCTCGCCCGGCCGCGCCGGTCGCAGGAAGATCGCCACCGCCGCGCTGCCGCGCAGCAGCGACCAGCCCCGGCTGGGCTCCGGGACGGCGATGCGCACCCTGTCGGGCTCGAGGCCCATGCGGCGGATGACGTCCTCGACCAGGGCCGCGGCGTGCGCGAGCTCTTCCTTCGTTTGCGTTTCGTCCACTCGGCCCTCTACGACTTCTTCGGATCGGACGCCCGACCGGCGGCGATTCGGCACTCCCGGGGGTGGGCTTGTCAAGGCGCGGCGCCGCGTGTTCCTCGGTGGTACACACCCGACGAACGATGCCCACCGTACGATTGATCGTCCGCTATGACGGAACCGAGTTCTCAGGCTGGCAGCGCCAGCGTGGCGTGCCCACCGTGCAGGAAGAGATCGAGACCGCCGCCAGCGTGATGGCCTGCGAGCGCGTCATCGTCCGGGGCGCGGGCCGCACCGACGCCGGCGTGCACGCCCACGGGCAGCTCGCGGCCTTTCGCACCGCCGCGGTCATCCCCGAGTACGGCTGGCGCCTGGGGCTCACCGGCCGTCTGCCCCGCAGCATCGCGATCGTCGACGCTCGCCTGGTGCAGGACGACTTCGACCCTCGCCGCGCCTCCGCCGGCAAGCGCTACCGCTACCTGATCATCTCGTCGCCGCACCGCGACCCGCTGCTGCGCGACCGCGCCTGGCACCTCTGGGGCGACCTCGACGTGGAGCTCATGCGCCGCGAGGCCGTCGCGCTGGTGGGCACCCATGACTTCGCGGCCTTTCGCGCGGCCGACTGCGAGCGCGAGACCACCGTCCGCACGCTCTTCCGAGTCGAGGTGCTGGAGCGCTGGCAGGGACGCGACGACGTGATCGCCATCGAGGTCGAGGGCACGGCCTTCCTCAAGAACATGGTGCGGGTGATCGTCGGCACCCTCGTCGACGTGGGCCGCGGCCGCCTGCCCCCGGGCACCGTGGTCAAGCGCCTCGCGGACCACGACCGCACCCTCTCCGGCATGACCGCCCCGCCGCAGGGCCTCTACCTCGACGAGGTCTTCATCAAGGACGAGTGGCGAGTCGCCGACGATCCGCTGCGCCCCTGCCCCCCCTACGCGGCCCGATATCTCCAAGGCCTCCCGGTGGAGACCGAGCAGCCGTGACCCGCTCTCGCCCCCTCGCCCTCGCGCTCTCTCTCGCGCTCGCCCCGCTCGCGGCGCACGCCGACCCGGCCCCGAAGGTGTGCATCGCGGTCGCGGGCGATCCGGACGAGGCGGTTCGCACCCTCGCCCGCGAGACCGAGGCGCGCCTCTCGGCCTCTCCCAGCTGGCGCGTCGTCGCCGACGCCAGCACCCGCGAGGCCCTCCGGGGCGAGTCGCCGACGCCCGCGGACCAGGCCGACCGCGCCGCCTCTCGCCGCGCCCTGCGCGCCACGGATGCCGATGCGAGCACCCTCGACAGCGTGGGCGACGCGCTCGGCTGCTCCTGGTTCGTCACGCTCACCTCGCGCTCGGCCGGTATCGCGCCGCGGCTCTACGACCTCGGGCGTCACGCCTTCGCCGCCACCCCCGCCGCGGGATCATTTGACGCTCCCGCCGTCGTGCTTCTGTTGGAGGGCGCAGTGACCCACCACGCCGTCGCCTCCCCTCCGACCGCCTCGCCGAGCACGGCGACGCCTCCCCGAAACTCGCCGGTCGCACCGGCCCGCAGCGCGCCCGCGATCGCGCGCGTGTGGCCCTGGCTGGTCGTCGGAGGCGTCCTGCTGGGCGTGGTCGGCGCGGTGGTGCTGCTCCAGGGCGAGTCCACGCCGCGCACCAACCTCTCGGTCGTCCACCGGGGGATCGAATGAGCCGCCTCACCCTCTGGCTCCTGTCCCTGGCGCTCTGGCTGATGAGCCTCCCGGCGCTCGCCCAGCCCCACGGCCACGACGACGCGATGGCCTCTCGCGACCTCGCCCTCTCCATCCCCGCGGTGCCCACGGACTACGCGACCCAGCAGCTCGGTCCGCTGGCGGTGAGCTATCCCCGCGCGATGCGCCCGGTGTTCGCCGACGCCCTGGCGCGCGCCGAGCGAGACGCCCGCGCGGTGGGCACGCCGATGGGGATGCCGGAGCTCCCCCGGCTCTCGGTGCGCCTCGTGCCCGACGCCGAGGCGCTGCGGGCGCTCAGCCCTCCGGAGCTGCCGCCGCCGCAGTACGCCGCGGGCGTCGCGTACCCCTCCATCGGGCTCACGCTGGTCTCCGCGAGGGCGCCCTCGACGGGCGACGCGACGCGGGTCGCGCAGGTGCTCCGCCACGAGCTCTCGCACCTCGCGTGGGGCGTGGCGACGGGGCAGGCCGCGGGCCCGCGGTGGTTCACCGAGGGCCTCGCGGTGGAGCAGTCGGGCGAGCACACCTTCGAGCGGTTCCAGTCGATGGCGCAGGCGAGCTTTACCCGCGGCCTGGCGCCCTGGTCGCAGCTCGACGGGCGCTTCGGCGGGAGCTCCGAGCAGGTGGACGTCGCCTACGCGCAGGGCGCCGACATCGTGGGGTGGCTGCTGCGCCGCGACGGCCCCGGGCGCTTCGCGGTGCTGGCCGAGCGGCTGCGCGGCGGAGACGCCTTCCCCGAGGCGATGCACACTGCCTTCGGCGCCTCGCTCACGGGCCTGGAGGAGGAGTGGCGCGCGGACGTCCGCAGCCGCTTCGCGCTGGCCCCGCTCTGGGCGGGATCCGGCCTGGTGACGGTGGTGTTCCTGGTGATGATGGGCGCTGCGGCGCTGCGGCGCTGGCGTCGGTCCGCGAAGACCCGGGCGCGCTGGGCCGCGGAGGAGCGGGCGCGACGACAGCCACCTCGCTGGGTGGTCATCACGCCGGGGATGCGGGGGGAGTGAGCGGAGGGAGGATCAGGGACCGATGCGCGGGGCGGTCGGCAGGAAGATGCTGACCCCGAGCGTGACCATCTGGTTGAAGCTGAGCGTGCGGTCGTCCGAGGTGACCGCGGAGACGCGGCGGGCGGAGTTGGTCTCGAAGTAGGTCGAGACGAGGTCGGAGAAGCCCTCGCAGGAGGCGTTGCCCGCGGCGCCGCAGCGGCTGACGGTGGAGTTCTCGTCGGTGCCCGAGCGGTTCCAGCTGAAGGGCGTCGCGCGGTACTCGACGTTGACCGACACGAAGCGGTTGATGAAGAAGTTGAGGCCGAAGCCGAAGGTCGGCGCCACGGCCAGGCGGCTCGCGCGAGCGCTCTGCGAGTTGGCCCAGGCGCGACGGAGGTTGGCGGCGGCGACGGCGTCGAGGCCGGTGGTCTGCGAGCCGAGCGAGAAGTCGGCGCGCTCGGTGACGCCCACGAAGGCGACGCCCGCGACGAAGTACAGGTCGAGATCGGCGACCAGGTTCTGGAACAACGCGAACTTCCCGCGCAGCGGGATGAAGGTCGCGTAGAGGTCGATCATGTAGTCGCGGCGACCGATCTGCTGCGGGAAGTTCGCCCGGTTGGGGATGTTGGGCGAGTTGCCGGGAGAGCGCGCCGTGATCTGCGTGGTGAGCGAGGTGTCGAGGCCCGCGGCGCCGAGGAAGCCGACGCCCACGCCGATCCAGTCGGCGAAGTGGTAGTTCGCTCGGAGGCCGAAGTAGAGCTCCCGGGAGAACTCGTCCTGCAGGGTGATGCCGACCGTGGGGGTCAGCGACAGTCGGTTCTCACGGTAGCGGACCAGGCGGGCCACCGAGCGGGCACCGGCCAGCGGGCCGCGGATCTGAATGTCCTGGGCGGCGGCGGAGCTCGTGACCAGGGACGCTCCCGCGAGCACCAGCGTTCCAAACAAGCGCTTCATCGATGCCATCTTTCTTCGCTCCGAACCGCTCACTTGGGCAGGTGATACGAGAAGCTGAACGGCAGGAACACCGTCAGCCCCACGGAGAGCATCACGTTGTCCGTGAGCGCGCTCTCGCTCGTCCAGTTGGCCGGGTTGCGGCGACAGGAAGTGCAGGTCGTCGAGATCGGCCCACCGGTCGTGTTCGAGCCCGTCTCGGGGAGGTTCGTCGAGGTGTTCTCGAGGAGCTCCGGGTAGATGAAGTTGCGCAGCTCGGCGGTGATCGCCACCGAGCGCGACACGAACACCCGGAACCCGAGGCCCGCGTCGAAGAGGATCCGCGTGTTCCAGTCGAAGGTGCGGACCTCCGGGTCGACCGCGGCGATGGGCCGCGTGCGCATGATCCCGACGCCGGCCGTCAGGTACATGTCCCAGTGGAAGATGAAGCGGTTGAACATCGAGAACTTCCCGTACAGGGGCACGTACGAGAAGTTCACCGCGGCCGCGAGCTGGTACTCGTTGATCGGCACCACGAGCTCGGCCGAGCGGCCCACGAAGTAGTTCACGTCCGAGGTCGCGTTGAGCCCCTGGAAGAACACGCCCGTGACGCCGACGGCGAGCACGTTCGAGATCCAGTAGTTCATCGAGAGCCCGAAGCCCGTGTGCGAGACGAACGGGTCGTTCAGCGAGAAGTTCGCCGAGGGGTTGATCTCGAAGCGGTGATTGCGCAGCGCATAGATCTGCTGCACCGCGTAGATCTCCTCCTGGAGGCGATGCCGCTGCGCCGCGACCTCCCCTCCAGGCACCGTGAGCGAGGGCAGCGGCGAGTCACCCGACCCGCTCGGGGTCGGCTGCGCGGCCGGAGCCGCGGCCTCGTCGGTGCCAAACGTCATCGACCCGCTGTCGTCCCCGCCCGCGGGCGGAGTCGGCTGCGCGTTGCGAGGCTGCGCGAGCAGCTGTGATGGTGCGCCCAGAAGCGCTGCGGTCAGCAGCGCTCGGACGATCTTTCCTCGACCCATCGTCACCCCTGTCATGGTGCCTGCCAGTGCCCTTGTCCGCGACTCTAACTGCTGGAAATCGCAGGGAATTTCGCCAACCTCGAACCGACTATATCACGCGCTCTTCGCGCGTCGCAACAGCATTGTCGGGCGTCGGACGCTCACGCGTCGGCGCCTTCTCCGCGGGAGAACAGCGCCTCGACGAACTCCGCCGAGTCGAAGTCGCGCAGGTCGTCGGCCTTCTCGCCGACGCCGATGAAGCGCACCGGGAGCTTGAACTCGTCCGCCACGGCCAGGATGACCCCGCCCTTGGCGGTGCCGTCGAGCTTGGTCAGCACCACGCCCGTCACGTCGAGCGCCTCGCGAAACTCCTTGGCCTGGCTCAGCGCGTTCTGCCCCGTCACGGCGTCGAGCACGAGGAGCACCTCGTGCGGCGCCCCCGGGCAGGCCTTGCCCGCGGCGTCGCGGGTCTTGCGGAGTTCTTCCATCAGCGGTGCCTTGTTCTGGAGGCGGCCCGCGGTGTCGGCGATGACCACGTCGAATCCCTCGGCCACGCCTCGCGCCACGGCCTCGTACACCACGGCGCTGGGCTTCGCGCCCTCCTTGGCCTTGTGCACCGGAACGCCGACGCGGGTGCCCCACATCTCGAGCTGCTGCACCGCCGCGGCGCGGAAGGTGTCCGCCGCCGCGAGGAGCACCTTCTGCCCGGCGTGCTTGTAGCGCCCGGCGAGCTTCGCCGTCGTCGTGGTCTTGCCCGCGCCGTTGACGCCCACCATCAGGATGACCAGCGGAGACTGCTTCGCCGACGAGCCGAAGGCCGGAGCCTCGACCGCGAGGATGCGCCGCGAGTCTTCGCGCAGCGCTTCCCACACCCGATCGGGAGAGGAGAGCTCGTTGCGGTCGAGGCGCTCTCGCAGGCCGTCGACGAAGCGCTTCGTGGTGACCGCCCCGACGTCGCCGGTGAGCAGCGTCTCCTCGATCTCTTCGAGCAGGGCGGGGTCGATCTCCTTCTTCCCGCTGAACACCGAGAAGAGCCGCTGCATGAAGCCGCCGCGCGTCTGCGCGAGGCCTCGCTTGACGGCCGCGACGTCACGAGGCGCGGAGAGCGGCGCCGGGGCCGCGCGACCGACCACGACCGCCGGAGCGGGAGCGGCCTCGACGACCGGAGCCGCGGCGGTCTCGGCCGCGGTCGGCGCCGTCGCAGGAGCGGCCTCGCCCACCGGGGCGGTGACGGGCGCCGCCTCGATCGGAGCTTCGGCCTCGGGGGCCTTCTCGACCTCGGGGACCTTCTCGGCCTTGGGTGGCGCGCCAGCCTCGGGCGCCGCGGGCTTCGGGGGCGCGGCGACAGGCTCGACGGGCTTCGCGGGCTTCGGCGGCAGCGCCTCCGGCTCCTCGCCGGCGGGCAGCTGCGGACCCTTGCGAGTGAGCAGGTACGCCGCGATGCCGACGACGAGGACCAGCAGTAAAATGATCAGCCAGGAATCCATCCGAAAGCGCGCCTCCTCGTGCTGCGACGCACGCGCCCCTATTCGGGGAGCCGCACCATAGAGCCCATCAATTCACGGCGTCAACGGCGTCGGAGGCATCATTCGCCGTGACTTCCTCGCCGCCCAGCGCGCGCTCCACGGCGCGTACGGTCTGCGCGTCGGGCGCCTCGGGACCATAAGCGCCGCGCTCGAGCACATCGACCCAGGGGGCGCTGCGGCCTGCGACGAGCGTCGCGCCGACCGCCTCGCGCGGCGTCGGGATCACCGTCCCCTCCGAGGCCGCCGTGAGCGCGGGGCGAGCGCGATCGAAGACCGCCTCCCTCCATCCGAGCATCCCGACCCGCACGCTGTGCCGACCCGGACCGAGCCGGGCGACGTCGACGCGGCGGGACTCGTAGCCGTCCGCCGAGACGAGCAGGCTGAGGGATTGACCCCTCGTGAGCAGCATCGAGGAGGACGCGGGCCTCGCGCTCGCCTCGTCGCCGCCGACGGAGCGGTAGCGGGCGCCGGGGAGCTGAGCTCCGGTCGAGCGATCGAAGGCCTCCACCACCACCTCGACCGCTCCGTCCACCGCCGCTCCGGTGCGCACGACCTCGTCTCGCAGGACGTCGAGGGGGAGGGTCTGCGGCGGCGCGGGACGAGCCCCCCGACGCGCCGCGATGGCGACCGAGGCGAGCGCGAGCAGGGCCCACGGGGCGGCCATCCAGCCCCAGTGGATGGGCGCCGAGGGGGCCTCTCCCACCCGCATCGACGCGCTCTCCGAGGGGGTGAACCACGGGTCGGCGGGGTCGAAGCGAGCGCGGACGGTCGAGCCCGAGAGCTGGGTCTGGTCGAGGTCGACCTCGAAGACGAACTCCCCCGCGGGGTCGGTGCGCACCGCGGCGATGGTCTCCTCGCCGCGCATCAGCCGGATCGGCGCTCCGCCCACGGGCTCATCGTTGGCGGTGCGCAGTCGACCTCGCAGGCGAGCGTGCGGGTCGTCGGGCTCGGACACGAGGGCCGTGGTGAGGGTGGTGTCGGACCGCACGAGGACCGTGCGCCCCGCTCCCTCGACGACGCGTCCCGGGCGCACCTCCACCCTCGGGCGGAGCTGATAGATCCCGGCTCGGGGGAAGGAGCCCGTCGGGGGGGTCAACCGGGCGAGCCCGGTGCGGTCGCTCAGGCCCGCGACCAGCACCCGGGCACGGCCGCCCTCGACGGCCACGAGGTCGACCGCCAGCCCGCCGGGCTCGAGCCACGCCGCGCGGCCCGTGGAGACCGTGACGTTGAAGGCAGGCGGCGCCTCGGCGATGGAGAGCGGCGCGGCCGGAGCCGAGAGCTCCACCGTCACGAAGGGCGCGTCGAGCTCGACGTCGGCGTGCGTCGAGGCCGGGGCGAAGCGCTCGTCTCCGGCGAAGCGGACGTCCACCGAGACCTCCCTCACCTGCGACCCGAGCTGCGCCTCGATGAGGCTCTCGCCCTGCGCGTCGGTGCGCTCCTCGCGGCGGATCACGAGGCCGGTGGGGCTCACGATGGAGACCGCCAGCGCGCGGCCCTCGACGCCGACGCGACGGTCGTCCCGCAGGCGCACGGAGAGCACCAGGGAGTGGCGGTCGGCGGACACCTGCGGGTTGAGGGTCAGCTCCGTGGCGGTGCTCACCCGGATGGGGAAGGCCGCGACCGGGGGAGCCACGCAGATGAACACGGCGCCCAGCCAGAGCGCCCAAAGGAGTCGCACTGCCGCGCAGGGTGAACCGAGCCCGCCGGTGCTGGCAAGCGCCCACATCGCCTCCTGGCCTCCGCGGCCGGAGGAGTACCATCGCGGCAAGACCCGTATGGAAACCCCCGCCGAACCGGCCCCGCCCCCCTCCCCGAAGCCTCGCCGGAGGATGCGCAACTACCTGCTCGATCCGCGCTTCCAGCTCCGGTACGCGGGCCTCCTCGTCGGCGTGGCGATGGTGGTCTTCGGCGTCCTCGGCGTGGTGATCGTCCAGAGCGGCCGGGTCGCGGCGGACGTCTCCAACGCCGCGGTCGACCTCGCAGGCGTCGCGGCCGACCAGGCCGAGCGAGCGCAGCAGGAGAGCCAGGCGAACGCCTCGTTGCTGCGGCTGCAGCGGCTCGCGGACAGCGGCGGCGACCCGGCGGTGTCCCGCGCGATGGAGGCCGAGCTGGCCAGCGTCGAGGCCCAGGGGCGGGCCTTCCTGCGCGTGGTGCAACAGCAGCGCGAGCAGGCCCGGCTCAAGCGGCTGGAGATCGAGCGGGTGCGCCGACGCGTCGTCTGGATCGTGCTCGCGGCGGGCCTCGCGCTCGCGCTCTCGCTCTTCGCGGTGGGCATCGTGCTCTCGCACCGCATCGTCGGCCCGTCGTACCGGCTGAAGCAGCTCTTCTGGAAGGTCAGCCGCGGGGACCTCACCTTCTCGGAGAAGCTGCGCGGCGGCGACGAGCTCGTCGACCTCTTCGACGCCTTCACGTCGATGGTCGCGTCGCTGCGCGCCCAGCACGCGGGCGACCTCACCCGGCTCGAGGCGGCCTTACAGGCGCTCGTAAAGAATCACCCGGACGACCCCGGGGTGAAGGCGCTGCGCGCGGCGATCGAGGGGATGCGTCAGCGGCGCGGCGCGCAGGACGACACGGCGGCGCTCAGCCCCGACGGGCGGGCCCCTTGAGCACCCCGGAGGGGTCGAGGGTGTAGGGCCCCGTCGGGATGCGAGGCAGCACCGGGAGGACCTTCTCCCGGAGTTCTTCGGGGCAGTGCCAGCCCTTCTCCGCGAGGCCCTCGGCCACGTTGGTGCGGATGCGCAGCGAGTCGTCGCGCACCAGCAGCGCGAAGATGGGGGCGGCGCTCTTCGGATCGTCCTGCGCCAGGAGGGTGCGCACGGCGTGGAAGCGGGTGTCCTCGCTCACGTCGTCGAGGAAGGGCGCGACCGCGTCGGGGACGCGAGGGTCGGGGCAGTCTTCGAGGGCGATGATCGCCTGGTTCTTGCGCTCGGCGTTCTTCTGGTAGGCCGTCTCCTCGCCGGAGAGGACGTCGATGAGCTCGGCCACGAACTCCTCCGTCGGCAGCAGCGCGCGCAGCATCTTGATCGGCCAGTTGACCGCCTGCGCCTTGCGCAGGAACTCCTTCACGGGCTCGACCGCCGTCTCCCTCGCCTCGGAGATGTGCTCGAGGATGAACTGCTTCTCCTCGCGGTCGGTGATGGAGGGGTCGACGGTGAAGTTGAAGCGCGGCAGGAGCGCGCGCCACGCCTCGTCGGTCGCGACGTTGCAGAGGTATTCGATGGAGGCGAATCGATCGGGGCTCATGGCCCGCTTGTCGAGCACGCGCTCGGCGTGCTTCTGCAGCGGGTCAGCCCCGCCAGCGTTACGGCCCCGGAGAAAGTCGAAGAGTCCCATGACGGCGCGGACCTATACTCCAGGACCGCGCCGCACGCACGTCTTCCGCTGGACGTCAGCCGCCGTCGCTGCCCTCGTCACCCTCGCCGGTGAGCGAGGCCACGAGCTGGTTGATGCGGTAGACGATGCCCCCGAGCTCGGCGTGCTCGACGTTGATGCGGTGCTGCGTGTTGCCGTTGACGATCGTGAGGAGGCCCTCCTCGATCTGCTCGATGGGCTTCTCGAAGTACTGCGCGACGAAGAGGTTGTAGCCGATCGCCATCGCGAGCCCGAGGAGCATGGTGGCCAGGATCGGGAACGCGACGTTGCCCGCGGGGGCCTGCGCCTCGGTGAGGCTGCGCAGGACGATCGCCCCGGCCTGCTGGGTGAACGCTCCGGGCATGGGCATCATGCGGGCGAGGTAGTCCTGGCCGCCGAGGCTGAGGCGGACCTCCGAGCGGCCGCGGATGAGCTGCTCTCCGCCCGCCAGCGGGGAGTTGGCCCAGGCGACGAGCTCTTCCTTCTCGCGCTGCGAGCCCACCGAGAGGGACTGCACCGTGTAGCGGTTGCCCTCGCGGAAGATGTACCCGACGCCCACGCTGATGCGCTCGGCGTCGTTGCGCGCCGCGCTGTCGGCGACCGCGAAGCCCGCCAGCACGCCGCCGCGGATGTGCCCGTCGGCGACGACCGGCACCACGGCGATCTCCATCCACCCCTGGTCGCCGTAGCGGATGAAGTCGCGCACCGAGTGGCCCGTCGGGCCGTCGAAGGCCTGGCGCACCGCGGGGAACTCCGTGCGCAGGTCGCGACCGGCGTCGAGGTTGCGCTCGGCGTTGCGCGCCAGCACGCGGCCCTCGGCGTTGAGAAGCACCACGAGCTCCGCGGGGCGGTTGCGCCGGGGGAGCGTGGCGAGCTGCCGAGAGACGCCCTGCGAGACGCCGAACGCGGCCTCTCGCTGCGCGCTCTCGCTGTCGCCCGTGTAGACCGTGCCGACCTCCGGGGACCTCGCGGCGGCCTCGACGGCCTCCACGAAGAGGTCGCCGTCCTGTGCGCGCACGGCCTCCAGCAGCGCCACCGAGCGCATCACCGACGGGGCCACGTCCTGGAGCAGCGCCTCGGAGGCCCGGCCCTTCACGAGGAACCAGGCGATGAGGCTGATGAGCACCACCGTGACGACGTTACCGGCGAGAATCTTCCATCGCATCGTTCGCTCCACCCATCGGAGAGACTGCCGACGCCCGGCGAGTTCGCACAAACAGGGTGGAGCCGCGACGACCCCTTCCGCGCGCGACGCTCGTTGGCGATACTGACTCGGAGGTAACACCCCGGCCAGAGCGGGGTCAAGACGCTCGGAGGAAGCCACACCCGCGATGTCTGAAGCCGCCGCCCCGAAGCCCCGAGTCACGATCTGGTCCGACCCCCGCCTCCAGGCGCACCAATCCAGCGGCTATCACGCCGAGCGGCCCGCCCGGCTCGACGCGGCGCTCCGCGGCGCGAGGACGGTGGTGGCCGAGGCGCACGGCCAGGAGCGCAGCATCCCCGCCCCCGCCACCCGGGAGCAGCTCTCCCGCGTCCACGACCCCGCCTACCTCGATCGCCTGGAGGCCGCCGACGCGAAGGGCGCCCGCGTGCAGCTCGACCCGGACACCTATTTTGGGCCGGGCAGCCTCGGGGCCGCGAAGCTCGCGGCCGGCGGGGCCGTGGCCATGGTCGAGGCGCTCATGGCCTCGGAGACCGGGCTGGGCATGCTGCTCGCCCGGCCGCCGGGTCACCACGCTCCCCGCGACCGGGCGATGGGCTTCTGCCTTCTCAACAACGTGGCCGTCGGCGCCGCGCACGCCCGGTCGCTCGGCGCCCGCCGCGTCGCCATCGTCGACTGGGACGTGCACCACGGCAACGGCACTCAGGACATCTTCTGGCGCGACCCCTCGGTGCTCTTCATCTCGCTCCACCAGGCGCCGCTCTACCCCGACAGCGGCTGGGTGAACGAGACCGGCGAGGCGGAGGGAGCGGGCACCACCATCAACCTCCCCTTCCCCGCCGCGGGCGACGGCGCCCTCTACGCGGCGGCCTTCGAGCGGGTGGTGCTCCCGGTGCTCGACGAGGCGCAGCCCGACCTCATCCTCGTCTCCGCCGGCTACGATGGCCATGCGCGAGACCCGCTCGCGAGCATGCTGCTGCGCGACGGCGACTACGCCTGGATGGCCGCCCGGCTGCGCGAGGCCTCGCAGCGGCTCTGCCGCGGGCGCATCGGCTTCTGCCTGGAGGGCGGCTACGACCTCGGCGCCCTGGAGGCCGGCGTGGCCGCGACGCTGCGCGGCGCCCTCGACCCGGCCGCGCACCCTACGCCCCACAACGGCGCGCCCCCTCCCGCCGCCGCGAGGATCGTCGATGGCGTGGTGCGCGCCGCGGCCCCCTGGTGGCGGTGCCTGAGGGAAGATCCCTCGGGCCGGTCGATCAGCGCTGCGTGACCGTGGTGCTCGAGGCCCGCTCGACGAAGAACGCCACCGCGGCGCCCACCGCCAGGAGCGCGCCGGTGCCGAGGAGGAGGTCCGAGCGGTCGGCCGCGTCCCACCGGGCGCTGCAGCTGTTGCAGTCCTCGCCCGCGGCGCGGATCGCGAAGTAGCCGCTCACCCCGAAGGCCGCGAGCCCGAGGCCGCCCAGCACCGCGCTGGCGATGTGCGGCGCCGGGCGAGTGCGGTAGACCGTCGTCGGGGCGGGGCTCGCGAACACCGCCGCTGACTCGCCCGCGCGCACCCGCACCATCGCCACCCAGGGCTGCATCCCGGGGCGGAGCACCTCGACGCGGTGCGTTCCCTCCGTGGTCGGCGCCGGGCTCGCCAGCGCCGAGGCGCGCTGCGGGCGCCCGTCGAGCACCACCGTCGCTGCGCCCGCGTCGCCCTCGACCTCGATCCGCATCGTCTGCCCGACCGCCTGCCGGGCGAGCGCCGCGCGGCGGATCTCGTCGAGGCGCTCGAGCTCGGTGATGTGCTGCTCGACCTGCGCGCGATCGGGCGGGTCGACCTTGTCACGGAGGTAGCGCCGGAGGTCGTCGATGGCCCCGCGGTAGTCGAGCAGCATCTCCCGGGCGCGCGCCATGTTGAACCAGAGCTCCGGCGTCGGCACCGCGGAGTTGGCGAGCTCGAACTCGTGGATCGCCGCGCTGTAGTCGCGCTGCCTGAACTGCTGGAGCCCCGCCGCGATGTGCCGCTGCGCCTCGTCGATGCGCGACCCGGCCGGGGCCGCGGTGGCCGGCGCGGGCTGAGCGAGGGCGAACGCGGGGGCGATCGACAGGCCCAGCGAGAGCAGCCACGTGGAGGAGCGCGGCCGACCCATCACAGACCGCGCAGGAGGTTGCGGAGCCACACGATCTTCCAGGAGCCCGCGAAGCCCGCCATCAGCCACGGGTCCCGCTCCATCAGCCGGCGGGTGATCCACCCCGCGCGGTTGTGGTCCGAGCCGCCGGTGAGCATCACGACGCTGCCGCCTCGCGGATCGGCCACGACGTCCCATCGGTGGTCGGCGCCCGCGTAGTCGCCGCCGACCCCCTCGTGCCAGGCGACCCCGTCGCCGAAGCGCGCCCGCTGCACGCCCTCGAGCCGGCTGAGCGGGGTCTCGACCACGCTGCGGAAGCGCACCGAGCCCTCCGGGTCGTCCGCGGCCCGGGGCAGCACCTCGACCTCGCGCATCGAGCCCCACACGCGAGGGTAGGCCGCCACGTCGCGCAGCCTCGCCATCACCGCCGCCGGCTCGGCGACGGTCCACGCGGCCACGGTGACCTGGCGCACGGCCCCCTCCTCGGTGAAGAGCATCGAGAGCACGGTGCCCTCCCTCGCGAGGCCGACCCAGTCGCCCCGCGGCGGAGGCGCGAGCTCGCCCGGGGGGGCGCTCCCGTTCGCCGGACGCATCGGCAGCGAGTGGCCAGCCTGGATCTCCGCACGCCGCACGGCCCCGAGCGCCAGCACGCTGTCGGTCGCGATGTTCATGCCCGCGATGGCGGCGGGCGAGCGGCGAGCGACCTGCCGCAGCAGCCAGTGCCCCTCGGAGGGGTCGCCCCAGGTGGTGAGGGCCACCACGGAGCGCGCGTCGCCGTCGGCGAAGAGGTCCCAGCGCGAGCCGCCGGGGCCCGTCTCGGACTGCGTGACGATCACGTCGACGCGGTGGTCGCCGATCTCGCGCATCTCGCAGAGGGCGTTGACGTTGAAGAGCGGCGCGGCCACCTGGAAGCGAAACGCCGTGCGCGTCTCGCGGCGCGAGAGGATCTCCACGCTCCGCAGGATGGGCATGAAGGTCGGGTACTCTGCCGGCGTGGTCACCACCCGTCGGACGCCCTCGAGCGGCGCGTTGGCGAGCGTCACCAGGGTGATGCGCGCG
Organism: uncultured Myxococcaceae bacterium; assembly: GCA_966211675.1. Taxonomy (GTDB): domain Bacteria; phylum Myxococcota_A; class Polyangia; order Polyangiales; genus SCUS01. Next base: position 24,496 of record CBIHPK010000023.1, read on the forward strand.
TCGGGCCCCGAGTCGGCGTCTCGCACGATGAAGGCCGGGCCTCGCGACAGCAGCGGCCGGAGCGCGGCGAGCACCGAGGCCGACGGGGCCTGGAGGAGCCGCACCGGGGCGGCGTCCTCGCGGGTCGCCGCGGGCGGGGAGCCCGTCGCCGGGGCGGCCGACGGGGCTCGCGCCCTGGCCGCCGAGGCGCAGCCCAGCGCGAGACTCAGGAGCGCGACGAGCGCCTTGACGGCAACACCCTTGTGCATGGCAACTCTGGCGCATGGTGCTGGATGAGCTGCGGGATGTCACGGGCTGGGCGCGGGTGCTGGCGCGGGTGGCGGTGCAGTCGGAGCTCGTGGCCGGCGCGAGCCCCGAGGCGACGCTGCTCGCGGCGCGGTTGCTCGGATCGGGGCGCGCGGGCGTCTCGACGATCTTCCGGGTGCGGGCGGTCGGCGACGCGCGCCGCCCGGCCTTCGTGTGGCGCGGGCGCACCATCGACTTCGCCACCGTGGACGACCGCGTCGACCGGCTCGCCGCGGGGCTCCGTCGTCGCGGGCTCAAGCGCCGGGACGCGGTCGCGCTGATGCTCCGCAACCGCCCCGAGTTCTTCGAGATCGAGGGGGCGATGGCGCGGCTCGGCGGCTCGTCCGTGAGCGTGTCGTGGCGCAGCACGGCGGCGGAGCTGAGGTACCTGCTCGACCACTCCGGGGCGAAGGCGATCTTCTTCGAGCGAGACCTCGCGGACGTGGTCGCCGAGGCCGTGCGGGAGCTCCCGGCGATCGCGCGCGACCGGCTCATCGCCGTCGACGGGGACGCGCCGGGGATGGTCCGCTACGACGACGTGCTCGACGCCGCGAAGAACCCCTCGGCGGACGAGGAGGACGGCGCGGTCGTGATCTACACCTCGGGCACCACCGGGCGGCCGAAGGGCGCCGTGCGGCGCTTCGGGGCGGGGCAGGTGCTCGGCTTCGCGGCCTTCCTCGAGCGCGTGCCCATGCGGCGGAGCGACCGGCACCTCTGCGTGTGCCCGCTCTATCACTCCACCGGCCTCGGCTTCGCGTCCATGTCGCTGATGGTGGGCGGCGCGGTGGTGCTCGAGCCGGAGTTCGAGCCCCTGAGCTTCCTGCGCACGGTGGAGCGCGAGCGGATCACCACCACCGCGCTCGTCCCCACGATGCTCCACCGGCTGATGGCGCTCGACCGGGACGTGATCCGCGGCCACTCGACCCGCTCGCTGCGGGTGATGGCCTGCGGCGGCGCGCAGCTCCCGGCGCCCCTCGCCCGCCGCGCCCTCGATGCCTTCGGCGACGTGCTCTACAACTTCTACGGCGCCACCGAGACCGGGCTCGTCACCGTCGCGACGCCGGACGACCTGCGCGCGCTCCCGGGCACCATCGGCCGCGCCCTGCACGGCGTCTCGATCCGCCTCCTCGACGCCGAAGGGGCGGTCGTCCCCACCGGCGAGGTGGGGGAGCTCTACGCGCGCAGCACCATGCTGGTCGAGGGCTATCACGCGGACAGCGACGCGACGCGCTCGTCGATGCGCGACGGGCACTTCAGCGTGGGCGACCTGGCCACCGTCGACGAGGCGGGCCGCTACATGATCGTCGGCCGTCGCCGCGACATGGTCATCAGCGGCGGCGTGAACGTCTATCCCGCGGAGGTCGAGGGCATCATCGACGCGCACCCGTCGGTCGCGCAGTCGGCGGTCATCGGCGTCCCGGACGACGAGTGGGGCGAACGCCTGCGGGCCTTCGTGGTGCTGCGTGACCGCGTCACCGAGGAGCCCCGCGCGGTCGCCCAGGAGCTGCGCCAGTGGTGCCGGGGCCGAGCTTCGGGGGCGAAGGTTCCGCGCGAGTGGGTCTTCGTCGAGGCGCTGCCGTCGAACCCGACGGGCAAGGTGCTGAAGCGGGAGCTCCGGGACTGGCAGGGCGAGGCGATCGCGGTCTGAGCGGCGCCGCTCAGCGGTCGATCTTCGCGACCCGCGCCGCGTGGCGGCCGCCCTCGAAGGCCGTCTTCGAAAAGACCTCCAGGGCCGCCTCGGCGACCCCGCGGCCGACCACCCGCGCGCCGAAGGCGATCACGTTCGCGTCGTTGTGCTGCCGCGCCGCTCGCGCGGTGAACTCGTCGTGGCAGAGCGCCGCCCGCACGCCCGCGTGGCGGTTGGCGGCGATGGAGATCCCGATGCCCGAGCCGCACACGAGCACGCCCCACTCGGCCTCGCCCGAGGCGATGGACGCCGCGAGCAGGTGCCCCCAGTCGGGGTAGTCCGTGGAGCTGGCGTCGTGCGTGCCGAGGTCGTGGACGGTCTCGCCGCGCGCGACCAGCCAGGCCTCCAGGTGCTCCTTCAGCTCGAAGCCGGCGTGATCGCTCGCGAGTACCCAGCGGGTCATGGTCGCTCCTGTGCGCGGCGAAAGAGCAGCGCGGCGTTGGTTCCACCGAAGCCGAAGGCGTTGGAGAGGGCCACGTCGATGCGCGCGGCGCGGGCCCGATCGCGCACCAGGTCGAAGGTCACCGAGGGGTCGACCTCGTCGACGTTGAGCGTCGGCGGCGCGGTCTGCTCCGCGATCGCCAGCGCCGTGAACACCGCCTCGATGCCGCCCGCCGCGCCCAGCAGGTGCCCGGTCGAGCTCTTGGTCGCGCTCACCAGCACCCGCGCCGAGTGCGCTCCGAACACCGAGGCCACGGCCTCGGCCTCCGCGCGGTCGCCGAGGGGAGTGCCCGTGGCGTGGGCGTTGAGGTGGTCCACCGCCTCCGGCGTCACCCCGGCGTCGTCGAGGGCCATGCGCATCGCGCGCGCCGCCCCTTCGCCCCCCTCCGCCGGGTGCGTGAGGTGGTGCGCGTCGTCGGTCGCGCCATAGCCCGCGAGCTCCGCGTAGATCTTCGCGCCGCGGGCGAGCGCGAGGTCCATCGCCTCAAGCACCAGCACCCCGGCCCCCTCGCCCATCACGAAGCCGTCGCGCGCCGCGTCCCACGGGCGCACCGCCCTCGTCGGGTCGTCGTTGCGAGTCGACATCGCCATCATCGCGTCGAAGCCCGCGAGCCCGAGCGGGGTGACCGTCGCCTCCGCGCCTCCGGAGAGCATCACGTCGGCCTCGCCGCGCTGCACCCGGCGCATCGCCTCGCCGAGCGCGTGGGCGCCCGAAGCGCACGCGCTGGTGGTGCAGTAGTTGGCGCCCCGCAGGCCGAAGCGCATCGCGAGCTGGCCGGGCGCCATGTTGGAGATCACCTGCGGCACGAAGTACGGCGTCACCTTCCCGGGGCCGCGCGTGCGAAGCGTCTCCAGCGTGCGCTCGATGGAGGCGAGGCCGCCCATCCCGGACCCCAGGATCACCCCCGCCCGCACCGAGGCCTCGCCTTCGAGCTTCTCCGGGAGCCCCGCGTCGCGCCACGCCTCGCCCGCCGCCACCCAGGCGAAGTGCGCGAAGCGGTCCATCTCCCGGGCCTTGCGCTTGGACAGCAGGGCATCGGCGTCGAAGCCCTTCACCTCCGCGGCGATCTGGCAGCGGTACGCGGACGCGTCGAAGGTGGCGATGCGCGCGACCCCGGAGCGCCCCGCGCAGAGGGCGGCCCAGGACTCTGCGGCCCCGATCCCGAGGGGAGTGACGAGGCCGACTCCGGTGATGGCGACGCGGCGCATTCGCAGTAGGGGATTGGGATGGATGGTGGTGGGAAGGGGCGGCGCAGCCCCTCAGCTCTTCGCGGGGACGCGCGCGACGATGTAGTCGATCGCGTCCTGCACCGCGCGGATCTTGTCCGTCGCCTCGTCCGGGATCTCGACCCCGAACTCCTCCTCCAGCGCCAGCACGAGCTCGACGATCGCGAGCGAGTCGGCCTGGAGGTCGTTGATGAATGAAGCCTCCGGCCGCACCTGCTCGAGGGGTACGTCGAGGTTGTTCGCGATGAGCGCCCTGACCCGCTCCGAAACGTCGCTTCCCGTCATCTGGATATCGCCTCTTTCGTTCATCGGGCTCACGGTCACATCCGCAGCCCGCCGTTGATGCCCAATACCTGTCCGGTCACCCACGCCGCCTCGGCCGAGGCCAGGTAGACCACCGCCGAGGCTACGTCGTCCGGCCGACCGATGCGCCCCGCCGGGGTCATCTCGATCAGCTTCTTTCGCATCTCGTCGGTCATCCCGGCGGTCATGTCGGTCTCTATGTAGCCCGGCGACACCACGTTGGCGGTGATGCCGCGAGAGCCGTACTCCCGCGCGATCGAGCGCATCATGCCCACGAGCGCCGACTTGCTCGCAGCGTACATCGTCTGCCCGGCGTTGCCCATCGCGCCCACCACCGACGACACCGCGATGATGCGTCCGTAGCGCGCCTTCATCATCGAGCGCACCGACGCCTTCGCCAGGAAGAGGGTGCCCTTCACGTTGGTCGCGAGCATGCGGTCGAAGTCCTCCTCCTGCGCCCGCAGCAGCAGCGAGTCGATGTTGACCCCCGCGTTGGCCACGGCAATCGCGATGGGGCCCTTGCGCCGCACCAGCCCCTCGACCGCCGCCGTCACCGCGGCCGCGTCGCTCACGTCGAAGGGCAGGAGCTCCCCGTCGCCCCCGGCCGCGCGCACCGCCGCGAGGGTCTCCTCCGCCGCCGCGGCGTTGGTCGCGTAGTTCACCGCCACCCACGCGCCCTGCGACGCCAGCGCCACCGCGGTGGACCGGCCGATGCCCCGCGACGCGCCGGTCACCAGCGCCACCCGACCCGAGAGATCAAACATCCGATGCCTCCGTTGCAGGGTCCTTCGAGAGCGCGGCCACGGTCTCGTCGAGCGAGGCCCGGTCGCTCACGGAGAGCGTGCGCGCGCCCTTGTGGATGCGCTTGATGAGCCCCGACAGCACCCGGCCGGGACCCACCTCGACGAAGGTGGTGACGCCCGCCGCGACCATCGTCTCGACGCTCTCGCGCCATCGGACGAGGCCCTCGACCTGCTGCACGAGCAGCGACGGGACCCTCGCCGCGTCGGCGGTCACGGCCGCGTCGACGTTGGCCACGATGGGCACCGAGAGGGCGGAGAAGGTCACCGCCCGGAGGGCGTCCCCGAGGCTGGAGGCGGCGGGGCGCATCAGTGCGCAGTGGAAGGGCGCGCTCACCTTGAGGGGCAGCCCCCGGCCGCGGCGCGCGTCGGCGAGGGCGTTGACCCTCGCGACGGCCTCGGCGTGACCCGCCACCACCACCTGCCCGGGGGCGTTGTCGTTGGCGGGCTGGACCACGAGGCCCGGCAGCGCCGACATCGCCTCGTCGCAGAGCGCGCGCACCGCGGGGAGGTCGAGCATCACGATGGCGGACATCGCGCCGACCCCGGGGGCCACCGCGTCCTGCATCGCCCGGCCGCGCAGGCGGAGCAGGCGCGCGGCGTCGTCGAGGCGCAGCGCCCCCGACGCGACGAGCGCGGAGTACTCCCCGAGGGAGTGGCCCGCGTAGAAGGCCGGGGTGAGCGAGGGGAGCGCCGCCTGCAGAGCGCGCAGGCACGCGACGCTGACCGCGAGGATCGCGGGCTGCGTGTTGGCGGTGAGGGTGAGCTCGGACTCGGGACCGTCGAAGCAGAGCGCCGACAAGGCACGAGCGTCGCCCGCGAGAGAGCCGTCGACGAGGTCGAAGACGGCCCGCGCGGCGGGCGAGTGCTCGGCGAGGTCGCGGCCCATTCCGACGGACTGCGCGCCTTGTCCTGGGAACACGAGCGCGACGGTCATCGCTGGATCGGGAAGGGGTCAGCCTTCGGTGGAAGCCGGCGCGGGCGCGGGCTTCGCCACGACGGACTGGCCGTTGTAGAAGCCGCAGGCGGGACAGACGCGGTGGGGGCGCTGGACCTCACCGCAGTTCGAGCAACGGGTCAGCGCGGGGGCCGCGACCTTGTCATGGTTGGCTCGGCGCGTCTTGCGCGCGGTGCGCGAGGTTCTCCTCTTCGGAACTGCCACGGTTCACTACTCCTTCTTGATAAAGCGCGCGAGCGGCGCCAGCCTGGGGTCGATTCCATCACGAGCCATCGGCGGGGCCGATGGCATCTCGAGCTTCACCGGGCAGACCTCGTGACGAGGGTGCAGCGGCGCTTCCAACAGGATCGCCTCGCGCAGCCAGTGCCCGAGGTCGATGCGGTCGTCTGTGTATACGTCCACGTCGAGCTCATCGCGGGAGAGCTCGACCTCCTCGTGGGCGGCCTTGCCGGGCTTCGCGCTCGCCGGCTCCAGGTGCAGCACCAGGTCGGCGCCGAGGGTGAGCGTCATGCGCTCGAGGCACGCCACGCAGTCGGTCTGCGCCGTCACCTCGAAGCGACCGCTCAGGAAGACGTTGCGCCCGTCCTTGTCGAGCCGCACCGACGCCTCGCCCGGCACGCCGGGGACGGTCATCAGCCCGGTGCCCTCGAAGACCCCCGTGAGCCACGCCTCGTCGAGAGCGAGCTCCTGCTGGAGCCCGTCGTCGGGGATGCGATCGAAGAGGATGACGGGGGGTGCCATGAGGGTGGGCCTGGCGGTCCCCACCAGAAGGGGGGGGGTGAGTCAGGGCGCGCGAACCTAGAGAAAGACCCTCGGGTGTGTCAAGCGACGCCGGTCGAGTAAGTTGCGTCGGGCGATGCGCCGGGGATGGCGCTAGCTAAGGGGAGCCAAATGTTCGCTGGCGCCCGGGCGGCGCTCGCGTGGAGGATGAGGTCATGCCGAGACTCCTGGGATATTTCGCGAGCCAGATCGACCGCGTGCGTTGCGTGCTCACCGCCGAGGAGGGCGCGCGGCTGGAGCCCGACGCCCGAGAGGGATTCGGCATCGGCAGCCACCAGGGCAGCGAGGTGCTGCTGCGCCGCTCGCCCACCGGGACGCCGCAGCCGCTGGACCTGCTCGCGGTGGCGGGCGACCTGCGGACGGGGTCGTTCCTGGCGCACGTGCGGCGGGCCCGCGTGGGCGGCCGAACGCCCGACAACACGCAGCCCTTCCGCCTGCGCCAGTGGCTCTTCGCCGCGCTCGGGACGCTCCCGCTCGACGGCGACGGCAAGCAGCGCCTGCTCGCGGAGATGCCGGGCTTCCTCGCCAACAGCCTGCGCGGCGAGACCGACAGCGAGCTGCTCTTCCACCACATCCTCGGCGCGCTCTTCCGCGCGGGCCTGCTCGATGACCCGTCGCCCGATCGCACCGCGCTCCGCGACACCATCACCTCCAGCCTCCGGGCGCTCGACGCCACCCTCGGCGCGACGGCGCCGCTCGCGATGCTGCTCAGCGACGGCCAGGGGGCCGTCGGGTACGCCCGCGAGATGCCCATGCGCTGGGTGCGCCGCCACGGCATCTCCCGCTGCGCGGTGTGCAGCCGGCGTGACCTGCCGGTCGACCACGAGACGCTCCGCTACGTGCTCATCACCGACGGCGAGCCGGGCGCCACCGGCTGGCGGCCGTGGGGCGCCGAGGAGGGCGGCGGGATGATCGTCGTCGACCGCAACCTCGAGGTGCGCGAGGCGCGATGGGTCGACCTGCCCTGAGGGGCTCTTTACCGAAGCATGTAAGCGCGTCGCTGATGGCGCTCGCGGGCTGCGCGACGACCCCTCCCCCCTCGACGGCCGCGGCGCGAGGCGCCGACCTGCCCCCCCCGACGCGATCGGTCGACGGGCTGACCGTCGCGGTGGTGGGGGACCATCGCCCCGCGGTCGAGGCCCTTCTGGCGAGCTACCGGGAGGCGCTCGAGCAGCGCGACCCGGCGCGGCTCCGGTCGCTCTTCGCGCCCACGCTCGGGGGCATGGACGCCCCGGGCCCGGGGATGAGCCGTGAGGCCTGGCTCACGCGCGCCGAGGCGATCTTCGCGGCCGCCGCGAGGGGTAGGGCGCAGCTCCAGTCGGCGCCCCGGATGGTCTCCTACGCCGCGTGCGCGCCGAGCTGCCCGAGCGCCCGCATGGCGCCCGGGGAGTGGGTGGTGCAGTGGTCTGGCCTCGCGGTGCGCGGCCGCCCCGGTCTGCCCTCGGACCAGGTGCTGCCGTGGGCGCTGCGGGTGGCCGTGGTCGACGGCGAGGCCGTGGTGGTCGGGGTCGACGACGAGCTGGTGATGCCGCTGGGACCGGCGACGGTGCGCCTCAGCGGCGCTGGCCGACCGTAGGGGCGTTGAGCTGGAAGAGGTAGTTGCGCGCCTCGGTGGAGGCCGTGCCGTAGGGGAAGCGGCGCAGCAGGGTGCGGAGCGTGGTGCGGGCGTCGCCGAAGAGCTGCAGGTCGACCTGGCACTGGGACATCTTGAGCAGCGCGTCGTCGGCGGCCTCGCGGTCGTTGCCGTCGGCCACGGCCTGGAGCATCACGATGGCCTCGCGCTGTCGCCCGAGGTGCCGCAGCGCGTCGGCCTGGGCGATGCGCACGAAGGGGATGTGGCCCGCGTCGTCCTTGAGCCGGATGGCCTCCTCGTAGGACTCGCCGGCCTCGGCGTAGCGGGCCATGCGCGCGTGCTCGAGGCCGCGCTGGTACGCGATGACCGAGAGGTTGCTGCGGAAGCGGTCGACCACGTCCTGGAACATCGCGATCTCGACGGCCGTGAGGTGCTCCCGCCGGAGCTGCTCCCAGGACTCCACGACCTCCTGCTGGCGGCCGTCGCGGATGAGGTCGTAGAAGGCCTGGGCGCGGGCGTCGAGGGCGGCGCGCTCCTCCTTCTCGCGCACGACCACTCCGAGCTCGCGGCGGCTCTGCTCCTCGCTGCGACGCAGCCCGCGCAGCTCCGCGTCGCGCTCGCGCAGCGACGCGTCGAGCCAGAGCTTGATGCCGCCGAAGATGACCACCACGAAGAGCACGTAGGCCGTGGCGCTGTTGACCGTGATGCGCCGCTCGTAGCCGGCCTGGCGCCGGGCGATGCTCTTCACGTCCGCGGAGAGCGCGCTCGTGAGGTTGCTCGACTTGATGATCAGGCCGCGGCTCTCGATGATCTCGCGCTTGATCTCCCGAAACTCCTCCTCGACGTCGCGGCTCGACATGGCCCGAGAGGCCTTAGTCCAGGGCCGTCGGCGCTGGCAAGCGGCGGCGTCCGGCGTCACGCTTGCGGGCAGCGCGGCTCTCTGGTAATCGCCGCGGCCGAAGGGATCACGCGTTCCATGGGACAAGTCATCGACATCAACGAGCTCCGCCGCGGCAACAAGATCGACATCGACGGGGAGCCCTATCAGGTCGTCAGCGTCGACTTCCGCAAGCCCGGGAAGGGGACGCCCTCCACCTCGGTCAAGATGAAGTCGATGATCAGCGGCAACGTCCTCGAGCGCACGTACAAGTCCGGCGAGAAGCTCACCGGCGCGGACATCGAGGAGCGCGAGATGCAGTACCTCTACGCCGAGGGCGACCAGCTCGTGTTCATGGACAACGCCACCTACGAGCAGGCGCACGTCGACGCCAAGCACTTCGAGGAGCGCGGGTTCCTGCTCGACAACGCCATCTGCCAGGTGCTGCTGCACAACGGCACGCCCATCGGCGTGACGCTGCCCACCTGGGTCGAGATGGAGGTCGTGGAGACCGAGCCGGGCTTCAAGGGCGACACCGCCAACAACGTGCTCAAGGCCGCCAAGTGCTCGACCGGCGTCATCGTGCAGGTGCCGATCTTCATCAACCAGGGCGACTTCATCCGCATCGACACGCGCACCGGCGAGTACTCCGAGCGCGTCGCCAAGACCCGCTGAGACGCTGATCGATCCCCTCCGCGGCCGCCGCGGCCCCGTTTTACACCACAAGGTATGGAGCAGGTGAGCTGATGCCTGTCGAGTGGATCGACGCGCACCCCGAGGGCCATTGGCTCCTCTGCGGGCGCGTCCTGGACCGCCCCTTCCCGGAGACCATCCTCCTCGCGGAGGGGCCGCACCGCATCCAGGTGAACGGCGCCTGCACCCGCGACCTGCAGCCCGGCGACCTGGTGCGCCTCCGGGCGGTCATCGACCACGACCCGGCGGACCTCTACCTCCCGCCGGACCGCGCGTTTCCCATCTACCTCGCCTTCGAGTCGCAGAGCCTGCACCGGCCGACGCGCTCTCCCCTCGCCCGCGGTAGCGAGACCTGGCGCCTCGCCCAGGACGGCGTGCGCCAGCGGCTCGCGCTCCGCCACAACGCGAGCGACCAGGTGCGCGCCTACTTCCGGGCGCAGCGCTTCCTCGAGGTCGAGACGCCCGCGATCGTGTCGTGCCCCGGGCTCGACGTGCACCTCTCGGCCTTCGGCGTGCTCGGGCGCATGCAGGCCACCGCGTCGGGGCTGCCCACGCCCTACGGGTTCCTGATCACGTCGCCGGAGATGCACATGAAGCGTCTCCTGGTGGGCGGCGTGAACCACTGCTTCCAGCTCGCGCGCTGCTTCCGCGCGGGCGAGGTCGGGCGCCGACACCAGCCGGAGTTCACCATGATCGAGTGGTACCGCGCGTGGGCGGGCCTCGACGACGTGCTCGCCGACACGGAGAACCTCGTGCGCGCGGTCGCCTCCGTCGGCCCGACGCCAGGGCTGATCCGCTTCGGCGAGAACGTGATCTCCGTCGAGGAGGAGTTCGGGCACATCACCGTGCGCGAGGCCTTCGCGCGCTGGGCGCCGGACGTGACCGACCCCATCGGCCTCGCCGAGGACGACGAGGAGGAGTACTTCCGGCGCTTCTCGCAGGACGTCGAGCCGGGCCTCGGCTTCGACCGGCCCACCTTCCTCACGCACTTCCCCTCGGTGCACGCCTCGCTCGCGCGGCGCTGCGACGACGACCCGAGCGTGTGCTTCCGCGCCGAACTCTACATCGCAGGCGTGGAGCTCTGTAACGCCTTCGACGAGCTCACGGACCCCGCGGAGCAACGCCTGCGCTTCCTCGAGGACCAGCGGCGGCGCGCCGAGATGGGCCTGCCGGTCTATCCGCTCGACGAGGACTTCCTCCGCGCGCTGGAGGAGGGCATGCCGCCCGCCGCGGGCAACGCCCTCGGCTTCGACCGGCTGGTGGCCCTGGTGGCCGGGCGCGAGTCCATCGACGACGTGATGGCCTTCCCGCACCGGGGCAACGGCTCCTACCCCGCGCGGTAGCGCTCGAGCAGCTCGCGCGCGGCCCGGTAGGGATCGAACTCCCGCGCCAGCACCCGCTTCGCCGACTCGTCCATCGCGTCGCCCACCTTCGACATCGCGTCCTCCACCAGCAGGTCGCGGAACACCAGGCTCAGCTCGTCCCTCGCCCTCGCCGCCCGACGCTCCTCGCCCGCTCGCGTCTGCCCGAGCCACGCGCGGTGCTTCGCGATCGCCTCGAGCAGCTGCGCGACCCCTTCGCCCCGCGACGCCACGGTCTTCACCACCGGCGTGAACCACTCGTCCGCGTTCGCCCGGTGCACGGCCTCGCGGTCGAGCCGCGCTCCGTGGTGGCCGAAGGAGTGCGACCCGGCGTGCAGCAGCTCGTGGCTCATGCCGACCATCATCTCCAGGTCGCGCACCGTCGCGTCGGCGCCCTCCCGGTCGGCCTTGTTCACCACGAAGAGGTCGGCGATCTCCAGGATGCCGGCCTTGATCGCCTGCACCTCGTCGCCCATCCCGGGCGCCATCACCACCAGGGTCGAGTGCGCGAGGCGCGCGATCTCCAGCTCGTCCTGGCCGACGCCGACGGTCTCCACGATGATCACCCCGGCGCCCCAGGCGTCGAGCACCCGCACCACGTCGGCGGTCGAGCGGGAGAGCCCGCCCAGCTGGCCGCGCGTCGCCATGGAGCGGATGAACACCTCGCCGTCGAGCGCGTGCCGCTGCATCCGGATGCGGTCGCCCAGGATCGCCCCGCCGGTGAAGGGCGACGAGGGGTCCACCGCCACCACGCCCACGCGCATCCCCTGCTTGCGGTAGTGCGCGATGAGCTGGTCGGTGAGCGTGCTCTTGCCCGCGCCGGGGTTGCCCGTGACGCCGATGATCCAGGCGCGGCCGGTGTGGGGGTGCAGGTCGGCGAGCGCGCCGAGCCAGTCGCCCGCGCGGTCGTCGATGTCCCTCATCAAGCGCGCGGTGGCGCGCACCTCGCCGCGAAGAACCCGCTCTGCCAGTGGATGCATGGCGCCGCGGGTTGTATCACACGAGCATCGTGCCGCTTCGTCCCCTTACCGCCGTCGTGGCCCTGTGCCTCGTCGGCTGCCTGCCAGAGCCCGCCCGGCCTCCGGGGCCGCGCTTCGACGCGGGGATCCCGATCAGCTTCGATGTCGTCGTGGAGGAGGCGGTCCCCGTCGATCAGCCTCCGGTCGATCGACCGGTCGCGCTCGACGCCGGAGCCGACGCGCTCGACGCCCCGGCCGATCGACCGGCCGTGACCGGCGACGGCCCCGACCCCTCGCGGCGCTACCCCTCCGGGCCCTACGGCACCCTCGTCGGCGGGGTGATGCAGCCCTTCGAGCTGGCCGACTGTTCCGGCACCACCTACCGCTTCGCGGGCCCCGACTGGGTGACCGCGAGGGCCACGCTCGTGGAGTTCACCGCGGGCTACTGCGACGGGTGCGTGGGCCTCGCGAGGCTGATCCAGAGCGACGTCAACCTCCCCTACCGCCCGAGGGGACTGCGCGTGATCGGGGTGCTCACCGACGGCAGCGTCCCGGGCGACCCCGCCACCCCGAGCTTCTGCCAGCAGTGGATCTTCCAGGCCGGCATCACGCACCCGATGGCGCTCGACCTCGCGAGCGCGCTGCGCTCCCACACCGACCGCCTCGCTCTTCCGCAGTGGGTGCTCACGGACGAGAACGGCCGCATCCTCTGGCGCTCGGCGGGCTCCGCGGCGGCCCTCGCCGAGCTGCGCGGCCGGCTCGACGCGCTGCTCCCCATGTCGCCCTGACCGATCGATCGCGCTGAAGGAGTACGATGGCGAAGGAGCCGGAAGAGAAGGTCCCCGGGCGGCTGATGCGGACGTTGAAGACGGGGTGGCTCGGGAGCGCGGTCGCGTCGAGCTACCTGGGGGGCAAGCTGGTCGACCGGCTGCGCGGCGACGAGGGCCGCGCGGACGCCGAGCTCCAGCGCCACCTCCAGAACGCGAAGCGCATCGCGACGACCATGAAGGAGCTCCGGGGGCCGTTGATGAAGGTGGGGCAGCTGCTCTCGACGCACGCCGAGGCGCTGCCGGGGGAGTACGGCGAGGTGCTGCGCTCGCTGCAGAGCTCGGCGCCGCCGATGGCCTACGAGACCATCCGCGACGTCATCGAGATGGACCTCGGGGCCACGCCGGAGGAGCTGTTCAAGGACTTCTCCCGCACGGCGCTGGCGGCGGCCTCGCTCGGACAGGTGCACCGCGCGACGCTGAAGGACGGGACGCCGGTCGCGGTGAAGGTGCAGTACCCCGGCGCCGTCGCCTCGGTGGAGGGCGACCTCAAGAACATGAAGTTCGGCGCCGCGATGGTGAAGCGCCTGCTCGCCGACGTGGTGGGCAACGAGCGGCTGGACTTCACCCCGGTGGCCGAGGAGATCGCCGAGCACCTCGCTCAGGAGACCGACTACTGCCGCGAGGCCTACAACGCCCAGCTCCTGGGCAAGCTCTTCGAGGGGCAGGACTGGGTGGTGATCCCGAAGGTGCACACGCGGTACTCGGGGCTGCGAACCATCACCTACGACTACCTGGACGGCGTCGACCTCGGCGAGGCGCTGAAGCACCCCGACCGGGCCTACCGCGAGCGCGTGGTGGAGCGGCTGTCGGACGCGTACTGGTTCCAGATGTTGAAGGGGGGCGTGCTGCACGCCGATCCGCACCCGGGCAACTACCGGGTGCTGCCCGACGGGCGGCTGGGCATCCTGGATTTCGGCTGCGTGAAGGTCTTCGACGAGGCCTTCATCGTGGGCTTCACCGCGATGGTGAAGGCCCGCATGACCGGCGACGAGGAGGGGCTCAAGGACGCGATGGTCGCGCTGGGGCTGGTGTCCGACCGGGGCAACGCGCAGGAGCTCGCGGACATGGGGCGCATCGCGGAGTACTTCTCCGCGGGGCTGCAGCACGACGAGCCCTTCGACTTCGCGGAGTACAGCTACGTGCGCGGCGCCAAGGAGCTGGTGACCTACTTCCTGCAGCAGCGGCGGGTGCCGCCCTCGCAGCGCAACATGATCTTCATGACGCGGGTGGTGCTCGGCTACTATGAGTATTTCTCCCGCGCGCGGGCCAAGATGAACTTCCGCCAGATGGTCTGGCGCTGGATCAAGGACGACTGGACCGGGCGGGCCATCACGATCCCGCCCTACGGAGAGTGATCAGCCGATGGGACGAACCATCGTCGTGGGCGACATCCACGGCTGCGCGTTGGAGTTCGACGACCTGCTCCGCTCCGTGGGCTTCGCCCAGGGCGTCGACCGCGTCGTGCTGGTGGGCGACCTCGTGGCGCGGGGCCCGGACTCCGCCGGGGTCGTCGAGCTGGCGCGCTCGTGCGGAGCGTGGGCGGTGCGAGGCAACCACGACGAGAAGGTGCTGAGCTGGTGGCGCCACGCGCAGGAGCACGGCAAGCGCAGCGCCGACCGCAAGGTGAAGCTCTCCGAGCGGCACCGCGCCGTGGCGCAGGCGCTGACGGAGCGGCAGTTCGGCTTCCTCGCGGGGCTGCCGCTGATGATCTCGCTGCCCGAGCACGACATGCTGGTGGTGCACGCCGGGGTCGATCCCTCGAAGGCCCCGTCGGCCTGCGACGAGGACACGCTGCTCACGGTGCGCTCCATCGACGACGACGGTAAGGCCAGCCGCAAGCTCACGGGCACGCCCTGGGCGCAGCGCTGGAAGGGCCCGGCGCAGATCGTCTTCGGCCATGACGCGCGGCGAAACCTCCAGCTGGAGGACTTCGCCACGGGCCTCGACACGGGCTGCTGCTACGGCCGCCAGCTCACCGCGATGGTGCTCTCCGAGGGGGAGGTCATCCCTCGTGACCGCGCGGCGCGGGCGCGGCTGCTGACGCAGGTCGCGGCGCGGCAGGTGTGGTGCCCGACGGGCTCGGGCGACGGGCCGGAGTGAGCCTCGACTCGGGCGACACCGGGTCGTCCCTCCGGTGCCCCGGCTGCGGTCGGGCGATGTCCCTGCGCGCGTCCGACCTCTCCGCCGCCGCGCTCGACTGCCCCCACTGCGCCCTCGTCTGGTGCGAGGCCGGCGGGCTCGGCCGCCTCGTGGGCCACTCCGATGACCTGCTCGACGAGGTGCCGGTGAGCCTGGCCTCGATGGACGTCGCCCTCGACGCGAGGCCCTGCCCCCGCTGCCCCGGCGTCTGCCTCGACCGCGTCCCCTTCGCCCGCCCCCGCGGCCCCTGGATCGAGCGCTGCCCCTACTGCTCCGGCACCCTCTCCCCCGCGAGCGCGCTGCCCCTCATGCGCGAGGCCCTACGCCGCCGCCGCGCCCCGGCGCCCCCGGTCGAGCCCGCCGTCTCGCTCGACCCCGACGTGCCCCGCTGGCGCCCGCTCTCGCTCCGCCAGGCCGCCCTCGCCGTGCCGGTAGCCCTGCTCGCGGCGCTGGTGCTGCGCGCCTTCACCCTCCCGGGGCTGCTGCTCTGGGGGGTGCGCGTGTCGCTCCACGAGCTCGGCCACGCCTCCGTCGCCTGGGCCTGCTCCTGGAAGGCCCTGCCGCTGCCGGTGGGCCTCACGCTCATCTTCCCCGGGCGCTCGTGGACGGTGTTCGCCGGGATGGTGGCTGCGGTGCTCGGGCTCGTCGGCATCGGGGTCGTGCGCCGCTCGGCCGCGCTCGTCGTCGGCCCCGCGCTCTTCGCGGTCGCCCTCGGCGTCGGCACCTTCGCCCTCGACCTCGACACGCAGGAGATGTGTGTGACCTTCGGCGGCGCCGGGGGCGAGCTGGTCTACGGCGCGGCGCTGGTGCTGCTCTTCCACCACCGGATGCCCGACCGCAGCCGCTGGGACTTCTTCCGCTGGGCGGCGCTCGCGCTCGGGGCCTGGGTGCTCGTCGACGCGGCGATGTTCTGGCGCGACTGCGCCCACGACTGGTCGCACATCCCCTGGGACGGCTCCTTCGGGGAGGACGGCGACATGACCAAGCTGCGCGACCAACACCACTGGGACGAGCTGAAGATCACCGGGCGCTACGTGGCGCTGGCGAAGCTCTGCCTCGGCGTGGTGGGGGTCTGGTGGGCGGCGCACCTCGCGCAGGCCTGGCGCCGCGAACGGCTCAGTGGCGAGCGAAGGGATACGCCGCGTAGTCCGCGCGGATGAACCGACCGCCGCGGGGCGGCAACCATTGGAGGCTCTGGCGGATCCGAGGGCGCGCGATGAAGGAGCAGACGATGTCTCAACGCTGGTGGGTGGTGGCGATCTCTTCGGTCGCGGGCTGTGCTTCGACGCGCGGGCCCGCGCCGACGCCGCCAGCCGCCGACGCGCTGCGTGTGGCGCCCGAGGGTGCCGGGGTGGCGCTGCGCTGGAGCGGCCCCCGCGCGCTCGCATTGCCCGCGGTCACCGAGGGCCTCGGGCCGGTGCTCGCGGTGAAGCGCGGGACGGAGGGCGACCTGCGACTCGATCACCCTGGCGGCGTGGAGGAGCGCTGGTCGGTGACGGCTGAGGGCGCCGAGCAGTCGTGGCGCTTCCCCGCGGCCCCGGCCGACGGTCGGGTGGCGGTGACGGTGGCGCTCGCCCGGACCGCGCTCGACCACGCCGACGCGCGCGGGCTATGGCTGCGCACGGACGGGGGCGAGGTGGTCCGCTACGGGCACGCGACGTGGGTCGACGCGCAGGGCCGTCGCACCGTGGTGCCGTCGCGCTGGGAGGGCGGGCGCGTGGCGTTGCGGGTGCCGCCCGAGGTCGTGGCGGCGACGGCGTGGCCCGCGGTGCTCGACCCGCTCGTGAGCCGCCAGGTCGTCCTCGCCCCGCTCGCCCCGACGGTCACCCGCCCGGCGATGGGCCGTCCCTCGGTGGCCTTCAACCACGGCGTGTTCATGGCCACCTGGAGCACCGTCCTCCCGGACCTCCCGGCACCCTACGCGTCGGCCATCCAGTACGCCCGCTTGAGCCCCACCGGGGAGGTGCTCGACCCCACCGGGACGACCGCGGTCGTGACGTCCGCCACCCGCGACATCCGCCCCTCCATCGCCGCGCTGGGGGACGGCTTCCTGCTCGCCTGGGCGCCCGGCATCGGCAACGAGGGGGTCACGACCGTGCGCCTCGACGCCGCGGGTGTCGTGCTCGACGCGACGCCCCGCAACGTGCTGCCGTCCGCCACCTTCGCGCCGTACCAGCTGGCCTGTCGCGCGGACGGCTGCGTGATCGTGGCGGGACCATCCGCGGCCCGGCTCGACGCGACCGGCGCGCTCGCCTCCCGGCTGTCGTTGCTCCCCGCGACGGCGCAGACCCCCACGGTGGTGGCCACGGCCGCGGGGTACGTGATCGCCTGGAGCGATTCGCCCCTCGGGGGCCCGGCCGACGTGTTCTTCCTGCGCCTCCGCCCCGACGGCACCGCCATCGACGCGACGCCCCAGACGGCCACGGCCGCCGCCTCCAACCGCATCACGCCGCAGCTCGCCTCCGACGGCACCAACGCGCTCCTCGTGTGGAACGCCACCGCGGGCGCCGGCTCGCGCGCCCCGGGGATCTACGGCGCGCTGATCCCGCCGAGCGGCAGCCCGGCGACGGCCCCGCTGGTCCTGGGCGCGATCAGCACCCCGGCGCAGCCGGCCGTCGCCTGGGACGGCGCCAACTACCTCGTGAGCTGGCAGTCCACGCCCTTCGGCACGGTGCGCGTGAGCCCCACGGGCGCAATCCTCGACGCCGCCCCGCGCACGATCGAGGTCGCGTCGCCGCACGGCAGCGGCGTGCCGCACCTCGTCGCGGGCCCCGCCGGGGTGCAGGCCTTCTGGATCTGGAGCGGCGACGCGACCTCCTTCACCGCCCACCTCGGACCCGACGGGCACGCGACGTCGCCCGCGGCACCGCTCTCGGTGACGACCTACCTCGAGGCCGATCTGCTCTCCACCTGGGACGGGACCAACTTCGTCGTCGCCTGGGCGCGGCGGCCGACGCGCTATGTGGCGAGCAGCTTCTTCGCGACCCGCGTCAGCCCGGCCGGCGTCGTCGTCGACCGCGCGTCGATCGCGCTCGGCTCGCGCGCCCTCGTGGGGGGCGACCCCATCCGGTTCCTTGGCCTGCTCGCCACCGGCACCGACTACGCGCTGCTGGGCGAGGGATGGTCATACGCGCCCCGCCCGCTGAACGCGCTGCACTTCACCGCCGCCGGCCCGACGACGGGCGCGTCGATCCCCTACGCGGGGGGCGCGACCATCTCGACCGTCGATTTCCAGTTCGTGCGGGGCGGCGCCAACAACCTGTTCTTCGTGCCTGCGAGCACCGGCTTCAGCGCCCTTCGCGTCGCGCCCGACGGCACCGTGCTCGACCTCTACCCGACGCCGCTGGCGTGGCAGACCGCGCCCGCCGGCACCTCGCCCGAATACGCCTCCTCGTATTCGCCTCACGGCGCCTTCGACGGGACCAACTACTTCGTCGTCGCCAACGGCTACGGCGTGCGCATCAGCGCCGACGGAGACCTCCTCGACGCGTCGCCGCGCCGCCTGAGCCCGATGCCGATCACCGGCGTCCGGTCGAACATCTCCTACGGCGGCGGCAATTACCTCCTCACCTGGTTGACGGCCAGCGGGATCCAGGGCGCGCTGGTGCGCCCGACGGGCGAGGTCCTCGACGCCACCCCGCGCACCTTCGGCCCGTTGCGCGGCTCGTACTGGCAGGTCTCCGACGGGGTCAAGCACGTGCTGGTCTATCAGCCGTCCGACGGCGCGCTCGCCGTCCAGCGGGTGAGCTTCGCGGGCGCGCTCATCGACCCCGCCCCGGTACCCATCACGACCCTGCCCGCGCTCAGCGTCTCGGTGGCGGCCAACACCTCGGGGCAGACCCTCGTCGCCTCGACGGAGTTCGACTACGGCTACAGCGCCGTCCGGGCGATCGCGCGACTGATCGACTCCACCTCGGGTCCGGTCACCGACGCGGGTGTGCTGGACGCGGGCGCCGACGTTCCGGGGGCGATCGATGCGGGCTTCATGCTCCCTGACACGGGAGCGGCGGACGTCGCCCCGACCGTGGATGTGCCTGCCGCGGCCGACGTCGCGGTCGTCGACGCGACCGCCGCGCCCGACGTCGCGGTCGTCGACGCGGCCGCCCCACCCGACGTCGCTGCTGTCGACGCGGCCGCCCCACCCGACGTCGCTGCTGTCGACGCGGCGACTGCCGACGTTGCCGTCGCCGACGCGGGTCGCGACGTGCCGCGCTCCGCTACGGACGTGGGATCCGTGACGCCGACGACGGACGTTCCGGCCGCCGACGCGCCGGCCGCGACCGACGCGGGCGGTGCCCCGGACGGCGGCGCGGTCTGCTCGGCGCGTCCGTGGTCGCAGCGCGGAGCGTCGCACGAGGCGTGGATGCTGGCGGGCTTCGCGGCCGTCGTCGTGGCGCGCCGTCGTCGTCGGACGACCTGACCGCAGCCACGCGGGCTACGGTCCGAAGGACTCGCATCAACGTCTTGAAGTGCTCGACCGACGCCTCGATGCCCTCACCCCGACGCCGTGAAGCACTCGCCGCGAGGCCCCGCGGTGCTCAGGCGGACGGCTTCGAGGCGTCGGCGCGCGCCCCAGCGGTCGCAAGGGGTACTCGCGCTCCCTCCGCCAGGCGACGACGGGCCGCCGTCAGCCGTGGGCGCCGTGAGGCTCAGTGGCGAGCGAAGGGATACGCCGCGTAGTCCGCGCGGAGGTGCTCGGCCAGCCAGGGGCACACCTCGGTGACGCTTCGGCCGAGGGCCTGGGCGACCTTGCGGTAGGCCTCGTGGCCCTGCCGCGCCGAGCGCAACTCGATGAGGTGGAAGAGCTCGCGCAGGTTGGCCTGCAGCACATACCGGACACGGTAAGCGAGCGGCACGAGGTACTGCGCCTCCCACGGGTGCGCGGCGGCGATGGCCCGGTGGGGCTCGACGATGGACTCCAGCGCCTCGCGCACCGCGGGGCCGAAGCCCATGGCGTCGAGCTCCTCGGAGAGGACGTAGCCCTCGCGGGTTCCGAGCCGGGGCGTGGTGGCGGAGACCATCCGGTGGCGCTGCAGGTCGCGCCAGGCGCCGTAGTCGCAGCACACCTCGAAGCGAAACTGCACCTGCTCCAGGGCCCGCAGCGGGGCATCGTGGGGGCCACGGTCGCCGAGGTACGCGCGCACCAGGGAGAGGGCGTGGTCGGGGTCGTGCGCGGCGTGCCAGGCCTGCCGCCAGGAGGCGCCGAAGAGCTCGCACTGCACAGCCGTCGCCAGCGTGCGCAGCGGGTCGGGGCTGTGGTCGAGGCGGCGCACGAGCGCGTCCTCCTGGCGCTCGGGGAGCGCGTGCAGGGCGCCGTGGGCGCGCATGACCCGCTCGTACGCGCTGTCGCGGTGAAGCGACGGCGAGGTGTACTTCAGCAGCGTCGGCACCATGGCCGAGGCCTCGTCGCGCATGGACCCGGCGATGCGGCGCACCTCCGCGAGCGGCGACCCGAGCATCTTGCCGATGTGCTGCTCGAGCACGCGGGCGTTGATGGTGACGCCCACGTTGGTCGGGACGCCGGCGGGCAGCAGTCCCCGCAGCAGGTCGCAGGCGTGGGCGCGCAGGGTGCCGGCGTGGGCCCTGGGGTTGGCCCCCTCGGGCACGGGGTAGCGGGCGGCGAGCGAGTGCTCGACCCGGTCGGCGAGCTGCTCGTAGACGGTGAGCAGCCGCCGAGCGTGGGCCTCGTAGCTCTCGGCCAGCGGCGCGGGCAGGCCGATGTCGGTGACCAGCGTGCCCTCGTCGAAGCGCACGTAGCGGGTCGACTTCTCGGTGAAGGCCGCGAGCCGCGCCTCCTCCAGGGACTTGGCCGCGAGGATGGAGCAGCGCTCCACGGCGAGGTGCACCACCGCGTGCTCGGCCACCGACGAGTGGCCGTAGCCCACCACCCACTTCTCGTGGAAGGCGCGGGCCTTCTCCTGCGCCGAGCCCAGCGTGGGCGACGCGGCGGCGGGCGCGGCGAGCAGGTCGAGCTCGCGGTCGTCGAGCAGCCGTCGGAGGTTGGTGCGCAGGTCGTCGCGGGAGCGCGAGTAGTACGCGAAGAGCACCGCGATGACCTCCTCCGGGAGGTCGCGCAGGGCGAAGACCTCGCGGTCGAGGTTGGTGACGTAGCGGGCGAGTCGGTCGTCCATCGGGGATGGTTGGATCAGCCGTTGGCGAGGAGCAGGTCGACGTTCTCGCTGTTGGCGAGCGGGCGGGAGCGGCGCGTGAGCACCTCGCAGCCGGTGCGGGTGACCACGATGGTGTGCTCGAACTGCGCGCTCAGCCGACGGTCGCGGGTGCGCACGGTCCACTTGTCCTTCGGGTCGACGTCCACCTCCCAGGTGCCGAGGTTGATCATCGGCTCGATGGTGAAGGTCATGCCCGCCCGCATGCGGGGGTTGGCCGCGTCGCGCCCCGGCTTGTAGTGCGGCACCTGCGGCTCGGTGTGGAACTTCCTCCCGATGCCGTGCCCCACGAAGTCCCGCACCACCGAGCAGCCCTGCTTCTCGGCGTACTCCTGGATGGCCGTGCCGATGTCTCCGATGCGGGCGCCGTCCTTCACCACCGCGATGCCGACCTCCAGGCTCTGGCGCGCCACCTCGGTGACCAGCCTCGCCTCGGCGGAGGGCTCGCCGATGTAGAAGGTCGCGGAGGTGTCGCCGTGATAGCCGTTGAAGAGGGTGGTCACGTCGACGTTGATGATGTCCCCGGGGCGCAGCTTCTGGGCGCTCGGGATGCCGTGGCACACGATGTCGTTGACGCTCGTGCAGACCGACTTCGGGAAGCCGTGATAGTTCAGCGGCGAGGGGATGGCCCCGCGTCGGATCGTGTCCTCGTGGACGAGGGTGTTGATCTCGTCGGTGGTCATCCCCGGGCGGAGCTTCTCCCCCACCATCAGCAGGGTCTCCGCGGCCATCTGACACGACGCCCGCAGGTCGTCGATCTCTCGCGCGGACTTGATCTCGATCACTCCGGCCACGTGGTCTCTCCTCGAAGCACTTCAGGGTCTGTAGGGAGCGGTTCGATTAGATCCTGCGGCCCCGCGGGTCAACCGTGGTCGCCGCGTCAGTTCCAGCGCTGGACCTCCTCGCGCTGGCGAGCGATCTCCTCCTCGGCGTGCGCGAGGCCCTCCCGGGTCACGATGTAGCTCACGGTGCAGCGCCCCGAGGCGGTGTCGATCTGCGCCTCGAAGCCCGGCCCGCTGATGACCCCCAGCAGCAGCTCTCGGCCCACGGCTCGCACCGTCCCGACGCCGTCGTCGCCCGCCAGCGAGGCCGACTCCTTGCGCTCGAGGTGCAGCCCCACCGCGGTCTCGTAGAGCTTCAACGCCAGCGACGAGCCCAGCGCCCCGGTGCTCTGGAGCACCGCGATCAGCCGCCAGGTGTCTTCTTCGCGCCTCGATGCCATCGGCTCACTCCAGCGGCTCGTCGCAGCCCAGCGGGCCCGTGCGCCGCAGCTCCAGGGTCCCGTCCGCGCGGGCCATCGCCAGCACGAAGCCCGCACGCTCCCACCGCAGCGACGGCTGCGCCATCCCCGAGTCGTCCTCCACGGCCACGCGCATCGCCGACCCGAGCCTCCGACCGCGCGCGTCCACCCTGGCGAGGTACGACCGAGGCGCCGCCCCGGCCACGGGCTCCGACCAGGCCACCCCGAAGCCCCGCCCCGCCCCCGCCACCGAGGCCCTGGACTCGTCCGTGTAACGGATCGACAGCCGCTGCGCAGGCCCCGCCGCCACGCCGGAGAGGTCCGTCGCAACCACGTGCAACCCGGCGTCGCCCGATCGGTGGTCGCTCCACGCGAAGAGCAGCCGGGACGCCGCCCGGTCGAGGCTCGGGGCGCCCATCGGTCCGGTCGCCCGCTGCACCTCGAAGGCCTCCGCCCGGGGGCTCCCGTCGAGCGCCAGGGCCCGGCCGCGCAGCACCGAAGCGTCGCCCTTTCGCGCGGTCCACGCCACCACGAAGCCGTCGGGCAGCGCCGCCACCGCGGGGCCCGATCCCCCCGGCGCGATGGAACGCACGGTCGCGTCGGTGAGCCCGCGGGCCGCGAGCGCTCCGCCCTCCCCGAGCTGCGCCACCCACAGCGCGTAGTCCCCGGCGGTCGCGACCGAAGCGTGCGTCGCGCCCTCCCAGCGCGTGGGCGCTCCCAGCGCCGCGTCCTGCGCCAGCGTCCGGAGCACCGCGCCCCGGCCGTCGACCCAGCCCACCAGCGCCACGCCCCGGCGCACCACCACGGTCGGCCCCTCGGCGACGGCCCCGTCGGCGAGCTGCGCGGGGGCGCTCATGCCCTCCCACCAGCCGAAGACCCCCTGCGCCGAGCGCCAGGTGAAGACCCGCGAGCCGGCGGTTCCGGCCACCGCGGGGTGCTCTCCCTCCAGGCGTCGCTGGATGCGCTGACCGGTCACGAAGCGCGCGTCGTAGCAGGCCGTCGCCACGTCTCGCACCGCGGCCGGGCGAGCGTGGGGATGCCTCCGGCTCCACCATCGGCAGCCGGGAGCGAGCGCGCCGAGGAGCCCGAGGGCGATCAGACCTTGAAGCTTCGCCATGAGGCCTCGTTGCGAGCGACGACCGTGTAGACGAGCGCGCTCACGATGTTGACCCCGACCACCGCGGCCCAGAGCCCGGAGGGCGGGGCGTGCAGCAGCGCCGTCACCACCAGCATCAGCGGAGCCTGCACCGCGAGCACCAGCACCAGGTCGATGCGCAGCGCGAGCCTCGTGGCGCCGGCGCCGACCAGGGCGTTGCCCAGCACGATCGCGAAGCCGAAGGCCATGTACGAGGGCCCCACCACCGCGAGGTAGTCCTTCGCTCGCTGGACGATGTGCTCCTGCGAGGTGAAGAAGCGCAGGAAATGCTCCCCCGCGCCGATGAAGAGCACCGCCAGCCCGAGCATCGTCAGGACGTTGTAGGCGCCGGTGATCCAGGCCGCCCGCTGGGCGCGCTCGTAGAGCCCGGCGCCGATGTTGGTGCCGACGAGGGTCTGCGCGGCGCCGCCCCAGCCCATGGAGACGAAGAGCGCCATGGTCTCCATGCGGAGGCAGAGCGCGTAGGCGGTGCCCGCGTCGCTGTTACCCGGGGTGGTAAAGAAGTGGTGCACCAGCGCGATGACCAGCAGCACCGCCCCGATGCGCACGGCGAACTGCGTGCTGGTCGGCCAGGCGAGGGAGACGAGGCGGCCCAGCATGGCGCGCGACGGAAGGAAGGGCGCGCGGTGCGTGCTCACGCGGAGCTCGCGGCGCAGGAGCAGCAGCGGGACGATCATGACCACCGCGCGGGCGATGACCGTCGCCCAGGCGGCGCCGACGACGCCCCAGCGGGGGAGCCCGAGGGCGGCGGCGATGGGGGGGCCCCAGGAGAAGACCGTGGGCGCGGGGCCGGCGCCGTAGACCAGCAGCACCGCGAGGAAGAGGTTGAGCAGGTTGCCCGAGGCGAAGACCGCGAGCGGCAGCTTCGAGTGCCCCATGGAGCGCTGCACCGCCGTCACCTGGAACATCACGAACACGGTGACGATCCCGCCGACGATGACCCGGAGGTAGTCCCCGGCGAGCTGGCGCACGAGCCCCTTGGCGCCGAGCAGGCTGTGCACGATCACGTCCGCGCCGAGGATGGCCACCGCGCCGAAGGCGAGGCCCATCAGGGTCACGAGACCGACGCTGCCCCAGGCGATCTCCGCCACCGCGCGCTGGTCTCCGCGGCCGCGGGCCTGCGAGACGAGCGTGGCCGTCGCCGAGGAGACCCCGTAGGAGAGGATGGTCCCGAGCGCCGCGACCATGTCGCAGATGCCGAGCGCGTCGAGCGAGGCGTCGGAGAGCGCGGGGGGGAGCCTCGCGATGATGTACTGGTCGACGAGGTTGAAGACGACCTGCAGCACCATCGCGGCGGCGAGCGGCACGCCGAAGCGGAGCACCGTCCAGGCGAGCGGTCCGTGGAGCATTCGGTCGCGAGCGGGGTCGCTGGTCGTGGGGTCGGCCATCGGGGAAGGCTTCGCGCCATAGCGCAGATCGAGGAGCGCCGCGACCTGGCAAGGCTGCGCTTGCGCGGGGGGCGTGGGAGCCACTAGGGTTCGCGCGTCCCTCCCACAGGAGAGTTGGTGCCGTCGATGCGCGCGGTGGTGGTTCAGTTCCCGGGATCGAACGCCGATTTCGACGCGTTGCACGCGCTGCGTGACGTCGTCGGGGTCGAGACCTCCTACGTCTTCCACAAGACCCCGTCGCTCCCCGCGGGCACCGACCTCGTGGTGCTGCCCGGCGGCTTCTCCTACGGTGACTACCTCCGCTGCGGCGCCATCGCCCGCTTCGCCCCGGTGATGGCCGACGTCCGCCGCCACGCCGAGCGCGGCGGGCTCGTGCTGGGCATCTGCAACGGCTTCCAGATCCTCACCGAGGCGGGCCTGCTGCCCGGCGCCCTCACCCGCAACGCGCACCTCCGCTTCGAGTGCCGCGACGTGCTGGTCCGCGTCGACGCCGACGGCCCCTTCACTCAAGACCTGCGCGGTCGCGTGCTGCGCCTGCCCGTCGCCCACGCCGAGGGCCGCTACCAGGCCGACGAGGCGACCCTCCAGTCGCTGGAGACGAAGTCCCTCGTGGCCTTCCGCTACGTCCCCGCGGCGACGCCCGACGCTCGCCTCCCGGCGAACCCCAACGGCTCGCTTCACGACATCGCCGGGCTCTACGGCGGCCCGAGGCGCAACGTGCTCGGGCTCATGCCGCACCCCGAGCGCATGGCCGAGCCCATCCTCGGCGGCACCGACGGCCGCCTGCTCTTCCATTCCGCCGTGCGCGCCGCCCTCGCGCGCTGAGAGGACCGGTCCCCACAGCCATGTCGCGCGAACCCGCGGTCACCCCTGAACTGGCCCGTGAGCACGGGCTCACCGACGACGAGTACGCCATCGCCCTGAAGGCGATCGGCCGCACGCCGACCTTCCCCGAGCTGGGGGTGCTGTCGGTGATGTGGTCCGAGCACTGCTCGTACAAGTCGTCGCGCGTCCACCTGAAGCGGCTGCCCACCAAGGGGCCGAGGGTGATCCACGGCCCGGGCGAGAACGCCGGCGTGGTCGACATCGGCGACGGCTGGGCGGTGGTCTTCAAGATGGAGTCGCACAACCACCCGTCCTTCATCGAGCCCTACCAGGGCGCCGGGACCGGGGTCGGCGGCATCCTCCGCGACGTGTTCACCATGGGCGCGCGGCCCGTCGCGGTGATGGACTCGCTGCGCTTCGGCGAGCCCTCCCACCCTCGCACGCCGGGCCTGCTGCGCGGCGTCGTCGCGGGCATCGCGGGCTACGGCAACGCCTTCGGCGTCCCCACGGTGGGCGGCGAGGTGCAGTTCGACGCGGCCTACAACGGCAACATCCTGGTCAACGCCTTCGCGCTCGGGCTCTGCCGCAGCGACCGGCTCTTCCTCGGCCAGGCGAAGGGCGTGGGCAACCCGATCCTCTACGTGGGCGCGCGCACCGGGCGCGACGGCATCCACGGCGCCACCATGGCGAGCGCGGAGTTCGAGGAGGGTGAGGAGGCCGAGCGCCCGACGGTGCAGGTGGGCGACCCCTTCATGGAGAAGCTCCTCCTCGAAGGCTGCCTGGAGATCTTCGCCGCGGACGTGCTGGAGGGCATTCAGGACATGGGTGCCGCGGGCCTCACGTCGAGCACCGTGGAGATGGCCTCGCGCGCGGGCAACGGCGTCGAGCTCTGGCTCGATCGGCTGCCGCGGCGGGCGAGGCACCTGACGCCCTACGAGATCCTGCTGAGCGAGTCGCAGGAGCGCATGATCATGGTCGCGCGCGCCGGCGAGGAGCAGCGCGTGCTCGACATCTGCGCGAAGTGGGACCTCGACGCCCAGGTGGTCGGCCGAGTGACCGACACGGGCCGCTTCGTGGTGCGCGCCACGCCCGGCTACGACCCGCTCTCCGGTGAGCCGTGGCCCGACGACCCGCCCGTGGCGGTCGACCTCCCGGTGGACCTGCTCACCGACGCGGCGCCGGTCTACACCCGCCCGTGCGTGGACGACCCGAGGCTCATGGACCGCTACGGCGTCGACGCGACGGGCCTCGCCTTCGACGCGCGCTCCGACCTTCTGGAGCTGCTCTCGGCGCCCAACGTCGGCAGCCGCGCGTGGATCTACCGCCAGTACGACCACATCGTCCGCGACGGCACCATGGTGCGCCCCGGCGAGGGCGACGCCGCGGTGGTGCGCCTCTACTGCGAGGACGAGCGAGGCCGCCGCGAGAAGCTCATCGCCATGTCGAGCGACTGCAACGGCCGCTTCTGCGAGCTCGACCCGCGCACCGGCGCCGCGATGGCCGTGGCCGAGGCGTGCCGCAACCTCGCCTGCGTGGGCGCGACGCCCATCGGGCTCACGGACTGCCTCAACTTCGGCAACCCCCAGCGCCCGGAGATCATGGCGCAGTTTCGCGACGCCATCGACGGCATCGCCGACGCCTGCAAGGCCCTCGGCGTCCCGGTCGTGTCCGGCAACGTGAGCCTCTACAACGAGACCACCGAGCAGGGCGGTCCTCGCGCGGTGCTGCCCACGCCGACCATCGGCGCGGTGGGTCTCTTCGAGAAGGTGAGCGACGTCGTGGGCGCGGGCTTCCGCACGGCGGGCGACCACGTCTTCGTGCTCGGTCCGCGCGGCGACGATCGCCTCGGCGGCAGCGAGTGGCTCACCCGCCGCACCGGGAAGGTGTGCGGCCGGCCGCCCTCCATCGACCTCGCGGCGGAGGCGGCGCTGCAGGGCTTCCTGGTGCGCTCGGCGAGGGAGGGGCTGCTCGCGTCGGCGCACGACTGCGCCGAAGGGGGGCTGCTCGTGGCGCTCGCCGAGGCCTGCATCCTGGGCCAGTCGGGCGCCGAGCTCACGCTGCCCGCGGAGTACGCGGTGACCCCGGGCGGTCTCTTCGGAGAGGACCCGTCGCGCGTGGTGGTGTCGGTCACGCCCTACGTGCTGGGGCTCTTCCAGCAGCGGGTGCGCGAGTCGAGCATCCCGTGCTCCTTCCTGGGCCGGGTGGGAGGCGCGTCGCTCTCGCTGGAGGGCGTCGCCTCGTGGGGCCTCGACGAGATGCGCGAGGCCCACGCCTCCGCGCTCGACTCGATCGTCGGGCGCTAGCATCGTGCGCGACCGCGACCCGGAGCACTGGCTCTACCGGTACTCGCCGCGCGAGTGGCTGCGGGCCTCGCTCGGGGAGCTCGAGCAGGCGAAGCGGGCCTATGCCGCGCACAACGGGCGGGCGGGGCTCGCCGGGTGTCGGCGCGCCGCGGGCGTGGCGCTCAACGGCCGGCTCGCGACGCTCGACCCTCCGCCCGAGGCCTACGGCCGCTCGTACATGGACCACCTCGCCGCCCTGTCCACGGACGAGAGCGTGCCGGAGGCCGTGCGCGCGGCGGCGCTGCTGCTGCGACAGACGCCGCTGCCGGGCGGGGAGATCGTCGCGCTGCGCACCGCCACCACGGACGCGCGCGCCCTCGACGCCGCGGAGACCATCATGGCCCACGCCTACGCCGAGGTGGTGCGCGCCGAGCCCGACGAGGGATGAGCGCGCACGAGGTCGACGCCGAAGACGACCAGCGCCAGCCAGATGAACCCGAACGCCGCCCAGCGCCCCGCGGGCATCGGCTCTCCGAGCACGAACACCGCGATCAGGAACTGTAGCGTCGGCGCCACGTACTGGACGATGCCGAGGGTGCTGAGGGGCAGCGCCCGGGCGGCCCGCGCGAACCAGACGAGCGGCACCGCCGTGATCGGGCCGGACAGCGCGAGCAGCGCGAGGGTCGACGGCCCCCGGGCGAAGGCGCCCGCGTGTGACGACGCGAGGTGGGCGAGGTACGAGAGCGCGAGCGGCGAGAGCACCAGCGTCTCCACGAGCAGGCCGACGGTCGCGGGCACCTGCGCGACCTTGCGGAGGAGCCCGTACGCGGCGAAGGTCGACGCGAGGGCGAAGGCGATCCACGGGAAGGCGCCGTTGGACGCGACGAGGACCCCGACGCCGACGAGCGCCGAGGCGATGCTCGCGCTCTGCCAGGGGCGGAGGCGCTCCCGGAAGACCGCCACGCCGAGGGCGACGTTGACCAGCGGGTTGATGAAGTAGCCGAGGCTCGCCTCGCTGAGCCGGTGCATCTGGATGGAGGCGATGAAGACCACCCAGTTGACGCCGATGAGCAGGCTGGAGGCGCAGAGCAGTGCGCGGACTCGGCGGTCGCGCAGGGCGGTGAGCAGGTCGCCGCGGGCGCCCATCGCGAGCACCAGCGCGCCCACGAAGACCAGCGACCACGCCACCCGGTGCGCGAGGATCTCCACGGGCGAGAGCGACGACAGCAGCCGCCAGTAGAGCGGGATCACGCCCCAGGCGCCGTACGCCGCGAGCGCGAAGGCGAGCCCGGCGCGGCCCTTCACGGCGAGCGCACTACTTCGCCGCGTGCTTCTCGACGAAGGCCACGGCGATCTCGGCGACCTCCCTCCAACCGCTGTCGATGATGAGCGAGTGGCCGCGGCCAGGGATCGGGGTGATCTCCGTGACGCCCGGGTTGCGCTTCTGTCGATCGTAGGCGGCGGAGACCACCGCCCAGGGCACGGTGGTGTCCTTCTCGCCGGAGATCAGCAGCAGCGGGCCGCGCGCGGGGTTGGTGGTGTCGACCCGGTCCTCGGTCCAAGGGTTGATGTTCGCGGTCGCGGCCTGGAAGAGCGGCAGCCCCGCCCCGGCCACGTGGAAGCGCTCGTAGAGCTCCCTCGCCTCGGGCTCGGGGAGGGCGTTGCCCCAGCCGTACTTCCACTGCTCGAAGGTGAGCGTCACCGCGCGCCCGTAGTTGGCCGGGTTGGCGAGCACCGGAAACGCCGACTTCAGCGCCGACACCGGCAGCGGCAGCACCCCCCGGAACGGCGCCGGATCGATCGCCACCGTCGCCGCCGAGGCGCCCTCCCCGGCGATCTTCTGCGCCATCATTCCCCCGAAGGAGTGCCCCACCACCGCGGGCTTCTTCGCGAGCTTCGCGATGGCCTCGAGGTAGTGGTCGGTGATGACCCGGATGCCCTTCTTCGCGAAGGTCTCGGGGTGCGCGCGCGCCTCCTCCACCGTCTCCGGATCGTCCGGCCAGCCCGGCGCGACGGTGGCGTAGCCCCGCTCCTCGAAGAGCCTCCGCCAAGGCTCCCAGCTGCTCGGCAGGAGCCAGAGTCCGTGGACGAAGAACACGGGCGTGAGCCCCGACTGGTTGGCGCGCTCGATGTCCTGCTGCTCGCGCCCGGTCAGCGTCGTCATGATTGATTCCTTCCGATGCCCGGTGTCCGGGCGCACGGTCGCGCCTCGCGCCGCGGAGGTCAATCCGCGCCGCGCACGGCGTGCTCGCGAGGCGCGCATCGCGCGGGTCTGCGGCGCCTCGAGCGGGCGTCGTGGTAGCGTCCGCCGCACGCCCCGGCGCGTCCCCCAATGGCATCCGTCGCGCCTCCGTTCATCGCCGCGCCGCTGGGTCTCCCTCGCGCCTACTGGGTGCTCTGGCTCGGGCAGTTCATCAACCGCCTGGGCGGCTTCGTGCTCACCTTCCTGCCGCTCTTCCTCACCGAGCACCATCACTACAGCGACGCACGCGCGGGGGCGGTGCTCTCGCTCTACGGCCTGGGCGGCCTCTTCGGCTCCTCGCTCGGCGGCTGGGCCAGCGACCGCTACGGTCGCCGCCGCACCATCCTGGTGGCGTCGTCCGCCAGCGCCGTCGTGCTGCTCCTCTTCGGCGTCGCGCCCGCGGGGCCCCTCATCGCCGCCGCCGCGCTGGCCCACGGCGCCACCAGCGGCTACGGCCCTGCGCTCACCGCCGCGGTCAGCGACGTCGTGCCCGCCGCCGATCGCGCCCGCGCCTTCGGGTACTTCTACTGGGCCGTCAACCTGGGCTTCACCGCCGCCGCGCTCCTCGGCGGAACCCTCAGCCGCCACGGCTACCTCTGGCTCTTCGTCGGCGACGCGGCCACCACCCTCGCGCTCACCGCGATCGTCTACGCGCTCTTCCCCGAGAGCCGCCCGCCCACCGCGCCGGGGCACCACGACGCCGCCCTCGCCAACCTCCCTCGCGCCTTCGCCGACCCTCGCTTCCTCCCCTTCGCGCTGGGGCAGTTCCTGGTGCTGCTGGTCTTCCTCCAGTCCTTCGTGACGCTGCCGCTGCAGGAGCGCGCCCGCGGTCTCGCGGTGACGGACGTCGGGCTCGTCGCGGCGCTCAACGGGGTCGTGATCGTGGTGCTGCAGCCGGTGTTCCTTCGGCTCACGAGGCGTCAACCCGCGTGGCGTCTGTTGACCCTCGCGGCGCTGCTGGTCGGGGCCGCGGCGGTGCTGGCGGCGTCGGCGCGAGACCGCCTGGGCTTCGCGGTCTGCATGGCGGTGGTGTCGCTCGGCGAGGTGGCGTTCTCCAGCGCGGCGCCGACCTTCGTCGCCCACATCGCCCCGCCCTCCCGCCGCGGAACCTTCCAGGGCGCCTACTCGCTCTGCTGGGCGGGCGCCTCGCTGCTGGCGCCGCTCATCGGTCCGGCGGTGCGCCAGCGACTGGGCGGCGCGGTGATGTGGCACTCGGGCGCGGCGCTCTGCGCGGTGGCCGCGGCGCTGCATATCCTGGGCACCCGTCACGCCGAGGGAGCGATCCCAGCGGACAGCGCGCCCGGTGCGTGATGCAATGGACTCCTGACCCCTTCCATGGACCACTACCGCGTCACCTACGCGCGCCGAGACGACCTGCGCCGCGACCTCGAGACCCAGATCGAACGCGGCGGCCTCTACGTCCTGGCGCCACCGCCGACGGAGCTGGCCTTCGGCGCCCGGTGCGCGCTGGAGATCGTCGCCCCGGACGGGCGCACCGTGTCGCTGGAGGGCGAGGTGCTGGCGGTGACCCCGGGCCAGGGGCTCGCGCTGGCGATGAACGCGCAGGCCATCGGCGAGCTGCGAGGGCTGGTGAGCTCGCTGGGCCCCGACGCCGCGGGAGCCGGGGCGCCGCGGCACGAGCGGGTCGACGGCCGGTCGACGGCCGAGCGCTCGGACTCGTCGGCCGACGTGGTGCAGGCCTGGGACTCGCTCTCGTCCGCGGAGAAGATGCGCCTCGCCCAGCACGGCGGCCGTGACGAGCGCGCCGCGGCCCTGCGCGATCGCAACCGATCGTTGCACCCGCACGTGCTGAAGAACCCGCGCATGAGCATCGAGGAGGTGGTGAGCCTCGCGCGCAACCCGCAGGCCGCCCCGGAGCTGCTGAAGCTGATCTCCGAACGCCCCGAGTGGATGGGGCGACCGGGCGTGGCGGAGGCCCTCGCGCGCAACCCCAAGACCCCCAACGACGTCGGCGTGCGGGCGCTGGCCGGCTGCTCGGCAGAGGCGATCCGGCAGATGGCCAAGGGCATCGGGGCGCCGCCGCACATCGCGCAGGCGGCTCGCAAGCGGGTGCTGGGCTGAAGCGGTCGCGCTGGTGCGGCGGCCGCATCGGTGTGGTAGTGGGCGGCAGCAACGACGATGGCTGACGCAGAGCACGAGATCGAGGACGCCGCCGGTCGCATCCGGGCCAACCCACTGCTCCACGAGATATACCGGGACGTGTACTCCCGCATCCTCGAGGAGATCCCCCCGGCGGAGTTTCCGCGGGTGCTCGAGCTCGGCTCGGGCGGCGGGTTCTTCCGCGAGTTCGCGCCGCACACCATCACCAGCGAGTGCGTCCCGGTGCCGCGCGTCGACCGCGTGGTCGACGCCTGCAGGATCACCGAGTCCTTCGGCCCCGACTCGCTCGACGCCATCGTGGCCTTCAACGTCTTCCACCACCTGCCCGACTGCGAGGGCTTCCTGCGCGGCGCGCAGAGCGTCCTCCGCCCGGGCGGTCGCATCGTGCTCATCGAGCCGTGGTTCACCCCGCTCGGGCAGTGGTTCTACCGGGGTCTGCACCACGAGCCCTCGCTCCTCGACCCCGACGACTGGAACATCGCCGGCGTCGGCCGCCTGGAGGGCGCCAACTCCCGCCTGCCGACCAGCGTCTTCCGCGACTCCGACGCCCGCTTCGCGCGCAGCTTCCCCGCCCTCCGCGTGGTGAAGCGCGAGCCCTTCCACAAGTGGCTCTACCTCCTCTCTGGCGGCCTCCGGCTCAACACGCACATCCCTCGCCCCATCGCCCGCGCGCTGGTCGCCGCCGACCGCGCGATCCACCCCGGCGACTCCGCGACGGGCCTCTTCGCTCGCATCGTCGTCGAGCGCCTCCCGGCTTGAACCGATCCCACCGTACGGAGACTGTGACCCGCCATGGCCGCTGAGATCACCCTCGACCTCGTCAAGCGCTTCCCCTCCAACGGTCCGACGGACCCGATCCGGTACTACCGCCGCCCCCTCACCGGCTGGCTCTTCCGAGAGCGCATCAACCTCGGGCTGCGCATGCTCCGCGACCTGCGCTTCGAGCGCGCGCTCGAGGTGGGCTACGGCTCCGGCGCGGTGCAGGTCCCGCTGCACGGCGTGGCGAAGGAGGTGCACGGCATCGACCTCGACGCCGACCCGACCCTGGCGACGCGGGTGCTCGACGCGCTCTCGCTCAAGTCCGAGCTGCGCCAGGGGTCGGTCTACGAGCTCCCCTACCCCGACGCGCACTTCGACCTCGTGGCCTCGTTCTCGACCTTCGAGCACCTGCACCACTTCGACAAGGCGCTGGCCGAGGTGCGCCGCGTGCTGCGGCCCGGCGGGCGCTTCCTGCTCGGGATGCCCGCGGTCAACAAGATGATGGAGGTGTCCTTCCTCGCCATCGGCTTCAAGGGCATCGACGACCACCACGTCACGACGCCGCAGCAGGTGGCCGAGCGCTTCCACGCCAACGGCTTCATCGTCGACGACCAGGCCCGCCTCTCGCTCCCCATCCCGACCCTGCCCGGCGCCACCGTGTACTACGACTGGCTCCTGCGCCGAGCGCCCTGAGTCCCCGTTACCTCCCCTCCGCTCCCTCCTCCGCGCGGAACAGCCCCTGCACCGGTGAACTCCACGATGGTTGATCCGCCCGCCGCCCCGCTCCCGCACATCGATCGCGCCCTGGTCTACTTCGCCCGCCTCGGCGCCCGCCGGCCGCTGCGGGTGCTGCTCTGCACCTTCATCGTGATCGCGCTCTCCGCGTTCACGGCCTCGCACCTGGAGTTCCGCGAGGACTTCATCGAGCTGCTGCCCTCGGAGAGCGTCGGCGCGAGGCTGCTGCGCCGCGCGATGGCGCGCATGGGCGGCGGCAGCGCGACGATGTTCGTGGTGGTCGACTCGCCCGACCCGGAGGCCAACCGACGCCTCGTCGACGCGCTCGAGCCTCAGCTCCGCGCGCTCCCTCCGACGCTGGTTCGCACCGTCGAGCACGGCCCCGAGGAGATCCGCCGCTTCTTCTG
>CBIHPK010000024.1:0-58624 GCA_966211675.1 uncultured Myxococcaceae bacterium
TCGGCCTTGGGGGTTAGGGGCGCGCGGCAGCGCAGGGTGGGGGCACTCGACATCACGCTCGCCAACCCGTTGCTTTCAAACCGATTGGCGCTCTACGCCGTGAGCTCGCTCCGCAGCGCGCGCCTCCGCGGGTGCGTCTCCCTCGCCCACGCCACCCACGCCTTCGACTCCTCCACGCCGAGCCCCTGCATCCGCCGGATGAACCCCGCCGCCTCGCGGTAGCGCGCCCGATCGCCCGTCGCGACCAGCGCCTCGACGTGCGCCGACCAGATCGCCATCGCCACCGCCGGGCGCTTCTCCGCCGCGGCCTCGGCCACCGCGAGCCGCACGCCCGACACCACCGGGTGCGCCGCGCCCGGCACCGTGGCCTCACCGCGGGTGCACTCCTCCGCCGCGTCGAGCTCGCCCATCGCCAGCAGCACCCGCACCGCCTCGGGCCGCCGCCCGCCGCGCGCCGCGAGCGCCGCCACCACCCGCGCCTGGAGCGCCGGCCGCTCTCCCTCGGGGGTCTCCTCCCGCAGCGCCTCCCAGCGCGCCACGCTCGGATACATCCCCAGCATCTCCTCCGCCGACGCCCTCGCCGCGGCCTCGTCGCCCCGCGCCCGGCAGCGCATACCCCACCAGGTAAAGAGCGCCTCGCTCGGGTCGCGCTCCAGCCGGGCGCGCACCGCCGCGTCGAGGTCGGCGGTCACGCCCCAGCGCGCGAGCAGCCCCGCCACCGCGGGCAGCGCCGTCGTCGGGCACTCCCACGCCGCGGCCACCGCCTCGTCGCGTCGGCCGTGCAGCAGCAGCGCGTCGACCAGCTCGGTCCAGCGGCCGAGGGCCTTCAGGCCGCGCAGCACCTCGTCGAGGTCGAGGCCCTCGCGCAGCAGCTCGAAGAGCAGCGCCCCGAAGGGCATCGTCGCCCACGCCAGCGGGTCGTTGGCCGCGAAGCCCTCGCGCGAGGCCCGATCGAAGATCCACCCCGCGACCATCGCCCGCTCGGCCTCGTCGGCGTAGCGCAGGATCGCCTCGGGGATCTCCTCCGCCGCCCCGACGTCGCTGCACGCCAGGTCGCCCTGCGCCACCGCCCAGAGCGCGGTCAGCACCTCGCGCCGCAGGTCGCGGTCCTTCGCGCGCGCGAGCGCCGTGGTGAGCCCCCTCGCGGCGTCGACCACCAGCGCCCTCAGCGCGCCGTCGCCATCCTGCCCCGCGACCGCCGCGTAGCCCTCCAGCACCCCTTCGCCCAGTCCACGGAACACCTCCGTCGCGCCGCCCAGGTCACCCACCCCCAGCAGCGCCTCGCCCCTCGCCTTCAGCACCGAGAGCTCCCACGCGATGGCCCCCGCCGCACCCCACGCCGTGCCGTGCCGACGCATCGCCGACCGGGCCCGCTCGCCGGTGTGGGCCACGGGCATGGCCACCCGCTCGAGCCACGGCGCCAGCGCCACCATCTCCTCGACAAGCGCCGCGAGGGACTCGGTCGAGCGCCGGCGCAGCGAGGCGCCCACCGCGCTCGCGTCGTGGAAGGACCACGGCCGCGAGGCCCAGGTCATCAGCACCGCCGCCGCGTGCTTGCACCGCCCGGTGGAGCCCGCCGCGCAGCCGCAGCGCGCCCGCAGCACCCTCGCGCCGTCGTCCGAGAGGAGCACCTCGACCGGGTACGCCGGCCGGTCGCCGCCCTCGCAGCAGGCCCTCAGCGCACGCCCCGAGCGCCGCGCGTCGAACACCCCGTCGCGCCCGCAGAGGGCCTCCGCCTTCGCGCGCACGGCCTCGCTGAACCCCTCGAACCAAACCGTCGTCGTGGTGCTGTCCATGGGTCCAACCTCGCCCTTCGCGCGCACGCGCACAAGGGCGGGCTGGACATACCCTGTCACCACTTCGCGCGCGTGTTCAGGAAGCTCTTCGTGGCCGGTACGACCACCTCCGGACGCTCCAGCAGGACGAAGTGCGAGGCCCTCCGGAGGTGGATCGCCTCGGCGTCCGGGAGGCGCTTCGCGATGACGTGGGACTGGTACGCCGGGGTGAGCCAGTCCCAGGCGCCGGAGACCACGAGCGCGGGCGAGTGGATGTCGCGCAGGTGGTGGAGCACCGAGTGCGCGTCGAGCTCCTGGAAGAGCCGGAGGTAGTTGGGGAAGGTGCGCGGGTCGAACACCTCGCGCATGTAGCGCTCCATCACCGGGGTCATCTGCGCGGGCCTCGCGCGGGAGATGAGCCAGAAGAGCGCGGCGGCGGGCATCACGGCGCGGGGCGCGGCGAACTCGATGGCGCGCGCGAGCTCCGAGTGGTCCGCGACGGTCTCGACGACGGCGTTGAGCCAGGCGCCGGCGAAGGGGAATCTTACGAAGGGCTGTAAGCCCGAGGAGAAGACGTGGCCGTAGGTGCCGTTCATGAGCAGCAGGCCCGCGACGCGCTCGGGGTACATGGACGCGGCCTCGAGGCTCACCTGCACGCCCATGCTCCAGCCGCAGAAGACGGCCCGGTCGACGCCCTCCGCGTCGAGCACGGCGATGGCGTCCTCCGCGTGGTCGGCGATGCTGAGGCGGGCGCGGCGCTCCGGGGGCGTCGAGTCGAAGAGCCCGCGGTAGTCCCAGGTGATGATGCGGTAGTGGTCCTGCAACGCGTCGACCAGGGGCTGCCAGGTGTAGAGCCTGCCGCCGAGGCCGTTGGCGAGGAGGAGGGTGCGCTCGCCGCGACCCATGACGGTGTACGCGACGCGGGCGCCGTGGCGGGTGTCGATGTATCGGGTGGGGTGCTCGTCGGCCATCGCTGCGAACGGTAGCGCAGCCGGCGAGCGGGGAGCGAGGGGCTTAGCGGCCGGCGTCAGCCGAGGTGCTGGTGTTGTCCGACTGCACGCACTCGATGGTCGCCTCGGCGCCCGTGGGGACCGAGTCGCCGTCGGTGAACGAGATGCGCTGGGTGCAGCTCGGGTTCGCGGGGTCGACGGTGGTGTCGTAGAAGAACCCGTGCGACCCGGCCGGGGCGGTCATCATGGGGAGCACGGCGACCTGGCTCACGAGGCAAACCGCGCGGCCTCCCTCGGTGGCGGCGGCGCCCGGCGCGCGGCGACGGCCGTGCGCGGCGGTGCACCACTCGGCGGGGTTGATGGTGCTGGGGAGCTTCTCGCGCACCTCGCAGCCCACGCTGATCGCGGTGGGGTTCGCGCGGGCGTCGCAGAGCGGGCCCGTGGAGCAGCCCAGCGGGCGGCCGGTGGCGTCGCAGCAGGTGGTGCGCGTCGTGGCGAGCACGCGCGGCAGGCAGCGGCCGGTGAGGCGCTGCTGGATGCGCTGCACGATCTGGGTGAGCGCGTCGGTGTAGTCGTTGCGGCAGATCGAGCTGACCGAGCCGTTGTTGTAGGTGGCCTGGAAGCGCCGGGCGACCTCGACGATGCGGCGCGACGGCAGCGCGAAGTACTGCACCGTGGTGTCGCAGGCGGGGCGCATCGGGTCGTACGAGCTGCCCTCGCGGCGGCAGGCGGGCACCACGCGGGTGGAGCAGCTCGGGTCCATGTTGCGCTGGCGCATCGAGACCGGCCCCTCGGGGGACATGGTCGTGAGGCCGTCGGAGCCGTCGGGCATGCGGCCGAGGAGGGCGTCGTAGTCGGTCTGACCCGACGGGGTCTGCGGCAGCATGATGGGCACGCCCGCGATGGCCGCGAAGATGACGTTCTCCGGGCGGTTGGGCTTGAGCGAGGTGAAGCCGCGGTTGGGCACGCGCGGGTTCATGTAGCGATCGAGGTTCCAGGTCGGGTCCTGCGCGGAGCCGGGCTGGTACATGTAGAAGCGGAGGTTGAGGTCGGTGCTGGCCCAGGCGGCGCTGGTGCTGTCGAAGACGCCGATGCCGTCGGTGCAGGCGACGCCGGACTCGGCGTAGCGGCAGTCGCGCGTCGAGCCGTCCTCCTCGTCGGAGACGATCACGATGGCGAGCACGGCGTTGGGGCGCACGAAGCCCGCGTTGGGGTCCATGTTGCCCGCCTGCTCGCGCGGGTTGTGGACCACCAGCGCGCGGTACGCCGACTCCAGCTGCTGCTCGAGGCCGCAGCCGTTGGTGGAGAGGTAGGCGTTGCAGACGAAGTCGTCGCGAAACTCCGCCGGGTTGGTGGTCGCCGCGTCGAAGGTGAGGAAGGCCGGGTACTGGTTGGGGTCCGTGGTGCAGCGCGCCGGGCGGGTGCCCGCGGGCGCGGTGGTCCAGGGCTGGTGCGAGCGGATCGCCTGCCCGTTGCGGATCGGGTTGAGCAGGCCGTCGTCGCCGATGTCGCTGTTGGCGCACGACGGGACGGTGCTGCCCGGGGTGCCCAGGTCCGACGAGATGACGCCCACGTGGAGGCTCTTCACCGGGGGGTAGTCCGCGGTGCCGTCCATGTTGCGGTCCGGCGGGGACACCAGCTGGTTGATGAGCACCGTGAAGTTGCGCGCGAGGTTGGCCTGGTTGGCGGCCATGGAGTTGGAGTTGTCGACCTCGAACAGGATGTCGACCGAGTCGACGGCGTTGTTCTGGATGGCGAGGCTCACCCCGGACTGCAGCCGCGTATCCGGCGCGGCCACCGGGCGATCGAGACAGCCTTGGCCGAGGACACCCAGCATCGCGACGGCCACGCCGCAGCGCATCGCACCGCGAAGACGAATGGAATGGGACATGGAACGCACTGCTCCTTGAGCGAGAAAACCGGGGACACCCTGCGCAGCCGCGAACCATACAGACAGCGGCGCGGGACAGCAATCCCAGACACACTCGCCAGCGTGGCCGGTGCCGATGGGCTACAGCAACCGAGGGGCCACGCCCGATGCGCCGCGCGGCGATGGCGGGTCCATGGCTTCGCCGACAACCGCGGTTGGCGCTACCCTGTCTGAAATGTCGCCCGGTCGAGCCAAGCAGGGCTTGCTTGTCTCCCCGGGAATACTGAACCCTACGCGAAATGCCTTATGGAGCGATGGATCGATGACCCGTGTCTTGCTTGTCGATGATGAGGAGAGCCTGCGGCTGGCGCTGAAGACGCACCTGCGCAAGCAGGGGCACGAGGTGCTCGCGGTGGGCGGGGCGGACGAGGCCATCGCGGCGATGGAGAAGGAGCCCGCGGAGTACGTCGTGACGGACGTGCGCATGCCGGGCGGGCGCTCGGGCCTCGAGCTGCTGCTGGAGCTGCGGCGGCGCTGGCCCGCCACGGCGGTGCTGGTGATGAGCGCCTACGGCTCCAACGAGGACGCGCTCGCGGCCATCAAGGCGGGCGCTCAGGACTACCTCACCAAGCCCTTCGCGCCGAGCGACCTGGCGTTCATGCTGCGCAAGGCGCAGGAGCGCGAGGCGCTGCGGCGGGAGAACCGCGAGCTCCGGGCCGCGGTCGCGCGCGACCACAAGTTCGACCAGCTGGTGGCCCGCAGCGAGCCCATGAAGGCCATGTTCGCGACCATCGCGCGCGTGGCGACCTTCAAGACCACGGTGCTCATCAACGGCGAGACCGGCGTCGGCAAGGAGCTCGTCGCGCGCTCGCTGCACCTGCGCTCGCCCCGCGCGGCCAAGCCCTTCATCGCCGTGAACTGCGGCAACTTCCACGAGAACCTCATCGAGAGCGAGCTCTTCGGCCACAAGAAGGGCTCGTTCACCGACGCCAACGCGGACAAGCGCGGCCTCTTCGAGGAGGCCGACGGGGGGACGCTCTTCCTCGACGAGATCGGCGACCTGCCGCTCGGGCTCCAGGTGAAGCTCCTGCGCACCCTGCAGGAGAGCACCATCCGCCGCGTCGGGGAGAACATCGACCGCAAGATCGACGTGCGCGTGGTGGCCGCCTCGCTGCGCGACCTCACCAAGGAGGCCAAGGCCAACCGCTTCCGCGAAGACCTGCTCTTCCGGCTCAACGTGCTGACGCTGGTG
Source organism: uncultured Myxococcaceae bacterium (assembly GCA_966211675.1). Lineage (GTDB taxonomy): Bacteria > Myxococcota_A > Polyangia > Polyangiales > SCUS01. The sequence goes on from CBIHPK010000024.1 coordinate 5,848, forward strand.
ATCCCCCCGCTGCGGGCGCGCAAGGAGGACATCCCCCTGCTCGTCGACCACTTCGTCGGCCGCTTCAACGAGCGCCTCGGCACGGAGATCACCGGGGTCGACCCGCAGGCCATGCGCCTGCTCTGCGACTACCCCTGGCCCGGCAACGTGCGCGAGCTCGAGCACGCCATGGAGCGCGCGATGGTGCTCTGCGAGGGCACCGCGCTGCAGCCGCACGACTTCGAGGGGAAGATCCGCGAGCCCTCGGACCCCATCGCCGCGGAGCTGGAGAAGGGCAACTACTCCATCAAGAAGACCACGCGCACCATCGAGGAGATCCTGATCCGCCGCGCGCTGGAGAAGACCAAGGGCAACCGCACGCGCGCCGCGGAGCTACTGGAGATCTCGCACCGGGCGCTGCTCTACAAGATCAAGGAGTTCGGCATCACGTGAAGCTGACGAGGACGGCGTTGGCCTCGACGGTGGCGCCGACCAGCGCGTGCACCTTGGCCACGACGCCGACCCCGCGGGCCTTCACCTCGTTCTCCATCTTCATCGCCTCGACGATCATGATGGGCTGACCGTCGACGACGCTCTCCCCCTCGACCACGAAGACCTTGATCACCCGCCCGGGCATCGGCGCCCGGATGTCGCGGCTCTTCGCGGAGCTCTCGGTGCCCTTCGCGCGCGCGGCGAAGCGCATGCGCTCGCTCTCGACCGGCACGTAGGTGCGCGCCCCGGAGGCCACCACGCCGAGCAGCGGGGCGGAGCCCTCGATGGTCATGTCGAGCATCCGCGACCCGACGCGCACGGAGAACTCCCGCTCGGAGAAGGTCACCACGTCGAGCGCCACGAGCCGCCCTCCGACCGTCGCGGTGACCGTGCCGTCCGGTCGCGTGGCGATCTCCACCTCGTGCTCGCGACCCGCTGCCTGAACGAAATAACGCATGGATGTTGGCGCGACCCTACGCCATCCCGCGGCGCGCCATCAACGCCTCGCGCCCCCGCGACGCCCGTGGCAGGCTCCTGCTCTCCAATGCCAGCCAGGCCGCGAGTCCGCGAGACGCCCACCGTGCTGCGCCCGATCGTCGGGTACTTCGAGCGGCGCGTCGACCCGCTGACCAACCTCTTCCTGGTGCTGCCGCTCTTCGCCATCTACCACCTCGGGGTGCTGACCCAGCTGCGGCACAGCCGCCAGGGCTTTACCTGGGTCGGTAACGGGATGGACTTCCTCACGGGCACCATCCTGGCCCTCGTGCACGGCGACATCATGGCCTATACGGCCATCGCCGCGGGGGTCACCGTGCTGCTGGGGCTGCTCATCCTGCGGGCGCGCCGGCAGTCGAGCCTGCACCCGCGGCTCTTCGTCCCGGTGCTGCTGGAGAGCGCCCTCTACGCGCTCATCGTCGCGTCGCTCATCGGCTCCATCGTGCGCACCTTCGGCCTCGGCGTGCTCGACCAGGAGGGCCTCCCCGCGCAGGTCATCGCCTCCTGCGGCGCGGGCCTGCACGAGGAGCTGGTGTTCCGCATGGGCCTCTTCGCGGGCCTCGGGTACCTGCTCTCGCGGCGCATGAGGCCTTGGCTCGGCTGGGCCATCGCCCTCACGCTCTCCTCGGTGCTCTTCTCCGCGGTGCACTACCTCCCGCCGCTCGGGGACGCGTTCACCCTGTCGAGCTTCGTGTTCCGGCTGCTCTGCGGCGTGGCCTTCGCGATCGTCTTCCGCCTGCGCGGCTTCGCCATCGCCGCGTGGACCCACGCGCTCTACGACATCTTCTACTTCATGCTCCGGCACACGTAGCAATCGACCCCTACGCCACGCCCGCCACGTCGTCGTCGTCCTCGGCGGGCGCCGTGATCGCCGAGAGGTAGCAGGCGCGGCAGCGGGCCTCGTAGGTGTCCGCGGCCCCGACCTGCACCCGCTCCCCGCCCCCAGAAAGGCGGAACGACCGGCTGGCGAGCGCTCCGCACTGCGAGCACACGGCGAGGCACTTGGTGATCTGCTCGGCGATCGCGAGGAGTTGCGGAACGGGCTCGAAGGGCCGCCCCAGGTAGTCCTGGTCGAGGCCCGCGATGACCACGCGCACCCCGCGGTCGGCCATCGCCTGCACGGCGGCGACGAGCGAGGGGCCGAAGAACTGCGCCTCGTCGATGCCCACCACCTGGGTGGCCGGGTCGAGCGCGGCGACCAGCGCGGCGACGTCGGGCAGCGCCTCGGCGTCGAGCGACTGCGCGCTGTGGCTGGTGATGCGGGTGTCGTGGTAGCGCCGGTCGATCGCGGGCTTGAAGACCTGCACGCGCTGCTTCGCGATGGCCGCGCGGCGCAGCCGACGGATGAGCTCCTCGCTCTTGCCGCTGAACATCGGACCGCAGATGACCTCGATCCATCCGGCGTCGCGCCGCGGGTGATCCATAGGCGGAGCAGACTCCGACGGAGCGAGGTGATGGGGCCAGAAAGTGGCGCAGCGGCCTCGCGCCGACCTGAGCGTCGCCCGACCTCCATGAACGTTGTAGGGGCGCCGCGCGTCCGTTAGCGTCGCCGATGATGTTCTGTCCTACGTGTGGGGCTCCCAACCCCGATGGGTCGCGCTTCTGCAACCAGTGCGGCGCGACGCTGTCCGCGTCCGGCGCGACGAGCACCGCGCAGGGCGGCGGCGTGACGCGCGTCCCGACGGACCACGGCACCGGCGACCGCATCGAGCTGCCGATGGTGGGCCCCTCCAAGCGAACCATCATCGCGATGATGCTGGGCGTGGGCCTCGGGTGCCTCGGCCTCGGCGCGCTCGCGGCGTGGCGCACCCTCGGACAGAGCTCCGCGCAGCCCCCGATCACCCCAGTGGGCCTCTTCGGCGAGCCCACCTCGGTGACCTCCTCGGAGCCCGCCTCGGACGGCGGCGTGCCCGAGGCGCCGAGCTCCCCCGAGGCCCCCTCGCGGCCGACCCGCGCCGCGCGCCCGACCGGCGCCACGACGCCCGCCCGTCCGACCACCGTGGCCAGCAACGCGCACCCGACGCCCTCGGGCTCGACCCCGACCACCCCCACGGCGAATACACCGACGGGTACTCCAGAGCCCGCGGAGCCCGGCGAGCCGGCGAGCCCGACCGGCGCGACCCCGACCCCGACGGGCGCCGACCCGACGCCCACGACGCCCACCGGCGCCACCACCCCGACCACCGCCGCGACGCCGCTCCCCGCGGAGCCCGGCGGAGTGCGCGAGCGCGTCCCCGGCACCCCCGCGGGCAGCGGCTTCCGCCTGGGCGAGGAGACCGACGCCACGGGGCACATGGACCCGGCGGCCTTTCGCTTCGTCTACGACCACTACCGATCGCAGATCGCGAGCTGCTACTCCAACGCCACCCGCAACGACACGCCCGTCTCCGGGGTGATCGTGATGCGCGTGCGCATCGGCGAGGACGGCCACGTCCGCAACACCCGGGTCATCTCCGACAGCGCCCACACCCCGGCCCTCACGCGCTGCGTGCAGACCAGCGTGCAGAGCTGGCGCTACCCCCGCCCCGAGGGCGGCGAGGTCGAGGTCGACTACCCGATGCGCTTCGGCAGCTCCCGCTGATCGCGGACCGTCACGCCGACTGCTTCATCGCCTCGGTGAGCCAGCGCCGCAGCTCCAGCCGCTCGGCCGCGAGGTCGCGCGTCGGGCCCACCGCGCGCAGCTCGTCCCACGCCCCCCGCAGCACCGCGCCCGACCGGGGGTTGCGGAACCAGTCCTCGTCGCAGCGCTCCCGCAGCCGCGCCCTCGTCGAGACCGCGCACCACAGCCCCGCCACCCGCCCGGCCGATCGCCCCGGCCACGCGCCGCCCGGCTCCATCGCCCTCGCCACCAGGTGCACCGCCCACGAGGGCGACGGCGCCGCCCCCATCGCGCGCGTCACCTCCGAGCCGAAGCGCTCGGCCATCCCCGGCTCGCGCCGCATCGCCGCCGCCGTGAAGCGCGCCATCGCCGCGTCCCAGCGCATCCGCGCGAGCTCCGCGTGCAGCGCCGCCCGCAGCGCCCGCTCCCTCGCCGCGCCGCTCAGCCCCGCGTCCCTCGCCAGGAAGCCCGGCTCCGTCAGCAGCCACCGCCCCAGCCCGTGCGCCGCGCCGTCGAGCACCCGATGCACGCCCCGGCGCTGCCCCGCGGAGAGCCCCGTCGCGGTCACCCCCGCGGCGCACACCGCGAGCGCGCCCAGCACCTCGCCCGCGTCCGATCCGAGCACCCTCGGCCGCCCCAGCACGACGGCCCGCCGCCCCGGGTCGGTCACCCAGGCCTCCACCCCTTCTCCGTAGAGCGACGCCGCCCCGCGGCCGTCCACGATCGCCCGCTGCGTCGACTCCAGGTCGACCCGAGCGAGCCACGCCGTCCCCAGCAGCCCGAGGCTCCCCGACGGGACCTCCCGCTGCAGCGCCAGGCTTACCCCAAGGTGTAATCGATCGGCCCAGGTGAGCCTCGCGGGGTCGCACTCCGCCTGCTTCGCGGCCCACGCGTCGAGCTCCTCGAAGGCGTCGTCGGTTTCCGCCAGCAGCGCCGCCGCGTCCTCGTCGACGTCGCCCATCCCGAGCGCGTCGGTGAGCCCGCCGCCCAGCGCCGTCGTCGCCTCTCGCAGCGCGTCCACCACGTCGCGCGCCTCGTCGCGCAGATCGACCGCGACCTTGTCGCCCGCGGTCCAGAGCAGCTCCCGCCGCGTCCGGCTCGACTCCGCGCCCACGGCGCCCGGCAGCGCCGACCACGGAACCTCCCCGTCGTCCGCCCGCAACCGCACCGGCGCCTTCGCCATCGCGGCCCGGTAGCGCGCCCACGGCGCTCGCAGCGCCATCCACACCGCCGCCTCGGCCACCAGCACCGCCCTCCCGCGGTCGACCTCGGCGAGCTCCCTCGCCGTGCGCGTCAGCCCCTCAGGCCCGGGCCACCGCTGCGGCAGCGGCTTCTCGCCCTCCTGGGCGCAGCGCCTCGCGTCCGCCACCGCGTCGATCGCCGCCGCGGCCGTGCGCTCCACCGACTCCCACGACTCCGCCACGGAACTAACTCCCCGCGCCGGCTTCCGCGCGCAGCACCGACAGCTTCTTCCGCTTCGGGACCACCTCCGCCGCCTCGAAGGCCCGCTGGTAGTCCGCGAAGCGCCCGCCTGCCTTCGTCGCGTCGTAGACCGCGCGCCCGGCCTTCTCTCCGCCCTGGGCGAGGACCCACTCGATCCACGCCCATCGCGCGCTGGTGGGGCGCACCTCGGCGCGGCCCTTCAGTCCGCGGCGCAGCCGGTCGAGCCGGTGCTCCACCACGTCGATGCCCGCGAAGCCGAGTCCGTCGAGGGGCGTGTTTCGCTTCGACACGAAGGGCGCGATGCCCAGCGCGATGGGGATCACCTTGCTGAGCCCGGAGACGAACTCCACGCACTCGTCGATGTCGTCGTCCGTCTCCGAGGGCAGGCCCACCATCAGGTAGAGCTTCATGGTCAGCATGCCGTTGGCGCGGGCGTGCTCGGCGGCGCGCTCGATGTGCTTGATCTTCGCGTGGCGCTCGAGCATCCCGCGGAGGCGCTCGCTGGGGCCGTCCATGGCGGTGGTGAGCGTGCGGTAGCCGCCGCGCTTCAGGGCCGCGACGAAGCGGTCGGTCATGCGGTCGGGGCGAAGCGACGAGAGGCCGACGCCCATGCCCCGGTCGACGAAGGCGTCGATGATCTCGATGATGCGGGGGTGGTCGCTCACCGCGGCGCCCACGAGGCCGACCTTCTTGGCGTCGGCGGGGACGCGGGCGAGGATGCTCTCCATCGAGGCGAGGCGCATGCCGCCGTTGGTGCTCCTGCGCATCACGCAGTACTGGCACCGGCGAGAGCAGCCCCGCTCGGTCTCCACCAGGAACATGTCCGACAGCTCCGTGTCGGGCGTCATGATCTGCGCGTAGGCCGGGAGCTTGGTCTCGTTGTCCGCCGCGGCGATCTTCGCCAGCGCCTCGCCGTGCACCGCCGGGACCCACACGTTGGGGTGATCGGCGAGCTTCTTGAGGCGCACCTCGGGGTCGAGCTCGGACGTGAGGATGTCCATCACGTCGTGCACCACCTGCTCGGCCTCGCCCATGACCACGGCGTCGGCGTAGGCCGCGAGGGGCGTCGGGTTGGAGAAGGTGAGCGGGCCGCCCATCAGCACGAAGGGGTGGCGCTTCGGGTTGCGCTCCTCTCGCAGCGCGGGGATGCCGCCCAGCTCCAGGGTCTCGATGACCCCGCCGAGCTCGTTCTCGTAGGCCACCGAGAGGGCCACGACCGCGTGGTCGCCCAGCGGCCGCATGGACTCGTAGGTGAGCACCGTCTCCCGGTGCTTTCGCGCCTGGGCGAAGTCGTCGGGGGCGAAGGCCCGCTCGGCCACCAGGTCGCCGCGGCCGTTGAGCTCGCGATACATCACCTGGTAACCCAGGGAGGACATCCCGACGCGGTACGGTGAGGGGTAGGTCAACGCGACCCGGAAGGGGGCGTCGCGGTAGAGGGTCCCGCGCTCGCGGGAGAGCCGGTGCTGAATGGTGTCGCGCAGGGATGCCAAGAGGCTGGGCAGTATCCGTGGCCGCCCCCGCCCGGGCAACCCGAGCTCAGTCTTCCTCGTAGTCCTCGTCCTCGTCGTCGAGGTTGAGGTCCTCGACGATGGTGGACTCGATCTCGAGCTCGTCCATCGACCAGCCCACCCGGTTGCCCGGAGCGATCTCGTCCCGCGCAAAATCCTCGAACGAACGGTAGAACCTCGACATCGATACCCTCTTCGCTGCTCGTGGAGACGCGCCCGCCGCGGGGCACCAGCCGGTGACAACCCCCGAGACGCATCCAACCTGTGAAGGTGTTGGTGCCACCTGCACCTACATCTGCCTCCAATGTATCCCCCCGCCCCGGGAAATCCATTTTGTGTCCGCGATGGCGTCGCCGCCGGGGAATGGCGGTGATTTCTTGCGATCGCCCCCTCGCGGTGGGCGCGACGGCCGAGGACGCTGGACAGGGTCGGGCGGGTGGGGTTAGTGGTCGCGGCCCGACGGCGAAGGTCCGCGTCGGCTGTAGGAGAACGCGGTTGTCATGGGCAGGGTCTACGCGATCGCCAACCAGAAGGGCGGGGTGGGAAAGACCACGACAAGCGTCAACCTCGCCGCGTCGCTCGCGGCCGCGGAGAAGCGCGTCCTGCTCATCGACATGGACCCGCAGGGCAACGCCGGCAGCGGCGTCGGGGTGAGCCCGAGCGGCGGGGTCACCCGCGGCACCTACGACGTGCTGCTGGGTCAGTCGCGCCTCGAGGACGTGATCGTCCCGACGGCGCTCCCCACGCTCAAGCTCTGCCCCGCCTCCGCCGCCCTGGTCGGCGCCGAGGTGGAGCTCATCGAGATGGAGCGCCGCGACCTGCTGCTGCGCGACGCCCTCGAGCGGGTGCGCAAGCGCTACGACTACGTGATCCTCGACACGCCGCCCTCGCTCGGGCTGCTGACGCTCAACGCCCTCGTCGCCGCCGACGCGGTGCTGGTGCCGATGCAGTGCGAGTTCTACGCGCTGGAGGGCATCGCCCAGCTCGTGGGCACCATCGAGCGGGTGAAGGCCACGCGCAACCCGAGGCTCGCCATCGAGGGCGTGCTGCTGACCATGTACGACCCGCGCAGCAACCTCGCGCGGCAGGTCGCGGAGGAGCTCCGCAAGCACTTCCGGGTCTTCGACAACGTGGTGCCGCGCAACGTGCGGCTGAGCGAGGCGCCCTCCTTCGGCAAGCCGGTGCTCCTCTACGATGTGGCGTCGAAGGGCTGCCAGGCCTACCTCGCCTTCGCGAAGGAGCTCATGGGACAGAAGGCCCCGGCGACGGTGGGCGGGCGAACATGAGCAACGACAAGGGCAAGAAGCCCGCGGACACGAAGGAGCCCCGGCGCGCGCTCGGCCGCGGGCTCGACGCGCTGCTGCCGGTGACGCAGATCGCGGCGGCGGCGGCGGCGCGGGCGGAGAGCCCGTACCAGATGGTGGGCATCGAGCGCATCTACCCGAGGCGCGACCAGCCGCGGAAGCGCTTCGACGAGTCGGCGCTGGACGAGCTCGCGCGCAGCATCGAGGAGCAGGGGCTCATCCAGCCGCTGGTCGTGCGCCGCTCGGACGAGGAGGAGGGCTACGAGATCATCGCGGGCGAGCGCCGCTGGCGCGCGGCGCAGAAGGCGGGGCTGCGAGAGGTCCCGGTGGTCATCAAGGACGTCGACCCGGAGTCGGCCTTCGAGCTGGCCCTGGTGGAGAACGTCCAGCGCATGGACCTCGACCCGGTGGAGACCGCCACCGCGTACCGCCGCCTGATGGACGAGCACGGCTACACGCAGGACGTGCTCTCTCGCCGCATCGGCAAGGACCGCTCGACCATCGCCAACACCCTGCGGCTGCTCCAGCTGCCCGACGAGGTGCAGGAGCGCGTGGTCGCCAGGGAGCTGAGCGAGGGCCACGCGAGGGCGATCCTGTCGCTGAAGGACCCCGGCGAGATCACCAAGCTCGCCCGGGTGGCAGCGGAGAAGGGCTGGTCGGTGCGGCAGACCGAGCAGTTCGCTCGGCGCAAGCTGGAGGGCCCGAAGGCCCCGGCGACGCCCGACCCCGCGAAGGAGCCCCCGCCGGTCTCGTCGGCCAACGTGCGAGACCTCGAGAAGAAGCTGGAGAGCGCCCTCGGCATGCCGGTGGCGATCCGCACGGACGGGGCCATGAGCTCCGGGACCGTGGAGATCGGCTTCGACAACCTCGATCAGCTCGATCGCTTCCTGCGCCGCGTCCTCGGAGAGTGAGCCCGCGGGCCCGGTCGCGGCCCTGGGACGTCACTCCGCACCTGGCGTGGCCTGAAGTCCACTGATGTTCATTTGATATCGCCCGTCGATTCCGTGATGCGGAGGCGGGCTGAGGCGCATTCATCCTCCACTCGAACCGCGCTGTCGGTTTGAAGTCCATCGGCGACTCGCCGGAGCGTGGAAGTCGCCAGTCGACACGGCGCTCCATTGGAGGATCGAGACATGTTGGCCGCATTCCGGGTCGCGCTGGTGATCCTCGTCGTGAGCGGTTGTGCAGAGCCTGTAGGCAATTCCGGGGTGCTGCCGGACGGCCTCGCCTCATCGGACCACGGGGACGCAGCCGCGGCCTCCAGCCCCGATGGCGCTCCGTTGTCCATTGAAGGGGCGCGGCCCATTGGCGACTACGCCACGCCCGCGGAGGAGCCGCGCGCGGACAACCCCATCGGCACCTGGTATCTCGACACCGACGGGGCGCGGCAGACGCTGCGCATCACCTCCGGGTCCGAGCTCGGGAGCTATCGGGGGACGCTCGTCGCGGAGGCCAAGCCCGACGTGGTGAGCCCGATCTCGGCGGTCACCTGGGAGGCCGCCGCGGGCCGGCTGCGCTTCCTCGTCGACGGCAGCGGGATGCGCCGCTGGTTCACGGCGGACCTGGTCGAGGGCACGATGATGGGCCGCTTCGCGACCGGAGCGGTCGGCGACGACGAGCCCGTGGCCACGCGCTATCGCGGCCACGTCACCGGCTGGAACGCCACGCTCCTCGACCGCGACATCGTCCCCCGCACCTTCGACCTGCACCAGGCCGACGGCCGCCACGCCCGCCTGCAGATCGACCGCGCGGCCGAGGGCTTCGTCGGCACGCTCAAGGTCTACGCCTCGGACCGCAACGCGGCGCTCGACGAGGAGGAGCAGCGAGAGCTCACCGCCGTCGCCTGGGACGGCACGACGCTCTCGGCGGACGTCGACGACCACGGCACCCCCTGGCACTACGAGGGCGTCGTCCGAGGCCGCAGCATCGAGGGCCTCGCCACCACCACCGCCTCCACCCGCACCGTCGCCTGGAGCGGCGTCCGGGCCGAGGTGCTGGGCCACGGGATGAGCGCCCGGCCCCCGGCGACGCAGGTCGCGTGGAGGGCGCGGGTGCGCCGACAGCTGCGGCACATGATGCAGGGAGACGATCCGCGGCCGACGGCCACGCGGGTCACGGTGCTCAACGGGGAGGTGGCCCCCATCGCCATCCGGTATGTCCCGGGGGAGCGCGACGACGACCTCTCGCGGCCGCAGGCGTACAAGCTGACCGAGCTGCAGTTCGACTACACGCTCGACGACCCGCGCGGCGGTCCGGCCATCGTCCGGCGCTCGCACGCGTACATGGCCACGCCCACCACCCCGCCGCCTCGGGGCGGATACCCCATCGCGCTCGCGGTCAACGGGCACTGGGGCAGCGCGCGACAGGTGATGGATCCGAGCTCCTCGTACTGGTACGGCGACGGCTACGCCCGGCAGGGCTACGTGGTCATCGCGGTGGACATCTCGCACCGGCCCTACGCCGAGCGCTCGGCGCTCTACACCGACCTGCCCGGCGGGGACGATCCGGGGAGCGGCAACGGGCTGCACCCGTCCATCGCCTCGGCGGGCTTCGACACCGACTGGGCCGAGGACGGCGAGCGGGCCTGGGACGCCTCGAGGGCGCTCGACCACGTGCTGGAGCGCCCGGACGTGAACCCCGCGCGGGTCATGGTCACGGGCCTCTCGCTCGGCGGCGAGGTGGCCACCATCACCGGAGCGCTCGACCCGCGCATCGACACGGTGGTCGCGGCGGCGTTCTCGCCGGACCTCAACGTGATGACCTTCCGAGCGCCGCACTTCTGCTGGCAGTGGCAGCACGCGGACGTGCGCGAGTACGTCGAGACCTCCGACTACCACGCGATGATCGCGCCCCGCACCCTGGTGGTGGAGACGGGCCTCGGCGACCCCACCTACTCGAACTTCCGCGTGCCCTTCGCGTCGGACAAGCAGGTGCTGCGGCGCTCCCGCGCGGCCTACGCGGGCACCGAGCGGCTGGTGCACTACCTCCACCCGGGCGGCCACTCGTACCGCGTGGGCGACCCGGGATCGGAGATCGACGAGCCTCGCGGGGTGTCCATCCCCTCGGTCATCGCGCCGGACCCGGCCATGCCGCTCGCGTGGCAGACCGACGGCACCACGATCCAGCGCCGGGTGACGGTGTTCGACCTCGCGCTCTGGTATCGCCTTCGCTGATCGGTCAGGCGGACGCGGCCGCGCCGAGCGGGTGCCACACCTTCGGCGCGTCGAAGAACGACTGCTTCGCGATGGGCTGCCAGGCGCGCTTGTACTCCACGAGCCCCCAGGCGGCCTCGATGGTGATCTCCACGGTGAGCCCCGACCACTCGAGGTCGAACTCCACCGCCGGCTTGCGCTCCGCGGGCGCCTTGGCGGTCGCGGTGATCTTGGTGTTGCCGTTGACGTCGAGGTTGAGGGCGCTCTTCTTCATCAGGAAGAGGTTGCCGCCCACCTTCACGCCGATGGAGCCTTCGCCCTTCACCTCGGCCTTCCAGTCGTCGACCGTGGCGCGCTTCCAGCTCCCCTTGAGCTTCAGCTCTCCCTCGAACTTCAGATACAGGTACAGGTCCCCGATGAGGTCGGTGGTCCATCGCTTGATCCACGGGGGGATGGCGGCGGTGGGGCCGAAGGGGATGGTGAAGGCGCCCTTGAGCAGGGGGTCGAGCGAGAGGCTGCCCTCGAGCTGGTAGAAGGCCCGATAGTCCGTCGGGTTCTCCGCCCAGCACCCCGAGAAGGCCAGCTTGGTCTTGAAGAACTCCCACTCGTCGCTGTTGCCGACGAGGGGCACCAGGGTCTTGTCGAGGGCCCACTTCAGCTGCTTCTGCCGGTCCTGCACCGACTTCAGCAGGTCGGACTTCAGCTTCAGCCCGGTCTCCTCGCCCGGCAGCCGCAGGTCGAACTTCCACTGCGTGGGAGGCTTCTTGAAGTCCACCTCCGCGCTGATGGTCCAGAGGTCGTTGGGGTAGGCGCGCACCTCCAGCGATCGGCTCACCCCCGCGCAGCACCCGACGTCGACGTTGTAGATCTTGGGGAGCACCTCGAAGATGCCGAAGGTCTTGAGCGTCCAGGGCTTCGCCACGAAGGACTCGTGCGCCCCCACCTTCTGGTCGGCGCCGGTGATGGACCGCACGGTCCACCCCGGGTGCTTGCCGCAGCCGCCGCGCAGCTCGGCGTCGAGCTTGACCAGCGAGGGCTCCTTGCCAGGGACCACCTCCAGCACGCCGCCCTTGCTGGCCTTGCGCCCCTTCGCTCCGGCGAGCGTCGCCGCGAGCAGCTCGCACACGACCTCCCGCACCGCCGCCGGGGCCGCGGTCTCCTCCCTCCGCGCCGGAGCGCCTCCGCCCGCGCCTCCGCCCGCGCCCTTCGACCGAGCGGCCGGGGCGCCCGGGGACGCGAAGCCGATGACCCGCCGCTCCGTGAGCCCGACGAGCACCTTCAGCACCACCGCGTCGGAGGGCCGGGCCCGCGGCATCATCGGGTCGACGCCGCTCACCGTCGGCGACCCCCCGAGCGCCGAGAGCAGCGCGCGGCGCTCGCCTGGCGGCACCGTCGAGAGAAAACCCCGCACCGTGTAGGGCGGCGGCACGCCGGCCCCGGAGGCCCCGGGCTGCACGACCACTTGATACCGGGCGCCCTGGGCCGTGGTGACGATCATCGTAGGGGCCGATGCTACGGCCCACCGGGCCCCGCGCTCAAGAACCCCTATGCTTCCGTGTCGGCGGTCATGGCCGAGGGAGGTCCGGTTCTGGTAGCGTCTCGAACTTCGCGGCGCGTTGACCGGCGCCGCGGGTGAGGAAGGGACCCCAATGGCAGACGGAGACATCGAGACCCATGTGCGCTTCCACAGCAGCGCGCTGGAGCCAGGGGATCTGATCTTGCGGGTGATGTCGGGCCGCGAGGCGCTCGGGTCGATCTACGAGTTCGACCTGGAGCTGCAGACGCTGGCCGAGGAGGCCCTCGACGACGAGCAGCTCGACGCCGTGCTGGGCTCGTCGGCCTACGTCGCCTTCGGCGCCGACGAGCAGCACCGCATCCACGGATGGATCCGCGAGCTCGAGATGCTGCCGCTGGCGTCGTCGCGCAGCACCGTGCGCTACCGGGCGCTGATGGTGCCGCGCCTCTGGGACGCGACGCAGGTGTTCGGCTCGTGGATCTACCAGAAGCTCCCGGTGGGCGACATCATCCGAGACGTGATGAAGGACCTCGGCCTGAAGGAGGGCGAGGACTTCGAGGTGCGCCTCGCCAACAAGCACCCGGTCTGGGAATACACGGTCCAGTATGAGGAGACCGACCTCAACTTCCTGTCGAGGCTCTGCGAGCACGAGGGGCTGACCATCTGGTTCGAGCAGGGGGACGACAAGGAGAAGGCCATCTTCTCGGACTCGAACCAGCCGTATCAGCCCATCGAGGGGCAGGAGATCCTCCCCTACGAGCCGCGCGGCAACGTCATCGACGCCACCGAGGCGGTGGTCGCGCTCTCGCACAAGCGCCGGGTGCTCCCGACCTCGGTGGTGCTCAAGGACTACAACTACCGCACGCCGGAGACGCCGCTGCTCGGCGAGGCGCCCGCGGACGACCACGGCGTCGGCAAGCACACGCTCTACAGCGAGCACTTCAAGGACGCCGCGGAGGGCAAGCGCCTCGCGAAGATCCGCTCGCAGGAGCTCACCTGCCGCAAGGACCTCTACTCCGGCCGCTCGCGGGTGCGCGGGCTGCGCGCCGGGCACCGCTTCACGCTGGAGGGCCACCCCGTGCCCGCGCTGGACCAGGAGTACCTGGTGCTGGAGGTGAGCCACCACGTCGCGCAGGGTGAAGGCGACGAGGCCGAGGGGAGCGTCGGGTACAGCAACAGCTTCACGGCCATCCCCGCGTCGGTGGTGTTTCGCCCCGCGCGCGTGGCGCCGAAGCCGAAGATCATCGGGCTCATGCACGCCAAGATCGACGGCATCGCCAACGGGGCCGCGGCGCCCATCGACGAGCACGGGCGGTACAAGGTCCGGATGCCCTTCGACAACGCCGTCGGGGCGCTCAACGGCACCTCGTCGCGGTGGATCCGGATGGCGCAGCCGAGCTCCGGGGACGGCTACGGGATGCACTTCCCGCTGCACCTCGGCACCGAGGTGGTGATCGCGCACATCGACGGCGACCCCGACCGGCCGATCATCCTGGGGTCGGTGCCGAACCCCAACACGACCACGCCGGTGAGCCGCGACAACGCAACGCAGGCGGCCGTGCGCACCCGCGCGGGCATCCGCATCGAGTTCGAGGACGATCAGTGAAGCTCTGGCCCTGAGAGCCAGACCGAGGACCAGCGCCATGTCGAACAGGGATGACGACCAGGACGTAGCGATCGCCAACGCCAACGCGAACGCCAGCGCCGCGAACACCAGCGCGGCGACCGCCAACGCCAACGCCAACGCGGCCCGCACCACCGCGAACAGCACCGCCGCCCGGGTGCAGGACCTCGACTCGCGCATCACCACCGAGGCCGAGCAGCCCGCGCAGGGGACGGCCTCCGGCGGCGGCGGCCAGTGGATGCGGATCTTCGTCCCGAACGACGGCAAGCAGGGCTCGCTCCTTCACATGGGCAAGCCGGGCCCCGGGGGCGTCGGCTTCATGGGCGTCTCGCTGCAGGCGGAGACCGAGGTCGCCATCGGGGCGGGCAAGAACGGGCTCTTCAAGACCGGCGAGCAGCTCGCGCTGCACTCCGGCCACTCGATGAACCTCATCGCCGACCACGACCTCAACCTCCTCGCGAAGGGGGGGATGAACCTCAACTCCGTCGGGGGCCTGATGATCTCGTCCATCGGGTCGGCCGCGGGGCTCGACGCCGACGCGGTGCCCAACGGAGGCGACCAGATCCCGCTGCCGCTGGCGACGCTGCAGTTCATGCAGCAGCGCAACAACGTCTACAACGCCATCAAGAACGCGCAGAACTTCACCGTCGCCTTCGCGGGCACCGTGATGGGCGTGAAGGCGCTGATGGGCTTCTCCTGGGAGCCCAGCTGGATGGGGCTCCTGAAGTTCACGCAGGTGTGCAACACCTTCGCGGCGGTCGGAAACGCGACCTCCGCGTGGATCAAGTACGGCAAGGGCGACAGCACCCTCGCGCAGGCTCCGCCCCCCGCTCCGGCCCCGGCTCCCGCGGGTGGCGCGGGCGCGGGCGCGGGTGGCGGGGCGGGCGCGGCGACCCCCGGGGGCACGGCCGCGGGCGGCGGGGCGGTCGCGTCCAAGGCCACCGGTCCGAGCGCCAAGGACGTCGCGAAGGAGGCCAGCCTCGGGACGGCCGTGGGCAAGATCGCCGGCAAGTGGCGTAGCAACAACGCCTCCGTCGAGGCCCGCCACGACATGCGCACCGGGTCGACGGTGAGCGACGCCGACGTGGCGGCCAAGCTCAAGACGATGCCGGTCACCGAGGACGAGAGCACCGCGGCGCGCTCGCAGCTCACCCGGACGGACATCGCGACGCAGATCCCGACGGACGCGGAGGTCGCGGCGGCGGGCGGCGACTACCGCGAGGCGCAGACGAAGAAGGCCGCGGACGTGAAGGCGCGCGACCTGAAGCTGCGCTCCGACGCGGACACCGCCTCGACCACGGCGGCGTCGCAGCAGAGCGCGCTCGAGGCCGAGCGGGAGGAGAACAACCGCCGCATCAGCTCCATCACCGACCGCCCGATGGACGAGGAGGGGCCGAACGGGCTGAGCGCCCGGCCGATGAGCCAGGCGGAGCTCGACGAGGTGCAGCGGCTGAAGACGCGCAACGACGCCATCGCGGACGAGCACGCGGCGGCCAAGAACGCGCAGACGCAGGCGGACGCCGAGCGCGACTACCACGCGTCGCGCACCAAGGCGGAGAACTGGAAGAAGGCCGGGTCGGCCTTCGAGGCGGGCGGCGCGGCGATCGGCGCGGGGCTCGCGGTGAAGGGCTTCATCGACGCGATCAAGTCGGGCCCGAAGAAGTCCATCCCGGGCGTGGCGACGGTGTCCGACGAGGACATCTTCACCGGGACGCCGAAGGCGGTGACGACGGTCGCCGGCGGCGGAGTGACCTTCGTGGTGCCCGCGGTGCTCAGCGGGTTCTCGGTGATCTCCGGCGGGAGCATCGGGTTCCAGAGCGGGCTGAAGAGCGAGATCTTCTCGCTGCAGAGCGTGACCGTGGAGGGAGGCCTCGGCGCCGACCTCGTGGCCGCGGGCCCGGTGCAGGTGATGTCCCGCATGCGGGACACCTCGGTGATGGGCAAGGAGATCAAGATCGGCGCGCAGGCCGGGGACATCGCGACCTTCGCCGGGAAGATCAACACCTTCATGATGAAGGGCTGGAACCCGGCCAAGCAGCTCCCGACCATGGAGGTGACGGTCAAGGCCGAGAAGGCCGGCAAGATCCAGGTGCTCATCGACGCCAAGAAGCGCGTCTTCATCGAGCCCACCAAGGTGACCATCGAGTTCATGGGCAACTCGATCGTGATGACCGAGAAGGAGATCAAGATCGTCGGCACCGACAAGATCACCATGGAGTGCAAGAACATGGCGATCAACGCGACCGAGTCCTTCAAGGTCACCTCGCCGAAGATCGACCTGGAGGGCAGCTCGCACGTCAACCTCAAGAGCGGCGGCTCGACCTTCAAGGCCACGAGCTCGAGCATCGCGATGGACTCCACCAAGGTGACCGTCAACAAGGAGACCCTCACGTGAGGTCCGCCCCGGCACTGGCGGTGAGCGAAGGGCCCGCGGTGATCGAGGCCGCGGACGGCACGCGCGCCCGGCGGGTGGGCGAGGGCGACGCGGCGGGCATCGTGCTCGAGGCGCCCGACGGCACGGTGCTGCTCTCGTATGACCCGCGCGAGGGGCGGCTGCGGCTGGAGGTGGCGAAGGGCGACCTGGAGTTGTGCGCGCGCGACGGGCGGGTGCTGCTCTCGGGCTCGCAGGGCGTGGTGATCGACGGCGGCGACAGCGTGGCGGTGACGGCGCGGCGCTCCGTGACCCTGCGCACCGAGCCGGAGCCGGTGCCGGGGGTCGAGACCGCGCGGGCGGAGGTGTCGCTCCTGCGCGACGAGCTTCGGCTCGGGGCGAGGACCCTCGGGCTGCAGGCGCTGCGGGCGGCCATCACCTCCGATGAGCTGGCCCTCGCGGCGCGCTCGCTGCGCACCGTGGCGAAGGTCGCGGTGCAGTCCGTCGGGGTGCTGGAGACGAGGGCCGAGCGCGTGGTCGAGCGCGCGAAGAACGTCTACCGCGACGTCGAGGAGCTGGCGCAGACGCGAGCCGGGCGGGTGCGGGTCGTGGCGCGAGAGACGCTGCACGCGATCGGCAAGCGCGCGGTGCTGCGCGGCGACGAGGACGTGAAGATCAAGGGCGAGAAGATCCACCTGGGGTGAGCGATGTTGCCAGCAGCGACCAAGGGCGGGGGAATGTGTACGGCGACGGTGCCGGACGTGTGCAAGGTGCCGGCGCCGCCCGCGCCCTTCGTGCCCACGCCGTTTCCGAACCTCGCGCAGTGCGCGCAGGCCTCGAAGACGACCACGAAGATCAAGATCCAGAACAAGGCGGTGATCCATAAGGACAGCGAGATCCCGCGCTCGAACGGGGACGAGCCGGGGGTGCTGAAGGGCCTCATCTCCAGCACGCAGATGGACAAGGTGACCTTCCGCATGGGCGTGTCGGCGGTGAAGATGGAGGGCCACGACGCGGTCAACCACACCAAGCCCACGGCCCACAACGGCATGAACGCCAACGCCCCGGTCGGGCTGCACAGCGTGCCGAGCCAGACGAAGGTACTCATCACCGGCTGAGCGCCCTCCGCTCCCCTCCGACGGGGCGCTCCCCACCGCACCACCGATTGGCCGCCATGGAACTCGTCAAGGACACCCCGTTCGAGGTCGCGCACTTCCATTTCCAGGTCGACCCTCCGAGGGACGCGCTCATCGTCGTGGTGAAGGCCGCGTTCACCCCGAGACACGAGGCCGAGGCGGAGATCGCGGCGGAGCAGGTCCCGCTCGCGGGGGACGTGTTCGAGGGCGACGACCCCAGCGGGGCGCTGGTGCTCTGCACCGACCTCGCGGTGCACAAGCCCCGGGGGGAGTACCTCGTCTACGGCCACGCCCGCTCCGGCGGGGGTACGGTGCTGCAGACCGCCGTGGCGGTGCAGGTCGGCGCGCTCTCCAAGGCCGTGGCCGTCTTCGGCGATCGCCACTGGACCGCGATGGGCCGGCTCCAGGGCCCGACGCCCTTCGAGGCGATGCCGCTCACCTGGTCGCGCGCCTTCGGCGGGCCGCGCGTGGCCACCAACCCCGTCGGCCGCGGCGTGCAGCGCGTGGAGACCCCCAACGGCACGGTGGTCCCGCTGCCCAACCTGGAGCACCCGACGGACCTGATCGCGACCCCCGACGACCGCCCCCGGCCGTGGGGCTTCGGCCCGCGGGCTCCTGCATGGGCCGCGCGCTCTCGTCACCAGGGCACCTACGACGCGCGCTGGCGACGCCTCCGCTGGCCCTGGCTCCCGGAGGACTTCTCCTGGGATCACCACATGGCCGCCCCGGACGACCAGCAGATCCCGGGCTACTGGCGCGGCGACGAGGCCGTGGCGATGCAGCACCTCGTGGCGGGCTTCCCGGTGCTGCGCACCCGCCTCCCGGGCGTGCGCCCGAGGGCCTTCGTGTCGGGCCCGGGGGGCTTCCGCGAGGTGGCCCTTCAGTGCGACACGGTCGTCCTCGACGGCGACCTCCCCGCGGTGAGCACCGTCTGGCGGGGGATGCTCGCGGTGAGCGGCGAGACGATGCCCGAGCTCACGCACCTCTTCGTGCTGCACGACACCGCCGCCGCGCCTCGCACGCTCGATCAGTGCCGGGCGCGCTTCGAGGAGAAGCTCCGCGAGGACGCCGCCCCGGAGCCCGTCGAGGAGCCACCCCCCGTCGAGCCCGGTGCCCCTGCGGAGCCCGCCGCGGAGGCGCCCGCCAACGACGACGAGCCGCCCTTCACGCCCCCGGAGGTGGCGCCGCTGCCGACGGCGGACGAGGCGCGCGCGCAGATGGCCTCGCTGGGCATCGAGGCCCCGGCGGAGTACCTCGCGCTGCTGGCGGAGTCCGAGCGCGGCGCCGTGGCCGAAGCCCCGCCCATCGCGGCGCCCGAAGGCCCGACGCGCGCCGACGTGATCGCGATGCATGGGAGGGGCGAGTCGCTCGCGGGCCTCGACCTCACGGGCGTCGACCTCTCCGAGTGCGACCTCGCGGGGGCCGACTTCAAGGGCGCGATCCTCGAGCGAGCGTCCTTCGTGCACGCGTCGCTGGTGAAGGCCGACTTCACCGAGGCCGTGCTGCCGGGGGCCTTCTTCGACAACGCCGACCTCGCGGGCGCCCTCTTCGCCGACGCCGACCTCACCGGGGCGTCGCTGCTGCGCGTGGACGCGGCGGGCGCGGTGTTCGACGGCGCGGTGGCGGTCGGGTCCCGCTGGGGCGGCAGCCGCCTGGACGGGGCCTCGATGAAGAAGATCGACCTCACCGGGGCGAGGCTCACCCGGTGCCGCATCGCGGGCGCGGCGCTCGACGGGGCCGACCTCTCGGAGACCCTGCTCGACGAGTCGGTGCTCCAGGGCTCGTCGCTGGTCGAGGCGACGCTGGAGGGGGCGCGCGGCGTGCGGGTCGACCTGCGGGACTGCGACCTGACGAAGCTCCAGGCGGGCGACGGCCTGGTGCTCACGGAGAGCGTGCTCACGGGCGTGAAGGCCGACGGCTCGGTGTGGGACCGGGCGCGCCTCGACCAGTGCGCGTTCTCCTTCGGAAAGTTCACGGACGCGACCTTCAGCGACGCGTCGCTGGTGAAGGCGCGCCTCGACGGGTGCGTGCTGCGCGGCGCTCGCTTCGACCGGGCGAGCCTCGTGGGGGCGACGATGCTGAAGTCCGACCTGCTGGAGGCCCGCTTCGAGGGGGCCGACCTCTCGTGGTGCGACCTGCGGGGGGCGAGCCTCTTCCGCGCGTCGCTGCTGCGGGCGAAGACCGAGGGCGCGCAGTGGGAGCGCGCCGACCTCACGGGAACCTTGCTGGAGCGAACGGAATGAGCGTCACGACGGTGACCGACCGCGAGAGCGCCGTGCGGGCGCTGCTGGACTCCTCGGTGGTGAGCGACCTGGTCGTGCGCGACTGCGACCTGACGGCGGTCGACCTGACGGGGCAGATATTGGAGGGCGTGACCTTCCAGAACGTCGTGCTGCGCGGCGCCCTCTTCACCGCGGTGCGGATGGAGGCCTGCACCTTCGTCGACGGCTCGCTGCTCGGGGCGGTGTTCTCCGGGGCGACCTTCGCGACGAGCTCCTTCCTGGGGCGTCCCACGGTGGGGCTGCTGCGCCTCGACGCCGCGATGTTCGACGACTGCATCGGCGAGGGGCTGCGGGTCTCGCACGCGGTGCTGAGCCGCGTCGACGCGGAGGGGGCCTTCCTCGACGGCAGCGTGTTCGAGGGCTGCTACCTCAACGGCGCGGTGCTGCGGCGCGCGTCGCTGCGGGGCGCCACGCTGGCGGGCTGCAACCTGGAGGGCGTCGACTTCAGCGAGGCCGTGCTGGAGGGCGCGACGCTGGTCAACGCGTCCATGCACCGGGCGGTGCTCACCGGGGCGAAGGGGGCGAGGGCCCTGTGGACGGGGGCCGACCTGCTGCACGCTCGGCTCGACGAGGCCGACCTGGAGGCCTGCGACCTGACCGGGGTGATCAACCTGCCGAGGGTGATCCAGGGGGCGCGGATGAACGGGGCGACGCTCACGGGGATGGACCTTCGCGAGACGCGCTGGGAGGGGGTGCTCCTCGACGGGGCCGAGCTCACCGGCGTGGCGGCCCACGACGCCCGCTGGAGCGGGGTCTCGCTGCAGGGCGCGGTGCTCACGGACGCCAGCTTCCACGGCGCGGTGCTCGACGACGTCGACGGGCCGGAGATGCGCGCGGGCGGGAGCACCTGGGTGGGCGCTCGCTGGCGCGACGTGCGGCTGGCGGGGGCCGACCTCACCTACGCCGACCTGTCCGGGGCGGAGCTCATCGAAGGGTCGCTCGCCCGAGCGACGCTGCGCGGGTCGCGCTGGGAGGGGACGCAGGCGAGGGAGGTGACCCTCGCGGGGGCGACGCTCTCGCAGTCGTGGATGAACGCCGCGGCGCTGGTGTCCTGCGACCTCACGGGCGCCACGCTGGAGCAGGCGCGGCTGACCCAGGCGGACCTCACCGGGAGCGAGCTCTCGAAGACGCGCTGGCGGGGTGCGGTGGCGACCGGCGCTCGGCTCGACGAGACCCTCGCCGACGGGGCGGACCTCTCGGACTGCGACCTCTCCGGGGCGAGCGCGCGCAAGGCGATGCTGGGCAAGGCGACCTTCGCGGGCGCCAACCTCACGGGCGCCGACCTGAGCGAGGCCGACCTCGACGGGGCCGACCTCACCCGCGCGAGGGTGTCGGGCGTGCGCTGGGTGCGCGCGTCGATGGTGGGCGTGAAGCTCGCGGGCGCCGACCTCACGGGCGGGGACTTCACCGACGCGGACCTGTCGAAGGCCGACCTCGCGGGGGCCAACCTCACCCGCTGCCCGGCGCTGCGCCTGTGCGCCCAGGGGGCCGGGCTCCGGGGAGCGCTCTGGATGGAAGGGGACCTGCGCCTCGCGGACCTCTCCGGCGCGGTGCTCGACGAGGCCGACCTGCGCCGGGCGAACCTCACCGAGGCGACGCTGACGGGCGTCTCGGCGCTGCGGGCGAAGCTGGAGTTCGCTCAGCTCTCCAAGGCCATCGCGAGCGGCGCCGACCTGCGCGGGTCGGACCTGCGCTTCGCCGAGGCGGCGTACATCGAGCTCTCCAACGCGAAGCTCGACCTCTGCAATTTCTCCGAGGCCAACCTCCGCGGCGCGAAGCTCCACCGGGTCAGCGAGCACGGCACCACCTGGACCGGCTCGAACCGCACGCACGCCGAGCAGACCGACCCGGCGCGCGCGGCGGCGGAGGACTTCCGCGCGGGCTGACTAGATCGAGCCGCAGCCGGTCGCGGGGTTGAAGCACATCCCCGACGGGCAGCTGCAGACCCGCACCGTGTGGCTCGACGCGGGCGCGCAGCTGCACGCTCCGATGGCGCAGCGGTTGGGGAAGTCGCCCGAGGAGAGGCAGCACAGGCTGGTGTCGATGGTTCCGCCGGTGGAGGTGCAGCGCTGGGCGAGCTCGTCGCCGCCGTCGGTCGCGGGGGCGTCCGTCGCGGGGGCGTCGGTCTCGGTCACGTCGGCCGAGGGCGCGTCGGTCTTGGTCGCGTCACTCTCGGTGGCGTCGGTCGTGGGGACGTCCGTCGCGGTGGCGTCGGTGTCGCCCGCGTCACCGGCCACGTCCACCGGAACGTCCCTCCCGGTGTCGACCGCTCCGCGATCGGTCGGGACGTCGGCGCCGACGTCGGTGGTGGTGACGTCCACGGGGGCGCCCGAGTCGGCGGCGGGCAGCGGGTCGTCGAAGCACCCGGTGCCGAACAGACCGAGCGCGCCCAGCACCAGGAGGCCGTGAACCGTAGGTCGGGTGTTCATGAGACAGCGGAGTAACTGATCGCGCCCGAAGCGTCGAGCGGTGTTGCGACGAGCGGCGGGGCGCGGGCACCATCCGGCGATGCCCCCGACGCCGCTCCATCTCCGCGCGCAGGCCCACGCCGCTCGCGCCCTCCTCCGGCTGCCTCGCCCGGTGCTGGTGCGCCTTTCCGGGGGGAGGCGCGTCGAGCGCGACGGCTGTGTCCTCGACGAGCAGCTCCAGTTCATGCTCTCGCTCGCCGAGCGCCTGGGCCGCGGGGTCCCCGACCCGAGCGCCACCATCGCCCAGCGCCGCGCCGCGATGGACCTCGACGCCCTCGTCTTCGCCCCGCCCACGCCCGACCTCGATGATGTGCGCGACGAGCGCGTGAACGAGCACGTCACCGTGCGCGTGTATCGCCCGCACGGGCTCCCGAAGCCCGCTCCTGCGCTGGTGTACCTTCACGGCGGCGGCTTCGTGCTGGGCAGCCTCGCCTCGCACGACCCGGTGTGCCGCGCGCTCGCCCACGAGGCCCGCTGCGTGGTGGTCGCGGTGGACTATCGCCTCGCGCCGGAGCACCCCTTCCCGGCCGCCGCCGACGACGCGACGGAGGCCTTCCGCTGGGTGATCGCTCAGGCCGCGCGGCTCGGCGTCGACCCGGAGCGCGTGGCGGTCGGCGGCGACAGCGCGGGCGGCAACCTCGCGGCGGTGGTGGCGCTCGACACCCGCGACGACCCGCACCCGCCCTGCCTCCAGGCGCTGATCTACCCCGCGGTCGACCAGACGCAGTCCTTCCCTTCGATCCGGATCATGGAGCGCGGCTTCCTGCTCGACCGCTCGACCATCACCTGGTTTCGCTCTCAGTACTCGCCCGACCCCTCCCAGTGGGAGACGCCTCGGGCCTCGCCCTGGTTCGCCGACGTGAAGTCCCTGGCCCCGGCGCTGGTGCAGACCGCGGGCTTCGACCCGCTGCGCGACGAGGGCGAGGCCTACGCGGTGAAGCTGCGCGACGCGGGCGTGGCCGTGAGCTCCAAGCGCTACCCCAGCATGGTGCACGGGTACATCAGCATCACCGGGTCGATCGTCGGCGCTCGCGAGGCCTGGGGCGACCTCGTCACCGGGCTGCGCGGGGCCTTCCGCTGAGGGCGCACGTCAGGCCAGCTTCGCGGTGTTGGCGAGGCCCTGCTGGCGGGCCATCTCGCTGACGGCGAGGCGCACCGCGGCGTGCACCCTCAGGTCGAGGGGGTTGGGCACGAGCTCCCCGGGGTCGGCGTGCGCCGCGATGGCCTCGGCGGCGGCGAGGCGCATCTCCGGGGTGATCTTGCTGGCGCGCACGTCGAGGGCGCCGCGGAAGATTCCGGGGAAGGCGAGCGCGTTGTTGATCGAGCGGCCGTCGCCGGCGAAGGCGGCGCCCGCGGCCACGGCGACGTCGGGGTTGATCTCCGCGTCGGGGTTGGAGAGCGCGAAGATCACCTGGCCGCGGCGCACCATGTCCGGTCGGATGAGCCCCGGGCGCCCGGTGGTGGCCACGACGATGTCGGCCTCGCGCATCACCGTCGCCATGTCGGTGATCGACGCGCCGAAGGAGTGCATGCGCGCGCAGGCCTCGATGGAGAGGTCGCTCACCAGCACCTCCCGGGCGCCGTAGGCGAGGGCCGTGCGAGCGATGGCGCTGCCCGCGGCGCCGAGGCCGATCTGGCCCACGCGAGAGGACTTGAAGTCGACGCCGATGAGCTTGCAGGCGTTGAGGATGGCGGCGAGGGCCACGGTGGCGGTGCCCCACTGGTCGTCGTGCATCACCGGCTTGGCGAGGCGGGCGGCGACCTCCTCCTCGATGCGGAAGCAGTCGGGCATGCGGATGTCCTCGAGGTGGATGCCGCCGAAGCCCGTGGAGGTGCGCACCACGGTCTCGATGAACTCCGCGGGGTCGAGGGTGTCGATGAGGATGGGCGTCGCGGAGATGCCCGCGAAGCGGTCGTAGAGGGCGGCCTTGCCCTCCATGACGGGGAGGCTCGCGAGGGGCCCGATGTTGCCGAGGCCGAGCACGCGCGAGCCGTTGGTGAAGATGCCGACGGAGGTGGCGATGCCGGTGAAGTCCCAGGCGAGGTCGGGGTCGCGCTGCAGGGCGAGGGCCACGCGCGCGACGCCGGGCGTGTAGATGTAGCGGAGGTCGGAGAGGTTCTCGATCTTGCTGCGGCTGGTCGTGCGGAGCTTGCCGCCGCGGTGCGCTTCGAAGACCCGGTCGGTGGTCGAGATGAGCTCGACCTCCGGGAGCGCGCGGATCACATCGAGCACCCGCGCCGTGTGGGCCTCGTCGTCGGTCTCGAGGGTGACGTCGCGGACGGTGTCGTTCTCGCCGATGCTGACGGTGCTGATCTCGCCGACGAGGCCGTGCGCGTCGGCGATCGCCGAGGCGAAGTGCGCGAACTGCCCCGGGCGGTGCCGGAGGCGCACCCGGACGATGGTGTCGTGGCTGTATTTCCGCATGGCGGCGGAAGGGTATACCCGCGACGAGGGATCACAACGGTCGTGAACGGCGATCACGACGGTCGTGAGCGGCGCCGCCCGTCGCCCTCTTCCTCCGCCGCCCCGCAGCCACCGCCACCGCCACCGCCACCGCGAGCCCGCCGTGCCTTCCCCTCGTGCCTGCCCCCGCGCGGCAGGCGCAGCCCGGCGAGTCCACGACCTCGCGCACGCCCCCGTCGTCGTCGCCCGCGGCGTCGAGCGTCGCCCCGGCGTCTCGCACCGCCAGCACGTCGACCGCCGTCGGCACGTCGATCGTTGCGATCGCATCCATCGCCGCGGGCACGTCGCGCACCAACGGGACGTCCGGCGTGCTCACCCCGGCGTCGGCGTCGGGCGGCATCGAGGGGTCGATGGTGAGCCTCAGGACGGGACCCCGCGAAGGCGACACCTCCTTGGAGTCGAAGTGCGCGGCGTCCGTGTCGCCGGCCTCCGGGAGCACCGCGAACGCGTAGGTGCCGGGGGCGGTCACGGCGCCGGTGGGCAGGTCGAAGGCGTAGGGCTGGTCGACGGAGACGCCGTTGACGCGAGCGAGCCGCGCGCCCCGCGGGCCGGGCCGCGCGTTCCAGACCAGGGTGGACTCGGACCACGCGTCGCTCGATGCGGAGAAGAGGCTCGCGCCGCTCCCGGTCGCGCTGCGGTCGGTGCTGCTGTTGAGCAGGAGCTGCGCCCGCACGACCCGCCCCGGCAGCGAGCCCACGCGGAACTTCACATAGAACTCGCTGTCCCCAGCGCCCACCGAGAGGTCGGCGGGCACCGGGTACACGGACGTCGGGAGGTGCGGCGCGACGGTGACGTCCTCCACCGCGGGCAGGTCGATGACGTTGGCCGGCGGCGTCACGGTGCCGGCGTCCGGGGGCACCTCGGGGACGCCGCAGGTCGCCATCGGCCCTTCGGTGCCGTCGACCACGAGGTCGGTGAACACCGCGCCCACCGGGAGCGCGGCGTCGGTGGCCGAGGGGCGCGCGGTGCCGAGCGACATGTGCAGCACCGACGGCGCGTAGGTCCACCCCGACTCCGACCAGTCGATGCTGAAGACCTCGCGGCCGTTGCGGAGGTAGCGCGTGTGGCCGCCGCCCCACTCGATGCGCAGCCGCTGGGCGGTGCCGTCCCAGGCGCCGCTCAGGGCGAAGGGCTCGGCCCCGAAGCCGGTGCCGCAGGTGCACGGGTCGTAGCCCGGGGCGCCCGAGCCGCACATCTCCCAGATGATCTTCTGCGCGCCCTCGCGTCCCGTCTCGGCGTTGCCGTAGATGCGCAACATGCACTTGAAGTGGTTGTTGCGGAATTCGGGCGAGTAGCGGATCGGCTCGGTGATCCCGTAGCCGGCCTCGTACATGGCGAAGATCTCGTTGTCGACGACGCCGAGGCTCGACATCGTGATGTTGGTGACGGTGAACTCCACCGACCCCGACACCAGCCGCGGGAGCGCGTACCAGATGCGGTCGGTGCGGTCGGTCACGCGCCAGCCGTCGGAGGTCAGGGCTCCGCCCAGCTGGTTGCCCATCGTGCGGCCGCGCAGCCCGTCCTCCATGTGGAAGGCGTCCGCCGGGGGCGCCGCCGCGAGCGCGCCGAGCGCGACGACCGCGGCCAACGTAACGGAACGGTCCCGCCGACTCGCCGACTTGCGGCTCATGCTCATGGCCATCGTCTCCTCCTGGGCGGACGCCCGACACGGTCACCGCTGACGGTATCGCAGCGCGCCGTCGCCGTCGCCACTCTCGTCCGGACGCACGCCGCGCCCACGGGATGGGTCGCGGTCGCGCGCTGTGGGCGCTGGAGGCGACGCGGTCGTCCGCTGCTGCGCGAGCTGCAACAGGAGCGCGCCGCGGCCATCCTCGCGGTGGTCGACGCCACCGAGGAGGACGACACCCCGGAGCAGCTCATCGCGAGGCCGTTCCGTCTGCCCGAAGGCGGATCGATCGACCTCCGCGCGGCGCCCATCGTCGACGTGAAGGCGCTCGCTCGCGCGCTCCGGCAGCAGCGCGCCTCGACGAAGAAGCCGGCGCGGGGCTTCAGCACGACGCCCGCCGACCGCAAGGCCTTCGCCGCCCTCATCGCGCCCGTCGCGAAGGACAAGACCCTCGGCCGCGTGGCCACGTTCAAGCTCCTCGCCTCGCGCGAGGAGCACGGACCGCTGGTGGAGTCGCGCGTCCCGCTGAAGGACTATCCGCGGGTCGTCGCGCTGCTCCACGCCCGCCGCTGAGCGCACGGTCGGCGTTCACAACCGTTGTGAACGACGATCACAACGGTCGTGAACGGGGAGGTGATGACGTGGGCGCCGCGCCCGTCGCTCCGCGACGGTGAGGCCGGGGGGACGGGTGACGCTGCCCTGCGCCGCGCAGGTCAGGTCGCGAAGAGGTACGTCCCGAAGCCCAGCGTGTCGCGGCCCCAGCGCAGATAGATCTCCCGCCACCCGGTGATGCGCGCCTTCATCGCGGGCGCGTCGGGATCGTCGGGGTGCGCCGCCACGTAGCGCTCGACGGCGTTGGCGTAGCGGCCCTCGAAGTGGTCCCACTCGTCGGCGCTGCTGGTCATCGCGTAGCGGGCGATGAGCCCCTCCTCCATCGCTCCGAAGACGTTGTCGGCGTGCGTCCCGTAGTGGTCGCGCGGCACCCCGAAGGCCTCCAGGTACGCCGCCGCCGGCTCGCGCGCCCAGAAGCCCTCGCCCACCAGCAGCATCCCCCCAGGGCGGGCCCAGGCCTTCATGCTCCGCAGCATCGCGCGGTATCCCCCGTCGGGAATGGCGCCGACGTTCATCACCAGGTCGAAGGTGCCGAGGCCGTCCGTGAAGTCCTCGATGGCCCGCTCGTGCAGCGCCACGGTGGCGGGCGGGGGCAGCGACGCGAGGCGGGAGCGCGCCTCGGCCAGCAGCGCAGGCGAGCGGTCGACGCCGACCCCGTGGGCGCCGTAGCGGGCGAGCACCCGCCGCAGGATCTCCCCCTTGCCGCAGCCCAGGTCGAGCACCCGAGCGCCCGGCGGGAGCCCGAGCAGCGCGATGAGTCCGTCGAGGCGACCGCCGTCGATGGGGCTGCACACGTCGTGGTCGGAGAAGGCGATGGCGGAGAACTTCGCGCGGTCCATGGGAGGGCATTGAGCACCACGCGGGCGGGGGTGTTGTCCACCCGGCGGCGCAGGCCCGTTCAAGCTCCTCGCCTCGCGCGCGGAGCGCGCACGCCGCTACCAGACCCGTCGCACGCCGTACCGATCGAAGATCTCCTCGTTGCTGACGAGGCCGAGGTTCTCCGCCAGCGACTGCGCGATCAGCATGCGGTCGAAGGGATCGCGGTGCGGCCCCGGCAGGCTCCCCGCCCGCTGCGCGTGGTCGATGGTGATCGCGAGGCCGGCGAAGCCCTGGTCGATGAGGCACGCGCCGACGTCCTCGGCGACCGCGAGGGCGCCCGGCAGCTTGCCGATGCGCGCCCTGGTCACGATCTCCCACGCCGACGCCGCGCTCACGAGCACGACCGTCTCCTCGTTCTGGATGATCCGTCGCACCCGGAGCGGGAGGCGCTTGTCGCCGTCGAGCCACCAGAGCAGCGCGTGCGTGTCGAGCAGGACGCGCACGCCCTCACCCGCCCCAGGCGTCGAGGTCCTCGGGCGCGAGCGGGTCGAAGAAGGCCTCGGTCACCGTCGCCCGGCCCTTCATCGAGCCGAAGCGCCGCCGCGGCTCGGTCGCGGTGATCGGGACCAGCCGCACCACCGGCTGCTTGCCCCGCGCGATGACGATCTCCTCGCCCGCGCACGCGCGCACGATGAGGCGAGAGAGGTGGCTCTTGGCCGCGTGGATGGTGATGGGCCTGGTCGACATGGTCCCACCTGGGTTGGTCCACCTGCCCGGAGGCGGCAAGGCCGCGCCGCGCGAGCTGTGCTTCCATCCCCGCGTCCACGCCGTCACACCCGTCGCTCCGCGACGGTGAGGCCGGTGACTGAGGCGTGGGCGGGAGCGCGCGTCATCCCCCGCGGACCGGGCGCTGCCAGCGCGCGAGGAGGGCGCCCGCTACGGCGCCGACCGGGGCGGTGATCCACGAGGTGAACACCGCGCCCATGACGCCGAAGAGCAGCGGCGCGCCGAGCAGCGTGGTGAGCGACCACGTCTCGCGCCCGCGCGCCATCTTCGAGAGCATGTAGAGCAGCCAGAAGGGGAGGTTGGCGATCAGCCCCGTCGCCACGCCGATCAGCGCCCCTCGCCGCAGGCTCACCGGGCCGCGCGCCAGCAGGTGCCAGAGCGGCGCGCCGACGAGGGCGCCCGAGAGCGCGGCGGAGAGGGCCATGAAGGGGTCGGCGAGCACGTCGGCGCGGGTGACGAGCGCGAAGGCCAGCGACGCGGCGAGCGCGAAGGCCAGGGCCGCGCGGTGGGCGTAGGAGCGGTCGGGCGCGTTGGGCATGGCGACGTGAGGGTAGCGCAGGTCGAGCGCCGCTCTCATCGCGCCCGTCGCGAAGGGCAAGACCCTCGGCGGCGTCCCCGACGTCGCGCTCCTCGACGAACGCCGCGGACCGCCGGGTCGGCGTTCACAACGGTCGTGAACGGGATCACGACGGTTGTGATCGCGGAGGTGGTGTCCGGGGACATTGCGCCCGGCCTTCGAGGGGGAGAGGGACGTCGTGGCCTGTCCGAAGCGGGGGGCGTGTCTGGTAGGGTCCGGCGCGTGCGACGGACGGCGGCGATGGCGTGGACGATCGGGACCATGGCGGCGGGGTGCGAGCAGCCGCGCACGGAGGTCGTGGTGCGTGTCGACTCCGAGCTCGCCTGGGGCGTCGGGGCGACGGTGCAGTCGCTGGTCGTGAGCGTGCGCCGGAGCGGCGACGATGGCCCGCTGCGCGATCGACGCACCATCGTCCTGGGAACGGCCGCGGGTCAGCAGCCGCTGCCGCTTCGGCTGGGCGTGCTCGCGGGCGAGGACGTCGCCACGCCGGTGTGGATCGAGGCGCTCGGCTGCGGTGGACCCAACGGATGCACGGCGACGCAGGCGGTGGTGGCGCAGCGGGCCGTCGTGCGCTTCGCGGCCGGCCAGACGCTCGAGCTGCCGCTGCGGCTGACGGCGGAGTGCGTCCGGGCCACGTGCGCGAACGACGAGCGCTGTGCCCTGGGCCGCCGGTGCGAGCCGGCGACGCGGGCCCAGTTCGACCTGCGCCCCTTCGACGGGGTCGTAGACCCCATGGGGACGGACGCGGCTCCCCCGGGCGATGCGCCCGTAGCGATGGACACGCCCGTGGCGATGGACACGCCCGTGGCGATGGACGCCGGGGCCGATGTCGGCCGTGCGATGGACGTTGGAGTCGACGCCGGCCCTGCGATGGACGCCGCCGTGGACGTTCGCCCCGTGATGGACGTCGGGGCGGACGCGGGGCGCGACGTGGGGCTCCCGCCCGCGGACGACGGGGCGGTCTGCCCGAGCGGCCAGGTGCTCTGCGGGAGCACGTGCCGCAGCGTCCAGGTCGACCCGAGCCACTGCGGCGGATGCGGTCGGGCGTGCTCGTCCGGCCAGACCTGCGTGGCGGCGGTCTGCACGACGCCCCCGCCGTGCCCCGTCGGCATGCGGCTGATTTCGGCGGGGATGTTCGACATGGGGTCGGCGATGTTCGCGGATGAACAGCCGAGCCACGGCGTGCGCGTGAGCGCGTTCTGCCTGGACGAGACCGAGGTGACGGTGTCGGCCTTCGGGGCGTGCGTGACGGCCGGGGTCTGCGGGACCCCCGGCGAGAGCCCCCGGTGCAACTGGAGGGTCGAGGGACGCGACGACCACCCCGTCAACTGCGTCGCCTGGGAGGAGGCGCGCGCCTACTGCCAATGGCGCGGAGCGACCCTCCCGACGGAGTCCCAATGGGAGTACGCGGCCCGGGTTTCGAGCAGCCGGACCTACCCATGGGGCAACGACGCGCCGGGCTCACAGCTCTGCTGGTCCGGCGGCGGGACGAGCCGATCGGGCACCTGCCCGGTGCGCTCGTTCCCCCTCGGCAACTCGCCCTTCGGTCTCTCCGACATGGCGGGCGGCGTCTGGGAGTGGGTCGCCGACTGGTACGGGCCGTACACCGGTTCGGCGGGCTCCTACGTCCTCGACCCGACGGGCCCGACGAGCGGGTCGGCGCGAGTGATCCGCGGCGGGACGTGGGACAACACGGTGCCCGAGGACGTGCGGGCGGCGAACCGGTTCCTGCTGATGCCGCTCCTTCGCGACGTCCACGTGGGGATGCGCTGCGCCCGCGCGCCGATGTAGGCCGCGTCGGGCGGCCGGGCGCGCTGATCGCCCGCCAGGGAATGTGACAGCGGCGGCGCGGCGGCGATACCGTGCGACCGCCTCGAGGAGGGTCCATTCCAATGAGCGATCAGAGCGACAAGCCAGCGGGTCAGTACGAGTTCACGTCGGCCGAGAACGAGGTGGTGCGCGACCTGGCGGGCACCATGTCCGTGACGGGGCTCGTGCTCATCGCGCTGGCGATCGTGGCCATCCTGTACGCGGTGATGTTCATCGCGGGCAGCCGGCAGGACCCGACGCCGCTGGTGGTGACCGCGCTCTGCGCGCCGATGGTCATCGCGGGCTTCGGGCTGCGCTCGGCCGCCGAGCCGCTGCTGAAGATCGTCGGCACCGAGGGGCAGGACATCACCCACCTGATGACCGGGCTGCGGGAGTTCCGCCGGGTGTTCGCGCTCCAGCGCACCGGGTTCGCGCTCGCGCTGCTGGTCGCCGTCGTCGCGGTGGTCGTGCAGGCCGCGCACTGACGAGGGAGCGGCGATCGTGAGGCGCGGACGCTGGTGACGCGGGAGGGAAGGCGCCCGCCGCGCCCGCCCTTCACGCGTCGGCGATCACCACCACCCGGTCGCCCGCGGCGAAGGTCAGCCGGGCGCTCTTCTTGGGGTTGAGCTTCGGCGCCCGCGCCCCCGTCGTCCCCGCGATGTCGTAGCCGATGGCGACCTCGCCGCGGCGGCGCGCGGCCTCGATCACCGTGGAGAAGTCCACGGCCTCGCCGGTCGCCACGTAGGCGCTGGCGTCCTTCAGGTAGATCTCCGCGCCGTCGGCGTCGAAGAGGTCCTCGAAGACGGCGCCGAGGGCCTTGTTCTCGGCGAGCTGGGCGAGCAGCAGGCTGATGAGGTTCTCGCTCACGATGAAGTCGTCGGTCTTGGTGACCTCCGCGAGCTTCTGGTTGCGCGCGTCGAGCATCTCGCTCACCACCGAGAAGGTCTCGCCGTGCTTCTCCTCGATGTCCCGCAGGTGGAGCAGCGTCACCAGGGTGATCGCGTCGGCCTCCTGCACGCCGAGCCGCTCGGCGTAGGAGAGCGTGATCACGTGCTGGAAGCCGCTCACCCCGGCCGCGTCGAGCACGCGCCGGTCGTTGATGTCCCCCTTCACCGTGCGGACCTTGTGGTTCACCAGCTCCGTCTCCAGCCCGTCGAGGTCGTCGGCGGGCGAGTCGTCCTCCGCGATGATCGTGAGCTCCGAGCCCGGCATCGCGTACTTGTCGAGCTCGCTCACCACCGTGGCGCCGCGGTTGTTCCAGCCGAGGATGAGCGTGCGCTCCGGGGCGCGCGCCGTCTCCACCGCGGGGCGCAGCAGCGACTCGTCCACCTTCGCCGCCGAGGCCTTCGCGGTGATCTTGTCGTCGTCCTCGGCGATCACGATGAGCGCGTCGCCCGCCGCGAGCTTCGTGTCCATCGGAGGGAGCAGCTGCGTCTTCCCCTCGGCGGAGCGCAGCCCGATCACGGCCGCGTCCTCGAAGGCGTCGAGCGACTCGCCGAAGGTCTTGCCCGCGAGCGCCGGGGCCTTGTGGAAGTAGATCTCGTCGCCGCCGAAATCGAGCAGCTCGGTGTAGATCGCGGAGAGCCCCGACTGGCGGCACGTCTGCACGGCGATGCGAGCGATGACGTCGCCGGACATCACCAGCTCGACCTGGTCGCGGCCCACCATCCGCGCCGGGACGCGGTTCTTCATGTCGCGGATCTCCGCCACGATGTGGTGCCTGCCCGACTCGCGAGGCTTGTGGCCGACCAGCGCCAGGATGGTCTTGATCACGCTCGCGTCCGGGTCCGCCGAGCCTTCGGGGCCGAGCACCACGATGGCGCGCGCGGTCTCCGGGCTGCCGAGGTCGAGGTCGTCGAGGTCGATGGGGCTGCCGTTGCGGCACACCACCCGCGAGCCGCGCAGGTCCGGGACCTTCGTCGCGATCTCGTCCTCCATCTCGACCTTGTCCTTGTCCGCGAGCACCACGATCACCGCGCCGCCGGGCTTGTTCTCCGAGGCCGCGCAGAGCTCGCTCACCACCGTGAAGACCTGCGCCGACCAGCCCAGGATGAGCGCGTGGTCCTCCTCGATGACGCGGCTGCGGCCCTTGCGCAGGTCGTCGAGCCGGGCCTCGAGGCCGCTGTTGAGCACGCCGATGAAGGCGCTCACGATGAAGATGCCCCCGAGGGTGACCGCCAGCATCAGCGCCAGGTAGAGCTTGCTGCCGTCGTCGCCGCCCACGGCGCCGGCGTCCATGGCGCGCATCCCGCTCATCCAGATGAGGGTGACGAAGCCCGGGCGGTGGCCCTCCGCGTCCGCGGGGGCGACGCCGAGCGAGTGCACCAGCACCGCGCCCGCGACCACCACCAGCAGCGAGGCGAGGGCCAGCGCCCCGACGAGGACCATGGGGCCGCGGGACATGAAGTTGTCGAATCGGTAGCGGAGGCGATCGCGGGCGGTGACGGGTCGGCGCATGGCCGCCGTATCGCCCGAAGGGGGGAGGCGCGGCAAGGATGGAGCCGACGCCGCGGGTCAGGTCACTGCACGTTGCCGAAGCCCGGGAGCACCGAGTTGATGACGTTGTTGATGCTGTTGGTGGCGCCGCGCATGAAGAAGTCGCGGGCGACGGTGCCGTGGGTCTCGAAGGGCGCGCGGATCGAGACGTAGTGGTCGACCGTGACCTCGCCCCGGAGGGTGTAGTTGAGCTGCGGGGCGCCGCTGGCGACGAGCAGCGAGGCGGGCACGCCGCCCCAGGGGATGGTCATGGTGGCGCTCACCGGGGTCCAGCGGCCGGGGGGGATCTGCGCGGCCACGGCCGAGACGCCGGCGCCGATGTCGTTGCCCTCGATGAACATGCGGGCCTGCAGGTCGTGCAGGTCGAGGGTGAAGGTGTTGGTGTTGTAGGCGATGAAGTCGACCTGGAAGGTGAGCCCCGCCGCGTCGACGCCGGTGAAGCGCAGCTCGCGCGCCTGGATCTGCGGGACCTCGGCGGTGACGGTGCACCCCGCGGAGGAGAGCGCGGCGAGCCCGAGGGCGGCGAGGAGGACGTGACGGCGGGTGGGGCTCATGGCGGCATCGCTCCGGGCGAGGTGATGGGGTCGACGAGGGGCCGACGGGTCTTATACGCCGGAAGCGGAGCGGAGCTGTACGGGGAGCGTGGAGGAGGGAAAGGCTCAGCCGCGAGGGTTGAGCTGGAGCGCGCGCTGGTGGGCCGTGTACGCGGGGATCGCGTGGGCGACGACCCCGGCCAGGGACAGCGGCCCCGCCAGGAGGAAGAACGCCGAGTAGAACATCGACGCCACGACGAACCAGAACAGTGCCCGGAGGAAGTCGCCGTTGTAGAGCTGTCCCGCGCCCGGGATGAAGAACGACAGCATCGCAGCGGTACCGGCCTTGGTCATTCGAACCTCACAGTCGCGACTCCACAGCGGTCGCGCCGGAGTTGTAGCCACGCCGGGGAGGGCGCGCACGTGGTGAGGGGCAAGAAATCCATCGGGGCCGACGAGGCGGCGAGGGTGGTGAGCCTTCGAGAGGCGCTGCTGGGCTGGTACGCCGCGAGCGCGAGGGCGCTCCCGTGGCGCGCGAGGGGCACCACGGCGTGGGCGACGTGGGTGAGCGAGGTGATGCTCCAGCAGACGCGGGTGGAGACGGTGATGCCGTACTTCGCGCGCTTCATGGAGCGCTTCCCCACGCCGCGGCACATGGCCGAGGCGACGGAGGCGGAGGTGCTGGGGCAGTGGGCGGGCATCGGGTACTACCGCCGGGCGCGCTTCCTCCACGCGGGGGCGAAGGCGGTGTGCGAGCGCCACGGGGGGGAGGTTCCGCGGGGGGTGGAGGCGCTGCGGGCGCTGGAGGGCGTCGGGGACTACACCGCGGGCGCCATCGCGAGCATCGCGTTCGGGGAGCGGGCGCCGCTGGTGGACGGCAACGTCGAGCGGGTGCTCACGCGGGTCTTCGCCCTGGGAGGCGACCCCAGGACGGCGGCGGTGAAGCAGCACCTGTGGGCGCTGGCCGCGGCCTTCGCGGATCACCCCGACGCGGGCGCGGTGAACCAGTCGCTGATGGAGCTCGGCGCGACGGTGTGCGCCCCGGTGTCGCCGCGGTGCCTCACCTGCCCGGTGCGGTCCATGTGCCGGGCGGCGCAGGAGGGCGACCCCGAGCGCTACCCCGAGAAGGCGCCCAGGAAGGTCCCGAGGGACGAGGACTGGACGGCCCTCGTCGGGCTCTACCAGGGCCGGGCGGTGCTGGTGCCGAGCGCGCTGGGGCGATGGGAGGGGATGCTGGTGCCGGTGCTGGTCCCCGGGGAGGTCGACCCGGCCTCGATGGCGGGCCGCGCCGGAGCCCACGCGGTGATGGACCACGGCGTGGTGGTGCACGTGCTCACGCACGCCCGGATGCGGCTGCGGGTGTTCTCCGCCACGCTCGACGAGGCCCCGACGGAGGGGACCCTGGTGTCCATGGACGCGCTCGCGGGCCTCGCGGTGCCGAAGGTCACGCTGCGGGTGTTGGCGGCGGTGCGTTCCAGCGGAGACGCAGCCCCCAGGCGAGGGCGCTGAGCTGGAGGGCGCCGCCGAGCAGGCGCGCCGAGAGCAGGGCGAGGCTCCCGCCGCGGGCGTCATGGAGGACCACGCCCCGCCACGCGGTCGCGGCGGTGAAGGCGTGGGCGCCGAGCGAGAGCAGCGCGCCGAGGGCGGCGAGCGAGAAGAGCGCGCGGCGGGGCTGAGCGTCCGTGGGGGCGAGCGCGAGGGTGACGAGGCCGGTGACGAAGGCGTGCAGGGAGAGCCGCGCGGTGGCAATGGGGTAGCCCCCGAGGTGCCACGTCGACGACGGCGGCTGCAGCGCCAGGAACTCCCAGACCGACGCCACCGCGCCGACCGCGAGGCACGCGAGCGCCAGCCGCACCAGGGACCGATCGGCCCTCACGGCGAGACGCTCTCTCCCATCGCCGCGAGCGCCTGTCGGGCGCCGCGATGGCCCGGGTCCCGCTCCAGCACCATGCGCAGCGCTCGCACGGCCTCGGCGCGCTGGCCCATGGCGTTGCGGGCCTTGCCGATGAGCACGCGGGCGTCGAGGGCGCCGCGGCCCCCTTGCGCGACGGCCTCGTTGGCGTGGGCGATGGTCTCCTGGTAGCGCCCCGAGGCGAAGGACTGCTGCGCGAGCGCGAGCGCGGAGTGGGGGCTGCGCCGGGAGGGAGCCGCGCCCGCGTCGACGACCACCACGGGAGCGGGTGCGGTCACGGGGGCGACGGGCACCGGTGCGACGGGCACCGGGGCGGCGACGACGGGCGCGGGCGCCGGTGCGAGGACGGGCGCGGCGACGGGCGCAGGAGCGGCGACCGCGGGCGGCGGAGGAGCGGGCGCCGGGTTACCTCGTCGGGTAAGACCGACCGCGGCGACGAGGGCGACGGAGGCGGCGAGGGCGAGGAGCACGAGGGGCCACGGTGCTCGGGAGCGAGCCGCGGCGGGAGGCGGTCGCAGCAGCGCGGTCGCGGACATGGTGACCGTGTCGGGGACGCTGCCGTCGGTCGGAGGCGCGAGGTCCAGGGGGCGGCCCAGC
Organism: uncultured Myxococcaceae bacterium; assembly: GCA_966211675.1. GTDB lineage: Bacteria > Myxococcota_A > Polyangia > Polyangiales > SCUS01. The sequence continues at coordinate 42,449 of CBIHPK010000024.1, forward strand.
GCGTCGGCCAGGGCGGCGGCGGAGTCGAAGCGGTCGGACGGGTCCTTGGAGAGGCAGCGGAGGATGATCGCCTCCAGGGCCGGAGGGATGTTCGCCGTGGGCGCCCGCCGCCGGGGGGGATCGGGCTCCTGGGCCATGTGCCGCGCGAGCAGCTCGACCATCGAGGCGTCCTGGAAGAGCTGCGTTCCGGTGGCGCACTCGTAGAGCACGGCGCCGAGGGAGTAGAGGTCCGTGCGGGCGTCGACCTCGCGGCCGCGGGCCTGCTCCGGGGCCATGTACGCGGGCGACCCGAAGAGCTCGCCCGCGCGGGTGACGTTGGCGTCCGTCCCCCCGAGGATCTCCGCGTTGGAGGTCTTCGCCACCCCGAAGTCGAGCACCTTCACGGCCCCGTCCTCGGTGAGGAAGATGTTCTCCGGCTTGATGTCCCGGTGCACCACCCCGACGGCGTGCGCGGCGGCCAGCGCCCTCGCCACGGAGGCCCCGATGCGCACGCACTCGGCGACCGGCAGCCGCCCCTGCTCGGAGGCCTTCGCCCGCTCCAGCCGGGCCCTCAGCGACTCGCCGCGAAGGCGCTCCATCGCGAAGAAGAGCCGCCCGTCGTCGGTGGTCCCGAGGTCGTAGACCTGCACCAGGTTGGGGTGCGACAGCGCCGCGATGGCCCTCGCCTCCAGGCGGAAGCGCTGCACCAGCGAGGCGTCCGACGAGAGCGCGGGCGACAGCACCTTGAGCGCCACCGGGCGCCCGAGGTCCGTGTGCTCGGCGGCGTAGACCTCCCCCATGCCACCGACGCCGATCTTCGCCCCGAGGCGGTAGGGCGTGCCGGGGAGCATGTGCGGGTCGCGCGGGGCGAGCGGCTCGGTGTTCACCTGCTGCCGCAGGCGCGGCGGGTCGGCGGTGGTGCCGCGCTGCGCCCTGGCCTCGGCGATCCACCGTCGGTTGCGCTCGGACTCGGTCTCCTGGGCGCCGGGGAGCATCGAGCGCAGCCCCTCGGCGATCACCTCGCGGTCGATGCGCAGGCCCGCCGCCTGGGCGAGGTCGAGCAGCGCTCGCCGGGCGGTCATGGCGTCGGCGAAGCGCGCCTCGGGGTCGAAGGCCGTCATGCAGGCCACCCAGCGGTCGAGCGAGGCGGGGACGTCCGGGCGCATCGTCGACGGCGCGGCGGGGCGGTGCGCGCCGTCCGAGAGGGCGCGCAGGTGCTCGACGAGGTCGAGGGTCATCCAGTCGCGCAGGGTGAGGAGCTCCCAGGCCACGACCCCGATGGCGTAGAGGTCGGTGCGAGGGTCGAGGGGCTCCCGGCGCGCCTGCTCCGGGGACATGTACCCGGGCTTGCCGAAGATGGCGCCGTGGACGGTGCGGGCGCTTCGACCGGCGGCGAGCGCGGTGCCGAAGTCGAGCACCTTCACGTCGCCGTCCCAGGAGGCGCGCATGTTCTCGGGTGAGAGGTCGCGGTGCACGAGGTGGAAGGGCGTCCCGTCGAGGCCCTGGGCGCGGTGCGCGTAGGCCATGCCGTCGAGCACGCCCGCGAGGCAGGAGAGCACCAGGTCGAGGGGCGGATACCTCCTCGCGCTGCGGCCGGCGTCGATGACCTCGGCGAGGTCCGTTCCGCCGACGTACTCCATCGCCAGGAAGGGCACGCCCTGCTCGATGGCGACCTCCATCACCTGGCCGATGTTGGGGTGCTGCAGCGCGCAGAGCACCCGGCCCTCGTCGAGGAAGCGCGCCACCAGGTCGTCCTCGCCGGTGAACTCCGCGCGGATGGTCTTCACCACGCAGAGCTTCTGGGCGTGCGCGATGGAGCCCGCGAGCGCGAGATGGATCTCCCCCATGCCACCGCGGGCGATGGTCCCCAGCAGGAGGTAGCGGCCGAAGGCGCGGCTGGACCCCGACCCGGAGAACCGTACGGCGGCCGGGTCGGTGTCGGCGGGGTCGGGCATCGGAGGGGAGATCCCCGTCACCCCCGCGGGCGGAGCGCGATGGAGCGTTGGAGGAGCGAGCGCAGCGACGACGCCGCGGGCCTCGGGGCGGCGTCGGTGACCACCGCGGCGACGCTGGCGACGGGCATCGACGGGGTGAAGCGCTCGGAGCGGCGCTCGGCGGGCTCCTCGCGGTGCGCGGCGGCGGTGGTGACGGGTAGCGGCGGCGCGGGGACCTGACCCACCTTGGGGAGCGCGCGTCCCACGCGGAAGGCGAGGGTCTCGATGTGGTCGGCCTCGTCCTCGCCGAAGCCTGGGGAGACGGAGAGGCCGGCGGCGAAGGAGGCGGCGACCCGGTCGTTCTCCGGCGTCGGCGTGACCGCGGCCGGGAGGGAGGTCTTCGGGGCCGCGGCGGCCTCCGCCGGGGTCTCGAGGATGCGGCGGGAGACCAGCGTCGGCTCGATCGGAGCCTCGATGGAGCGCGAGATCTCCGGGGCCGCCGCGGGCTTCGGGGCTTCGACCACCGCGGGCTTCGGGGCCTCGGCGACGGGCTTCGGGGCCTCGGCGACGGGCTTCGGCGCTTCGGCGACGGGCTTCGGCGCTTCGGGGCGGCGCGCTTCGATGCGCGGGGCCTCGGGCTTGAGGGGCTCCGGGGCGATGGGCTTCGGGGCGGGCGAGGTCGCGACGACGGGCGTTTGCACCGGGGCGGCCACGCGGGGCAGGGCGCGACGCGCGACCACGCGGTTGAGGAGCGACTCGAGGCGGGCGATGACGTCGGAGCTCATGCGGAGGCACCTCCCAGGAGGGTGGCGAGGATGTGCGGCCCGGACTCGCCGCGGCCGGCGCGCTCCCGGACGTGGGCGCACGCGGCCTCGGAGCCGAGGAAGAGGGTGAGCCCGTCGGCCTGGACGGAGAGCACGGCGGCGTGCGTCGGCACCCCGATGACCTCGCTCACGACCTGGGCGATGAGCGCCACGGCGAAGCGGTGGAAGCCGGCCTCGACGGAGGGAGGGGAGTTCCAGGAGAGGGTGAGGGCGTCGCCGAAGCGCTCGAAGGCGCAGACGCCGAGGCCGCGCTGCCCGAGGGCGAGTGCGATGGCGTAGGCGACCTCCTCGGGGGACGGGTCGGCGGTGCCGTCGAGGATGATCGCCGCGTCGTTGGCGACGCTCTCCGCCAGGGACTTCGCCAGCGGGACGAGCTCCTCCCCCAGGGCCGCGACGGCGCGCACCAGCCACACCGTGGGCACCGCGACGGCGCGGTCGACGGATGGGGTCTTCAGCTCGATTCGACCGTGTGACAGGTCCACCGTCACGGCGCTCGCGAGGGGATGCAGTCGGGTTGCCATCTCGGCCGGGACGATCGCACACCGCGCTCCGCGCCCGCAAATACCTTGGAACCTCCACCCCCGCTGGCACACTCACACCGCGATGCCCCTTTCCCGATACGCGCTGGCGCTCTCGCTCGCCCTCATCACCAGCGCGGCGGCGGCGCAGTCACCGGGGGCGATCCCCACCTGGCCCGAGCGGGCGTGGGGTCAGGCCGTCCCGCTGGATGGCGCGCGCCCCACCGGGGAGCTGGGCGTGCTGCGCTCATGGCGCGCTCCGGTGGACGTGCACGTGATGCCCGGCGTGGACGCCGCGACGGCCACCGCGGCGCTCTCCGACGCCGAGGCGGTGATGGACTCGCTGGAGCAGCGCACGGGCGTCGCGCTCCCGCTGCCCGACGGCGACCGCGGCGGAACCCCCTCCTTCGACCTCTACCTCCGCCCCCGCACGAGGGTCGACCTCTTCGGGGTGGTGCACGTCGACCCGCCCGGCGACGTCGCGCGGGTGCGGGGCCGGGCCGAGGTGGACGCCCTCTCCTACGCGGGTCCGTGGGACCGCGCGAGCGCCTTCGGCGTGGTCGAGATGCGCCGCGCCGCCGACCCGCTGGAGCGCCGTCGCGCGGTGGCGCAGGCCATCGCGGAGGGCTGCATCTACGGAGCGAAGGCCGACCACCCCATCGGCTTCGTGAGGGCGATGGGGGCGATGCTCGCCCGGCGGGCGACGGGCGACGCGCTCGACCCGGACGACGTGCTCGCGTTCCAGTCCGAGCCCGCTCGCGGGTGGTGGTCCGACGACATGCGCTCGCCCGCGGCGCACCGTGGGGCGGCGGTGGTGCTCGACGCGATGTCCTCGCGCTGGGACGACGAGCGCGGCACCTTCCTCCGCGGCCTGCTCGAAGCCCCGGTGCAGCGCACCCCGCCAGGCTGGTCCCGCCTCTGGAACGAGCCCGACGTGATGGAGGTGCTGCGGCGGGTGACGCGCGACGAGCCTCGCGGCTTCTGGGGCGCGCTGCTCACCGCGGCGAGCGCCCGAGCGGTGCTCGACCCGCCGCCTCCCGCGCGCACGGTGCGGTGGTCGGAGATGCCCGCCTGGACGCTGGCGACGGGCATCGCTCCGACCGGTCAGGCGACGATGGTGCTCGACCTGGGCGACGCTCCGCTGAGGGCGGCCGTAGGCGTGTGGGTGCACGCGTCGCCGTACCACCGCTGGATGGCCTCGCTGCTGCGCCTCGACCGCGGCGGCCGCGTGCTGGGGAGCGTGGACTCGGAGCTGATCTCGACGGGCGAGTGGTCGGCGCAGGTCGACGCGCTGGAGGGCGTGGCGAAGCTGGTGCTGGTGGTGGTGAGCGCGGGCGACGAGCAGATGGACCCGGACGGAGAGCCCATCCGCGACGGCTGGGTGGCGATGAACGTCGGGCGGATCTGACGGCTCACCTCACGCAGAGCACCACCACCGAGCCGATGAAGCCGGCGCTGGAGTCGACCTCCACGCGCAGCGCCGATCCGCTGTAGCCCGCCGGGCAGGAGCACCCGCCGGTGACCGGGTTGCCCGAGCGGCACCCGACCCCGCCGGGGACCGCGTCGTCCACCTGGTAGGCCCCGCCGAAGCTCGGCCTCGCTCCGCCGCTCGCGACGCAGAGCGACGGGTTCGACCCGATGATCCCGCTGCCCGTTCGCACCAGCGTGCGGAACCCGATGCGAGAGTACCCGCCCGGGCACGAGCACCCGGCCGTGTAGGGGTTGGCCGCCCGGCACCCGAGGCCCCCGCCCACCGGGTCGTCCTGCTGGAACCCTCCGCCGAACTCGCCCGCCCCGGAGGCCCCGCAGAAGGTCGCGCTGGCGGCGATCTGGGTCCCTCGACCGGCGCAGTCGTTGATCACCCTCCAGGTGAAGGTGCTCGCGAAGCCCCCGGGGCAGCCGCAGGTCCCGGTGAAGGCGTTGGCGTTGAAGCAGCCCGAGCAGGGCGCGTCGCTGGTCTCGAAGCCCCCGCCGAAGCTCTGGCAGGCGCCCTCGCGGCACACCCCCGAGGGGCAGCGCGTCCCGCACCCGCCGCAGTTGTTGGGATCATTGGTCGTGTTCACCTCGCACCCGTCGCTCGCCGCGCCGTTGCAGTTGGCGAAGCCCGCGGCGCAGCTCAGCACCGTGCACGCCCCCGCCCCGCAGCCCGCGACGGCCGTGTTGGGCAGCGAGCACGCCCGCGAGCACCCGCCGCAGTTGCGCAGATCGTTCGTCGCGTTGACCTCGCACCCGTCCGCCGCCGACCCGTTGCAGTCCGCGAAGCCCCCGTTGCAGCTCGCGATGGCGCAGCGGCCGCCCGAGCACGAGGGCGTCGCGTTGGCGAGCGAGCACGCGTTGCCGCACGCCCCGCAGGACGACACCGCCGTCTGCGTGTTGGTCTCGCAGCCGTTGGCGGGGTTGCCGTCGCAGTCCGCGAAGCCGTCGTTGCAGCGCCCGATGGCGCAGGCCCCGCCGCGGCAGGCGGGCGTCGCGTTGGGAACCGAGCACGCGCGGCCGCAGGCTCCGCACGACTCCACCGTGTTGGTGAGGTTCACCTCGCAGCCGTCGGAGGCGCTCGCGTTGCAGTCGGCGAAGCCCGAGGCGCAGCTCGCCACGGTGCAGCGCCCGCCGGAGCACCCGGGTGTCGCGTTCGGGACGTCGCAGGCGCTCCCGCAGCCGCCGCAGTTGCGCGGGTCGCCGTTGAGGTCGACCTCGCAGCCGTTGCCGACGTTGCGGTCGCAGTCGCCGCGGCCCGCGCTGCACGTCGCGAGGCCGCAGACGCCCGCCACGCAGGCCGGGGTCCCGCCCGCCACGGAGCACACCGTGGTGCAGCTCGCGCAGTGCGCCGGATCGCTCTGGAGGTTCACCTCGCAGCCGTTGGCGGGGTTGGCGTCGCAGTCGGCGAAGCCGTCGTCGCAGCGGGCGATGGAGCACGCCCCGCTCGCGCACATCCCGGTCGCGTTGGAGGGGTTGCAGGCGCGCCCGCAGGCTCCGCAGTGGGCGGCGCTCACGCGAAGGTCGACCTCGCAGCCGTCGGACTCGACGCCGTTGCAGTCCTGGAAGCCCATCACGCAGGAGGTGACGCACGCCCCCGCGAGGCAGCCCGGGAAGGCGTTGGCGCGCTCGGAGCACGCCCGCCCGCAGGAGCCGCAGTTGCCGGTGCTGCGGCGCACGTCCGTCTCGCAGCCGTTGGTGGCGTTGGAGTCGCAGTCCCCGAAGCCGGTGGCGCACGCGGCGATGGCGCAGGCGCCCGCCACGCAGGAGGGGGTGCCGTTGGGAGGGTTGCAGAGGGTCGAGCAGGTTCCGCAGTGGGTGAGGTCGGTGCGGAGGTCGACCTCGCAGCCGTTGGCGGCGTTGCCGTCGCAGTCGGCGAAGCCCGTGGAGCAGGTGAAGCCGCAGGTCCCGGCGGTGCACACGGCGGTCGCGTTGGCGGGGACGGCGCACGCCATCCCGCAGCCGCCGCAGTGGGCGACGGCGGTGAGGGTGTTGGTCTCGCAGCCGTTGGCGTTGTCGCCGTCGCAGTTGCCGAAGGGGGCGGCGCAGGTGCCGACGGTGCAGTTGCCGTTGAGGCACACCGCGGTCCCGTTGGGGACCGCGCAGCGACGGTCGCACGCGCCGCAGTGGGCGATGTTGGCGAGCGGATCGACGCAGGCCCCGGTGCAGCAGGTCTGCCCGGTGGGGCAAGGGCTGTCGAGGGAGCAGCCGGTGACGCAGAGGTTGCCGACGCAGAGGGTTCCGGCGGGGCAGTCGGGGTTGGCGAGGCACTCGACGCAGGTGCGGGAGACGCGGTCGCAGCGGCGGCCTGCGCCCACCGATCCGTCGGCGGAGGTCCCGCCGTCCGCGGTGGTGACGCCGGTGCAGGCGCCATCGTCGCGGCAGCCGGCGACGCAGGTGTGGCTGGCGTCGTCGCAGTAGCGTCCGGCGGGGCACACGTCGCTCGCGGCGGAGCAGGCGACGCAGCGCCCGGTGGCGGTGTCGCAGACCGGTCCGCCGGGGTCGGAGGCGCAGTCGGAGTTGGCGGCGCAGCGGGTCGGCACGTCGGCGTCCATGGGGGGAGCATCGACCGGAGCATCGACCGCGACGTCGTCGGGGACATCGAGCGCGACGTCGAGCGAAGCATCGGGGGCGTCCATGGTGGGGACGTCGGGCTTGCCGAGGTCGGTGACGTCCATCGAGCTGTCCACCGCGGGGCTCGCGTCGGCGGGACCGCCCACGACGGAGAGCCCGGTCGAGCACCCGGCGGCGACCGTGGCGAGGAGAGCGACGACCAGGAGCTGATTCGCTGCGCGCATGGCGCCGAAGGTAACAGAGAGCGCGGCGCCGCTGGGCGAGCGGAGCCGCACGGGTGGATGGGTGGCCGCGCTCGTCGCCCGATCAGTCCGGCTCGTGCACCACGAGCACCGGGCAGTGGACGGCGCGGATGACCTTCTGCGCCTCGCTGCCCAGGAGGCGCGTGATCAGGTTCGGGAGGCTGGTGCCGACCACCACCATCTCGGCGTTGGTCTCGGCCACGAGGTCGGTGATGACGTGCTCCAGGTCGCCGTCGAGCAGGCGGGCGGAGACCCTCGGCCACCGGGCGCGCTGCTGGTCGGCGATCGCGTCGAGCTGGCGGCGCAGGTCGTTGGCGTGCTCGGCCACGCGCTCCGGCGAGAGCATGATGGTCGCGTCCATCACCGTGATCTGCGTGGGCTGCCAGGCGTGCACCAGCAGCGCCTCGGCGCCGAGGTCACGAGCCAGGCTGACGCCGTAGGTGACCGCGCTCAGCGACGTGTGCCCGAGGTCGGTGGCGATGATCAGGGTTCTCATACGAGTTACGGTTATCACGGTTCATCGCCGGTGGTTCATGCGAGCTCGCGCAGGGCGTCGCGGGTGATCCAGGCGATGCGCTCGACGGTGGGCGTGAGCGAGCCGCGGCGCAGGGCCTTGCCGTCGGCCCGCCACGACACCGTGACGCCCACCGCGCCGGGGGAGCGGCTGAGGCGCGCCTCGCGGGGCCTCTTGCCTTCCAGCAGCACCTGCCAGCCCGCGTGGCCCGGGAGGGCGCCCCGGGGAAAGGACGACCACAGGGTCACCAGGGCCGTGCGGGGCGCCTTGCCGCAGAGCACCGCGAGCGCGTCGCCGTCGCCGGTGTACGCCGCGCTCACCCCGAGCTCGACCTTCGCCGCGAGCGCCATCGGGGTCGCGGCGCGGGTGAGCCCGGAGCCCAGGTCGAGCTCCTGCAGCGAGCCGGTGTACTTCGCCCCGACGCCCTGGCGTCCGGCGATCACCGCCTGCTCCCGGTCGGGGTGGACGTCCACCGTGGCCTGCGCTCCGATCCAGCCGGCGGAGTCGGAGGGCGCGCCGAAGCTGGTGTCGAAGAGCACCACTGCCCGGTTGGTGTCGACCAGGGCCAGGTCGCCGCGGTCGCGCATCTCCCCGAGGCCGAACACCGACTGCAGCAGCAGCCGCGAGGGATCGGTGAACTCCAGCATCTCCACCCCGGCGCCCACCGAGCAGACCTTCCTGGGAGCGCCCCCGGACCAGGGGAGCGTCCAGAGCGATCCGGTGTCGCTGCGTGGGGCGTTCGCTGGAGAGGGCGTGCCCAGCCACACGGCGATGAGCTCTCCGTCGGGGGAGAGCGTCGCGGCGGCGGGGCGCACGTGGGGCAGCCGAGGGAGCGCCGTCCAGGTGTCGGGCTCGATGGTGGCGACCACCTCCAGATCGGGGAGCGAGAGCACGTAGCCCGCGCGCTGGCGGACGTTCTCCCGCAGGCCACCGGGCCAGCGGCCGGGGGTCACGAGGGCGCGAGAGGCGCACTCGTCGGGGTGGCGCGTGGCGCTCAGCGAGACGTGGGCGCGGACGCGAGGCAGCCCGGGGAGCAGCAGCGTGTTCAGCACGCCCCCATCGGGGACGGCGTGGATCACCGCGCGAGAGCCGAGGTCCTGGGCGCGCACGATGAGCAGGTGCTCGCTGGAGGGCCAGCAGAGCGAGAGCACCTCGCGGCCACGGATGGCGAGCGCCTCGCGGCCGTCCTCGTGGTCGTACACGCGCACGACGGTCTGGCCGTCGAGGTCGATCGGGTCGGAGGTGGCGAGCCAGCGCCCGTCGGGGCTCCACTCCCAGTGGGTCACCTCGCGCTGCAACACCCGAAGCCCCGCGGTGGGGCCGTCCATGATCGCTCCGTCGGTCATCGTCGCGCACCATAGTTCGTCGAGCGCCGCGGAGCCCTTCGGAAGTGCGGACATATCCTGTCCACCGATCAATGGACCTCCTAGCGCGCGCGGACTAGAACGGGACCTGTCATGGGCCTGAACCAACCCGAGCTGTTCGCCCCGACGCTGCAGACCGCGCCGGCGCTCTACGTCGAAGTGGCCGTCCCGTTGCCGCTGCGAAACGGCCTGAGCTACGCGGTCCCGGCGGGGATGGAGAAGCACGTCGCTCCGGGCGTGCGGGTGGTGGTCCCGGTGAGCGGGCAGCGCGTGGTGGGCTACGTGCTGTCGGTGTCCAAGACGCTCTCCGAGGAGGTCGACCCGGCGAAGGTGCGGCCGATCTTCCACCTGCTCGAAGCCGAGCCGGTGTTCTCCGAAGACCTGTTGAGGTTCTTGCGAGAGGCGGCCGACTACTACCTCCATCCCATCGGCGAGGTGCTGCGCTCGGCGGCCCCGGCGGTGGAGCGTCGCCGACACGACGGGGAAGACCCTCGCGGCAGCGGGCTGGTGAAGGCCTCGCTCAAGGCGCGATGGGCGAAGGTGCGAGAGGAGACCTTCGTGGCGCTCACGCCGGAGTACCTGGCGGAGAAGCCCAGGCTGCGGGGCGACCGGCAGGCGCAGGTGGCGGCGATCCTCGAAGCGCGCGGGGAGGTCTCGATGGCCGAGCTGCGCCAGCAGGTGAAGGGCGCTCGCGCGGCGGTGGAGTCGCTGAAGGCGAGGGGGGCGGTGGCTCTCACGCTGCGGGAGATCCCGGATGACCCGTTCTTCGGGGCGCCGGTGCCGAGGGATGTCGCGCCGGTGCTGACGGCGGCGCAGTCCGACGCGGTGACGGCCATCGTGGGGGCGGTGACCCGGCGAGAGCGGCAGACCTTCATGCTGCACGGGGTGACCGGATCGGGGAAGACCGAGGTGTACCTTCACGCCATCGAGTCGGCGCAGAAGGCGGGACGGGGGGCGCTGCTGCTGCTGCCCGAGATCGCGCTCACCCCGCAGCTGGTGGCGCGCTACCGGGCGCGCTTCGGCGACAACCTGGCGGTGATGCACTCGGGGCTGAAGGACCAGGACCGTCACGCGATGTGGAAGAAGCTCCACCGCGGGGAGTGTCATGTGGTGATCGGGGCGAGGAGCGCGGTGTTCGCTCCGGTGCGCGACCTCGGGCTCATCGTGGTGGACGAGGAGCACGACGGGTCGTTCAAGCAGGATGACCACTTCCGATATCACGGCCGAGACCTGGCGCTGTTGAGGGCGCACCGGGCGGGCGTGCCGTGCGTGCTGGGGAGCGCGACGCCTTCGGTGGAGAGCTACCACGCGGCGCTGGAGGGTCGGTATCAGCTGCTGCACCTGCCCGATCGGCCGACCGCGGCGCTGCTGCCGTCGGTGGAGATCGTCGACCTGAAGCGGGTGGGTCCGCGGGGGCCGACGGGGCATGAGCTGTTGTCGCTGCCGATGGTGCGCGCCATCGACGCGACCCTGAAGCGCAAGGAGCAGGTGATCCTGTTCTTGAATCGTCGGGGCTTTGCTCCGACGGTGAAGTGCGTTCGCTGCGCCGAGGCGATGGAGTGCCCGTCGTGCAGCGTGGCGCTGGTGCTGCACCGTCGCGAGGGGGCGCTTCGTTGTCACTATTGCGACTTCAAGGTTCCATTCGCCAATACGTGTATCAAGTGCGGGTGTGTCGAGATCCAGCTGCTGGGTGTCGGCACGGAGAAGCTGGAGCGGGCGCTGATCGACTCCTTCCCCTCGGCGCGCATCGGGCGGCTGGACCGCGACGTGGCGAGCGGGATGGGCACCGAGGCGGTGCTGGAGAAGCTGCGCACGGGGGAGCTCGACGTGCTGGTGGGCACGCAGATGGTCACCAAGGGGCACGACATGCCGAGGGTGACGCTGGTGGGGGTGATCACCGCCGACGCGGCGCTGGCGTTTCCGGACTTCCGCTCCGCCGAGCGCACCTTCCAGCTCCTGGCTCAGGTGGCCGGTCGCGCGGGCCGGAGAGACCTGCCGGGCCATGTGGTGATCCAGTCGTTTCAGCCCGACCACCCGGTGTTGCAGCGGGCGAAGGCGCATGACTTCGAGGGCTTCTTCGATGACGAGATCGGGGCGCGGCGAGAGCTGGGCTATCCCCCCTTCGGGCGGCTGGCGGCGCTGAAGCTCGACGGCCCGGACGAGGAGAAGCTGCAGGAGATGTCGCGGCGCATCGACTCGTTCCTGCGGGCCCTGCCGGACGTGGTGAGCGGGAAGGTGAAGGTGCTGGGCCCGGCGCCGTCGCCCATCGAGCGGCTGCGCGGGCGGTGGCGGATGCAGTCGCTGCTGCGCTGCCCCGAGCGGCCGCCGCTGCGGCGGGTGCTGCTGCAGATGGTCGACGAGATGGAGGCGTTTACCAGGGACGGTATTCGCGTGGCCATCGACGTCGACCCGGTGCAGATGCTGTAGGAGGGAGCTCAGGGCGACGGCGCCAGAGTCACTTGTCCATCGGAGCAGCGACGACTCGCGAGACCGCTACGCCGCCGCGAGGTCGCCGAGCGTGCAGCGCAGCTTCTCCAGCGCGCGGGCCTCGATCTGGCGCACCCGCTCCTTGGAGATGCCGAGCTTCTTGCCGAGGGACTCCAGGGTCACGTCGTCTTCGCTCAGCACGCGGCGCTCGATGATCCAGCGCTCGCGGTCGTTGAGGGCGCCGAGGGCGGACTCGATGCGCTCGCGGCGGTCGTCCGCGGTGGCCTGCTGGTCGGCGAGCTCCTCGGGGGAGTCGCCCGGGTCGCGCAGACGGTCCAACGCCGGGGACTCGCCGTCCATGGAGGCGTCCAGGGAGACGTCTCGCTGCTTCAACATCGGGAGCAGCTTCTCGACCCGCTCGGCGGAGATGCCCGAGAGCGCGGCCAGCTTCTCCGGGTCGTCCTCGCGCGTCCGTCGGTAGGCCCGCAGCGCGCGGCGCTCGCCCTTGCTGCCGCCGATGCGCACCAGCCGGTAGGCGCGCACCACGTACTCGCGGATCTCCGCGCGGATCCAGTACACGGCGTAGGTGATGAGGCGGCAGTCGCGCTCGGGCTCGTAGCGCATGGCGCCCTTCAAGAGCCCGAGGTTGCCCTGCTGGATGAGGTCCTCCAGGGGGACGCCCCAGCGGCGGTACTCCGTGGCCACGGTGATGACGAAGGGGAGGCTGGCCTCGATGAGACGGCGTCCCGCGCGCTGGTCGCCGTGGCGCCAGCGGAGGGCGAGCATCCGCTCCTCGTCGGCCGACAGGGGAGTGACCCCCATGAGGGAATGGCGATACGCTTCGAGCGCAGTGACCGATCCGAGCGATCCCATAGGGTGACTCCTGAGCGTCTCGAGGAGGACCCGGTTAGGGAGGGGTCCTCCGACGCGAGCGACCCTTGTGCACGGTGGGTGCCACCAGCGGATTTGCCGACAGAATGAACGGGGCACGGTGCTCACGGGCTCTGCCGTCGGCAGGAGTTGCGTGGGCGATGGGGCTACGGCGAAACGGTTGCGCCAGGGCAGGCTCTTCGGACCAATGGGGGCTGTTCACCCTCGCGACCCTGTGCGACGTGGATCGTATGGTTCTAGCCTTCGATACGGTGGTGGTGGGGGCCGGGGCCGCCGGCGCGGTGATCGCGGCGCGCATGACCGAGCGCTCCGATCGGGAGGTGCTGCTGATCGAGGCGGGCCCCGACTACCCGGACCCGGAGAGGCTCCCGCAGGATCTTCGCGACGGCACTCGCAACTCGCTGGTGAGCCATGACTGGGGGTACACGCACCGTCCCAACGCGAGGCAGGTGGGCTTTCCCTTTCCGCGAGGGAAGGTGGTGGGCGGCTCCTCCGCAGTCAATACCTGCATCGGGCTGCGGGGCGTCCCATCGGACTATGACGAGTGGGCGGGGCGCGGCCTGGGGGAGTGGGGCTGGGCGCAATGTCTGCCGGCCTTCAAGCGACTGGAGACGGACCTCGACCGGCACGACGAGTGGCATGGAGACCGCGGTCCCATCCCGCTGCGGCGGCACCGGCCGGAGGAGCTGGTGCCCTGGCAGGCGGCCTTCCTGGAGGGCGCGGCTGCGATCGGGATGCCCCGCTGCGAGGACACCAACCACCCCGAGGCGAGGGGCTACGGGCCCCACGCCATGAACAAGATCGACGGCGAGCGGATGAGCGCGGCGCGCTGCTACCTGACGCCGCAGGTGCGGGCTCGGGCCAACCTGACGATCCGCGCTCGCACGCTGGTGCGGCGGGTTCTCTTCCGACAACGGTCGGTGGTGGGGGTGGAGGTCGAGGGCGAGAGCGGGCGCGTGTACGCCATCGGGGCGAAGCGGGTGGTGCTCAGCGCCGGGGCGATCGCGACCCCGGGGGTGCTGCTGCGCTCGGGGATCGGCCCGAGGGCGGAGCTCGACCGGCTGGGGGTGAGGGTGGTGTCGGAGGTGGCGGCGGTGGGAGCGAGGCTGCTCGACCACCCGGGCGCGGCGTTCTTCCTGTGGCCGAAGAAGGGGGTGTGCGACCTGCGGCACCCGCTCATCCAGACGACGCTTCGGATGCGGTCGAAGGACGGCTCGCACGAGAACGACATGCAGCTGCAGGCGGGCTCGGCGGTGCTGATGCCCACCATGAGCCTCCCGCTGGTCTCCATCATGTGTCAGGTGGGAAAGCCCGAGGGCTTCGGTCTCATCCGATATCCGAGCGCGGACCCGAAGGCGAAGCCGTTGATCCAGTCGAGGCTGCTCGAGCACCCGGTCGATCGGGCGAGGGCGCTGGAGGCCCTGGAGCTGGGGAGGGCGATGGCGGAGACGGCCGTGATGCGCGACCTCGCGAGGGTGGTGTGGCCGCCGCCGGGGGTGCTGGGGAGCGAGCGGTTCAGCCGGTGGATCTGGGCGTTCTGTGACTCGGGATATCACCCCTGCGGGACGGTTCCGATGGGGGCGGAGGACGACCCGGGCGCGGCGACGGACGGGCGGGGGCGGGTGCGCGGCGTGGAGGGGCTGATCGTGGCGGACGCGAGCCTGATGCCCACGGTGCCGACGGCCAATACGCACCTGCCGACGCTGATGATGGGAGAGCGCTTCGGAGAGTGGCTGCGAGAGGGATGAGCTATGAAGAAGATGGGCAATGACCGCGTGAATGAGAAGGAGTCGTCATGAAGGTATTGATCCTCGGAGGAACACGGTTTGTCGGGCACCTGCTGGCGTGGCGGCTGGTGGCCGCGGGGCACCGGGTGACGCTCTTCCATCGCGGCACGAGGGTGGTGCCCTTCGCCAACCGGGTGGAGACGCTGCTGGGCGATCGCACGACGGGGGTGCTCCCGTCGCTCATCAAGGGCCGTGAGTTCGACGCCACGGTGGACTTCGGGGCCTACGTCCCGGGGGACGTCGAGCCGCTGGTGGACACGGTGGCGAGGGCGGCGCTGGGGCACTACGTGCTCATCTCCACGGGGCAGGTGTACCTGGTGAGGGAGGGCTGCCCGGTGCCCGCGCGAGAGGTCGACTACGAGGGTGCGGTGATGGCCCGCCCCGAGGACGAGTACGGCGCGGGGCAGTGGGACTACGGCGTCGGAAAGCGCCTGTGCGAAGACCTGGTGAGCCATGAGAAGTCGCACGCGACGAGGGTGCGACTCCCGATGATCAACGGGCCGCGAGACCCGAACCGTCGGATGGAGAGCTATCTCTGGCGCATCCTCGATGGCGCGGAGGTGCTGCTGCCCGACGGGGGAGAGCGGCCGATGCGGCATGTGTTCAGCGAGGACGTGGCGCGCACCATCGCGGAGATGCTCTGCAACGAGCGCACGTACGGGCAGGCGTACAACCTGACGCAGGACGAGACGCCGACGCTGCGAGAGGTGCTGGAGCGAATGGCGTGGAGGGTGGGCGCCCCGGCGAAGCTGGCGGCGGTGAGCTCGGCGGAGATCGAGGCCGAGGGGCTGTCGATGCGGGCGGTGTCGCCCTTCAGTCCGCGGTGGATGTCCTTCATGGACCCGACCAAGGCGAAGGCGGAGCTGGGCTTCGTGCACACTCCCTTGTGGGAATACGTCGACCGGGTGGTGACGGCCTTCCTGGCGCACCCGCCGGAGGACCGCCCTGAGGGCTATTCGGAGCGGCGCCGGGAGATCGACCTGGCGAGGCGGGTGATGCGCAATGGCTGAGCCGGGAGAGGCGCTGGAGCGGTTGCTGGAAGAGGTTCCGGTGGCGAGCCTGGCGGTGGTCGGCGAGGAGGGGCCGGCGGTGTCGCTGGTGCCGTGGGTGCGAACGCGGGGGCCGACGCGCTTGTGGCTCCTGGTGAGCGAGCTGTCGGCGCACACCGCGGCGCTGCGCAGGAGCCCGAGGGCGGGGCTGATGGTGAGCGAGGCCTATCGGGAGGGCGACCCGAGGAGCAACCATGCGCTGACCCGGGTGATGCTGACCGTGGACGCGCGCTTCGTGGAGAGGGAAGAGGCCCGGGAGCGGGGGGCGGAGCGGCTGTATCGGGAGAGGTTCCCGATCGGGGAGACGCTATTGGGACTTGGGGACTTCCACTGGGTAGAGCTGACTCCGGTGGGGAATGGCGGCTTCGTGATGGGATTCGGGAGGGCCTATCGGGTGAGCGGCCCCGACCTGGGTGAGCTGAGCCATGTGATGGGGAGGTAGGACTACCGCCCCTCATTCACGCGGCTGATGATGTTGTCCGCTCGCGGCGCCCCGCGTCCTCGGGTTGAAGACCCTGATCCTTCCCGGAAGGTTCTCGGGGTTGCTTGCAGGGCGGAAGTGACGAGAGCGACCACGACGCCAGCCCAATGCGCCTCACC
>CBIHPK010000025.1:0-58576 GCA_966211675.1 uncultured Myxococcaceae bacterium
GGGTGGGTCACGACCGAGCGCCGCAAGTGGGTCACGACTTGGGCGCCGCCAAAGCCGGGGACGGCTACGGCGACTTCCTGCTTGAAACGCAGGGCGGCTACAACCGCGGCACGATGCAGTATTCGTCGATCAGCGCAACTCCATCCGTCGGTGGGCCCGCGGGCCTGACTCCTGGCGGAGGTTTCGGCGCCGGAATCTCGGCCGAAGGCCGCGAGACATTATTCATGCTGTATGGGGCCGGTGACATCGACCGCGATGGTTACGGCGATCTCTTTTACAGATGGTCCTCCGGACTCGGAGGGCCGGGCGACCGAGGCGCCACGTTCACCAGTCGGGCCGGCGCGGACTGGACGGTCCCGGATGGCTGTGGCGGCCTTGACCTCATCAACGCTGGCGATGTGAACGGCGACGCCGTCGTCGATGTCGTGGTTTTCCAATGTCCCGGCTCGACCTTCCGCTCTTCGGTCCTGTCGCTCGGCGACCCGGTACGAAGGAGATTCGGTCCGAGCCAGCGGTTGCCTGCGTGCGAGGCCCTCGGGGTCCCGGCCTATGCCGTGAACGCGTACGGCCTTCATGACGTGAATTGTGACGGCTACGGCGACGTGATCTCGATCGACGGGGACCGCCAGTTCGCGCTGCTCGGCGGCCCCGACGGACTGTCGCCCTCGCGCTGCGTGTCCCTCCCGTTACCGTAGCCGTCATGTCCGGTACCGGTGGGACGGACCCTTCCCGACGGCGACGGCCAGGACCGACCCGCCCTGCAGCGCGAGCACATCGGGAAGGCACCTCGCGCACACGACCCAGCTCCGCGCGAGCTGCAGCCGCCACCGGCCGCGCCCCGAGCCCGTGATAGCCACCAACTCGCCGGAGCGGACTCGCGCGAGTCGACCTCCCTCCCACGCTCGCGCTGAGGGCCACTCCGGGCCTGCCGGGGGCGCTACCGCGGCTCGAGCGCCCGCAACACTCGCCCCGTCCCCATGCGCTCCTGCCACCGCGCGCAGTCCGCGCATCGCTCGACCGCACCTCCTGGGACGCCGTCCCGCACCACCTGCACGAGCACGGTGGTCAGCGCCCGGCAGCGCAGGCCGTCGGGCAGCTCGCGCGCGCACCAGGGCCAGTGCTTCTCGGGGTGCACGCCCGCGAGCAGCCGCAGGCGCACCTCCCAGTCGCCCTCCTCGCCCAGGGCCTGTGAGAGCCGCGCGAGCGCGTGGCCGAGAGGGACGCCGGCCGTCACGTGCGCCGCGAGGTGCAGCCGCACCACCGGGTCGGCGCGAGCCCAGGCGCGCAGAGAGTCCGGGAGCGCGACGAGGCGCGCCGTCGCGTCGGGGGACAGCGGGCGCGGGGGGCGGGTGGCGTCGGGCGTCACCTGAGCGGATGTAGGGCGGGGCGCCGCCGGTCTACAGCGCCCTCGGCAACGGGTTGCCGATCAGTCCTCGCCTTCGACCATCACGGTCATCACCGGCCGCGGATCGTCGCCGGGTCCCACCGTCGCCCAGGCGTCGACCCAGCGCCCCCCGCGGCCGCGCAACGCGAGGCGCACGGTGTCCGTGTCCCCGGCGAGCCCGGCCGCGAGCCGCAGCGCCGCCATCACCCGCGCGAGCTGCGCATCATCCGTCGCGCCGAGCTGGTGGTGCGCTTCCACCGTCAGCGCGACGGGCAGCGTGAGCCCGACGGCGCGCGCCGCGGCCGTCACGTCGATCAGCACGCCGTCGGCCAGCGCGTCGGCGCGGCTGTAGCCGACGATCACCTCGCCGCCCTCCCAGATCCCCTCATCCATGGTCGTCCTCCTCCTCGCGCGGCGCATGCCGCAGCGCCTCGTCGAGCTGCTCCCGCACGTCGCAGAGCGCCTCGACGGCGTCCCCGCCGTTGATGTCCTCGTCGCGGGTCGTGGCATCGACCAGCGGCAGTGCGCGCAGGCGCCGCAGCACCTCCCACGGGTCCATCACGCGGCCTTGCGGGCGCGGGCGGCCACGCGCGCGTCGACGAGCTCGCAGGCCGCTTCGATGGTCAGGCCGAAGTCGACCAGCCGCGCATCGACCAGCGCCCGCGCGACGCCCGTCGTGTGCGCAGAGCCGAACTCCCCCGCGTGCTTGGCCCACGAGTTCGCGGCGTGGTTGGCGTGCGTGGTCGCCGCGAGGTGCGAGGCCCAGCCCTCGATCGTCCAGCGGGCCGGGCCCGTGAGCACCGTGAGGAAGCCCGCGAACACCGCGTCGAGGCGGGGCGTGGTGGAGGCGTTGTCGTTGGCAGTCTTGGTGGTCTTCATGGTCGTGCTCCTCTCGCTCTCGCTCAGCAGTCGTCGTCGTAGCCGCCCGTGTACGGGTTGAAACACTCGTCGGAGTCGAGGTCCGCGGGCTCCTCGTCGCCGGACTCCTCCGCGGGGTCGTGGTCGACGGTCCCTTCGCCGTGGCAGGTGGGGCAGGTGCGCAGGTCGCAGTCGCTCTCCGGGGAGAGGTTCCAGTTGCGGACCTCGCCGAAGCCGTCGCACTCAGGGCAGGTGAAGAGCAGCTCGTTGTCGCCGTTGTTCATGCCTCAAACCTAAGGCGTGAATACAGCGGGTCAAGAGTAGTAGACCCTTATTCAACGCATGGAAGCGTCGATTACCGACAGGAGTTCGCGCGGGAACGGCTCCATCTCCCCGAGGCGGAACGCGAGCCACGCGGGGTTCACGTCGAGCAGCCGGCCGAGCGCGAGCAGGGTGCCCGCGCGCACGTCGCCCTCGGGGTGCTTCTCGATGTGGTCCACGGCGGCGTGCGAGAGGCCTGCCTCCAACGCGAGGCTCTTCAGCCCCCGGCCACGTAGCAGTCGGGCGTGGCGCACGCGACCGGCGATGGTGGAGAGGTCGGGCTCGTCGGTGGTGGGGCGGGTGGGCATGGTCGGAGCGTGCGCCCGCGACCATTGAGGGTCAACAGTTCTATACCGGCAACCGGTTGCCGGTCGCCTACCGGATCTTCGCCATCGCGGCGGCCGAGCGGGTGGCGGCCAGCGCGCGCTCGATCGCCCGCTTCGCCATGAGCGAGGCGACCCGGTCGCCTTCGCGGGCCATCGTGACCAGCAGCTCCCCGGGCACCGGCTCGCGTGCGCCGCGGAACGTCCGCGCGCACTCCAGCCACTCCCGCGCGAGCGCGGGCAGCTGCGCCGGGCCCACGGTGGAGGGGATCTCCGCGTGCTGGAGCGCCGCCGCCAGCAGCTCCCGGTCGTCGTCGTTGTAGCGACCGGGCGTGGCGTCGACCACCTGGTTGAGCGCGCGCTCAAAGGGCGGCGTCGGGTCGACGAAGTCGTCGTCGTCCGCCGCGGCGGGGGTCCGAGCGGCCTGGGCGCGCTCGACCACCGGTGCGTCCATCTCCACGTGCACGTCCTCGTCGTCCCGACCCGAGGCGGGGGAGGGGGCGTCCGGCTCGAAGGTCGACCCGGTGAGGGCCTCGACGCTCACTCCGAGCAGCCCCGCGAGGCGTTTCGCAGTCGTGTCGCTCACCCGCGTGGCGTCGCCGCGGGCGAGCAGCTCGAGCTCGGTGTGCGAGAGCTTGGCGAGGCCACCAAGGCCGGCGAGGTCCAGGCCCGCGGCCAACGCGAGGCCGCCCAGGTCGTCGATGCGCAGGGTGGCCATGCTCAGACCGCCATCTGCGAGGGCAGGGTGTATGCGTGCTCGATGCCCGCGGCCGCGAGCTGCCCGCGGGTGCGGTCCGCCTCCATCCGGCCGCGGAACATCGCCTCGGCGCTGGCGAGGATGACGAGGTCCTCGTCGGTGACCAGGCAGTGCTCTGGCTGGGTGAGGGCGAGGCCGGTGTGAGGGTGGAGCGGGCGGGTGGTCATCATGTCCGATAGCTGTACGGACGTTCAGTTACCGAGCGCAAGGGGGAGCTCCGCGCGAGGGCAGACACATCCGGGCGGGGTGCCCCACCTATCCGAGCGCCGCGAGGGGCGGTAGAGAGCTGACGGGCCGCGTCCCCGCGGCGGCTTATGGTACGGGTAGCGTACAGCGCGCATCGTGAAATCACTGCAAAACAAGCCGTTTCGTGCGTCGCGGCAGCGGCCTTCTAAGCCGCCGGTTGCGCGTTCGAGTCGCGCCGGGCACGCCGCATCTTCGCCCTCCAGACTCAGGCCTCCGCCGCCGCGAGCGGCAGCCAGAGCGCGACCCGGGTGCCCACGGCCCCACAGCCGGGCTCGCAGTGGATGCGGCCGCCGTGCATCTCGATGATCTCCTTGCAGAGGTAGAGCCCGATGCCGGTGCCGCGAGGGCTCTCCTCGCGCGCCAGGTGGTGGTGCTCCACCCGGAAGAACTTCTCGAACACCCGCTGACGAAACTCCTCCGGGATCCCGGGGCCCGTGTCCGTCACCTCCAGGGTCACCCGGTCCATGGCCGGGGAGGTCGACAGCGAGACCCCCACCTCGCCGCCCGCGGGCGTGTACTTCAGGGCGTTGTTGAGCAGGTTGTCGAAGACGATCCGCAGTCGGCCCCGGTCGGCGCGCACCCGGCGCGTCACCCGGGTCTCGACGCTCATCCTCACGCCGAGCTCCTCCGCGTGCGGCAGCGCCCGATCGGCCGCCTCTCGCACCAGCGCGCCGAGGTCCACCAGCTCGAGCTGCAGCCCCAGCCGACCGGCCTCGATGCGCGTCACGTCCAGCAGCTCGTCGACCGTCGCCCCGAGCTGCTCCACCCCGCCGATCGCGGTGTCGATCAGCTCCCGGGCGCGCGCGCTGAAGGTCGCCCCCTCCTCGCGCAGCATCAGCAGCGACATGCGGAGCGTGGTCACCGGCGTGCGCAGCTCGTGCGAGGCCACCGCGATCAGCTCGGCGCGCATCTCGTCGAGCCGGGCGAGCTCGGTCACGTCCGACAGCACCACGATGATGCCCGAGCGCTCCTCCTCTCGGCGCGCGGCGGGGATCATCCTCGCCGACAGCTGACGGAGCTGGTCGCCGACGCGCACGGTGATCGCCCCGGAGAGCCCGACGGCCTCGCTGGAGGTCGCGCCGCCGAGGGCATCGAGGATGCGCCCCCGCTGCAGCCCGAAGGCCACCAGCTCGTCGACGGTGCGCGGCGCGGCCTGGCCCGCTCGGAGGAAGAGCGTCTCCGCCGCGGGGTTGGACGAGACGACCCCGCCGGCCGCGTCCACCAGGAGCAGCGCGTCCGGGAGCGCGGACATCATCGCGTCGAGGGCGCTCTTGGCCCGCAGCACCTCGGTGATGTTCGAGCGGCGGAACTCGTCCAGCCGCGAGGCCATCTCGTTGAAGGCCGCGGCCAGCTGCGCGACCTCGTCGCCGGGGGGCACGTCGATGCGGGTCTCGAAATGGCCCTCCTGGATGCGCCGAGCGGCGCCCGCGAGCTCGCGCAAGGGGGCGATCACGAGCTGCGACATGCGCAGCGCCACCGCGAGCGCGAAGAGCAGAGAGACCGCCGCGATGGCCGCCACGACCCGACGGGTCTTCGCGACCTCCGTGCGGGCGAGCGCGGCCGCCGAGCGGGCCTCGGCGAAGTGCCGGTCGCGCACCCGCGCCACCGCGGCGACGACGAGCCGCAGGCGGGGATTGACCCGGAGGTGGTAGCCGTCGAGGCCGCCGGGGAGGGCTTCGGACCGAAGCCGGTCGCCCGCGCTTCGGTAGGCCGCCACGGAGGCGTCGATGTCGTCCGCGAGGCGGGACTCCACCGTGTCGGCCAGGAGCGCGCGGAGCCTGCGCTGCGCGGCGTCGGTGCGCGCCCGGGCGCGGTCGAGCGGAGCGCGGTCGGCGCCGGTCCCGCCGAGGACCACCAGGAGCGCGTCGTCCTCTCGCTCGATCGCTCCGGTGAGAGCGCTCGTGGCCCCGGTGGTGTCCTCGCTGTCGCGCGCCATGGTGCTGGTGACCGCCGCGAGCCGGGTGAGCACGAGGAGCGTCCACACCGCCGCCGCCGCGGTGGTCACGACGAAGGCCGCGCTCACGATCATGAAGCGGGCGCGGAAGCCCAGGCGGCGCGCCCTGCTCACGTCAGCCCGTACTTCTTGCGCTTGCGCTGGAGCGTCGTGGCGTCGATGCCCAGCACCCTCGCGGCGGCCTCCAGCGTCGGGGTCTGGAGCACCACCCTCGCCAGGTGCTCTCGCTCGAGCTCCTCCAGGCTGACCAGCGCCCCCACCTCGGGACCTGCCGACGTCGGGTGCGCCCCGAGCCCGAGCGCGTCCGCCGAGAGGAGATCCGACGCCGCGACGATCACCGCGCGCTCTACCGCGTTGCGCAGCTCCCGGAGGTTGCCCGGCCAGGGGTGCCGCCGCATCGCCTCGACGGCCTCCGCGGAGAAGCTCGCCTGGCGCCGGCCCTGCCTCGCGGCGAAGAGCTGGAGGTAGTGCTGCGCGAGCCGGGGGATGTCCTCCGCGCGGGCGCGCAGCGGCGGCAGCAGCAGCGAGACGACGTTGAGGCGGAAGAAGAGGTCCTCCCGGAAGGCCCCTCGGCGCACGAGCTCCTCGAGGGGCTGGTGCGTCGCGACCACGAGGCGGACGTCGGCCCGGCGATCGCGCGCCTCGCCGAGCCGCTGGTAGGTGCGGTCGTGCAGGAAGCGCAGCAGCTTCGCCTGGTCGTGCAGCCCGAGGTCGCCGATCTCGTCGAGGAGGAGCGTGCCGCCCTCGGCCTCGTCGAGCTTGCCCGGGACGTCCACGGCGGAGCCCGCGGTCCTGGCGCGGCCGAAGAGCGACGTGACGAAGGACGCCTCGTCGAGCGACGCGCAGTTGAGCCGGACGAAGGGCCGGTCGCGCCGCGGGCTCTGGGCCCGGAGCCACCCGGCGAGCACGTTCTTCCCGGAGCCGCTCTCGCCGCGCAGCAGCACCACCGCGTCGGACGCCGCCGCCCTGCGCGCGGTCTCCATGAAGGCCCGAAACGCCGGGCTCTCCGACTCGAACCACGCGGGCGTGTCGACGTCGGCGACGCGCTCCTCGAGCTCGACCACGCGCGCCCGAAGCCGCCGGGCGTCGAGCGCCCGCTGCACCGCCATGCGCACCTGGTCGGGGGTGAAGGGCTTGGGGAGGTAGTCCATCGCCCCCTGCTGGATGGCCCTCACGGCGCTCTCGAAGGTCGCGAAGGCCGTGATCACCACCACCCCCGCGTCGGGCCGCCGGCGCAGCAGCTGCGGCAGTACCTCGAGCCCCGAGGTCGCTCCCAGCCACAGGTCGAGCAGCACCACGTCGAAGGAGGAGCGCTCCGTCGCATCGAGCGCCGCGACGGCCGTGCCGACCCCGAGCACCCGGGCGCCCATGCCCTCCAGGCAGAGCCGTAGCGACTGCCGCACGCCGGGGTCGTCGTCGACCACCAGGGCCGTGAAGGAGGGAGTGGCTTCGTGGGGCTCGGCGCTCATGCGGATCCTGGCCCTGGAGGCTATAGACGCCTCGCGCGGCATGGGAGGGGGGAGTGCCCCGACGGGTCGTCCCTGCAAAACGCCCGACGGGCCGATCGGCCGCCGCCGCGTTCTGCCCGGACACCGCGGTAGTTGCGGGCGGCCTGCGCTTCGGCGCGGTCGAGCACCGGGCTTGTGGCGTACCTCACGGCTCCCCAATGGTCGCGCGGGAGCTCGAACGCCGATGAGCGGTCTGGTCGGAACGGAAGCCCCACGAGGGGTCGCCCCGCGGCGCGGTCTGCTCGCGCTGCTGCTCATGGCCGCCTGCCGCCCGGACGCCGCCCCGCGCCAGGCGCTGGAGCCCGAGAGCACGCGCCGCCACGGAGACGCCATCGAGGTGCCCGCGGGCTCGCCCGTTCGGGAGCGCCTCGCCGTGGAGCCCGTCCGCGTCGCCGCCGTGCGCCGCACCCTCGAGGCGCCCGCCCAGGTCGAGGCCGACCCGGCGCGCATGGCCCGCATCGCGCCGCCGCTGCCGGGCCGCGTGGTGCAGCTCTTCGTGCACTTCGGCGACACCGTGGCGCCGGGGCAGGCGCTGCTCACCCTCGACTCCGCCGACCTCGTCGCGGCGCAGACCGACTACCTCCGCGCACGGAGCGCGCTCGCCCAGGCCGAGCGCACGCTCGCCCGCCAGCGCGACCTCGCCGAGCACGGCATCGGCGCCCTGCGCGAGGTCGAGACCGCCACCACCGACCGGGACCTCGGGCGCAGCGAGCTCGAGCGCGCGACCCTGCGGCTGCGGCTGCTCGGGGTCGAGCCGGCGGCCATCGGTCGGCCGCTCACGGTGCGCTCTCCCATCGCGGGGCGCGTGGTGGAGTTCGGCGTGGCGCCGGGCGAGTACCGCAACGACCCGGCGCAGCCGATGATGACCGTGGCGGACCTCTCGACGGTGTGGGTGACCGCCGACGTGCAGGAGAAGGACATCCGCCGGGTGCGCGTCGGCGAGGAGACCTGCTCGATCTTCGCCGCGTGGCCGGGCGAGTGCTTCGGCGGCCCGGTGCTCTTCGTCGGCGACCTGCTCGACCCGACCACCCGCACCATCAAGGTGCGCGTCGCGCTGCCCAACGCCGACCGCCGGCTGCGGCCCGGGATGTTCGCCGCGATGACCTTCACCGAGACGGCCGCGCCGGAGGTGGTCGTCCCCACGACGGCGATCGTGCTGCTGGGCGACGCGAGCTACGTCTTCGTCGAGACGGCGCCCTGGGTCTTCGCTCGCCGCCGCGTCACGCCCGCGGCGCAGCTCGGGACCAACACCGCCATCACCGACGGGCTGCGCGAGGGCGAGCGCGTGGTCACCCGCAACGCGGTGCTGCTCCAGTGATCGACCGGCTCGTCTCCGGAGCGCTCGCGCGCCGCTGGCTGATGCTCGCCGTGTTCATGCTGGTGGGCGTCTTCGGCTACCTCTCCTGGCAGGAACTCTCCGTCGAGGCCTACCCCGACATCGCCGACACCACGGCGCAGGTGATCACCCAGTACCCGGGCCACGCCGCCGAGGAGGTCGAGGAGCAGGTCACCGTGCCCATCGAGCGCGAGCTCCACGGCACGCCCGGGCTCACCGTGATGCGCTCTCGCAGCACCTTCGGGCTCTCGCTCATCACCCTCGTCTTCCAGGACGGCATCGAGGACTACTTCGCCCGCCAGCGTGTGCGCGAGCGCCTCGCCGCGGTGCACCTCCCCCCCGGCGCCGAGCCCGACCTCGACCCGCTCACCTCGCCCATCGGCGAGATCTTCCGCTACACGCTCCAGAGCCGCGCGCGCGACCAGCGAGAGCTTCGCGAGCTCCAGCGCTGGGTCGTGGTGCCCGCGCTCAAGACCGTCCCCGGCGTGGCGGACGTGACCAACTTCGGCGGCGAGACCACGCAGTTCCAGCTGCTGCTCGACCCCAACCGGCTGGCCCAGTACCACGTCTCGCTGCACCAGGTCGTCGAGGCCGTCGAGCGCAACAACACCAACGCCGGCGGCAGCATCATGGTGCGCGGCGACCAGGGCTTCGTCATCCGGGGCCTCGGGCTCATCCGCAACCTCGACGACCTCGGCGGCATCGTCGTCACCCAGGAGCGCGGGGTGCCCGTCTACGTGCGGGCGCTCGGAACCCTCCAGCTCGGGGCGCTGGCCCGCAACGGCGTGCTCGGCGTCGATGACAACCCCGACGGCGTCTCCGGGATCGCGCTCCTCCTGCGCGGGCAGAACCCGTCGCGGGTGCTCGCCGCCCTGCACGACCGGGTTCACGCGCTCAACCACGGGGCGCTGCCGCCGGACGTGCGCGTCGTGCCCTACCTCGACCGCACCGACCTCGTGAAGACCACGCTCCGCACGGTCTCGCACACCATGCTCGAGGGCATCGGGCTCGTGTGCCTCGTGCTGCTGCTCTTCCTGGGCTCGATCCGCGCGGCGCTGATCGTGGCGGTGGCGATCCCGCTGTCGATCCTCATCGCGTTCATCCTGATGCGCTTCACCGACATCCCGGCCAACCTGCTCTCGCTCGGAGCGATCGACTTCGGGGTGATCGTGGACGGCGCCATCGTGCTGATGGAGGTCGTGCTGCGAAAGCGGGAGCAGAACCCCGCGGAGCCCCTCACCGAGGCCGACGCCCGCGGCGCGGCGCTCTCGGTCGCTCGGCCGATGTTCTTCGCGACGGCCATCATCATCACGGCGTACCTGCCCCTCTTCGCCTTCCAGCGCGTGGAGAAGAAGCTCTTCTCGCCGATGGCCTACACGGTCGGCTACGCCCTCTTCGGCGCCGTGCTGGTGGCCCTGCTGCTCGTGCCGGGCATGGCCCTCGCGGCCTTCGGAAAGCCCGCGAAGCTCTTCCACAACCCGGTGCTCGCCGCGGCCGAGCGGGGCTACCGGCGGGTGCTCGACGCGGTGCTGCGACGGCCCGCTCGCGCGCTGCTGCCGGGCGTCGTCGGCGCCATCGTGGCGGTGGCGCTCTCCGTCAGCGTGGGCAAGGAGTTCCTGCCGGAGCTCGACGAGGGGAGCATCTGGCTGCAGGTGCAGCTCCCGCCGGGGCTGTCGCTCGCCGCCGGGGCGACCATGGCCAACGAGATCCGCGGCGCCCTGCGGGAGTTTCCGCAGGTGACCCACGTCGTCACGCAGCTCGGTCGTAACGACGACGGCACCGACCCGTGGACCCCGTCGCACATCGAGTGCTCGGTGGGCCTGCGCCCCTACGCGACGTGGCCCGCCGGGCTCGACAAGCACGGCCTCATCGACCGCATGAACGCCCGGCTGCGGCGCATCCCGGGCCTCGTCTACGGCTTCTCGCAGCCGATGATCGACGGGGTCAACGACAAGATCTCCGGCGCCCACAGCGAGCTCGTGGTGAAGGTCTTCGGCGACGACCTCGACGACCTGCGCCGGGTGGGCGCCGAGATCGTCGCGGCGCTCGGCCGGGTGCGCGGCTCCGCGGACGTCGCCATCGACCAGGAGCCGCCACTCCCGCAGCTGCGCATCCAGGTCGACCGCGAGGCCGCGGCGCGCTTCGGCATCAACATGGCCGACGTGGCCGACCTGATCGAGATCGGCATCGGCGGCCGCGCCGTAGCCGAGGTGTTCCGCGGCGAGCGCCGCTACGACGTGGCGGTGCGCTTCGAGGCCGCCTCCCGGCAGAACCCCGAGGCCATCGGCAACCTGATGCTCTCCGCGCCCTCCGGCGCTCGCATCCCCCTCTCGCAGGTGGCCCGCATCGAGCTGCGCGCGGGCGAGAGCACCATCACTCGAGAGAGCGGCCGGCGGCACCTCACGGTGAAGCTCAACCTGCGCGGTCGAGACCTGTCGTCCTTCCTGGTCGAGGCCCGCGCTCGCATCGCCCGCGACGTGCGCTCCGACCCGGCGCGCGTCTCGCTCGTGTGGGGCGGGCAGTTCGAGAACCAGCAGCGCGCCCAGCGACGCCTCGCGGTCATCCTGCCCGGCGTGCTGGTGCTGATCTTCCTGCTCCTCTACGGGGCCTTCGGGACGCTGCGGCACGCCTCGATGATCCTGGTGATGGTGCCGCTCGCGCTGCTGGGCGGGATGACGGCGCTGCACCTGCGAGGCATGACCCTCAACGTCTCCAGCGCGGTCGGCTTCATCGCCCTCTTCGGCGTCTCCGTGCAGGACGCGGTGCTGATGCTCTCGACGCTGCGCCGCGCCCAGGGGGAGATCCCCGACCTCGCCCGCGCGGTGGCGGCGGGCGCCCAGGAGCGCCTGCGCCCGGTGCTGATGACGGCCTCCGTCGCGACCCTCGGGATGCTCCCCGCGTCGCTCGCGCGAGGCATCGGCTCGGACGTCCAGCGACCGCTGGCGACCGTGGTGGTGGGAGGGCTCATCGTGGCGCCCTTCGTGACGCTGGTGGTGCTGCCTGCGCTCTTCCTCGCGGTCGAGCGGCGCGTCGCGAGGAGCCCCTCGTGAGGGCCCTCCACGCCGCCCTCGCGGTGACCCTCGCGGCCTCCGCGACCAGCGCCCAGCCGAGGCCCGCGGCCACCACCGAGGTCAGCGCGTGGACCTTCCGCGACTACCTCGCTCGCGTCTCGCGCTCCAACCTCGACCTGCTGGCCCGGCGCATGGACGTGCCCATCGCGCAGGCGCAGATCGCGGTCGCTCGCATCCTCCCGGACCCGGTGGTCACCGCGGGCCTCGGGACCTGGGACCCGACCGGCCGGGTGATGCCCCCGGCGACCTACCTCTCGCTCGCCTGGCCCATCGAGCTCGGCGGGAGGCGGGGCGCTCGGGTGGGCAGCGCCGAGGCCGCGAGGGAGACGGCGCGCATGCAGCTCGAGGACGCCGTGCGGATGCTCCGGGCCGACGCGGCGCTGGCCTTCGTCGAGGTGCTGCACACCCGCCAGGTGGTCGAGCAGCGCCGACGGATGCTGACGACCCTGGAGCGCCTGGTGACGATCAGCGAGGCGCGCCACCGGGCCGGCGACGTGGGCGAGGTGGCGGTGCTGCAGTCGCGGGTCGAGGCCGAGCGCTTCCGCACCGAGGTGATCGCGGCGGAGGGCGACGCGCGCGCGGCGGTGCTGGGGCTGCGGGC
Source organism: uncultured Myxococcaceae bacterium (assembly GCA_966211675.1). Lineage (GTDB taxonomy): Bacteria > Myxococcota_A > Polyangia > Polyangiales > SCUS01. The sequence goes on from CBIHPK010000025.1 coordinate 12,360, forward strand.
CTTCACCGGCGGAGGGGCGGACGACGGCGAGGCGCACGGCGCGCTGGCGATCCCCGCGAGGGCCTTCGAGGTCGAGGCGCTGACGGCGAGGGCTCGCGCGGCGAGGGCGGACGTGCGGGCGGCCGAGCGGGCGGTGGCGCAGGCGAGGGCGGACCTCTCGCTGGCCAGGGCCAGCCGCTGGGTGGACGCCGGGCTCACGGTGGGCTGGACGCACAACTTCGACGGCCTCGGCCCCAACGCCTCGAACCCCGCGACCGTGTCCGCGACGCCGCCCTTCGAGCAGTTCAGCGCGACGCTCTCCGTGCCGCTGCCCTTCTCTCGCCTCAACCACGGCGCCCTCGACGCCGCCGCGGCGCGCATCGCCCAGGCGGAGCTCGGGCTGCGCGCGGCGAGGCTTCGGGCCGAGGTCGACGTGCGCCAGGCCCACGCCCGCTACGAGGCCGCGGCGGCGCGCCTCGCGCGGTACTCGGCGACGCTCCGCGACGACGCGGCGCGGGTGCTGGCCGCCATGCTCTACGACTTCCAGCGGGGCGGGGCGACGCTGCTGGAGGTGCTGAGCGCCCAGCGCACCGTGGACGAGGTGACGCTCGGCTACGAGGAGGCCCTGGTCGGCCACGCGCGCACCCTGATCGAGCTGGAGCGCGCGGTCGGAGCCTGGGACGTCGATTTCTAGCCCGTCGCCCCAGTGGCCAGATCCCCCGGAGCGCTGGTAGCGTCCCGAGCCTGTCTCACGAGAGAGGAAGACCGCCGGGCGCGCGTTCGAGCCGCGCCGGGCGCACTGGAATGTCTCACCGCGCCGGCCCGGGAATACTCCTGCTGGTATTCATCGCCGGCTGCGGCGTCACGCCCGAGGACGCCGTCGGGCTCGACGACGCCGACCTCGACGTCGCCGCGGACGACGCGCCCGACGCCGTGACCGACGTCGCGATGGACGTCCCCGGCGACCGCGCTTCCGACGCCCCGCTCGACCTCCCTCGCGACCGCGCCACGGATGCTCCTCGCTCCGACGCCACCGCCGAGCGACCCGACGCCACGGCCGACCGTCCCGATGCCTCCGCCGACCGCCCTGCGCTCTCCGACGGCGGGTGTCCCCCGGAGATGGCCCTCGTCCAGGGGCGGGTCTGCGTCGACCGCTGGGAGGCGCACCTGGAGGTCCGCGACATGGACGGCGGCGTCTCCGCCTGGTCGCCCTACCTCAACCCCGGCACGCGCTGGGTGCGAGCGCTCTCCACCGAGGGAGAGGTCCCCCAGGGGTACATCACCGGCGCCCAGTCGAGGGACGCCTGCCGCAACGCCGGCAAGCGCCTCTGCGCGCTCCCCGACTGGCTCGCCGCGTGTCGCGGACCTGCAAGCCAGATCTACCCCTATGGCAACACCTACGTGCACCGCCGATGCAACGAGGGCCGCACGCCCCACCCCGTGGTGCAGTTCTATGGCACCTCCGTCGGGGTCTTCACCTTCGAGCGCATGAACAACCCCGGCATCAACCAGCAGCCCGACAGCCTCGCGCGCACCGGCGCCTTCACCGGCTGCGTCTCCCCCGACGGCCTCGCGGACATGGTGGGCAACCTCCACGAGTGGATCGACGACCCCAACGGCACCTTCAAGGGCGGCTTCTACGCCGACGCGGAGATCAACGGCCGCGGGTGCCTCTACACCACCACCGCGCACAACTTCGACTACCGCGACTACTCCACCGGGTTCCGCTGCTGCGCCGACCCCCGATGACCGCGAGGGTCTCGCTCCTCGTGCTGCTGCTCGCGGCGGCGACCGCCGGATGCCGCCGCCCGCCCGCTCCTCGGCGCGCTCCGGACGTGCTGCTCATCGAGCCCGCTCGCGAGACCTGCGACCCGGCGCCCCGCTGCCCGGACTCCGCCTCCGCCCCGGTGAGCCTCGCGGGCGACCTCGCCTACGAGCGCATCCGCGAGATCGTCGCCCGCCCCTCCGCGGACATCGACCTCGGCGAGGTCAGCGCCTGGATGGCCTACGCCCGCGACCCCACGGTGGACGTCCCGGGGCTGCTGCACCGCCTCGACGCCATGGCCGCGGAGGTGCGCGGGGCGCTGCCGCGATCGTGCGATGCCCGCTGCCGTCTGCGCACCCTCGTCCGTCACGTCTTCCACGTGTGGCGCTTCGAGGCGGTGAGCGACCCCAACGGGCTCTACAACGACCCCGACCGCGACCTCATCGACACGGTGATCGATCAGCGCCGCGGCTACTGCGAAGGCCTCTCGGTGCTGCTGCTCGCGCTCGGCCGGCGCATGGACATCCCCCTCGCGGGAGTGCTCCGACGGCAGCACATCTACGTGCGCTACATGGGCGACGGACCCCGCTGGGACGTCGACCTCACCCGCGATGGAGCCCCGCCCTTACCCGACCCGGTATTGCCCCTGTGCCGCCCCCGCGAGGGGCTCTACGAGCGACCGCTCGACGCGCGAGAGCTGGTCGGTCAGGTGGTCTCGGTGGTGGGCATCCTCGACGGGCTGCGCGCTCGCCGCGCCTGGCTCGACGCGGCGATGACCTGGGCGCCCACGGACCCGGACCTGCGCAACAACCGCGGCGTCGAGCGGGAGCGCGACCTCGACCTCGCGGGTGCCCTCGACGACTACCGAACGGCGGCGACGCTCGACCCCTGCGCGGCCTTCTACCGGGTGAACATCGCCGGGGTGCTGCGACGGATGGGACGCGCCGCGGAGGCCGAGCAGACCCTCGCGTCGCTGGAGCAGGACATCGCCCGCCGCGCCGCCGAGGACGACCCGCTCTACGTCTCGCTCGCGCACGGCGACCTCGCGCTGGAGCGAGGGGACGACATGGCGGCGGAGCGGTGGTTCCTGAGGGCGACGGTGGCCTCCGAGGGGGCCCCGGTGGCGAGGGAGTCCTTCGGCGTCGCGAGGCTGGTGCAGGGCGACGCGGCGGGCGCGGCGGCGGAGTTCCTGGCGGCGCTGGAGGAGGGGCCCGACCCGGACCTGCGCATCTGGCTGGTCGAGGCGCTCGCGGCCTCCGGGCTGGCGGACCCGCGGGTCGAGCTCGACCGGGCGGCGAGGGACGGCGCGGCGCTGGAGGACGTGCTGCTCTGGCGCGCGGTGCTGGCCGAGCGAGAGGGCCGTGTGGACGACGCGATGACCGCGGCGAGGCAGTGCCTCGACTCCGAGGGATCGCGCTGCGCGAGGGCGCTGGTGGTGCTCGGCGACCTCGCGAGGCGGCGCGGCGACCGGGCCTGCGCGCGGCGCTACTACGAGACCTTCCTCACCTGCGGTCCGCAGCCGAGGGACCGCTACGCCCGCTGGGTCGACGGCTCGGTCACCGAGCGAATGGAGGCGATGGCGCGGGAGCCCTTGTCTCCGCCGGGCGATGCCGACACCCTGCGCCCCGACGGAGGAACCCGATGACGACGAACGTTCTGGCAGTGCTGGGCGCAGGGATGCAGGGCACCGCGGCGGCCTACGACATGGCCCGCTTCGGCGCGGCGCAGGTGAGGCTCTTCGACGCCGATGGCGACCGCGCGGCGACCGCGGCCCATCGCATCAACACCCTGCTGGGCAGGACCGCGGCGACCGGAGCGGCCCTCGACGCGCGCGACGGGCGGGCGGTGACGAAGGCGCTGGAGGGCGTGGCGGTGACGCTCTCCGGGCTGCCGTACTACCTCAACCTCGGCGCGGCGAAGGCGGCCATCGTGGCCGGGAGCTCCTTCGGCGACCTGGGCGGCAACACGGACGTGGTGTGGGAGGAGCTCGCGCTCGACGGCGAGGCGCGGGCGAGGGGCGTGAGCATCGTCCCGGACCTCGGGCTCGCGCCGGGGATGGGCAACACGCTCGCGGCCTACGCGATGGGGCGGGTGCGCGGCGCCCGGCGGGTGAGCGTGCGCTGCGGTGGTCTGCCGCAGAAGCCGAGGCCCCCGCTCGATTACAAGCTGGTGTTCTCCGTGGAGGGCCTGACCAACGAGTACTTCGGCAAGGCGGTCTTCCTGCGCGAGGGGCACCGGGTGGAGGTCGACACCTTCGACGAGCTGGAGACCGTGCGGTGGGAGGGGATGCCCCCGCTCGAGGCCTTCACCACCTCCGGTGGGACCTCCACCTGCCCATGGACCTTCGAAGGACGCCTGGAGTCCTACGACTACAAGACCATCCGCTACGAGGGGCACTTCGCGAAGATGAAGCTCCTCAAGGACCTCGGGCTGCTCGACCTCGCGCCCATCGACGTGCTCGGCGCGAAGGTGGTGCCGAGGGAGGTGTTCCACTCGCTGGCGAGGGCGAAGCTGGCCTTCCCGGGCGACCTCGACCTGGTGCTCTTGCGGGTGCGCTGCGAGGGCTCCGAGGAGACCGTCACGCTCTCGCTGCGCGACGACCACGACGAGGCCACCGGCTTCACCGCGATGGAGCGCACCACCGCCTTCCCGGCCTCCATCGTCTGCCTGATGATGGCCGCCGGAGAGGTCTCCCCCGGGGCGCACCGGCTGGAGTCCGCCATCGACGCGGGGCGCTTCGTCGAGGCCCTCTCGCAGCGCGGGTTCACGCTCGTCGAGGAGCGCGTCTCGCGGGCTTGAGCCCACCGGGCGACCGGACTACGGTCCGCCGCCATGGAGAACCTTCGGAGCTACCTCGGAGGCCGCTGGATCGATGGATCCGGCGACCGCGTCGACCTCTTCAACCCGGCGACCGAGGAGGTCGTCGCGGGGCTCCTGCCGGACGGCCTCGACTACGCCGCGGCGCTCGACCACGCGCGCTCCAGGGGCGGTCCGGCGCTGCGGGCGATGAGCTTCGCGCAGCGCGGCGCCATGCTGAAGTCCCTCGCTGGCGCCCTGCACTCGAAGCGCGACGAGCTGCTCGACATCGGCACCCTCAACGGCGGCAACACCCGCTCCGACGCGAAGTTCGACGTCGACGGCGCCATCGGCACGCTCACGTACTACGCCGAGCTCGGGGCCTCGCTGGGCGACGCGCGCTGGCTCCTCGACGGGCAACCCGTCTCGCTCGCCCGCTCCTCCAAGGTCACCGCGCAGCACGTGCTCACCCCGCGCGTCGGCGTGGCGGTGCACGTCAACGCCTTCAACTTCCCAGCGTGGGGCCTCGCAGAGAAGGCCGCCGTGGCCCTCCTCGCGGGCGTCCCGGTGCTCGCCCGCCCGGCGCCCGCCACCGCCTGGCTCGCGGCCCGCGTGGTCGAGCTCTTCCTCGCCTCCGGAGCCCTGCCCGACGGCGCGCTCTCGCTCTCCATCGGCGCTCCCGGCGACCTGCTCGACCACCTCGGCCCGCAGGACGTCTTCGCGTTTACCGGTTCAGGTAAGACCGGAGCCCTCCTGCGCGGTCGGCCCAACCTCCTGGCGAGCGGGACGCACGTCAACGTCGAGGCCGACAGCCTCAACGGCGGGGTGCTCGGCCCCGACGTCGAGCGCGGCGGCGACACCTGGACCCTGATGGTCTCCGACCTCGTGCGCGACATCACCCAGAAGGCGGGGCAGAAGTGCACCGCCATCCGACGGGTGCTGGTGCCGCGAGAGCGCCTCGACGAGCTCCAGGAGGACGTCATCGAGCGCCTGGAGGCGGTGCGCACCGGCGACCCGAGGGTGGAGGGCGTGACCATGGGTCCCGTGGCGACGGCCGCGCAGCTCCAGCATGTGCGCGAGGGCCTCGGTCGGCTGATCGCCTCCGGGGCGAAGGCCGTCGCGGGCGGCGCAGGGAGCATCGACGGAGAAGGGGCGCCGAAGGGCCGCGGGTACTTCGTGGCGCCGACGCTGCTGCGGGTGGACGACGCGGCGAGCGGCGACGCGGTGCACTCGCTGGAGGTCTTCGGGCCGAGCGCCACGCTGATCCCCTACGAGGGCGCGGGCGAGGCCGTGGCGCTGCTCGCTCGCGGAGGCGGCGGGCTCGTGACCTCGGTCTACAGCGAGGACAGGGCCTTCGCGGCGGAGGTGGTGATGGGGACGGCGCCCTTCCATGGCCGCGTGACGGCGGTCAACGCCCGGGTCGCGGGCGCCTGGATCGGCCCCGGCGCGGTGCTCCCCCAGCTCACCCACGGCGGCCCCGGGCACGCGGGCGGCGGGGAGGAGCTGGGCGGCGCGAGGGGGCTCGGCCTCTACCTTCAGCGCACGGCGGTGCAGGGCTACGGCCCGCTGGTCGAGTTCATCACCTCCGCGGGCGTACGGGCCGGTTGATTCCAGACGGGGGAATGCCCTAGAAGGGCGAACGGAGCGAGGAGCCAACATGTCAGCCGATCATCACGCCGCCATCGAAGACGAAGACTTCCAGCGCATGCGCGCCTACGACAAGAACTGGAACGGGCCCAAGTTCGTCGGGATGCTCATCGTGACCCTCGCCGTCGCGCTCACGGTCATCTACGGCCTCTCCAGCATGGGCTCCGGCTGATCGCCGCGAGCCCGAGCAGCCACCCCCACCACGCCATCCCCGTCCCCTTCGGCGCCGCCGTGCTGGCGTCGCAGCTCAGCGACCGCCTCCTCGGCGCGGCCTCGTCGGGCAGCCGCTCGGGCATCGGAGCGGGCGTGGCGTCGGGCGGCGCCGGAGCCTCCGCGATGCGGGTGATGCGCAGGGTCCCGTGGTCGTTGCAGGCCTGTGACCAGAACTCGCCGCTGAGCTCGACCTCGCTCACCCGGCGCAGGGCATAGCGGTCCGCGAGGCAGAGCCTCCAGCCGTGGGCGGGGTGGTTCTCCAGCATGGCCGTGTCGCGCAGCTCCAGCCGCTGCCGCGAGTCGAGCCACTGCCCGCTGAAGGTTCGCCGGTCCCAGCCGCTCTCCAGGGACGACCAGAGGAAGACGCCGCTCACCGACTCGCCGCTGGTGCAGAGCTGGAGCGTGGCCTCGGCGGAGGGGTCGTTGCCCGCGATGTGCCCTCGCCAGAGCTCGCACTCCGGCGGCGGCTGGAGCGGCGCCGGTCTCCGCGGGTCGCGCAGCTGCACCGTCCCCTGGGCGCCGGTGAGCGCGGGGAGCAGCAGCAGGGAGAGCGCGAGCAGGGGGAGGCGGTTCACGCGCGGAGTGTAGGCTCCGGCCCGGGCGCGCGCCGAGAATCAGGCCGCGGCGGTCAGTGCGTCCACTGGACGCCGACCATGGTCTGGCCGAAGCCGCCGGGGAAGATCCCAGCGGGGGAGCGGGACGCGATGTAGACGTTGGGGATGCCGCGAGCGTCGGTGAAATACCCTTGGATGTTCTTCACCGTGAGGGACACGCCGAGGCCCGTTCGGCGGTGCGTGTAGCGCGCCGCGAAGTCCACCGTCTGGAACGACGAGATCGGCCCGAAGAGCCCGTCCGCGCTGGGCACCTCGCGGTTGTCGACGTCGGTGAAGTGCCGGCTCACGACCATCCACGACGCCTGAGCGGTGAGCCCCCACGGGGTCTCGAAGCCCACGGTGGTCATCATCGTGTGGGGCACCGCGTAGGGCACGAGGTGGCCGTCCACCGGGCGGCGCGCGCCGTCGGGGAAGCTCCGGTCGCCCACGATGCGCGCGTCGACGAAGGTGTACCGCAGGCCCAGGAACACGCTGGTCGGCCAGCGCAGCGCGCGCCCGACGTCGAGCTGCGCGGCGGCCTCCACGCCCGTGTGCCGCGTCTGTCCGATGGAGGCGAACTCCGTGTCCTCGCCGGACACCTGGACGGTCTCGTTGGTGAAGTCCATGAGGAAGCCGGTGGCCTCCGCGCGCAGCCAGTTGCCCACCGTGAGCCGCGCGCCCGCCTCGTAGTTGACGCTCTCCTCCGCGGCGAGGAGCTGGTCTCGCGCGGAGCTGTTGATCGTCGGCAGGATGCGCGGCGGAGCGTAGCCGCGGTGCATTCCGCCGAAGAGCGTGACCGCGGGCCACTGGTAGCTGGCGCTCACGCCGGGGATCACCTCGACGAGGTGGCTGTCGGAGCGGCGGTCGAGGTCCACGCCCTGGTCGCGGCGCTGGACGATGTTGGAGAAGTAGCTCTCCACGCGCACGCCCGGCACCAGGTTGAGCCGCTCGGTGATGAAGAAGCGCTCCTGCACGAAGGCCGCGAGCGCGGTGCCGTTGCGCTCCTGCTCGGTGGCGAGCTCGCCCGATCGGGAGAGGGCGCCGCGGCCGAGGAGCACCCGCACCACGGAGTTCTCGTGCAGCACGCGCCCGCCCACGTCGAGGTCGTGGCGGAAGGGCCCGGTGCGGAAGCGCGCTCGCAGCCGGGGCTCGACGCCGAAGACCTGGTACGCGCGGTCCGAGGAGAGCGACTCGTCGCGAAGGAAGATGGCGCCGCGGGGGGTCGACTGGTCGCCGACGATGCGCTGGTAGAGCAGCGGCGGGCCGCTCATCTGCTGGTCGAGCGGGAGGCTCGGGTTGGGCTGCGGCTCGCGGTCGTAGCGCTGGAAGTCCCAGTCGCGGCTGGTGGTGTACCCGTAGGCGATGGTGCGGAGCTGGAGCGAGCTGTTGGGGGTCCAGGTGTGGGCGACCGCGGCGCTGAAGCGCTGCACGGCGAAGAGGTCGTTGGGGACGGGGTTCTGCCGCGGGTCGCGCTCGTACATCGACTGCGTGAGCCCGAGGTAGGTCGAGGCCGAGGTCTCGTTGTAGGCCCCGAAGCGGAACATGAGCTCCTGCCGCGCGCCGAGCTGGAGCACGACCTTGGCGTAGAGGTCCGTCACCTCGAAGCCCATGCGACGGAAGCCCTCGCCCTGGCGGCGCAGCGCGCTCACGACGAAGCCCGCGTTGCCCACGCGGTTGCCGTAGGTGAGCTGGCCTATGAAGAAGCCGCGGTCGCCCGCGACGGTGCGGAGCGTGAAGGTCTCCCGCAGCGGAGGCGCCGGCGTGACGTAGTTGATGACCCCGCCGACGGTGGACGGCCCGAAGAGGACGTTGCCCGAGCCGCGGATGACCTCGATGCGCCCCATGCGCTCGACCGGCGGGTTGTAATACATCTCCGGCTCGCTGTAGGGCGCGAGCGAGATGGGGATGCCGTCCTCGAGGATGAGCACCCGTCGGCTGCGCGTCGGGTCCATGCCGCGGATGGAGATGTTGGGCCGCAGACCCATGCCCTCCTCGTCGCGCACGTACACCCCCGGCACCCGGCGCAGCGCCTCGTTGGCCGACATCGGCTGAGTGCGCTGCATCTCGCGCTCGCTCACCACCGTCGTCGCGCCCGGGATGCGAGCCATCGCGCGGGCGGACGATCCGACCACCGTGGCCTCGCTCACCGGCTCGTCGTCCGGCGGCGTCGGAGCGGGCGCAGGCGAGGGCGGGGATAGCGGCTGAGACCAGCCCAGGCTCGGAACCAACCCCAGAACCCCCACCAGAAAGCCGCCTCTGGTGCTGAAGGTGAGAATCATTCGCATGAGATTGGCGGCAGCAGTACTCCAGTGGAACACCGCGGGTCAAGGCTCTGCGCGAGCCTCGGGAGGCTTTGTTCCCGCTTGATGAGGGGATCTCTCGACGCCCGGCGGCCACTGCGTTACGGCAACGCCACCATGCGGCCACCCCTTCGCTCCACCGCTCCCGATGGACTGCCTCGACGCCAGGGGGGTGTGGCCGCTCTGGCCTTCGCCGCGGTGCTCTCGACCCCGTCGGTCGCTCGCGCCGACTGGGAGATCTGGATGCCCGTGGAGGTGCGCGTCCCGGTGCTTCGGGCGCCGACGCCCACGCTGGGTCGCGTGGACCTCCGGCTCATCTCCGAGGCCCGCTTCTCGGGGCGCACCGAGGGCCTGGAGCAGATCTTCTTCCGCATCGGTCCGGTGGTCTACCTCACGGACTTCATGTTCGTCGGAGCGCACGTCTCCTACTCCGCCGACGCGCTCGGGGGTCCTACGCCCATTCGCATGGAGGAGGAGGTCCGCGCCGAGCTGGAGCCCAACTTCTTCGGCCGCCTCGGGGTCTTCACCCTCGCGAGCCGCAACCGCCTGGAATACCGCTGGCGGCAGACCTTCCAGCGCCTTCGCTTCCGCTCGCAGCTCCGGGTCAACCTCGCCCCTCGCGGCTGGCGGGTGATGCCCTTCCTCCAGGGCGAAGCCCTCTTCGACCTCACCGACACCCGCCGCGACGACCCGGCCACCGCGGCCTCGGCGCCCCCCGCGCCGCAGCTCGGCCAGGTCCGCACCTTCGCGGGCGTCGGGCTCCAGCTCACCTCCAACGTGCGCCTCGACGTCGGCTTCCTGATGCGAGTCCGTCAGGTCGCGGGCCCCTCCGTCGGGACCTTCTCCAACACCCTCGACGAGGGCCTCTGGATGCAGCTCTTCGTCGACATCCCGCCGGCCTAGCGCGAGCTCCCGCGCCTCAGTGCGCGGTGTCGGGCCGGGCGGTGGGCGGCGCCGGGCGGAGCGTCTGCTCGGGCGCCGTTCCGCGGGCGAGGCTGAGCGCGTCGAGCACCTTCGGCGCGGTGGTCGCCGCGTCGAGGGTGAAGGTGGGTTCGATGTGCAGCAGGTCGCGGAAGGCGTCCGCCGCGAGGTCGCGCCGGTCGAGCGCGGCGTAGGCCTCCGCGAGCCCTCGCAGCACCACCACCCGCTGCGGGCTGGCGAGGTCGTCGAGCGAGAGCAGCCGCGACCCGAGGGCGACGGCCTCGACGTAGAGCCCGCGGGAGACGAGCTGGGCCAGCGTCGGGAGCTCCCGGTCGACCTGGCGCTGCGCGGTGTGCGCGGTGATGAGCGCGGCCTCGGGGCTGTCCGGAGCGGTCTCTCGCAGCACGAGGTCCGCGAGCGGGAGGATCAGCACCTGCGACCGGGCGAGGCGCTGCGACGGCAGGTGGTTGAACTCGGAGATGAACTGCACCAGCGCGCGGTCGCCGTAGAAGCGCCGCGCCACCTCGAACATGGGCTCCTCGGCGTTGACGACATACCTCAGCAGGTAAGGCAGGCGGATCACCGCCCCGAGGCTGGGCGGGACGTTGAAGGCCCCGCCGTTGATGCGCGCGAGGTAGGGGCCGCGGCTGGCGTCGCCGAGGTGACGGATCGCCAGGCGCTCCCAGGTCTCGCCCGCGGCCACGCGGTGGTAGCCGACGCTGGGGATGGTGAGGTGCACCCCGGTCGGGAGCGCGGGCGTGGCCTGGAGGTGGATGAAGTTGGCCGCGACCACCACGGGCTCGAGCGCGGGGTTGCCGTAGTAGCGCTCGGCGATGGCGGCGAAGGTCTCACCGCGGGTGAACACATGGGTGACGTCGGCGAGGGCCGCGCTCGCGGAGAGGGCGAGCGAGAGGGCGAGGGCGAGGGGGCTAGCGCGCACCGGGGGCCTCCTCGGGGCGGTGACGGAGGTCGACGTCGATCCAGACGGTCTGGCCCGGGCTCACCTGCACGGCGCGATCTTCGGTGAAGTAGGCCGGGTTGCGCAGCCGGATGAAGTGCTGCCCCGGGGCGAGCGGGATCGCGCGGCTCATGGGCGTGGTGTCCACCACCGTACCGTCCACGACCACCTCGGCCCACGGTCGGGCGAGCACCCGGAGCTGGCCCGATCCCGCGGTGCCGTAGGGGCGGGGGCCGATGAGGGCCGTCGGGTCCTGCTCGCGGCCGCGGGAGAACTCCAGCGCCGCGAGGGCGCCGAGCGCGAGGCCGAGCGCGGCGAACTGCCCGGCCACCACCTGGCGCATCGGGTGATACTTCGGCGGCGCCTTGGACCACGCGCCCGCCATCGGTCCGAGCGCGTCGCGCACCTCCCGCTCGTCGATGAGCCCGCACTCGCGCAGGTAGCCCACGAGGCGCGCCTCGTGGGAGATCACGCCGCGTCGGGCGAGGTGCTCGTTGAGGTCGTCGCAGAGGCTCCCGGTGCTGGGGTAGCGGTACTTGGGGTTCTTCTCCAGGCAGCGCGCCAGGATGCGCTCAAGCGTCGTCGGCACCTCCGGCCGCAGCCGCCGCGGGGACACGTACCGGTCGAGGCGGATCTTCTGCATCACCGTGCGCCCCGGGTCCTCCTCGAAGGGGCGGCGGCCGGTGAGGGCCTCGTAGAGCACGATGCCGAAGGAGAAGATGTCCGAGCGGAAATCCATCCGGTCGCCGAGCACCTGCTCGGGGGACATGTACGCGGGCGTCCCGACCACGCCCAGGCGGTCGTCGGCGGTCTCGTTCACGTCGCGAGCGAGGCCGAAGTCCGCGAGCTTCACCTCGCCGCGCCGGGAGACCAGCACGTTGCCGGGCTTCAGGTCGCGGTGGACGATCCCTCGGAGGTGGGCGTACTCCAGGGCCCTCGCGACCTTGAGCGCGATGATGGTCGCCACGTCCGCCGCGAGCACCGTGCGCGGGGCGCGCAGGGCCGCGAGCGTGGGGCCCTCGATGAGCTCCATCACCAGGAAGGGCCGGCCGTCGTCGGTGCGGCCCACGTCGATGATCTGCGGGATGTTCTGGTGCGCCAGCGAGGCGAGCAGGGCGCCCTCGCGCTCGAAGCGGCGGCCGAGGGGAGAGGTCGGGGCCACGGAGCCCTTGAGCACCTTCACGGCCACCGGGCGCTCGAGGGAGCGCTGCGTGCCGCGGTAGACCTCCGAGAGGGTGCCCTCGCCGATGCGCACGCCGAGGCGCACCCCGTCCGCGCCGAGGCGCAGCGTGGTGTCGCTCAAGGGACCGGGCGCACCACGATCGGGGCGCGCGCCCGGGCTCATTCGCTACAGGCCTCGCGCGGGAGTCTGCGGACGGCCTCGAGCCGCGCGGGGGCCTGCACGCCCGCGGGGCTACGGCCGTGGCGCTCGATGAGCAGGCGGAGGGTGCGCTGCGCCTGGGTGCACATGCGCAGGTTGGTGAAGGCCTCGGCGAGCGTCGCGAGCGCCTCCGGGACCGCGTCGCCGGTGGGGTAGCTCTGCATCAGCCGGTTGAGCTCCTGCACCGCAGTGGCGGCGCGGTTCTCCGCGAGCTGGGCGCGGGCCACGAGGAGCACCGCGTCGTCCGCGAGCGGGTCCGTCGCCGCGCGGGTCACGAGGGCCTGCGCGAGGAAGCGGGCGCGGGGATAGTCGCGGGCCTCGAAGGCCTGGCGCGCCATCGCGAGCAGCGCCGGGTTCTCCGCCGGGACCTGCGACGGGTCGACCATGGGCGCGATGCCCAGCCGGCGCTCGACGGCCTCGACGCGGGTCGCGACCTGCGTGCGCGCCTGCGAGCCTTCGTCGAGCGAGTGGCGCAGCTCTTCGAGGGTGCCCGTGAGGCCGCGAATGCGCTCCTCGAAGGACTCCATCCGCGCGCCGAGGTCGGCGGTGTTGCGGGTCTGCGTGCGGGCCTGCTCGAGCTGCTCGTTGAGCGTGCGCACCTGCGCGGTGGCGCGCTCGACCGCCTCGTTGAGCTGCTGGCGGCGCTGCTGGTCGTTGGTCTCGAGCGCGCGGAGGCGGTTCTCCATCGCCACGCGGGAGGCCTCGAAGCGCGAGCTGGTGACGCACCCTCCGCCGAGCGAGGCGAGCGCGAGGGCGAGCACGAATCGGGACGGGACAGCCTTCGGCATCGCTTCAGGGCCTCAGTCGGAAGTCGACCCGACGATCGCGGCGCATGCCCTCCTCGTCGGTGCCGGTGGCGCCCTCGGCGCCCTCGGACGACACGGCGATGCGGTCCGGGAGCACCCCGAGGTTCATCATGTACTGGCGCACCACGCGGGCGCGGCGCTCTCCGAGCGCGAGGTTGTACTCGGTGGTGCCGCGGTTGTCGCAGCGGCCGATGAGCGTGTAGCGGCTGCCGGTCTCGCGGCGCAGGCACTCGGCGTCGCGGGCGAGGGTCTCGCGCGCGGCGGAGGTGAGCGTGTTGTCGTCGAAGTCGAAGTACGGCGGCTCGAGCTGGCACTGCGGGCCGCGGTTGTCCGTCGGGTCGGAGTCCTCCGCGGGGTTGGTCACGCAGTGGCCGAGCTCGCAGTGGCGGCCGTCGCCGCAGGCGCGGGCGGCGTCGCACTCGGGGCGCACCACGCAGCGGTGGTCGGTGCACACCTGACCGGCCAGGCAGTCGTTGTCGCCGTCGCAGGCGTTGACGCCGTCGACGCAGCGGCCGCGCAGGCAGGTCTGCTCGGCCCCGCAGTCGGCGCCGCTGCGGCACTGCTGGCAGTGGCGCTGCACGCAGAACTCGCGGTGCCCGTCGCGCTGGCAGTGCCGGTCGTTCTCGCAGTTGGGGTAGTCGGGGCTCGTGCAGCCCCCCGCCAGCGCGCCGAGCGCGGCGAGCCGGGCGACCCAGGTCAGGCCCGACCACGCGGCGTTGTGCTTTGATCGACCGTGAGCCACCAGATACCTCCTTCGGAGACCGGTGCGGGGGTTAGTCTTGTTCGCTGCGGCTTGTCAACGTCTCGCCGTTCCGCTAGCGAGACGGGCTCCCCACCATGAGCTCAACGCCCCCCGGTCCGTGGCTCGATCGCGCGAAGGCCGCGCGCATCCTCCGGCTCGCCTCACCGGTCATCCTGGCGATGCTCACGCAGACCGGGGTGAACATCGTCGACACCTACTTCATCGGGCAGCTCCCGAGGCAGGTGGCCTCCGACGGGCAGTTCGCGCTCACCCCCTCGCTGATGCTCCTCTGGGCCGTCGGGGGCTTCCTCTCGTCCATCTCCGTGGGGACGCTCGCCACCACCGCGCGGCGCTACGGCGAGGGCAACTCCCTCGACGCGGGCGCCGTGCTCCCCAACGCCGCCGTCATCGCCCTCGTGGGCGGAGCCTTTGGAACCCTCGGCGGATGGCTCGCCCTGCCGTGGGTCTTCTCCATCCTCAGCGACAACGCCAATGTGGTGCGCCTCGGGGTCGGGTACGCGAGCTGGCGCTTCGTGGGCGTGGCCTCGATGGCCGCCACCGCCGCCTACAAGAGCTTCTACGACGGCATCGGGCACACGCACCTGCACCTCGCCGCGGCCCTCGCCATGAACGTCGTCAACGGGCTGCTCTGCTGGATCCTGATCTTCGGCCGCTACGGCGCGCCCGCGATGGGCGTCTCCGGCGCCGGCGTCGCGGCCTGCGTCTCGTCGTGGATCGGCCTGCTGGTGATGGTGGCTTTCTCGCTGCGCGGCGCCGACCGCACGAGGTACCAGTTCTATCGCAAGGGCGTGCTGTCCTGGACCCTGATGAAGCAGCTGCTCAAGCTGTCGATCCCGGGCGGCGTGGCGACGACGGCGGTGATGACGGGCTTCCTGCTCTTCACCAAGGTGGTCTCGTCCATCGACGACGTGGCCATCCGGGCGGGCGCGACGGCGAGCTACAACGGCGCCGCCACGACCATCATCATCGAGGTGCTGAGCGCGACCTTCGTGTCCTGCCTCGCCTTCGGAACGGCCACGGCGACGCTGGTCGGGCAGAGCATGGGCCGCGGCGACCCCGAGCTCGCGGAGCGCTACGCCTGGACGAGCGTGAAGCTCGGCGTGCTCATCTTCGGCGCCGTGGGGTTGTTGATGTTCGTCTTCCCCGAGAAGGTGCTCGGGGTGTTCTCGCACGCGCCGCAGGTCATCGAGGTGGGCGCCGGACCCATGAAGATCATGGCCCTGATGGGGCCGGTGATCGCGACGGCGATGATCCTGACGCAGGCCCTCTTCGGAGCGGGCGAGACGCGCTTCGTGATGGTGGTCGAGCTGGCGCTCCACTTCTTCTGCCTGGTGCCGCTGGCGTGGCTGCTGGGCCGCGTGCTGGGCCTCGGGCTCATCGGGGTGTGGCTGTCCGCGGCGGTCTACGGCGTGGCGCTGGCGGTGCTCATGGGCGTGAAGTTCAGCCGCGGCGGTTGGAAGAAGCTCACGGTCTGACGGCTCCCACGGGCGGCAAGATTCCCGCCCTACCCTGACGCACCTCGGGCGGCGTCCGGACGCACGCGCCCGTCGCGCCGCGAGCGGCGTTTGGATAGAGTGCGAACACTCCATGAGACCCCGACACGCTGCGCGCTCTGTCGTCCTGGCCCTGACGTTCGCGGGGTGTTCGCTCGACAACCCATCGATCATCGTCGCTCCCGACGGCGGCGTGAGGATCGAGGACATCCCGGTCGCCGACGTGCCGCTCGTCGACGCGGGCTCGGACCTCGGGACCGATGTCGGGACGCCCGACGGGGGCGCTGAGGACGTCGTCGACGCGATGGTGAAGCCCGACGTCCCGACGGACCTCGGCGAAGACAGCGGCTCCCTCGACGCCGGGCCGATGGACACCGGTCCCCTCGACGCCGGACCCATCGACACCGGCCCCATCGACAGCGGTCCGAGAGACACCGGCCCCATCGACACGGGCCCCCTCGACAGCGGGCCGCGAGACGCCGGTCCGATGGACACGGGCCCGGTGGATACGGGGCCGCGCGACACGGGTCCCCTCGACACCGGCCCCATGGACGCGGGCCCCATCGACGCGGGTCCGCCGGACACCGGTCCGATCGACACCGGGGTGGACGTCCCGGTGATCGTCGACGTCGGACCGCCCGACTCGGGGCCGACGCAGGTGACGAGCCCGACGAACCGCTGCACCACGACGGGCACCGGGCCCATCAACGGCGTCGGCCGGTACGTGCTCACGGGCAACACCTCGGGCGGTGGCAGCGACTACCGCGCGAGCTGCAACAGCGACACGGACTTCGCGCCCGACGTCGGCTACCTCGTGACGCTCACCGCCGCGAGCCGGCTCACCTGGTCGGCGCGCCCCACCGGCTCGTCGTCCTTCGTCCCGGTGGTGTACCTCACGCAGAGCTGCGCCGAGCAGGAGTCGGGCGACCACCGCTTCAGCAACGAGGTCGCGTGCGTCGACAACGGCGGCGCTCCGATGCTCACCCGCGGCGGCGTGGTCGACCTCCCGGCGGGCAACTACTACCTGGTCGTCGACGGAGACCTCAACGGCACCTCCTCCAACGCCGGAACCTTCGAGGTCACCCTCGAGGTGGACGCGCACGAGAACTCGCCCAGCTACCGCGTCGAGACCGTGGGCACCCGCTCGTGCAGCACCATCCCGGGCGGGGCCGTGGTCATCGGCGACGGCGACGACACGGTCTCGTCCGTGCGCACGCTGCCCTTCTCCTTCCGCTACTTCGCGACGCCCCTCACGCGGCTCGCGGTCTACAGCAACGGCTTCTTCTCGTTCCTCCCGGACACGGGCTCGGCGTGGCCGGCGGGCACCTCGTGGCGCAACCACAGCATCACCTTCACCGGTCCGCCCGCTGGCGTCGTCGCCCCCTTCTGGGATGACCTGGTCGCGACGAGCGGCGGCAGCAGCGAGGTCCATCAGTGGACCGACGGCGCGGCGCCCAACCGCGTGGCCCACGCCTACTGGGAGGGTGTCTCGTTCTACTGGGACAGCGGCACCAACGTCAGCTTCGAGGTGAAGCTCTTCGAGACCAGCAACGTGATCGAGTTCGCCTACTGCGGCGAGAACCGCAACAACAACTACTCGCGCGGCGGCAGCGCGACCGTCGGCCTCGAGTCCCTCGACCAGACCGCCGGGGTGCTCGTGGGACTCAACCGCTCCGGCGCCGTCGCGCCCAGCACGGGATACCGCTTCACCCCCCAATGACGCTCCCCGATGCCGTGTTCTCGCCCATCGGGGTCGTGCGCACGCCCTTCACCGAGCGGCGCGAGGCCCCGAGGCAGCCCTACGCCGCGGGCGAGGCGCCCGGCACCATCGAGCTCCTCCCCGGCCACCGCTACGAGGACGCCCTTCGCGACCTCGACCAGTGGACCCACCTCTGGCTGGTGTACTGGTTTCACCTCAACGCGCACTGGCGGCCGACGGTGCTCCCTCCGCGCAGCCGGCAGGGCCGCCGCGGGGTCTTCTCTACCCGCTCGCCGCACCGCCCCAACCCCATCGGGCTCTCGGTGCTCCGCATCGTCCGCGTCGAGGGGCTGCGCGTCGAGGTGCTCGGCGTCGACATGATCGACCAGAGCCCGGTGCTCGACATCAAGCCCTACGTCCCCTTCGGCGACGCCGTCCCCGAGGCCGGCACCGGCTGGATCGCCTCGGACCCGGAGCCCTCCTGGGAGGTCCAGTGGTCGCCCTTCTCCGTGGAGCAGCTCGACTGGCTCTCGACCCACGGCGTCGCGCTTCGAGAGCCCATCACCGCCGCGCTCGCCCTCGGCCCGCAGCCCCACGCCTATCGCCGCATCCGACGCGACGGTCCCCGCGGGACGCTCTCGCTCAAGGACTGGCGCGTCGCCTTCACGGTCGTCGACCACGCGCTGCGCGTCGACCGCATCGACACCGGCTACCGCCCCGCGCAGATCGTCAGCGGCGAGGCGCCGGCGCTACACTCGGCCTTCGCGCTGCGTCACCCGTCGACAGGTAGTCCCCCGAGAAGCTGAGCGGCAGCAGCTCTCGCACCGTCACCACCTGGCGGACCTGCCCCCCGACCACCAGGCCCACCGGCAGGTCGAGCGCGAACTCCGCCAGGATCTGCCGGCACGCCCCGCAAGGCGCCCCGGGCCTCGGGCCCTCGGTCGCGACCGCGAGGGCGGTGAAGTCCCTCCATCCGCGCGCGATGGCGTGGGCGACGGCGTTGGCCTCGGCGCAGATGCAGAGCGGGTACGACGCGTTCTCGACGTTGCAGCCGCGCGAGAGCCCCTGCGTGGTGAGCAGCGCGGCGCCGACGCGGTACCTCGAGTAGGGCGCGTGGGCTCGCGAGCGCATGCGCTCGGCGGTCTTCGCGAGCGCGACCCAGCGGGGGTCGTCGGCCTTCACGCGAGCCCCCGGAGGATCGCCTCCAGCAGCGCGATGAAGCGGTCGCGGGCGAGGCGCGCGGTCTCCTCGACCTCGGCGTGCGAGAGCGCGTGCGGAGAGACGCCCGCCGCGAGGTTGGTCACGCACGACATGCCCAGCACCCGGGCGCCCATGTGCCGCGCGGCGATCACCTCGGTGACGGTGCTCATCCCCACGAGGTCGGCGCCCAGCGAGCGCAGCATCCGGATCTCCGCCGGGGTCTCGTAGCTAGGGCCGAGGAGACCGGCATAGACGCCCTCTCGCAGCGTCTGCCCCACGGACTCCGCGGCGGCGTGCGCGAGCCGGCGTAGCGCGGGGTCGTACGCGTCGGTCATGTCCGGGAAGCGCGGACCGAGCGAGTCCTCGTTGGGGCCGATGAGGGCGGTGCGCCCGGTGAGGTTGAGGTGGTCGGTGATGAGCGTGAGGTCGCCCGGACGGAGCGTCGGGGAGATGCCGCCCGCGGCGTTGGTGACGAGGAGCGTGCGGGCGCCGAGGGTGAGCAGCGCTCGGACGTTGAAGACCACGTCCTCGGGGCTGTGGCCCTCGTAGAGGTGGATGCGCCCGGCCAGGGCGGCGACCACGGGCGAGGGGCCCTGCTTCAGGCGGCCGATGACGAGCTTGCCCGCGTGCCCGGGGACGGTGACGTTGGAGAGGTGCGGCACCTCCGAGAAGGGGATGACGGTGGCGTCGACGAGGGTGTCGGCGAAGGCCCCGAGCCCGGAGCCCAGCACGAGCGCGACGGAGGGGACGCGGGGGTCGCGGGCGCGGAGGGCGGCGACGGACTCATCGAGGCGTTCGCGGAGGGTGGTCATGCGGGGCGGAGTATCGTCCCCCGGCGAGCGCGGTGGAAGCGCCGATCGGTTCACTCTCGACCGGGCGCGTGGACCACGTAGGGAGCCACGTCGACGGGCCCCTCGCCCTGCGCGTCGAGCACCGCCGCGAGCCCGACGAGCTCCCTCGCGTTGGGGGCGATGCGCCTCGCGGTGGCCACCGCCGAGCGGGCCTCGCTGCGGGCGCCGCGCGCGGCGAAGAAGAGCGCGTCGTGGTAGGCGCGCCAGAGGATGTACTCCGCGATGCGGGGCTCGCGGTCGGCGCCGGGGGTGCGGGCGAGGGCGTCGCGCAGGCGCTCGATGCGGGCGAGGTGCGCGGGCGCCGTGGCGCGCACCGCCGTGAGGGTGGTGGGCTCCGTGCGCACCTCGGCGAAGGTCCCGCGAGGGAGGACGTAGGGGACGGCGTCGAGGAGGTTGTGCGGGTCGAGCTCGACTCGCACCGGTCGGCGCGTGGCGAGGTCGAGCAGCCCGACCATGCGAGGCGAGCCGCGGGAGAGGAAGTCGCGCACCACCGGCAGCAGCGCGGCGTCGCGGGCGAGCAGGGTGTTGGTCATCCCGGGCCACGGGACGAAGGGCGCGGGGATCACCGTCACGTCCGGCCGCTCTCCGTCCACGAGCTGCGCGTACCGCAGCCGGAAGGCCGTCTCCGGCGCGTACGCGAGGATCACCGCGCGCGCGGGCACCGTGTCGAGGTCCGCCGCGGTCATGACCTCGGTGGCGTCGCCCCGGTCGCCGAGGGTCTCCACCAGGCTGAAGCCCGCGGCCGGGACGAACATCACCGCGGGGGCGACCACCAGCGCCGCGCCGAGCAGCCGGCGGCCGAGGGGGGAGGGGCCCTTCGGGGGGGGCGGCGCGTCCTCGATGCTGCGCCACGCCTGCGCCGTGAAGGCCGCCCCGAGGGCGCCGAGGCAGAACACCGCGGGCACCAGATATCCAGCCGCGTCGGGGTTGTCGGCGACGAAGCCGAGGCCCGCGCGGGCGAGCATCCCGACCAGCGCCACGAGCCCGAGCCGCCGGGCCCACGGGACGTCCCGGCGCGAGGCGATGACGAGCCCCACCGCCGCGGCGATGAGCCCGAGCGGGGTGAGCGATCGGCCGACCCAGTCGAGCACGTCGAGCAGGTGCTCGCGGAAGCTCCCCGGGACGCCGCCGCCGGAGTTCTTCTGGAAGGCGCGGGCGGAGACGGTCCACACGAGGTCTCCGACGGTGCGCACCCGGACGATGCTCGCGGCGGCCTTCGCGCGCAGGCCCAGCAGCGAGTACGGCAGCAGGCCGAGCGCCCCGAGCGCGGCCCAGGGGAGCAGCACGCGGGGGAGCGCGCGGGCCCCACCCTCGCGGACGCGATCGACGAGCGAGAGCAGCGCGACCGGCGCGGCGGTGAGGGCGATGAAGTGATGGTTGGCGCCGCCGAGCGCGAGGGTGAGCACCCCGAGGCGGGCGCGGGTGGCCCTCGACCAGCCGTTGGGCGCGGCGCTGATGAACACGGTCATCGCGGCCAGCAGGCCCGCGAGCGCGTAGACCTCCGCGCGGCTCGTCTGCCGGACCAGCGCGATGCCGAGCGTGGCGCCGAGCGAGTGGCCGAGCGCCAGCCACGGGAGCCAGCGGCGCGCGGCGACCGGCGACGGGCCTTCGAGGACGGCGGCCGCGAGCGGCAGCGCGAGGCCATAGGCGAGCCGACCCATGAGCCCGAGGCAGAGCGCGCCGAGGAGGGTCACCCGGAGCGCGACGGTCCCGATGGGGACCAGCGTGGCGACGGTCGAGAGGGCGACGAAGAGCGGGTGCCCCGGAGGGTGCGTGACGCCCAGGCCCGCGGCGCAGGAGGCGAGCTCCGGGGCGTCGTAGAAGCCCATGGAGTTGCCGCCCGCGAGCGCGCCGACCAGCGCCGGGATCGCGAAGGCGAGCAGCGGGGCGTAGTCGAGGGCGAGGGCCGACGGCTCGGCGGGGGGCGGTGCGTCCGACACGGGAGGAAGGCGGACGTTACCCCCGAAGAGGGCTTTTGTGGCGGCTCGCGGGAGCGCATCATCGGCGCACAACCGATGGAGCACCGATCGATGACCGCACGCGCGCTGACCCTCACCACCATGATGTTGCTCGGGGCCTGCAGCGGGACGCAGGCCAACACCAGCTACCGGTACGCGGGCAACGACCCGGCGACCATGGTGGCGGTGGACATCCGCCCCGGCCCGATGCCCGCCAACGAGAGCTTCAGCGGGAGCTACCACTCCGAGCAGATCGGGGACGTCTTCCTGGAGCAGACGGGCGACCTGGTGGTGGGGCAGTACGTCTACAACCGGGCTTCGTGCCGGGCGACGGGCCGCATCGAGGGCCACGTCGAGGGCAACCTCCTGCGCTTCAACTGGACCGAGAGCCAGCGCGCCTGCGGTCGCATCGCGCCCCTCAGCGGCAAGGGGTACATGCTCTTCTGGGTCGACAGCGCCGAGAACGGCCGCGCCAACGGCGAGTGGGGCATGGGCGACCGCGACTCCGGCGGCGGCCCCTGGTCGCTCTTCCGCGACCGCGTCCGGCGTCAGCCCCCGGTGGACGAGTCCGCCACGCAGGACGGCCCCTTCTCCGGCGACACCGCCGACGCCGGTCGCTGAACCGCTCCCGCCCCTCTCCCTCCCTCCGACCTACTTCTTGGAGCGCGACGCCTTCAGGTCCGCGATGCGGATCGCGGGGTCCGTCGCGCACACGTCGAAGTCGTCGCGGATGTCGACCATGACCTCGTCGCGCGCCTGCTCCACCGTGCGATCGCTGAAGTCCGGCAGGGCCACCTGGCGGGTCTCCTCCATCGAGCCCGCCGAGCGCCTCGGCACGAAGTCCTTCTCCGCGTCGACCAGGCGAACCACCAGCGCGGTGATGTTGTCCTCGCCGCCGTGCTCGTTGGCCATGGCGATGAGCGCGCGGCACGCGACCTCCGGGTCTTCGTGCATGGAGACGACCTCGAGGATCTCCGCGTCGGAGATCATCCCCGAGAGCCCGTCGGAGCAGAGCACGTACACGTCGCCCTCGCGCGCCGCGTCCGCCAGCAGGTCGACCAGCACCACGTCGTTCATCCCCAGGGCGCGGGTGATGACGTTGCGAGGGAGCTCGTCGCGCTGCGCCGCCGGCAGGTCGGGCATCGTGCGGATGTACTCGTTGAGCAGGGAGTGATCCTGCGTGAGCAGGGTGATCTCGCCGTCGCGCACCCGGTAGCACCGGCTGTCGCCCACGTGGCCGATGAACACCCGGTTCGTCTGCCGGGCCACCAGCAGCCCGACGAAGGTGGTGCCCATGCCGCGGTGGTCCGCCGCGCGGGCGCCCTCCTCGTAGATGGAGCGGTTGGCGACCTTGATGCTGGTGACGAGGCGGTTCTCCTCGACCGAGAGCGAGGGGTCGTAGTGGAAGGGCCAGGTCGCGTCTTCGCGCATGGTGCTGTCGAAGAAGGCCGTCACCGTGCTGGTGGCCAGCTGCGAGGCGACCTCGCCCGCGCGGTGCCCGCCCATCCCGTCGGCCACGACGAACAACCCGTGGGCGTGGAGCAGGGCGAAGCTGTCTTCGTTGTGCTCCCGCAAGAGGCCGACGTCAGACCGACCGGCTGCAACGACACGCAACACCACTGCTTCTGCAAGCGTTTCATCCCGGGCTGTACGGTGTCAAGGCATCCTTCCGGGAGTGCTAGCGTTCGGCGCTTGTTCGAGCCCACGACCCCCCACCCGGCCGCGCTGATGCTGCTCCTCGCCGCCGTCGGAGCCTGCGACCGCGCGCCCTCGGAGCCCCCCGCGGCCCGCTCCCCGTCGCCCGTGGCGAGGACCGCGGAGCCTTCGATGGAGGCCACCGCGCGGAGGGTGGCCGCCGCGGTCGACGCGGGCGTCGGGTCGGTGCACCTCCTGGGCGTGCCCACCCCCGCGGGGACGAGCGCGGTCGGTTTTACCCTCGGGGGTATAGGGTCCGCGGCGCTGGTCGACGGCGAGCGGGCGTGGGTCGGCCGCGACGGGGCCGAGCGGGCGCTCGCGCTCTGGGTCGCGCAGGGGGAGGTGCCGGACGCGGCTCGGCTCGCGAGGACCGTCGGGGCCATGGTGTACCCGGGCTGCACGGTGCTGCCCGGAGGAGGGCGCCCCGGGGCGGGGGAGGGGGAGGAGGCGGTCCGCGGGATCTCGCCCTCGCTGGCCGCGCACCCCGGCGGGGGGCGGGTGCTGACCTTCTCCTTCGTGATCCCCGAGGGGCGGCCCGGCGCCGGCCTCCACGTCGCCCGCTGGCGCTGGACCGACAGCGGCCTGCTCATCGAAGCGTCGCCCCACCCCGAACGTCGTTGACCTCCGCGTCCCCCGTTGGGGACAATGCCTCCCCTGTATGCCGGAGCGCCTTCAGCTCGAATACGCCGCCCTCACCGACGTCGGGCGCAAGCGCAGCCACAACGAGGACTCGTTCAAGGTCGCCCCGGACGAGGGCCTGTACCTCGTGGCCGACGGCATGGGCGGGCACAACGCCGGCGAGGTCGCGAGCGCGATGGCGGTCGACGTGGTGAGCCAGTTCTTCGTCGACGCGCACGACGAGCCGGCGATCTCCTGGCCCTTCAAGCAGGCCCGCGGCGAGCGCTACGACGCCGACACGCTCGGCATCGCGGTGCAGTACGCCAACCTCCGCATCTATGAGTCCTCCCGCGAGAGCGCCGAGCGCCGCGGCATGGGCACCACCTTCGTCGGGGCCCTGGTGCGCCACGGGGCGGCCTGGGTCGCGCACGTCGGCGACTCGCGCGGCTACCTGGTGCGCTCGGCGGGGTCCATCGAGCCGCTCACCACCGACCACTCGCTGCTGGAGGAGTACCGCCGTACCCGGCCCGACCTCACGGACGAGCAGCTGAAGAAGTTCCCGTACAAGAACGTGATCACCCGGGCGCTGGGGATGAAGCCCGACGTGGCCGTGGAGATGCACCGGCACGAGCTGCACGTCGGCGACGT
Source organism: uncultured Myxococcaceae bacterium (assembly GCA_966211675.1). Lineage (GTDB taxonomy): Bacteria > Myxococcota_A > Polyangia > Polyangiales > SCUS01. The sequence continues at coordinate 36,644 of CBIHPK010000025.1, forward strand.
GCTGCTCCTCTGCTGTGACGGCCTCACCGGGATGCTCACCGACCAGCGCATCGCGCAGATCGTCCAGGAGCACCCCTCGCTCGCCGACGCCTGCTCCGCCCTCATCGGCGAGGCCAACAAGAACGGCGGCCTCGACAACATCACCGTGGTGCTGATTCGCGCGCTCGCGGCGTGAACCCTAGGCCGGGGTCGGCGCACCGTAGCGCTGCACCATGAGCGTCAAACCCGTCACCCCGCGTTGGATCCTCCCCGCCCTGCTCCTCGCGCCCGCGGCGGTCGGAGCACACGACTGGCCCTGTGCCCGGCATGACCCGCAGCGCACCGGTGCGGCGACCGGGCCGCTCCGCCTCCCGAGCCCCGCGGTGCGGTGGCGGCACTACCTCGGGGGACAGCTCCGGGACGACCAGTGGCGCGTCGCCGACGTCGACGGCGACCGGGTCACGGACGTGGTCTTCGTCGCGAGCGGCAAGGTGATCTGCAAGCACGCCGACGACTCGCTCGTGTGGGAGAGCGACCTCGTCGAGGCGCGCTCCCTCGTGGGCCTCGCGGACCTCGACCGCGACGGCCGGATGGAGGTGGTGGTGGTCGGCGAGCGGGGCCTGGTGATGGTGCTCAACGGCGCCACCGGGCGGGCGCTGTGGGAGGTCCCGAGGGATCAGCGGGGCGTCGGGGCGAGCGCCCGGCTGGGCGACCTCGACGGCGACGGGCTCGACGAGCTCTACGTGGGGCAGTGCCTGGTGAGCACCGTCGGCTCGTCGGTGTACTCCTTCCGTGACGGCTACGCGGCCCCTCGCACGCTCTGGCAGGTACCCTCGTCGACGCAGCGCTGCGGCACCCAGAACGACCTCCTCGCGGACCTCGACGGCGACGGGATGAACGAGGTGGTGATCGCCCAGGGGGACACCACCATGCGCGTGCTCGACGGGCGCTCCGGGGTGCTGCGCTGGGAGGTGCCCGCGCCGATGTCCGGGAGCTTCACCCAGATGTCCGTGCCCCTCGCGGTCAACGTCGACGACGACCCGGCGGCGGAGCTGGTGGTGGTGACCAACACGATCCGATCGGGCACCCCGGGCTTCGGCGCGCGACGCGTGGCGGTCTTCGACCCTCCGGCGCCCACCCGCTCGACGGCCACGCTGCGGTGGGAGGTGGTGCAGGCGCAGCCCGAGGGCGGCGCGCTGGCGTTCTCCCCCGACAGCGTGGTCGACCTCGACGGCGACGGGCGCCCGGAGCTCGCCGTGAGCTTCTACGACGGCGCCGCGCGCCGCTGGGACCTCACGATCCGCGACGCCTCGACCGGCGCGGTGCGAGCGAGCCGCGAGGGCTTCGAGCTCGTCGGGGTGCTCCCCCCCAACGGCTCCGGGGCCAATCGCCCGGTGCTCCTCGGCGTGCAGGACGACCGCGCCTCCGCGGCGCTCTCCCTCTCCGACGGCGCGCTCACCGTCCGCTGGACGCTCCCCTCTCGCCGACCCGCGCTCGCGCTCGACCCCTCGCTCTCGCCCCGCCTCGGCTTCGCGTACCGCCCGCTCGCGATGCAGCTCGACGCCGACCCGGCGCTCGAGCTCCTCACCACCGCCTTCGACCCCGCGCTGCCCGCCGAGGCGCGCACCGTCACCACCCTCGTCGCCTACGACCTCAACGGCCCGACGCCCGCGGTGCTCGGCACCCTCGACGCGCCCATGGCCACGACCATGCTCACCTTCCAGACCGGGTCCAACCTCTCGAGGGAGATCACCCAGCCGCTGGTGGTGACCAGCGACGGGTACCTGCTCGCGCTCGACGAGGCGCTTCGTCCCACCAACCGCCTCGTCGGAACGGAGTTTACGATCCCCGGTATGCGTGTCGGGGGCTACTACTCCGGCGCGGGGATCCAGGGGCCGACGCCGGTGATCGGGACGCTCCCCGGAGCGAGCGGACCCGAGCGCTCGGTGCTGGTGCGCGACAGCCGCAAGGCCCTCCTTCGCCTCGATGTCCGGCGCGCCTCGCTCGCCTCACCCCCGGTGGTGCGCTGGCAGCGCGCCCGCGCCGGGTGGCCGGTGATCGCCGACCTCGACGGCGACGGCGCCAACGACCTCGCCGCGCTCGACGGCCGGGCGCTCATCTCCATCGACCCCGCGCAGGGCGCGGCGCTGCGGTGGTCCGTCGAGGAGGCCGCGGGCCCCACCGGGTCGTCGACCTCGGGCGACGTGCTCCCGCTGCGCCGCGCGGGGGAGCCGGGCGTCGACCTGGTCTTCCTTCGCATCGACCCGGGCTTCGTGGTGCGCCCCTCCTCCTTCCGCGGCCGCGACGGCACCCTCCGCTGGAACACCTTCTCCCGCACGCCCCACTCCGGCATCGGCACCTTCGCCGTGGCCGACCTGTCCGGCGACGGCACCGAGGACGTGCTCACCACCCTCAACGCCCTCAACCGCATCGACGGCCGCGACGGCACCGCCTCGCCGGACGCCTACGTCGTCCCCTACGGCTCGCCCATCGTGTCGGCGTGGAGCGGGTCGGTGCCCGAGGTGTACCTCCAGGCGAGCCTCCACGACGGGCTGCTCGACCGCGACTTCCAGCTCCGCGGCCAGATGTCCGACCTGCCGGTCTCCTCCAACGCTGGGGCCGTCCTTCGCTGCGCCGAGCAGCCCGCGCTCGCGCTCTGTCCGTCGGGCACCTCGGAGCTTCGGGTGATCCGCCCGCAAGACCTGCCCTCGACCGGCGCCGCCCCGGCCTCGGCGACGCTCGCCCGCGTGGTGCTCGCCGGGGGCCGCGCCTACGCGACGAGGGAGATGGTCCCGGCGACCGAGCGCGTGGGGACCTTGAGCAACCTCACCGCGGTGGCCGACGGCGACGGCGCGGGGCACCCGACGCTGCTCGTGGGCGGCTCCGACGGCTGGCTCTACGCTCTCGACGGCTGCTCGCTCTCGCTGCGCTGGGCGCACGATTTCCGCTACCCCGTGGGCGAGCCGGTGGTGGGCGACGCGGACGGCGACGGCACCGACGACGTGCTGGTCACCGTCGGCGACGGGTACCTCTACGCGATGGGCGCTCGCACGCTGCCGACCCCCGAGTCGGTGCGCGACACCGATCCGGCGGACGAGGCCAGCGACGCCGACCTCGACGAGGTGGAGACCTTCGACACGGTCACCGCGCGCTGGGCCACCACGCCGGGCGCGATGCGCTTCCAGGTGCGGGTGACCACGCTCGCAGGCACCGGGCTGCAGTTTCCCGAGTACACCGAGGTGACCGGCGGCAGCGCTCGGGTGGGCGGGCTCCCCTTGCGCCTCGGCGGCCGCTACCGCGTCGGCGTCGTCGCCGTCGGGGCCGACGGGTCGAGCGCCGAGGCGCAGTCCGACGGCTTCACGGTGGTCGACGTGAGCCCGCCGACGATCCACATCGGCGCCAACCCGGCGACCTTCACCCCGCCGACGCAGACCACCAACCTGGAGGTGACCTTCGACGACCGCACCGGGCTCGCTAGCACCCGCGCGGAGCTGATCGACCCGAGCGGGGCCGTCGTGCGCGTGCTGGTCGACGAGGCGCTCCGATCGCCGCTGCCCTCGCGCACCACCCGCTTCACCTTCGACGGCATCGCCGCGGACGGAACCCACTACCTGCCGCCGGGCGTGTACACGATCCGGGCGTCGGCGACCGACGTCCGCGACCACGTCGTGACCGCGAGCGGGACCTTCACCATGCTGGAGCGGGTGGTGACGCCCGGCACCCGCCGCGACGAGGCGGGCGGCTGCGCCTGCACCACGGGGCGGGTCGGCGAGTCGTCGCGGGGACCGTGGCTGCTCGCGGCGCTCGGGCTCGTGGCCGCCCGCCGTCGCCGCCGGGGCTCAGGGCGTCGGTGAGGCGTTGGGGTCGAGCGGGCGCAGCCCCTTCGCCTTGCGGAGGGCGCGCTCCTCGACGGAGAGCGCGATGATGGCGTCGCGGATGTACTCGGCGATGGCCTTGTAGGTCTCGCTCTCCGGGGGCATGGCGTAGAAGCGCTCGAGGTCGAGCGGCTCGCCGAAGACCATGGTCACCGGCTCGCCCTTGCCGTTGAAGTTGCCGGCGACCTGCTTCGGGAAGTCGTTGATGAGCCCGAGCGTGAACACCGGGATCACGATGGGCCGCGCCCGGTACACGATGCTGCCGGTGCCGATGCTGGCGGGGAGCAGCTCATAGGGGTCCGGGCCGGTGCCGCGGCGCCCCTCCGGGTGGTAGCCGATGACGTTGGCGGGCTCGCGCAGCAGCGCGTCGATGGCGTCGAGGGTGAAGGTGTTGAATGCCCGCTTGGAGGCGGAGCGCATCACCGGCGGGTACATCGCCCAGGCGGACATCACCATGTTGACCGCGACCCCGGCGGGGCCTTCGTAGAAGAAGGTCGAGCGCACGGGGAAGTAGATGCCGCGGACCCAGGAGCAGGCGCGGAGCATCACCGAGGAGATGCAGTAGAAGTCGAAGAAGCTGCGGTGGTTGCAGACCAGGAAGACGCCGCGGTCGGGGCGCAGCGACTGGAGGCGGTCGAGCCCCTGCGAGTGCACCAGGTGCCGCGTGGCGTAGTGGACCCAGGACTGACCGATGGTGTTGAGGAACAAGTGCGCCGCCCGCTTGAGGAGGGGGCGGCGGTTGACGTTGTCGGCGATCTCGAAACAAACCCGTTCATTGAGGCTGAGGAGCTTCAGCTCCTGCTCCGTCGGACGTCGCATGGGCGGACCTTCGCACCGCCGGTGCGCCTGCCACAAGCGCCTCGGAGGCCCTTCCCTGCACCCGTGACCCCGTGGGAGAAGGAGCGCCACGGTGGAGGTCTAAGGTGAGAAGAACGATCGCAGCTCGGGCGTGGGGAGGGTGGGCCTTCGGTTGCGCGCTGATGCTCGGGTGCGCCTCCACCGGAGCCACGCAGGAGGCCACGCTGGAGGCCTCGATCAACGACGAGGCGCCGCTGCCCAACGGGTCGATGGAGACCGCGAGGCCGATGGTCCCCGGCGAGGAGCTCACCGGCGTGCTCGGGTGCGGGCAGGTCGCGTGGTACCGGGTGTCCATGCCCGACGCTCGCCCCGTGACGATGCACATCCTCGGGCAGGCGCAGGAGAACAGCCTCGGCGCGACCGCGACGCTCAGCGTCCACGCCCCGCAGGGGCAGGTGCTCGGGCAGCTCCTGATCCCCGTCTTCGCGCGCTCGCCCAACTGGGACCCGCGCGAGCAGCCCTTCGCCCCGCCCGCCCCGGGGGTCTACTTCGCCAGCGTGCGCCTCGACCCCAACGGCTGCCAGCGCGTCGCGTTCCGCCTCGCGCTGCGGTGAGCGTCGGCCTCGCCCGCTGGCTGCTGGTCGCCGCGGCCTCGCAGCTCCTCTGCGCCGCGCTCCTCGGCGGTCGGCTGCACCCGGACGAGGTGCACCAGTGGATCGAGCCCGCCTCTCGCTGGGTCTACGGCTTCGGAACCGTCTCCCACGAGTGGTACGCGGGCATGCGCAACGTGCTCGGCCCCGGCCTCGTCGCCGGCGTCTTCGCCCTCTGCGAGGCCCTCCACCTCCGCGGCCCAGCGCTCACCCTCGGAGCGCTGCACGTCGCCACCGCCATCGCCTCGCTCTGGTCGCTCGAGCGCCTGCATGAGTACCTCCTCCGGTATTCGTCCGCCGCCTCGGCGGAGCTCGCGGTCGCCCTCCTCGCCTGCTCGGCGCCCTTCGCCAACCTGGCCTTCCGCCCGATGGGCGAGTCGCTCTCGGCGATGGCCGCGATGCTGGCGCTCGGCGCCTGGGGCATCTCCCCGCTGCGCGTCGGCTGGTGGCTCGGCGTCGCCTTCGTGCTGCGCTACCCCTCGGGGCTGCTCCTCGTCGCGCCCGCGCTCGCGCTCGCCCTGCGCCGCGACCGGGCCGCGCTCGCCCGCGCCCTCCTCGGCCTCGCGCTCCCGCTGCTGGCGCTCGGCGTCGCCGACCGCCTCGCCTGGGGCCACGCCTTCCACTCGGTGCGGGCCTACCTCCAGTACAACCTCGTCGAGGACCGCGCTCGCATCGACTTCGGCGCGAGGCCCGCGTGGTTCTACCTCGCGTGCCTTCCCCTCTTCGTCCCGGCGGGCGCGTGGATCGCGCTGCGCGGCCTCGACCGCCGCCGCCTCGGCCTCGCGGGCGCCATGGCCCTGACCTACCTGGCGGGCATGAGCGCCATCGCCCACAAGGAGTTCCGCTTCGCGCTGGTGGCGGTGCCGCTCGTGACCGCGGCGCTGGTCGGGGCGAAGGCCGCGTGGTCGCCCGCCGAACGTCGCGCGGCGCTAGCGCTCACGGCGGCGCAGTCCGCGGTGGTGCTCGCCGTGCTTTACCTGAGCGGGTATTGCCAGGGCGACCCGGCGATGGCCGCGCGCTGGGCCGCGGGGCGCTCCGACCTGCGCGAGCTGGTGATGATGAACGCCTCGCACCCGGGCCTCTCGACCCTCGGTCGCGACGTCCCGGTCTGGGGCGACCCCCGCGAGCGGCGAGCGCGAACCGCGGCGCTCGTGGCCGCTCGGGGCCGGGGCTGGTGCCCTCCAGGGCGCTACCTCGTGTGCGACGAGCGACGGGACGCCTGCCTCGACGAGCCCATGCGGCGCGACGGGTGCGCGGTGGTGGCGCGCCGCGGACGCGCGGTGGTCATCGCTCGCTCCACGCTCCGCGTGCGCTAGCGTGTCGCATGCACTCCCGGGGGGCCTTGATCGTTGCGTTGGCTGCGCTGGCCCTGCCTGCGCGGGTGGTGGCTCAGCCGCGGCTGGAGATCGACACCGCGGCCGACCGTGGCCCGGTGTCTCGCGACGTCTACGGAGGCGACCTGGAGTTCATCAACTCCAACGTGCCGGAGGTGGCGGCGCTGGCCGCGGAGCTTCCGCTGCTGCGCTTCCCGGGCGGCGACGCGGACGCCATCTTCCGCTGGGACCGCGCGCTGCCTCCGCGGTGCGCCCGACCCGGCTTCGACTGGCCGGCCGCCGCCGCGGTCGCGCTGCGCGGTCGGTCGGGGCTCTTCCTCGAGACCAACATCGTGCAGAGCACGCCCGAGAACGCGGCGGCGTGGGTGGAGGATGCCACCCGACGCGGGCTGCGCGTGGCCTGGGTGGGCATCGGCAACGAGGTGTGGGGCGACTGGGACGCGGGCTACCGCTCCGCCTCGCGCTACGCCGCGGACGTGATCGCGCACGCGACGGCGATCCGCGCGCGAGTCCCGGGCGCCCGCATCGCCCTCTCCATCGGCACCGCGCGAGAGGACGCCTGGAACCGCGAGGCCATCCGCCGCACCGCCGCGGTGATCGACGCGGTGGACTACCACTACTACCCCAACCACGACCCCTGGGTGGACATGCAGCCCGACGAGGTCGTCGCCGGGGCCGAGGGGATCGCACCGCTCCTGGCGCGGGTGCGATCGATGATCCGAGCGGAGGCGGGCGCTCGGGCCGACGCCATCCAGGTGGTGCTGGGCGAGTGGGACGGCGCCGCCGACGCCCCGCGCGTGGTGAAGATGGACCAGCTGGTGACGCCCCGCGCGTACGCGATGTGGGCGATGGCCGACGCGCTCTTCTACGGCGCGGCGCTGGGCGAGATGATCAACGGCGGCGTCACCGCGGCGATGTTCTACGAGGTGCAGGGCTTCCGCTTCGGCGCGATCCCCGGCGACTGGTGCGTCGATCAGAACACCACCATCCGCCGCCCGAAGGCCCTGGTGCACCAGCTCTGGCGGGAGCACTTCGGCGACCGACTGCTCCCGGTGACCGCGGCCGGGGTCCCGTCGTACCGGGTCACCGGCCCCACCAACTGGGACGGCTTCGCGGGCGACGTGCCGTACGTTCGCGCCTACGCCAGCCTCGCCGACAGCGGCCGATCGCTCCGGCTGATCGTCACCAACCGCGGCGGCGCCTCCAACGTCTCCTCGATCGCGATCACCCTCCGAGGCTTCGCACCGGAGGCGAGGGCGAGCGTGTGGGAGGTCGGCGGCGGCGGGCTGATGGACACCAACGAGAACGTCTTCGGCCCCATCGACGTGGTGCGCACGCGCTCTCGTGACCTGACCGTCGGGGGCGCGGCCTTCACGCTGCCGCTGGCGCCCTACTCGGTGACGGCCATCGAGCTGCGCCGCAGCGGAGGCCCCGTGGTGATGGACGCGGGCACCGACGCGGGCCCGGTCGTGGACGTGCCCACCACGAGGGACGTCCCGACGACGCCCGTGGACGCTCCGGCGACGAGAGACGTCCCGACGACGGCAACGGATGTCCCGACGACGCGTCCCGATGTTCCGGCGGCGGAGAGGGACGTCCCGACGACGGCGACGGATGTCCCGACGACGCGGCCCGACGCTCGGGTCGGCTCGCCGGACTCGTCGGTGGTGGGAGTGGATGTCCCCGCCCAGACCTCCGACGCCCCGGCCCCGACCTCGGACACCGGCCCGACGGAGAGCTCGGCTTCCGGGTGCGCGGTGCCCGGGCACGGCGAGACCCCGGCTCGCGGCGCCGCGCTCGTCGGCGCGTGGCTCGCGGTGGCGGTGCTCTCTCGTCGATCGCGAAGGAAGGCCCTCGACGGGGGAGTGGGTGTGACCGCCCCCCGTGGGTGAGGGACGGCGCCCATCGCCGCCCCCGCCACCATTCCCGTGTACGCTGACCTCCTCGACCTCGTCGTCGCCCTCGACCGCATCCCGCAGAGCCCCCGGTATCACCCCGAAGGCGACGCCCTCTATCACTCCTTGCAGGTCTTCGAGCACGCCCGCCGAGAGTCGCGCGACCCCGCCCTGCACGCGGCGGCGCTGCTCCACGACGTGGGCAAGGCCCTGCGCTCGGGCGACCACGACGCGGAGGGCGCCGACCTCCTCGAAGGCCTCGTCGCGCCGCGCATCGTGTGGCTCGTGCGCCACCACCTCGACCTGCTCCGCGACCCCGGCGGAACCCGCCGACGATTACACGACACCGTAAGGCTCCACGACCTCGAACGGCTGCGCCGGTGGGACCTCGCCGGCCGATCGCCCCGCGCCACCGTGTGCTCCCCTGAAGAAGCCGTGACCAGCCTCCTCCGCGACCCCGCCGCGCTCAGCCCCGACGCCCCCGACGTCGACGACACCTGCCATGGAAAGGACCTCCTCGCGCCCCGCTGAGCGCCCGCGCGTACGGCTGCGCGCGGCCCTCGACCACATTCCCGCCGAGGCCGCGCTCTGGGCGCCGTCGGACGCCTCCGACGACGCCCTCTGCGACGCGGTGCGCGGCGCCGTCGGGGCGGTGCTGTCCGAGCGCCAGCGAGAGATCGTCGAGTGGCACTTCTTCGAGGGGCTCTCGCAGGGCGAGATCGCCCGCCGGCTCGGAGTGAGCCAGCAGGTGGTGCAGAAATCCCTCTACGGGGTCGTGCGCCGGGGCCGCCCCATCGGCGGCTCGTTGCGACGCCTTCGCGAGGCCCTCTCGAGCCTCGTGCGCCCCTGAACCCCGATGGCGCGCATGGGACCGGGCGGGCTGCGGGGCGCGATCGCGGGCGAGGCCGCGCGGCTGATGTACGAGGAGGGCGTGAAGCAGTACTTCACCGCCAAGCGACTCGCGGCGAAGCGGCTCTTCGGCCGCGTCGGCGGTCGGAGGATGCGCTACCGCCCGCAGGACCTGCCCTCCAACGGGGAGATCCGCGACGCGCTGCTGGTGCTGGCGGACTACGCCGAGGGCGCCGGTCGCACGCGGCGGCTCTTCGCGATGCGGGTGGTGGCGCTGCGCGCGATGCGGGCGCTCGGGCCCTTCTCGCCGAGGCTCATCGGCAGCGTGAGCACCGGGCACATCCGCCGCGGCAGCGACATCGACCTGCACGTCTTCACCGACGACGAGGACGCGCTCCTGGCGCACCTCCGGGACCTCGGCTGGCGCTGGGAGACCGAGCGCGTGACCATCCTCAAGGGCGGCGCGGTGAGGGAGTTCCTGCACGTCCATGTGCAGGACGCCTTCGAGCTGGAGCTCACCGTGTACGCGCTGCGCGAGCTGCGCTCCCGCCCTCGCAGCAGCACCGACGGCAAGCCCATCGTGCGGGTGAAGACCGCCGCGCTGGAGGCCCTGATCGCCGCGGAGCACGCCGCGGCCTGGGCGCGTCACCTCACCGAGGGAACGCTCCCGGAGATCAGCGACGACGAGGACGACGACGAGGGCATACGCGACCTCTCCTCGTGGGATGGGCTGCTGCAACTGGACGAAGAGGACGACGACCCGGAGCAGGCGCCCACGCCCGAGGAGCTCATGGCCGACGAAGGGTCCTACGACCCGCTACCGGGCTTCGAGGAGGCGTGAGCCCTCAGGTCGAGGCCGCGCCGAAGCGGGCCACCAGGCGGTCGAGCACCTGGGCCCACGCGCGGGCGAAGTACGGCCGCACCTCGGGCCAGTCCCCTTCGGTGCCGAAGCCCAGGTGCTGCAGTCGCACCCTCGTCCCCGAGGCGACGGGTTGGAGCGTCAGCACGCACCAGGCGCGGCGGGTGCGAGCGAAGGCGAGCTGCGGCGGCGCGTTCCACGAGAACGCCAGCATCTCGTCGGGGACGTAGGCCAGGATCTGGCAGCCCTCGGACCCCTGTCCCCCGGCGGGCCGATCCTCCAGGAAGATCCACTCGTAGGCGCCGCCGATGCGCAGCTCGATGCGCGACCCGATGTTCAGCCAGGAGCGCAGACCCTCGGAGGTCGTCCATGCGTCGAAGACGGCGCGAGGCGGAGCGCCCACCTCGACGACCAGGTCGATGCCGTCGGTGACGCGCCCGGAGGCGTCGAAGAGCGTGGTGTCAATCATCCCCGGAGACTTCTCCGCGATGGGCGCGAAGTGCAAGATCGCCAGCGCTTCGAGGAACCACTCGCCCTCTCCACCCCCAAGGAAACCGACATGCGCGCATCAGGCCTCTCCGCGGCTCTTCTGCTCCTGGCCTGTTCGCCTGCCGCCGTCGGTCAACCGCCGGGTGACGCGGGTCCGTCCTCCGACCTCTCCTCCACCGACGCCCCGCTCGCAGACCTCGGTGGCGGCCCGGATGTCTCCGCGCTCGATGTCCCCGCCGTCGACGTCCCCGCCGTCGATGTCACTGGCCTCGACGTCCCTGCCCTCGACGTCCCTGATGCGTCCCCCTTCGACGTGGGCGCCGACGCGGCGAGGGACGCGGCGCTCGATGTCCCCGCGGTCGATGTGACCGGTCCTTGCCGACTCAACGCCGACTGTCCCTCCGGGGGCATCTGCGACCACGCCCGCCAGCGCTGCGTCGCGTGCCTCACCGGCGCCGACTGCGCCGATCCGACCCCCGTCTGCGAGATGAACCGCTGCGTCGCGCCGACGGCCTGCGTGTCCTCCCGCACCTGCCCGGGGCGGGTCTGCGACATGACCGCGGGGCGCTGCGTGGACTGCCTCGCGGACGTCGACTGCCTTGGTGGTGGCGTGTGCCGCCGGGGCAATTGCCTCCCGCCTCCCACGGCCTGTCGCTCGTCTCGCGACTGCGCCGCCTCCGAGCAGGTCTGCGACACGGCCCGCTCGGTGTGCGTCGACTGCCTCGCCGACCCGGACTGCCCGCCGACCTCGTTCTGCGGCGCCGACCACGTCTGCTCTCGCCGCGTCTGCACCCCCGGGGCGATCGAGTGCCTCGACCTGCGCCGGGTGCGCACCTGCGACCCTCGCGGGAGCGCGTGGGTCGAGCAGGCCTGCGGTCCCGCGATGTCCTGCGCGATGGGTCGCTGCCAGGCCCAGGTGTGCGTCCCCGCCGCGATGAGCTGCGTGTCGGGCACGACGCGCCAGGTCTGCAACGCCGACGGCCTCGGCTACACCACGACGGCCTGCGGCGCCGGAACGTCCTGCCGCGCGGGGCTCTGCGAGTCGCAGAGCTGCTCCCCGGGCGCGGCGGAGTGCCTCGACGCCCGCACCCGACGGGTGTGCGACCCCGACGGCCTCGGGCGCAGCAACGTCCCCTGCGCGGCGCGCCAGAGCTGCACCGGCGGGACGTGCGTCGCCTGGACCTGCACCCCCGGCACATCCACCTGCGGCACCGGCGCCAGCCTCGCCGTGTGCAACGCCGACGGCCTCGGGAGCACCCCCGCGCCTTGCCCCGTCGGCCCCCATGCGTCGGTCGCGACGTGCAGCGGCGGGGCGTGCGGCCTCGTCTGCGACCCCGGCTACGGCGACTGCGACTCGAACCCCGGCAACGGCTGCGAGACCCCCCTCGCGAGCACCGCCGACCACTGCGGGGCCTGCGGCAACCGCTGCGCCGCCGGGGCCAACGCGACGGCGACGTGCTCCGCCGGGGCGTGCCGTCTCGTCTGCGCCACGGGCTTCGCCGACTGCGACGCGAACCCCGCCAACGGCTGCGAGGCGAGCCTGTCGAGCGACCCGCGCAACTGCTCCGCCTGCGGCCGAGCGTGCCTCGCGGGTCAGTCCTGCGTGTCCGGCGCGTGCGCGACCGTGAGCGTCCCTCCGCCGGGCCTCACCGCGCGCTACGGCATGGGCGCTGGGGTCACCGCGGACGGACGCGTCTATGCCTTCGGCGGCTCCGGGAGCGGGATGGAGATCAACACCCTGGAGATGTACGACCCGGCGACCAACGGGTGGACCGTCCGCGCCCCGATGCCCGCCGCGCTCTGGGCCCCGGCGGGGGCGGTCGGCAGCGACAACCGCGTGTACTCCATCGGCGGCGAGACCAGCCTTGGCGCGCCGACCGCCGCGGTCTACGCCTACTCGCCCGCCACCAACACCTGGGTCTCCGTGTCCTCCGTCTCCGTCGCTCGCTGGTCCATCGCCGCGGTGCGCGGGATCGACGGCCGGATCTACGCGTTCGGCGGCGGCGACAACAGCACCACCTCGAGGACCGCGGAGGTCTACGACGTCGCCTCCAACCGCTGGACGACGCTGGCCCCGATGCCGCTCGCGCGCCGCGGACCGGGCGCTGCGGCGGCGCTCGACGGGCGCATCTTCGTCGTGGGCGGCATCGAGGGCTCCGTGCGCGCGACCTCGGTCCAGATCTACACCCCGTCGACCAACACCTGGGCGATGGGCCCGGCGCTCTCCGTGGGTCGCTCGGGCCCCGGGGTCACCCGCGGCCCCGACGGCCGCATCTACGTCGCCGGCGGCTTTACCGGCACCGGTAACACCTACCTGGCGAGCGCCGTCGCGCTCGACCCCGTCTCGGGCAGCTACGCCACGCTCAGCTCCATGGGCACGGCGCGGTCGTACTTCGGCTTCGTGACGCTCCTCGACGGACGGCTGATGGCCATCGAGGGCGAGACCCCCAGCCAGACCACCGGCACCTCGAGCGTCGAGACCTACTCCGTCGGCGCCGACGCCTGGCGCTGACGGCGCCTCTCAGCGGCTCGGCAGCGGCCCGGTGGGGCCGACGCCGATGCCGTCGACCACCAGCCGCAGCAGGATCTCCGGGATCGCGTCCATGGGTCCGAGGTCGTGCCCGGAGAGCGCCCGGTGCAGCAGGTGCTCGACCGCGCCCACGACGGTGGCCGCCGTGACGCGCGGGTCGAAGGCCTTGAGCAGCCCGTGCAGGTGCGCGGCCTCGGTGAGCGTGACGGCGCGGTGGTCGATCTCCGCGGCGAGGCGGGCGAGGGGGCTGCGAGGCCCGTGGTCCGGGGCGCGGCGCTCCTGGAGGTAGAGCCGCGTCACGTCCGGGTTGGCGAGCACCGCGGTGGAGAGCGCGAGGCCGAGGGTCTGGTAGGCGCCGAGGAGGGCGTCGTAGTCGCGCGCCTCGCGGATGGCCACGTCGCACGCGTCGAGGGCCTCTCGCACGGCGTCGCGCACCGGCTCGATGAGGGCCTCGACCACCTCCGACTGGTCACGGAAGTAGGTATAGAAGCTCCCCTTGGCGATGCGGGCGCGCCGCACCACGTCGTCGACCGAGACGGCCTCGACGCCCCGGTCGAGAAACAGCTCCAGCGCCGCCTTCGCGATGGCCTGCGTGCGCGCCTTGCGGTTGGCGTCCCGCGTCCCGCCCGCCGGGCCCGGCCGGGCCGACGGGGCGTTGCGCGGGCGCACCGCAGGCGACCTCTTGCGAACGCTTGACATCAGGGAGTCACCTCGCTCAAAACCATGACTGTTCAGTCAGGGTATTCCCGGCGTCGGCGACGCGCGGGGTGATCAGAGGGAGACGGCGATGATCGGACTGCCATTGGCGCTCTTGTACAGCAACGCGTGGGAGTGGGTGATCCACAAGTACGTGTTGCACGGGATGGGGAAGAACCGGGAGAACTTCTGGAGCTTCCACTGGCACGACCACCACAAGCACGCGCGCCGCGAGGGGATGGGCGACCACCAGTACGCGCGCTCGGTCTTCGGCTGGCACGGGCAGGGCAAGGAGGCCCTCGGCCTGACGCTGGCGACGCTGGCGTACCTGCCGCTGGCGCGCCGCTACCCCTGGTTCGTCGCGGGCTGCGTCTTCAGCCACTGGAACTACTACCGCGTCCACAAGCGCTCGCACCGCGACCCGCAGTGGGCGCGCGAGCACCTGCCCTGGCACTACGACCACCACATGGGCCCCAACCAGCACGCGAACTGGTGCGTGAGCTGGCCCTGGTTCGACCACGTGATGGGCACCCGCGAGCCCTACGCGGGCACCGAGCGCGAGGCGAGCGACCGCGCCAGGGCCTCCGCGAAGGCCGCCGCCTCGGGGGATCGGGCCAGACGCCACGGCCCGGTGGCGGCGGAGGTCGACAGGGAGTAGAACGCCCGACCCCTCTATGACAGACCCCGCTTCCAAGGGCACCGACCCCGCCGCCGACAGGGAACTCCGCACGATCGTCGCCGAAGAGGAGAAGCTCCTCAAGCGGTGCGTGGAGAACCTGGCGGCGGTGCCGGAGGTCTACCGCACGGACTACGACCGCGAGATGGTCGAGCTCCGCGACCTCATCGGCGACGCGCGCAACGAAGACCTGCCCGCGCTGATGGCCGAGATGGAGCGCCTGCGCGGCGTGGCCTCGCGGCGGGCCGAGGTGCCCATCGGCAAGGTCGACCCCAACAACCCGTACTTCGGCCACATGCGCCTCGTCGAGGGCGGCCGCAGCCGCGACGTGCTCATCGGCAACAGCACCTACGTCGACACCGAGCGCGGCGTGCGCATCGTCGACTGGCGCGACGCCCCGGTCTCGCGGATCTACTACCGCTACCAGGAGGGCGACGAGTACGAGGAGGAGTTCGGCGGCAAGACCCTCGAGGGCACGGTCACCATCCGCCGCGCGGTGGTGATCCGCGGCGGGGCCTTGAAGCGGGTGGTCGCTCCGCAGGGGGTCTTCTACCAGAACAAGGAGGGCTGGCAGCGCGCGACGGTGCACGCGGCGAAGCTCCAGGGCGGACAGCTCAGCGCGGTGCGCCCGCCCACGGACGACGAGCGGCGCGAGGCCGCGAAGTCGCGGGGCCGCCTCGGCGTCGGGGTCGAGGGCAGGGAGGACAAGCACCTGCCGGAGATCCCGTCGCTCATCGACCCGCGGCAGTTCGAGCTGATCACCCGGCCCTCCTCGGGGCTCGCGGTGATCCAGGGCGGCGCCGGGTCGGGCAAGACCACCATCGGCCTGCACCGGATGGCCTTCCTCTCGTTCAACAACCCCAAGCGGTTCGCGCCCGAGCAGATGATGGTCGTGGTGTTCAACCGCGCGCTCGCCCGGTACATCGTGCGGGTGCTGCCGGGGCTCGGGGTCGAGGGCGTGCACGTCACGACCTACGACGAATGGGTCCACAAGCAGCGGCGCAAGCACCTGTCGAGGGTTCCCGAGGAGACGCGGGACGACACGCCCGCGGTGGTGTCGCGGGTGAAGAAGCACCCGATGATGCTCAAGCTCATCGACGAGCGCATCGCCGACGAGGAGCTGAAGGCGCGCGACGCGCTGCTCGAGACGGCGCGGCGCAACAACATCGAAGAGCGGGTGGCGAAGGCGTGGAAGGCCCTCGACGGCAACGCGCTCTCGCGTCGGCTCACGGGCCTCGGGCAGTGGGCCCGCGGCGAGCGCGACCTCGGCGGCACGAGCGGCGCCGACCTGGGCGTGCGGCTCCAGATGGACCTGCAGAAGGCCATGGACCCGTGGATGCGCCGGGCGCGCGACGTGGTGTGGGACTGGGCGGAGCTCATCACGGACTACAAGGCCCTGCGCGGCGCGGCGGACCGCTGGGCGCCGAAGGAGTTCACCGACGCGGACCTCGCGACGGCGGTGCGCTGGAGCACCGAGCGGTGCACGCGCTGGGTGGTGGCGGACACGGTGAGCGAGGACGACGAGGAGCGCGAGCGCGGCGGAGACCGGGCCGAGCGGCGCAGCCGTCGCAAGGGCCCGAAGGACCGCGCCGAGCGCCCCGCCCCGAGCGAGCGCGTGGAGATCGCCGAGCGGGCGCGCTTCGGCGACGAGGAGACGGAGTCCGAGGACCTCGGCTGGGACGCGGCCGGCGAGCAGACGCGCGAGGAGAGCACCGCGCGCGCCTCGCGGCGTGAGGACGACGACGACGACCACCGCGGAGGCGGCGGCGAGGTGGACATGGGCCGCGGCGCCGACGGCGTGCGGGAGGACCAGACCGACGACGCCATCGACGCGGAGGACGAGGCGCTGCTCCTGCGGCTCTACCAGGTGAAGCGCGGCCCCCTGCGCGGCCCGTCGAAGCAGCCGCTCAAGTACGAGCACCTCTTCGTCGACGAGGCGCAGGACCTCTCTCCCATGGAGCTCTCGGTGCTCCTCGGCGTGGCCTCCGCCGACCTCTCGGTGACGCTCGCGGGCGACACCGCGCAGCGCCTGCACATGGACAACGGCTTCACCGACTGGAGCAGCGTGCTCAACGAGCTCGGCCTCCAGGGCGTCGCCGTCGAGCCGCTGCGCATCGGGTACCGCTCGACGCTGGAGGTGCTCGCCTTCGCGCGCGACATCCTCGGCCACCTCGCGGAGCCGGAGGCCCCGCTCGCGACGAGGCACGGCGCGCCGGTGGAGTTCCACGGCTTCAACGAGGTCGGCGCGGCGGTGGCGTTCCTCTCCGAGGCGCTGCGCGAGCTCTCGCTGAACGAGCCTCGCGCCAACGTAGCGGTGATCGCCCGCGACCCGGAGCGCGCGGACATCTACTTCGACGGGCTCTTCAAGGCCGAGGTGCCCCGCCTCGCCCGCGTGGCCGACCAGGACTTCTCCTTCCGCCCGGGCGTCGAGGTCACCGACATCCGGCAGGTGAAGGGCCTGGAGTTCGACTACGTGATCCTCGTCGACGTGACGTTGTCGCAGTACCCCGCCGACGACGAGTCGCGGCACCTGCTGCACATCGGCGCCACCCGCGCGGCGCACCAGCTCTGGATCGTCTCCACCGGCGTCCCCTCGCCGATCCTCCCCCGCTACATGATCGAGGACTGAGGCCCTTCCCCCCGGCTCCGTCTTACGGAGCCTGGTAGGCCATCGCCCCGGCGGTGGCGCCGAAGACCGTCTCGAAGTGCTCGACCGCCCGGCGGGCGAGCGCCTCGACGGACGGCACCGGCGTCACCCCGAGGCTCGCGAGCGAGGTCACCGGGTGCTGGGAGATCCCGCACGGCACGATCAGCCCGAAGTCCGCGAGCGCCGTCGAGGCGTTGAGCGCGAAGCCGTGCATGGTGATCCAGCGAGAGATCTTCACGCCGATGGCCCCCACCTTGGCGGGCGCCAGGTTGCGCTCCTGCCCGGGCCACTGGTGCGGCGAGTCGAGGTCGATCCAGGCGCCGATGAGGTCGTCCCTCGGACCGACGCCCAGCCCGTGGTCGGCGCAGAGCAGGGACATCACCCGCACGAGGTCGCGCACGTAGCGCCGCACGTCCTGGCGATCGGGCGAGAGGTCGAAGATGGGATAGGCCACGAGCTGGCCGGGGCCGTGGAAGGTGACGT
This sequence comes from uncultured Myxococcaceae bacterium, assembly GCA_966211675.1. Taxonomy (GTDB): domain Bacteria; phylum Myxococcota_A; class Polyangia; order Polyangiales; genus SCUS01. The sequence continues at coordinate 54,404 of CBIHPK010000025.1, forward strand.
CGCCGCCGCGCTCGGTCTCCACGAGGTCGACGCCTCGCGCCCGCAGCGAGTCGGCGCTGAAGAGCACATGCTCGCCCTTCGCAGAGCGCCCCATGGTGACCACCGGGTCGTGCTCGAGGAGCAGCAGCGTGTCGGGGATCTCTCGCGCCGTGCGCCGCTCCACGAGCCGCTGTTGCAGGGCGTGGGCGTCGCGGTAGCCCACGCGCCCCAGCCACACCGGATCGAAGCGCCGCGGGGGGAGTTCGTCGGACATGGGCGCGCTCGACCCCTCAGAGCACGTCGACGATGACGGGGGTCGCCGACATGGAGAGGTTCACCGGGAGGTCCGGGGCGACGAGGTTGGTGTTGTCGTAGGGCGTGACCGCGGGCCGACCGAGCCCGGAGTCCGGGTGGATGTGCACGAACTGGTATCCCGGCGTGAGGTCTCGCACCGGGTTGTTCATGGTGTCGGCGCCGGGCGTGTCGTCGCGCCAGGCGATGCCCACCGGGGAGATGGCCACGGCGCGGTCGACGGTGCGGTCGAACGTGAGGCTCGCGTCCTGGTCGATGTAGAGCGCGATGCGGGCGAGGGCGACGTTGGCGACGCCGACGCGCGCTCGCACCTCCGCCGGGGGCGGGCCCGCGAGCACGATGGGGTAGGTGGCGAAGCGCCCGGTGAAGCGCACCGCGACGCCGTTGCTCTCCGTGTCGCGCACGGCGCCCACGTGGTCCCAGAAGAGGGCGACGCGCAGGTTGGCTGGGGTCGGCGGCGCGGGCACCTCGCGGATCATCGCGAGGCCGACGGCGGAGATGCGATCGACGACCACGGGGGCGTTGGCGCGGGCGTAGGTGAGGCGGCTCGCTCCGAAGGAGTCGCCGGTGATGCTGACGGTCTCGTCGGCGTTGCGCTGGAGCGTGAGGCCCATCGCGGAGCCCGGGAGCGTGAAGCGCCCGGTGGCCTGGTCGAGGAGCCCGGTGACGCCGAAGCCATTGGCCGAGTAGCCCGTGTCGTAGGTGTAGAAGTGGCCGTTGATCAGCGTGCCGGTAGAGAGCGCGAGGCGATCGTCGGCGACCGTGAGCGTGCCGTTGCCGCGCGCCGGGACGGGCTCTCCCATGACGCTCGGGATGAGGCTGTCGACGTCCGTGAGCGTGCGCCGCATGCCGTCCTCGCCGTCGAACTCGAAGCGCACGAGCCGCCAGCGCCCGTTGAGCGAGGGCGCGCTCGCGTCCACGACCGCGGGAGCATCGCCGACGACGGGGGCATCGCCGACGACGGGGGCATCGCCGGTCACCGGTACGTCGACGGCCGCATCAGAGGCGACGGCGCCCTGGTCGGTCGGCGCGGCGCCGCTGTCGGTGGTCGAGGGCGTCAGGACGACGGTCGACCCGCAGCCCAGCGAGAGGAGCGTGAGGAGGAGGGGAGCGCGCATGGCCGCGGAGGATACCGTCAGGGCGCGATCACCGCTCGAAGCAGTCGTCGGGAATCATCCGCTCGCGCCGCACGAGCGCGGTGGCGGCGATGTACCGGGTGGTCACCGGGTCGTGGTAGCCGCTCGCCGCCCCGAGGCCCGGGACGTGCGCCCGCAGGTCCAGGTGGATGCGGAGCATCGACAGCTCCCGCACGTACTTCCCGACCAGCGAGGCGAGGCCCACCGCCGGGTCGCTCGCGTCCGCGTCCTGCAGGAAGGCCACGCTCCCGACGCCGGGCACTCGGTATGCCGAGCGCGAGGCGACCTCCTCCTCGATCGCGACGAGCGGGCTCAGCGCGCCGAGCGCGTCGGCGTAGCGCTTGCGCCCCCCGACCTTGCCGCAGACCGCGACCACGCTCCCGCCCGCGTCGCCCCGCAGCGCTCGCACGAGGTCGAGCATGCGGGCGAGGTCGACGTCGAAGCGGCTGCGCCCGAGGGCCTGCTCCGCGTGGAGCCGACGATTACACACGCTGGTAAACCGGACGCGGCGTACGAGGCCGCCGGCGTCCCGCAGCGAGCGCGCTCTGTCGTGGTGCCGCTCGCCCGGAGCTCCCCCGAAGGCGGGCAGCGGGATGTCGGCGCCGAAGCACATCCGCGGCGCCTCGCCGCTGGGGCAGAGCGCGCGCAGGAGGTCGTCGGCGTCGAGGCAGAGGGCCTCGAAGAGCTCGGCGAAGCTGCGCGGGCGCAGCCCGAGGTGCACGTCGAGGACGGCGAGCACGGTGGCCTCGACCTCGCGCATCGCGCCGTGCGCGCAGAGGCCCTTGCTGTCGCCGATGCCGACCGAGTGCGCCGCGCGGGTGAAGCGCTCCCAGTCGGAGCTCACGTCGATCAGGGCGCCGGTGACGATCATCGGGCCGAGGCGCGGCCCGAGGCCGTTCTCGTCGACGCCGAGGCGCAGCCCTGCGGGTTGGCCGCTCATGGCCCGACCTCGTAGTACGTTCCGCGGTCGCATGCGAAACATCTCTGGAACCTCCGGCCGCGGCCCGGCCTCCATTGCCCCGATGCGGCACCTCCTCGCGCTCGGTCTCTCGGGTCTCCTCGGCTGCGCCTCCAGCGCCACCCCGCGGCCCGCGACGCCGCAGCCCGCGTCGCACCGGTCGGTGCGGGGCGAGGAGTTTCGCGTGGTGGGCGCCTCCGCGGCGAGCGTCGGCGACGCCTTCGACGCGACGCTCCTCTTCGAGCGCGGCGTCGCGCAGATGCGGCAGCAGCGCTGCGCCGAGGCCCTCGCGGACCTCGACCGGCTGGTGCGCGAATTCCCTTCGGCCTCCGTGGTGCCCCTCGCGCAGTACAACCGCGGGCTCTGCCTGCAGCGAGCGCAGCGCTGGCCCGACGCGGCGGCGGCGATGACGGCCGCGGCCGTGTCCCGCGACGCCGACCTCGCGCACGACGCGCTCTTCCGCCTCGCTGCGGTGGGCGCGTCCGGCGCCAACCCCACCTGGGTGATCGAGGCCACCGACGCGCTCCAGGGCCGCTCGCTGCCGCTGACCATCACCGATCGCGTGGAGCTCTTCGCGCGTCGCGCGTCCGCGCGGCTCGCGGAGGCCAACCTGGAGGAGGCCGAGCGCGAGGCGCAGCGCGCGGTGGCGATCGCGCCGACGGACGACGCGGTGCACGCGCTCGACGACGACACCTACGCCGCCGAGGCGCGCGTGGTGCTCGGCGAGGTCACGCGGCGCCGCGCCTCCGCGGTGGTCTACCAGGTCGAGGCGCCCGACGCGGAGGCCGCCATCACGCGCCGGGTAAACCTGGTCACGCACGCGCACCTGCAGTTCAACGACGCGATCCGCGCGGGCAACCCGGACTGGGCCGCGGCGGCGGGCTTCCGCATCGGGGAGATGTACCGCGACCTCTACGACGCCATCGTCGAGGCGCCGACGCCGCCGGGCTGGGACGACGAGCAGCGCCGCGTGTACCGCGCGCACACGGCGGAGCGGCTGCGTCCGCTGCTCCAGGGCGCCCTGCGCAGCTGGGAGCTGACGCTCACGATGGCGCGTCGCACGGGCATCACCAGCAACGAGTGGGTACGGCGCGCGAGCGAGGCGATCGACCGTCTCCGAGCGGCCGTTGCAGGAGGGACTTGACACCCGTCGGGCAGCGGGGATACAAGGCCGCTCCCTGACTCGGCTCTGTTTCGTAGGGCAGTGCTGCCTTGCGACCGGTGGCGGGACCGTGTATAAGACGCGGCCTCACGATCCGGCCGCTGGCGTAGCTCAATGGCAGAGCACCGGTTTTGTAAACCGGGGGTTGTGGGTTCAACTCCCATCGCCAGCCCTGAAAAGCGCAACGATGGTAGTTCCGTAAGGTTCTTTGAAGTGCTGAGTATCTGGAGGGTTGCCCGAGCGGCCAAAGGGAGCAGACTGTAAATCTGCCGGTTCACGCCTACGTTGGTTCAAATCCAACACCCTCCACACCTGCGGGAGTAGCTCAGTTGGTAGAGCGTCAGCCTTCCAAGCTGAACGTCGCGGGTTCGAATCCCGTCTCCCGCTCAGTCCAATGATTGTTTGTGATTGATCTCTCTTGTCTTGTTGGTAGATACGCCCGTCTCGATTCGCTCACCTAGCTCAGTTGGTAGAGCACGTCCTTGGTAAGGACGAGGTCGTCGGTTCAATCCCGATGGTGAGCTCAATAATCCCCCGACCGCCGACGCGGCGGTCCCGTCGGAGGTCTGAGGAGTCATGGCCAAGGAGAAGTTCAGCCGCAGCAAGCCCCACGTGAACGTCGGCAC
>CBIHPK010000026.1:0-58352 GCA_966211675.1 uncultured Myxococcaceae bacterium
AGGAAAATGCGAGCGTTTCAGGGATCACGCGAGATGTGACCAATGCTCAGGGCTCCGCCTTGGGGGAGGGGCCGGGGGTGGGGGCACACGAGAACCTGCCCTCGCCCCCGTCCTTCGCCCCCGTCCTCGCCCCTCCGAGCGAGGTCCCCGTCAGCTGATGCCGTAGCCCTTGAGCTTCTTGTGCAGGCCCTCGCGGGTGATGCCCAGGGTCTTGGCGGTCGCGCTCTTGTTGTTGCCATGCTCGCGCAGCGCCTCGATCAAGAGCCACTTCTCGATGTGCTCGATCATGTCCTTGAGCGTCCCGCGCGGCGCCCGGATCTTGTCCAGCAGCCCCTCGATGTTGCGGATGCGCGGCGACAGGTGCTCCGCCATCACGTACCCGCCCGGCTCGCACTGGATCACCAGCCGCTGCACCTCGTTCTCGAGCTCCCTCACGTTGCCCGGGAAGTCGTAGGACATGAGCAGCTCCATCGCCTGCTGCGAGAAGCCCGCGACGGGCTTGCCGAGCTCCTGCGTGTAGCGCTTGAGGAAGTGCGTCGCGAGCGTGGGGATGTCCTCTCGCCGCTCTCGCAGCGCCGGGATGCGCACCGGAAACACCTGCAGCCGGTAGTAGAGGTCCTGACGGAAGCGCCCCGCCGCGACCTCGTCCTCCAGGCGCCGGTTGGTCGCCGCCACGATGCGCACGTCGACGTTCTTCACGGTGCCGCTCCCCAGCGGGCGCACCTCGCCCTCCTGGAGCACCCGGAGGATCTTCGCCTGCAACCCGAGCGGCATCTCGCCGATCTCGTCGAGGAAGAGCGTGCCCCCGTCGGCCAGCTCGAAGAGGCCCTTCTTGTCCTCCGTCGCGCCGGTGAAGGCGCCCTTCTTGTGACCGAAGAGCTCGCTCTCCAGCAGCGTCTCCGGGAGCGCCGCGCAGTTCTGCGCGATGAAGAGCCGGTCGCGACGCCGAGACTGGTAGTGCACCGCGCTCGCCACCAGCTCCTTGCCGGTGCCCGTCTCGCCTTCGATCAGCACGCTCACCCGCGTGTCGACCACCTTCGCCATCTTCTCGAAGAGGTTCTTCATCTCGCGCGAGTCGCCGATGATCCCCTCGAACTTCTTCTGGGCGCGCTGCTTGAGGAAGGAGTTCTCCGTCCGGGCGCTCATCTCCGCCTGCTTCACCTGCCGGTACAGCCGCGCGTTGTGCACCGCCAGGCTCGCCTGCTGGCCCACCAGCATCAGCATCTCCAGGTCGCGGTCCTTGAACATCCCGGGCTGCGCGCGGTTGTCCACCTGCAGCACGCCCAGAATCTCCTCGCCCCGCCAGAGCGGCACCCCCATCGTCGACAGGATCTTCGCCCCCATGATGCTGGCCGTCTCGCCGACCTCGCGCATCGCGTCCGCCGCGAGCACCGCCGCCCGCTGCTCGACCACCTTGCGCACCACGCTCTTGGAGATCGGCACCGCCTCGCCGTTCTTGTCCGTGCGCCCCCGCACCCTGGTGGTCACCGCCACGTAGGTGGGCTTGTCGCCGCTGTCGTCCCTCAGCGCCAGCGTCAGGTGCGTCGCCTTCGGCACCGCCTCGAAGACCGCCGCCTCGATGGCGTCGAAGACCTCGTCGAGCTCGATCGCTCCGGTGAGCATCCGCAGCACCGAGAGCAGCCCCTTCAGCGACCCCGGGTCGCTCTCGACGGTGCGCTGCACCTCCGCCACGGCCTCCACCGGGCGCATCACCAGCACCTTGGCCTCGGGCTCCTCGGCAGCCTGCACCGTCGGCGCTCGCAGCACCGATGCCCCCTCCGCCCGAGGCGGGATCGTCGCCGACAGCATCGAGCCCGTGGTCGGCAGGAAGGGCGCCGTCGCCGGCAGCACCGCGAGGGTCACGCCCACCACCACCGAGCGCTCCTGGTCGCCCAGCTGCAGCCGGTCGCCGTGCTTGAGCGGCACCTCGAAGCCCACCGTTGAGTCCACCGGGATCACCTGCTTGCCGCGCAGCACCCGCGACCCGTTGGTGCTCTTCAAGTCGCGGTAGCGCGCCTCGCCGCTCGCCCGGTCGATGGTGATCACCCCGTGCGAGCCCGAGACGTGCCAGTCGGGGAGCAGCAGGTCGGCGTTGGGCGCGCGGCCCAGCGTGATCTCCTCCGCGTCCTGCTCGAAGACCCGACCCCGCGCCTCGCCCTGCTCGACCTCCAGTCGGATCACGCCCTCACCCTTTGGTCCCCCCGGAGCACCGCCGGGCAAAAACGTCAGCCATCGAGCCGCACCAGGCCCATCGCCGCGAGCATGTCCATGGGCGGCGGCTCGAGGCAGGCCACCATCGGCAGGTAGGCCTCGGCGAACCCTCGCACCATCAGCCGCGCCCCGTACTCCAGCATCCCCCGCCGCGCCCGAGCTTCCATCGCCCCGAGCGCGCCGTCGATGTCCAGCACCGTCACCACCTCCGAGGGACACGCGTGGCCCGACTGCACGATCGCGTCGCGGAAGGCCGACAGCGCCGCGCGCGTCCGCACGTACTCGCTCTGCGCCCCGCCCACGTCGCGCACCCAGCGCTCGCCGGTCATCGGCACGCCCGCCCCGAAGCCCCGCAGCTCGCGAAACCACCGGCGCGCGCTGTCCACCAGCGGCTTCTCCGGCGTCGACCCCTGCTTGAAGACCCCGATGCATTTCCGCAGCGACACCCGCGCCTCGTGAAACTCCCCGCGCGCATAGCTGCCCGCCACCGCCCCGAGCCAGATCGCCGTCGAGCGCCCCCGCAGCAGCGCCTCCGTCGGCAGCTCGATGAGCACCGACGCGGCGGTCACGTCGCCGCCGAAGTACAGCCGCATCAGCGCCGACCAGAGCCGCGCCTCCTCGTCGTCGCAGTCGATCGCCAGCGCCGCGCGGGCGCACTGCAGCGCCCCCATGAACTCCCCCTGCGCCGCCAGCGCCACCGCCAGCGAGCGCTCGATGCAGCCCACCGACGGGGCCAGCGAGCGCGCCGCGATCAGCGCCCAGGACGCCTCCGACGCGTGGGCCAGCACGTCCGGCGAGCGCAGCGCGACCATCCCCAGCGCCACGTAGGCCCCCGCCGCGTCGGGCCAGCGCGCGGTCGTCTCCAGCAGCCGGCGCCGGGCGCCCTCGTGGTCCCCCGCCAGGCACCGGGCCACCGCGGCGCCCACCGCGGCGCGAGGATCGCCCTCCTTCGCGGCGACGTCGAAGCACACCGCGCAGCGAGAGATGGTGCCGGGCACGGCCCCGCGGTGCCACCCCTCGATGCTCTCGTGCAGCGCGTCGATGGCGTCGTCGAAGGCGCTCATCGGATCACCTCGTCGAGCGCGCTGCCCAGCATCGAGGCGCCGTGCAGCCGGTGGTAGACCCGCAGCACGTCCCCGGCCCAGTGGTCGACGCGGGAGCGGGCCTCGCGGTCCTGCACGAACCAGTCGAGGAGGAAGCCCCCCACGAGGGCTCGCGCCTCCTTGGCGGCCTTGGTCATCTCGGGGCCCAGCGTCTCGTGCTCGGCGCCCTCGTCGTGCGGCTCGTAGAGCGCCGCGCTCAGCCACGCTCGCACCGCCGCGGCCGCGTGGTCCTTGGCGGCGGCGCAGCGGAGGTGGTCCCAGCGGCGGGCCCACGGCTGCGCCACCAGCTCGGCCAGCTCCCTCGCGAGGATGGGCAGCGAGCGCGGAGCCACCGCCTGGATGCCCTCCAGCGCCAGGCTCGCGTACTCGGTCATCCTCCCCTTGGCCCCGTCGTCCCCCACGAGAAACAGGCCCGCCGAGACCAGCCACGCGTCCGCCGCGGGCAGCGACTCCAGCCGGATCTCCCGCAGCGTGTCGTGGGCCGACCAGCGCCTCGCCAGCACCAGCTCGAACCACGCCCGCAGCGCCGTGAAGGACTCCGCCTCGCGCGTCCCGGCGAGCTCCTTCTCCGCCGCGCAGAGCCGAGCGAAGCCCTCGGGAAAGGTGTACCGCTCGGCCCCGCCGACGGCCACGGTGCGCAGCGCGTCGGGCCGCAGCGAGGGACAGTCCAGCATCGGCTCGCCGAACTCCGCGCGCAGGGCGTCGCCCGCCCCGAGCAGCCCCGCCGCGGAGAGGGCGACCTTGCCCCAGGCCGCCGGCGCGACGCCCGACTGGATGGACTCGGAGAGGTAGGCGAGCGGCTTCGTCCCGAGGCTCGGGTGCAGGAGCATCACCGAGAGGCAGTCGATGGCCCCGGGGTCGGCCTCGGTCGAGTAGGCGCGGGAGACCAGGGCGACCACCCGGCGGGCCTCGTCGTCGGTCGCTCCCCAGCCGAAGAGCGGGACGTAGCGACCCAGCTGCAGCGCGGACTCCGTCTCCCGGTCGATGGGTGCTCGCGGGATCTCGATCGGAGACGCCGCGGCATGCCAGGGCAACGGGTCTACGAGCCAAGGCGGGGGCGGTAGGGTCACGGCAGCGGCCCGCATCGTACCACCGACCGCGGCGCGCCGGGACGGCGATGTTGGGAGACGGGGAGTAAGGGAGAGGGGAGCTCAGGCGCCGGTGCGGAAGTGCATCACGTCGCCGTCCTGCACCACGTACTCCTTGCCTTCCAGGCGGAGGCGGCCCGCGTCGCGAGCGCCCGACTCGCCCTTGAGGCGGACGAAGTCGTCGTAGGCGATGGTCTCCGCGCGGATGAAGGTCTTCTCGAAGTCCGTGTGGATGACCCCCGCGGCGATCGGAGCGGTGTCGCCGGCCTGGATGGTCCAGGCGCGGGCCTCCTTGGGGCCGACGGTGAAGTAGGTGCGCAGCCCGAGCAGGGCGTAGGCCTCGCGGATGAGCCGGTTGAGGCCGGGCTCCTTCAGGCCGAGGGTGTCGAGGAAGTCCTTGCGCTCGTCGGCCGCGAGCAGGGCGATCTCGCTCTCGATGCGGGCGGAGATCACCACCGAGCGGCTGCCGTCGCGCGAGGCCCGCTCGGCCACCTTGGCGGAGAGCTCGTTGCCGAGGTCGGCGGAGGCCTCGTCGACGTTGCACACGAAGAGCGACGGCTTGGAGGTGAGCAGCTGGAGCATGCGCCAGGCCTTCTCGTCCTCCGGGGCGATGACCGCCGCGCGGGCGGGGCGGCCGGCGTTGAGCAGGTCGAGGGCGACCTTCACCAGGCGCAAGGTGGCGATGGCCTCCTTGTCGCCGCCTCGGGCGCGCTTCTCCAGGGTGTTGCTGCGCTTCTCCAGGCTCTCCAGGTCGGCGAGCATCAGCTCGGTCTCGATGATGTCGAGGTCCGAGAGGGGGTCGACGCGGTTCTCGACGTGGATGATGTCGTCGTCGATGAAGCAGCGCGCCACGAAGGCCACCGCGTCGCAGTCGCGGATGTTCGCGAGAAACTGGTTGCCCAACCCTTCGCCCTTGGACGCGCCGCGCACGAGTCCGGCGATGTCGACGAAGTTGATGCGCGCGGGGATGATCTCCTTCGAGCCGACGATCTTCGCGAGCACGTCGAGCCGGGGCTCGGGGACGGCCACGTCGCCGACGTTGGGCTCGATGGTGCAGAACGGGTAGTTGGCGGCCTGCGCCGCCGCGGTCTGCGTGAGCGCGTTGAACAGGGTGGACTTGCCCACGTTGGGCAGGCCCACGATTGCGACTTTCAGCGCCATCGGAGAGGTCCTTCGGGTACGGGAAGCGGTAGCGGATCGTTTCGAGGCGGCGCTTCACTACTCCAACGCGCCTTGGCCGTCGAGCGAGCGCGACCGGCGGGTGCGTAGGCGGCGACGCAGCGATTTCGTGGACACGGGCGCTGGGCGCGAGGTGAGCCGGCGTGGGAAGATGCCCCCGCGCTACGGCACCTGCGGTCGGCCCGGCGCGTCCCACCGGTCGATCGCCCAAGGACTCGATCGATGGCGCTCCCCCTGCTCGCCCGCGCACTGCGCGAACCCGTCTACGGCTGGACCAAGGACGGCGTCCTCTCCAAGCCCACCACCGCGGAGATCATGCGGGCGTGGCGCTCGCGCATGGACATCCTCCACGACCGCAAGACCTGGATCGCCGTCACGGGCTGGTTCTGGACGCTGTCGCTGATCCCCTTCGGGGTGGTGTTCCTGACGAAGTACTTCAGCTGGAAGCTGATGCTGGTGGGCTTCCTCTACAGCATGGTGTGGATCGGCACGCACGGCACCGTCTGGCTGCACCGCTACTCCACGCACCGGGCCTTCACCTTCCGCAACCGCTTCGCCCGCGCGCTCTGTCGCGAGCTCTCGATCAAGATCGTGCCCGAGGAGACCTACGTGGTCTCGCACCACGTGCACCACGCCTACTCCGATCAGCCGGGCGATCCGTACAACGCCCAGGCGGGGTGGCTCTACTGCTTCCTCGCGGCGGAGCTGCACCAGCCCATCAGCCGCACGCTCTCGCCTCGCGACTACGAGCAGGTCGCCGCGCTCATCAACCACACCGGCGTGAAGCTCAACTCCTACGAGCAGTACCAGCGCTGGGGGACCATCGCGCACCCCGCCCGCACCTGGGCCCACTTCGCGCTCAACTGGGCGGCCTGGTACGGGATCTTCTACCTGATGGGCGGCCACGCCCTCGCCACGGCCCTCTTCGGCTGGGCCGCGGTGTGGGGCATCGGCATCCGCGCTCACAACTACGACCTGCACGCGGGCGGCAAGGACCGTCGCCGTGACGGCATCGAGTTCGACCGGCGCAACCTGTCGATCAACGCCTTCTGGCCGGGGCTCGTCGCGGGCGAGTGGCACAACAACCACCACCTGTTTCCGCAGAGCGTCCGCGCGGGCTTCCTCTGGTGGCAGCCGGACATCTCCTTCGCGTTCATCCGGCTCTATCGCCTGCTCGGCGGGATCACCGCGTGGCGCAACTTCGAGGACAAGTTCTTCGAGCGGCACTACCGCCCGTGGCTCGCCGCGAAGAGCGCGGGCGCGCCGCAGCCCGTGGCCCCGGCCCCAGAGGCCGACGAGGCCGAGCGCCCGGGCGAAGACACCGCCGCGGCCTGAGCGCTACGGCGCGCAGTCGACGGGCACCGCCACGATGCGCCCGCCCTGCTCCCCGGTCTCTATCTCGAAGATCACCAGCGCGCCCCGGGCCGTCGCCACGACCCGCACCGGACCCACCGATACGGGCGACGGGCTCCGCCACACCTCCAGCGGATCCGCCAACGCCGCGCCCCGACCCGACAGCCGCAGCAGGTAGATCGCCGCCTCCGAGCCAGGCGCCGCCACGAGCACCTCGTCGCCTCGCGCGGTCGCGTGGAGGCCCGGAATCCAGGGCCGATGCGTGAGCGTCACCGCCTCTGCGCCTGGGCTCGCATCGGGCATCAGGACCCTGGTCACGATCGCATCGGGGAGCCCTGGATGGCCGGAGCCACCGAACCACACCGCCAGCAGCCCGGATGAGGTCTGCAGCACCTGCGCATCGGCCAGGGGGGTCGCGGTGCCAAGGGCGATGTCCTCGCCGAGGGGCTCGCCTCGGGAGGTGAAGCGTCGAAGATGGAGCTCGTTCATGGGTCCGCTCGACCCGCGGAGGAGCTGCGGCCAGGTGGCCACGAAGCCGCCGGACACGACGCTGCGGGTCATCGGCCAGACGGTCGGTTGCTCGGTCATCGGGAGTCGCGCGGGGGCACCGGCGAAGCGCCCCTCCTCGGTCACGAACACCAGCTGGTCACCCCACAACGCGCGCACCTCCCCGGTGAGGAAGCTGTAGCCATCGGGGGTGCGGGCGAGCGATCCGCAGCCCGCGAGCGAGAAGCCCATGAGGGAGCCCAGCTCGACGACCTGCCACATCTGCGAGTTGTCGCCGAGGAAGCGCGAGAACACGCAGGCCCCGCGGTCGGTCGCACCGCCCGCGAGCATGGCCACGCCGTCGTGCGGGGCGTCCCAGACCATCGAGAATTGCAGCGCTGCGGAGGGTGGGAGCGAGACCACCTCGGTGCGGCTGCCGCGGCCCGCGGCGGACCAGGGGTGGGGCGTCGCGTCCTCGCGGATGCGTCGCACCCGCACCTGATCGTCTCGCCCGTTGGGGTTGCGCTCTCGCCACGCGACCAGAGCGCCGTCCGGCGTCGGGATGGCGTCGAGGAGCCGGAAGCGCTGCCGATCGGGCGGATCGGAAAGGACGATGAGGCGCTGGCCGACCACCGGCCGACAGGAAGCGGCGGCCGCTGGGACATCGACCACGGGCGCGTCGACGGCGGCGTCCGCGGTGGAGCGCACGGAGGTCACCGAGGAGCCGCAGGCCGTGGCGAGCAGGGCGAGCGTGGCGGGCAGCGGCCTCGGGTGCATCGTCGATGGGGTATCGCAGATGAGCTGCGCTGACGAGGCGGAGGGGGTTCAGGCGTGCGTGGAGACGATCGCGAGGACGAGCACGAGCGCCGCGACGCCGCAGGCGAAGACGACCCGGTGCGCGGGGTGGGCCGAGCGAAGCTCCATGAACTGCTCTCCGACGAGGACGGCCTTGAGGCCGCCGAGCACGAGGGCGGGGACGATCAGGCCCCAGGCGACCGCGGCGACCGCGGCGGCGACGAGCGCGAGCCAGGTGATGAAGCGCACGCTCAGGACCTCGCGAAGAAGAGGGGGAAGAGGAAGAACCAGGCGATGTCGCACATGTGCCAGAAGAGCGCGGTGCCGCCGACCACGGTCTCCGGGTCCTCGAAGGTCGTCCGGCCGACGCGGGTGCCCACGTAGAGGATCAACCCCAGGCCCACCAGCACATGGATGAAGTGAAAGCCGGTGGCGAGGAAGTAGAGATCCCAGAAGTCATCGGCGCCGAGCCCGTGGCCCGAGCGGGCCTTCGAGGCGTACTCGTAGATCTTCAGCCCGACGAAGCCGAGGCCCATGAGCGTGGCGCCTGCGTAGAAGCGCCGGGAGCGCTCGAAGCGTGAGCCCCGCCAGGCGTGCACGCCCTCGGCGGTGAGCCAGCCGCTGGTCACCAGGGTGAGCGTGAGCAGCAGGCCCATGCGCGGATCGAGCGCCGTCTGGCCCGAGTGGAAGACCGCGGGCTGCGAGCTGCGAAGGTACGCCACGCCCACGAAGATCATCGAGAAGGCGAGCAGCTCCAGCGAGACGACGAGCCACATCAGCACGCCGCCAGGAGGGTCGAAGAGCTCGCGGGCGGTGGAGGTCGCCTCGAGCGAGGGAGCGGCGGGGTCGGCGATGGTCACGCGGGGCTTATGTGCGCCGGGGGGTAGCGACGCACCATGACATTCCTCAGGTTGGGGCGATGGTAGCGTCCCGGCCCATGGGCCCGATGGTGAAGAAGTCCCTGCGGGTGCTCGGGGTGCTGGTGGCGCTGCTGGCGGCGCTCGTGCTGGGCGCGTGGCTCTTCTATCGACACCCGATGCCCTCGGCGGCGCACGGCGATGGGGACGCCCTCGCAAGGCGCATGCTCGCGGCCGTGCACGCCGACGACTGGGCGCGCACCGGCGCCGTCCGCTGGACCTTCTTCAACGGCGATCGCCACCTCTGGGACCGCACCCGCTCGCTCGATCGCTTCGAGCACGGCGACCTGCGCGTGCTCATCGACCTCAACACCCGCCGCGGCGCCGCGTGGCGTGGCGCTCGTGCGCTCTCCGGCGCGGAGCTCGACGCGGCCCTCGACACCGCGTGGCGCCGCTGGATCAACGACTCCTTCTGGCTCAACCCGGTGGTGAAGGCCTTCGACGAGGGCGTCACCCGATCGGTGGTCCGCGTCGAGGGCCGGGACGCTCTGCTGCTGCGCTACCGCTCCGGCGGGGTGACGCCGGGCGACAGCTACCTCTGGCTGCTGGATGAGAACGGCCGACCGCGAGCGTGGCGGATGTGGGTCTCGGTCATCCCCGTCGGAGGCATGGAGGCGAGCTGGGAGGGATGGACCCGGCTCTCCACCGGAGCCATGGTCGCGACCCGTCACACGCTGGGTCCGAGGCGGATGGAGCTTCGCGACGTGGCCGGGGCGGAGACGCTGGCGGCGCTGGTCCCGGGAGAGGACCCCTTCGCGGCGATGACGCGCTGACCGCGAGTCCCGCCGTCGGCGTACGCTCCCCGGCGATGACGTCTCGAAGCTGGACTCCCAGGTCACTCGGGCTCTGCCTCGTCGCGCTGTGCACGCTCTCCCTCGGGTCGGCGCCGGTGAGCGCGCAGCCCGCCCCGCCGCCGAGGCCGCCGCGCTCTCGCCCCGTGCTGGTGGTGAGAGCCGACGGACCGGACCGGCAGCGGCTGCAACCGCTTCCCGCGCCCGACGCCACGCCCCTCGGGGGAAGCGCCCTCGAGCTGCGCGGCGTTGGTCACGAGTACCCGCTCACCAACACCACCGTCGAACTCTCCCCCGACGGCACCCTGCTGGCCTTCGAGCGCGGAGGCAGGCCCTTCGTGCGGCACCTCGCCTCCGGGGTCGAGGTGCCCGTGGTGAGGGGCCGCATCCGAGACGTGGACTGCCGCTTCGTGGGCTTCTCGCCCGACAGCCGACGGCTCGCGTACACCCTCGCCGCGACGCAGAGCATGGAGGGGCCGCCCTCCATCTTCCCGGTCCCTGCGGGTGTCTACGTGGCGACGCTGCAGGTGCCGCCGGAGGGCGCTCGATCTCCCGCTCCGGTGCTGCGCGTCGTGAGCAACTCGCGACTCCCAGGCGCGAGGACCGACGACAGCGTGAGCTTCTGGAGCGACGACGGCAGGGCGCTGCTCGGTCGGCATCGCACGTCCGAGCTCGTCGAAGAGCTCGTGCGCAGACCCGTCGACGGCGGCCCCGCTACCACGCTGCAGACCGTCCGCGCGTTCCTGGGGATGACCCAGCTCCACACCCGGGGCGATCGCGCGGTGTTCCAGTACTCGCCCCCGGTCATCTCCAACCGGCCGAACCCCACGTCGCTCGTCACCCTGCCCATCGCTCCCGGGACCGCGCCCACGCCGCCCCGCACGCTCACGTCGCTCCGTCACAACAACGCCGGTCCCGAGCTGTCACCCGACGGAACCCTCGTGGCCTACACCGACCTCGACGCCGAGCGGGCCATGCACCTCTACGTGATCCCCGTCGACGGCTCGGCCGCGCCCCGCGCGCTGCACGCCTGCCGCTTCACCTGCGACGCGCGATGGGAGTCCCCGAGCACCCTGCTGCTCGTGAGCGGAGAGTCGCTGCTCCGGCTGCGCGTCGACGGCGGCGCGGCCGAGACCCTCGTGCCCGACGGGGTGGTCACCGTGCTCGTCGGCGGCGGACCGTAGGGCCACGATGCGACGCTGTCGCCCGTCGGATGGACGCCGTGCGATCGGCACGGTATCGGTGCCGCCGATGCGTGAGAGGGAGATGAGGTCTCGGGTTCGCGTCTGGATCGCGACGCTCGTCGTGGTCGCCGCGTGCTCGCCGAGCACCCTGCCCCTGCTGCCGCCGGTCGCCGATGCGACGGCCGCCGACTCCGCGACGCTCGACGCCCAGGACGCCGCGGCGACCGATGCGGTCGACGCCTCCGGGCCCTCGCTCGACGCGCTGACGGACGTGGCGATGGCCCCGGACGTCGGCTCGCCCGCCATGGACGTGATCGATGCCGGCGCACCCGCCGTCGACGTCATCGATGCCGGGTCGTCCGCCGCGGACCTCCCCGACGTCGGAGTCCCCTCGGTGGACGTCGTCGACGCCGGCGCCGTCTGCGCGCCCGGCGCGGCGAGCTGCACCGACCGGCTCACCCGCCGGACCTGCAACCCCGACGGCCTCGGCTACACCAGCGCGGCGTGCCCGGCGGATGGGCGCTGCCAGGGCGACGGCGTCTGCCAGAGCTACCGCGACCTCGTGCTGTCCTCACGCCCCGTCGCCTACTGGCGCTTCGAGGAGGGCGCCGGGCCGAACGCGACGGACGAGATCGCCGGCCGCGTCGCGACCGCCGTCTCGGGCGTGGGCTTCGCCCAGCCGGGCCTCATCAGCAGCGGGCGCGCGGTGCGGATCAGCGGGCAGCAGTACCTCAACGTCCCCTACGCGGCGGCGATCAACCCTGGGGAGTTCTCCGTCGAGGTCTGGGCCCGGGTCGCGGGGTCACAGGGCACGTACCGCTCCCCCTTCACCTCGCGCTTCAACGTCCCCACACAGGGCTACGCGCTCTATGTGAACCCCAGCAACCGCTGGGAACTCTACATCGGCGACGGAACCGCCCTCGAGTGGCAGCCGACCTCCGGCGGCGACGCCGTCGTGCTCGGCCGCACCTACCACGTGGTGGCGGCCTACGGGGCGGGCTCCGTGCGCCTCTACGTGAACGGGGCGATGGTCGCCTCGCGCACGGGCGTGACCCTCCGCACCAACGCGCGCGGCGGCGGGCGCATCGGCGCAGGCGCCACGGAGTATCCGGCCGGGGCCGACTATTTCTTCGACGGCGTGCTCGACGAGCTCGCGGTGTACGACCGGCCGCTCGGCGCCGACGAGGTCACCGCGCACTGGACGCACGGCTCGGGCCTGTAGCCCTCGCGCGAGGGTGGAGCCACTGCGCTGCGCGGTGATAGCGTCGCGGTCCATGGCGAAGGCGCGAGCGGGGACGAAGCTGCCGACGGGGCTGGCGAAGAACGCCCGGTCGAAGCGCGAGGCGAAGCGCCAGCGGCTGGCGGACGAGGGCTTCAAGGCGATCAGCGCGATCAAGGCGCTGCGAACGAAGATCGCCGACGACTACCTGGAGATGGGTCGCGCGCTGCGGGTGCTCAAGCAGGCAGGGGTCGCCGAGGCGGTGGGATGCACGTCCTTCGAGGCGCTGTGCCACGAGAGGCTCGACCTGTCGGTGACACGCGCCGAGCAGCTGATCGCGCTCTTCGAGACGCTCGACGCCGACACCGTGCGGGCGCTCGGCGCCGACCGCGCCTCGGCGCTGATGAACCTCGCGGACGCCACCCCCTCGGACGACAGCGTGCGCGACCTGCTCACGGCGGGTCTCATGCTCACGACGGGGCGGCGGCTCGACGTGCGCGCGGCGCCGATTCGCGAGCTCAACGAGGCGGCGACGGCGTTCCGGCGGGCGGCCTCCAAGGCGACGGCGAAGAAGCCTCGCGGGCTCACCGTGGACGCCGCGGAGCAGCGGCGCTTCGAGGCGGCGGTGAAGCGCCTCGGGCGCCTGGTGGGCGACGAGGGCGTGGCGACGAAGCTCATCGCGACGCGCAAGGAGAGCGGCGCGGAGGCGCAGGTGCGGCTGCCGCTGGCGGCCTTCGAAGCGCTGGTGCGTGCGGCCGCGAAGGGCGCAAAGTAGGTTGCAGCGCGTTCACAGAGTCTGTGACCGGGTTCACAGAGTCTGTGACTGGCGGAGGGCGCCCGACCCACGCCAACGCGATGTGCATCCGCGCTCGTTGGGGGGGCCTGGCTGCGAGTGCGTCGGGGGAGAAGGACCGCAAGGGCGCAAGGGTCGCAAGGAGGAGTTCTGCCGGAGCTGGTGCCCAAGGGTTCGCGAGATGCTGGGAGCGATGCCGGACTCCGACACGCGGTGAATGATCGGAGCGCATGACCGCCCAGGCCTCTCGCTCCCTTGCGGCCCTCGCGCCCTTGCGGTTCTTCTCCCCCGACGCACTCGCAGCCAGGCCCCCAACGAGCGCGGATGCGCATCGTCGTGGCGATCGTGACTCCAGACCGCTTCGGACGAGTCCTCGCTCCGATCAGGCGCCCACGGCGCTACGGGCGCATCCGCCAGGTCTCGTCGACGACGTTTCCGTCGGTGCGGGTCCATCGCATCCGCAGCGTGGAGGCCGCCCGGTCGACGGTCACCGCGATCGTCCCGCGGGCGTTGACCGCGGGCAACGAGGTCGCCGCGATCTGGCGCGGGTTGAGGGTGTACTGCCCCGACGTGAGCAGTTGCGGCGGCCTCGTCGCAGCGAAGTCCGTGCACTCGTCGCAACCGCCCAGGGCGACCGCGCCGACGAGCGCGACGAGGGCGCAGGCCGCGCGTTGCAGCGTGGTGCTCACGGTCCCGGGCTCATTTGCACCTGGAGGGGCGACCCTGCGCCCGCCGTGACGGAGAGGTAGGCCTGCCCGGGATAGTTGCTGGCCACCTCCAGGGTGCTGCGCTGCCACGCCGTGCGATCGGACACGACCTGGCCGTTCACGGTGACGACGTCGAGCTCGAGCGTGAAGGTCTCGGGCGTCCAGGCGCAGTCGGCGTTGCCGGTGCGCGAGTGCGTCAGCAGCGCCGCCGCCGCGACGCCCAGCACCAACCCCAACGGAGTCCTCCGAGTGCTCATCGCACCGATCTCGCACGGCGGTCCGGCGCGGCGCAACCACTGGCGCCCTCGCTTGACGCCGTTCGCGCGATGCCAGCACGTTCGGCCGATGCGCCACACGCTCCTTCTGGTTGCGATCGTTGCGCTCGTCGCGCCTGGCTGCCTGGGCCGCTCCGTGGTGGGCGGTCCCCCCGACGCCGCCTCCTCCGTCGACCTGGGCGCCGACCTCGGCCTCGACCTCGGCGCCGACCTCGGCTTCGACGCGCCCGCGCCCGACCAGCCTGCCGTCGACGTGCCCCCGTCGCGGTGCACCCGCGACGACGACTGCCGCGGTCACGAGCTGGGCTTCGTCGCCTGCGACCTCGCCTCCGGACGCTGCGTCGCGTGCACCCCCGCCTCCGACACCTGCCCGACGGGGCAGTACTGCGAGGGGAGCACCTTCCGCTGCGTCGCCGGATGCCGCGACGACAGCGCCTGCGCCCGCGCGGGCGACGACGGGGGCGCCTCGACCCGGCGCTGCGACACCAGCACCCGTCGCTGCGTCGACTGCACCGCCGACGAGCATTGCCCCGCGGGACGGGTGTGCGCGGGCAACCAGTGCGTCGCCGGGTGCACCGCCACGCAGCCCTGCCCCGCGAGCACGACGTGCTGCGCCGGAGCGTGCGTCGATCCGCAGGCCAACACCGCGCACTGCGGCGGCTGCGGCGTGGCGTGCAGCGTCGTCCACGGCGCCGCGGCCTGCGTCGGCGGGGCGTGCGCCGTCGCGGCCTGCACCGGGCCCTACGGCGACTGCGACGGCGACCCGGCGGACGGCTGCGAGACCGACACCGCGACCTCGGCGGCGCACTGCGGCGGCTGCGGGCGCCCGTGCCCGGCCCGCGCCAACACCCGCGCGAGCTGCGCGGCGGGAGCCTGCCAGTACGCCTGCCTCGACACCTTCGCCGACTGCGACGGCGACCCGGCCAACGGCTGCGAGGTCGACCTGCGCGACAGCGCCTCGCACTGCGGCGTGTGCGGGCGCGCCTGCGCCGCCGACCACGGGACGCCCGTGTGCGCCGCGGGGGTCTGCTCCCTCGGCGCCTGCGCGGAGGGCTACGGCGACTGCGACGGGATGCCCGCCAACGGCTGCGAGGCTGACACCCGGACGAGCCTCGACCACTGCGGGCGCTGCGCCAACGCCTGCGCGGCGCGCTCCAACGCCACGGCGACCTGCGCGGCGGGCGCCTGCGGGATCGCCTGCGCCGCGGGCTTCGGCGACTGCGACGGCGACGCGGCCAACGGCTGCGAGACCGACACGCGCGTCACCGTGACCCACTGCGGAGCGTGCGGCCGGCTGTGCCCCGCGGGGCCCCGCAGCGCGCCCACCTGCGCCGCGGGCGGCTGCGGGATCCTCTGCGCCCCGGGCTACGCCGACTGCGATGGCAGCGCGGCCAACGGCTGCGAGGTCGACCCGATGTCGAGCGCGGCGAACTGCGGGGCCTGCGGCCGGGCCTGCGCCACCGGCCAGCAGTGCGAGGCGGGGCTCTGCTGCGCGGCGCGAGAGCGCAACTGCGGCGGAGTGTGCCGCAACCTCAACAGCGAGAACGCCAACTGCGGAGCGTGCGGCAACGTCTGCCCCACGGGCACCACCTGCACCTACGGCGTCTGCGAGCGCGACACCTGCCTGCCCATGCGCTCCTGCGCGGGAAGCGCCTGCAACGTCTGCGGGACGCAGGCCTTCGTCGAGCCCTGGGACGGCGGCACCGTCGAGTGGCGCACCGTCGACGGCGGGCCCATCGTGGTGTTGAGCGACGCGAGCGCGTGCCGCGGTTCGTTCATGCGCGAGACGGTGCTCTTCAGCGGCGGGCGCACCTTCACGCGAGCGGGCATCGCGGTGCGGGCGGGGCAGGTCTACTGCCTGTCGGCGTGGATCCGGGGGAGCGCCAACACCCAGCCCTTCCTGGGCATCAACGCCTCGACGGCGGCGGGCACGGTCGGCACCGAGCACTGGCTCATCGGCAACGAGTGCTACCCCTCGGGCTTCGCGGTGCCCGTGTCGCCGGTGCGCCCCGACGGGCAATGGCACTGGTACGCCCGCGAGTTCACGATGCCGGCCTACACGCACGTCGTGCTCAAGACCGAGATCTTCTCGGCCGGGGCGCCGGGCACCGCGGACTTCGACGCGATCCAGCTGGTCGACGGTCGCTGCCCCGAGGCCCCGCCCGCCGTCTGCTCCGCCTCGACCTGCGAGTGAGCCATTGGGGGCCCCGCTCGCCTCGACGCTTCAGGGGGCGGCGCTCGACCAGGTCGCGCTGCAGTACCCGACGTGCTCGGAGAGGGTGGAGAGCTGCGTCTCGTACTCCGAGTGGAAGTACCAGCGGTTGAGGCGCGGCGAGGGGCCGGTGTCCGTGGGCGACGGTCCGGTATCGACCGACGGGGTCCCCGAGTCGGACTCGGGCGCGTCGATCGTGGCGGTGGGCGAGTCCGTCGCCGCGTCATCGGGAAGGCCGAAACCACCGCCGCGGCTGGAGCACGCGCCGGCCAAGGCCATCACGAACACGCGCCGGGTCTTCATCGCGCGGGACCATGCCAGCGGCGTCGGCGGGGCGTCCCCGACGCATCCGTCCAGAGCGCCGCGAGCATCGGGCTCACCAGCGCGTCGACGCTCAGCGGGCGAACCACCACGCCAGCCACTCGATGCCGAGGCGCTGACCGGCAGTGGGGTTCTGGATGGGCGGAGCGCTCCGTAGCTGCGCCGCGGGGATGAGCCCGAAGACGTTGCGCAGACGCTGCTGGGTGAACTCGTCGAGGTCGCCGGTGAAGATCAGCCGCCCGCTGTGCTCGGTGGGCTTCGCGCGGATGGTCACGTCCCGGGCGCGGGCCCTCCCGAGGATGTCGCGCACGTCGGCCACGAAGCGCGGAGGGACGCGGCCGCGCACGATGAGCACGCGGCCACCCCGGACGGAGAGGCAGAAGAGGTCTTCCTGGAGGGAGAACCACCAGAGGATCGCGGCGGCGCCGACGACGGTGACGAGCAACCACGCCATGCGCGGGGTTGTAGCGCACCGCGCGGCGCCCGCGAACGGCTACGCCTGCGCGACGGGCTGAGAGCGGTCGGCGGCGGGCAGCGGGTCCTTGTCGAACATCGCTCGCGTGGCGAGGCGCTCGACCAGCGGCCCGTAGTGCTCCTTCACGCGACCGCGCACCAGCTCGCCCAGCAGCTCCGCGTCGGCCCTCGCCTGCGAGCGGAACTCCTCGGACCGCGCGCTCTCCACGGCCTTGCGCGCCGCGACCGGCACCGCCGCCGCCGCCTTGCGGGCGCCCGCCACGACGCCCTTCAGCGAGCCCAGCGCTCGCTGCGCCCGGGTCTGCGTGATGAGCGGCGCCACCTCGTACACGAGGTCCGCGGTCGAGCCGTTGGCCCGGTGCGGCGCCTTGTGCAGCGCGGAGGCGTACTTCGGGTTCTTCGCGAGGAAGTCGCGCACCTGCTCCTCGGTCACCCCGTTGGCCTTGAGGGTCTTGCGATACTCCTCCTCGGCCGCGAGGCGCGCCTTGAACATGTACATCTGCACCCGCGAGTAGAAGTTGGTGGCGCCGTCGCCGCTGGTCTCCACCGCGCAGAAGATGGTCCCCGGGAAGCGCGACGTGATCAGCGACTGCACCCCATCGGAGACGCCCGACGAGGGCATGCACCCGAAGGGCTTCACGCTCAGGGTCATGTGAGCCTTCTGGCCCACCACGTTGACGATCAGCTTGCCGACTTCCATGTGCCCTTCGCCGCCGCGGAGGTCATTGGAGTAGAAGCCGGAGGCCACCTCGGCCACGTGGTCCATGTCCGGGAGGGTGTAGCCGTGGAGGCCGAGCGGCAGCGCGAAGCACTGGAAGCCCACGCGCAGGCCCATCTCCGCGAGTCGCATGGTGGCCAGGCGCTTGGAGACATCGAAGCCCTCGAAGCCATTGAGCCCATACTGGCCGCCGTCGGCGCTGCGCAGGTCTCGGCGCTCGCGGGTGTCCCGGGCCACCTCCCAGATGTTGTAGAGCAGCCACGCCGTGGTGAGCTGGATGTCGTCCTCGGCCCCTTCGGACTCGAGAAACTTCTGGAGGTGATAGTTGCCGTCCCCCTCGGTGGTCATGGCCCAGAACTCACCGATGATGCACACCTTGGCGCGCACCCGGAGCTTGTCGACCTGCACCGCCGCGAGCTCCTTCCGGGCGCGGTAGAGCGCCAGGAAGATGTTGGTCTTCTCGTAGAGCGCCTCGTAGAGGATCTTCTTCACCCGGGCGACGGCCTCGTTGGTCGACCCCGGCACCACCTCGTAGGGCCGGATGCGGTAGCTCAGCGCATTGACCACATCGCCGCAGACGATGGCCTTGATGATGGCAATGAAGAACTCGGGGTTCATCTCCAGTCCGACGTCGTCGCCGGTGGCCTGCGAGAGCCCGCCCTGCTGCTGGAAGAGCATCACCCGGAAGCCGTCGAAGCCCGCGTCGCGCAGGGCCTTTCGGTACTCGGTGACGTACATCCCGAAGCGGCACGGCCCGCACGCGCCCGCCGTCAGGAACACGTAGTTCTTCACCACATCCTCCGCGGACATCCCGTGGATGTCCCGAAGGTCGATGAGGTGCTTCACCAGCGATCCGACGGTGAAGTAGGTCGGGTTGCACTGACCCCGGTTGCCGAACTCCTTGCCCGTCTGGAGCCCCGCGCCGTCCGCCACTCCGAAGTAGTGGACGTTGTACCCGAGTCCCTTGAGGGCGCCCTCCACGAGGAAGTCCTGCGCCGCGGTCAGGCCCGAGATCAGCAGCGTGACCTTCGCCTTCTCGGACTTCGTCATGGCGGGCTTGAGCATCCCGTCGGCCCACTGGCGGCGCTCCTGGCGGATGCCCAGGCGCTCGCGCTCGGCCTCCTCCCAGGCCTTGAGCTCGGCCTCGACGTCGACGTCCGCCGCCCCGGGACCGGACACGATCGGCTCGCCGAACACCGGAAGCCGCACCTTCGAACCATCGCCCTGCGTCTGCATTCCCATCGCGTCGCTCCTCTCCAGCCGTTGCACGTCACTCATCCGCCCACCGCCACCATTCCGCCTTCGGTCTTCTTTCGAAGCTGGATCAGCCCCGCGGGCTTCTCCGCGGGCCGCTCCGGCGCCACGTAGGCCGCCAGCCGCGCCCCGAGGCGCTCGATCTCCGCCTCCAGCACCGGGTCGTTGACCCGCCTCGCGGCGAGCTGCGCGTGTTTCAGGCGCAGCAGCTCCAGCCTCTTCTCGTCGATGGAGCGCGCCAGCGCGTCGCGCTTCCGCCCCTCGTCCTCCAGGCCCTCTTCATGGAGCTTGAGGGAGTGGGCGTAGGTCTTCACCCGGATCTTGATCGACCCGCCGGGCTTGTTGGCGTCGAGGTCGTGGAGCGCCGCGTAGGGCGTCCCGTTGGCCGACACGATGCTCTCCACGATGCCGTAGGTCGGCGCGTCGTGGCCGCACTTGAACGAAGAGAGGTCGAGCAGCGCGATGTGCGGGTGCCGCGCCGCGAACTTCACCGCCCACACCTTCTGCGCGCTGTTGGCGGAGTAGTTCTCCGGCCACACGTCGTTGATGTCGAGCGGGTGCTGACCGCGCTCGAACTCGGGCTTGAAATACCGCCGCAGGTATTCATTGTCCCGAGGCAGCGAGCGCACGCTCAGGATGGGATATCCCAAGACCTGGAACTCATCCGGGATGCCGTGGTTGAGCCCCGGGTCCGAGTGATAGGGCCGCCCCACCATCAGGATCGCGACGCGCCCTTCGGCCTCGACGGTCTCCAGGATGGCGCGGCCCTTGTCCTGGAGGTCGCGGTCGAAGGCGTCGAGCGCGGCCATCGCCTGGCGGTGCGCGTGGTCGCTCTCGTCCTCGGTGATGCCGAGGCGCGACTCCCAGGTGGCGAACATCCGCCGCGCGGTGAGGTTGGGCTCTCCGAAGGTGAGCGCCGGGTCGAGGTACTCGATGCCTCGCTGCTTGAAGAAGTCCACCTCCTTGGTGAAGGCGGCCTTCATCACCTCCGGGGCGCCCGCCACGATGGGGCAGCTGGCCTTGTCCATCACGTTCTCCCCGAAGGAGGGGACGTGCGTGAGGATGGGGAAGAAGATGTACTGGAGCGGCTTCTGCTCGGTGTGGTGATGGAAGAGCAGGTTGTGCACGTGCGCCTGCGTCACCTTGGAGGGAAAGCACGGGTCGATGGAGCCGTATTTGCCGCCCTCGACCCAGATCTCCTCGGTGGTCTCATCGGAGAACACGACGTTCTGCTTCGGGATGCCGAGCGCCTCGAAGTAGGTCCGGAAGTAGGGGCCCGTGGAGTAGAGGTTGAGCACCCGGGGGATGCCGATGCGGATGCGCCGCCGTCGCTCCTGGGCCTCGACGCCGGAGCGGCGGAAGCCTCGGGTGACCTCCACGCGCTTGGTGGAGAAGAAGCCCTTCTTGATGGCCCAGTCCTTCACCGGAGAGCCCGCCTCGGGCATCGGCGCGGGGCGGTAGAAGTGCATGAAGGCGCGCTTGGCCTCGTAGTCGACGAGGTTGGGAAACTCCTTCGCGATCTTCTTTCGATCGGCCATGAGCGCGAGCATCGCGTCCTCGCTCTCGACGGTTCCCTTCTCACAGGAGAAGCCGGCGATGTAGCGGGTGGTCGAGCCGTCCGGGCGCTGCGTGTCGATGAAGGTTCGCTTGCAGTTGTTGGGACAGAAGTGGCAGACGGTCTCTTCGTCGTTCTTGGTGGTGTATTCGAGGCCGATGGCGGCGTCGATGCCGATGAAGGTCGAGTGACCCTTGCGCTTCACCACCCGCAGCGTCTCGAAGGCCGCCCCGATGGCGCCCGCCTCGCCGGTGTGCGGATGCACGAAGACCTCCGCGCCGGGCACCCGCTCCTTGATGTAATCGACCTGGGCCTTGACCGCGGCGAGGTTGTATTGAGTCCCGCCCTGGAGCACGTATCGCTTGCCCAGCGAGGCCATGCGGGGAATCTGGACGACGTATTGCCAGACGTTCTTCGGGAGCACCTGGGCGAGGCCCGCGAGGAGTTCCTCCTTGGAGAAGCCCTCCTTCTGGAAGTTGACCCGGTCGGTGTCGAGGAAGACCGCGCATCCGTAGCTGAACTTGGGAGCGAGCTCCGCCGCGAAGGCCGTCTCCGCGTACTCCGAGACCTTCAGTCCGAACTGGTCGGCCATGGCCTGGAGCAGCATCCCGTTGCCCGCGGAGCAGCTGTTGGAGAGGCGGAAGTTGGCGATGTCCCCGTTCTTGAGGAAGAGCACCTTGATGTCCTGGCCGCCGATGTCGCAGATGACGTCGACGTCCCCGAAGAAGCGCACCGCGCTCATCATGTGGGCGACGGTCTCGACCACGTTGACGTCCGCCCGGAGCGCCTCCTGCAGCACGTCCGCGGCGTAGCCCGTCGCGCCGAAGCCCAGCACCTCCAGCGTGGCGCCCTGCTCGTGCACCCAGGTCCGGAGCTGCAGCAACAGCTCCTTGGTGTCTTGAATGGGGTTGCCCTTGGAGAGCTGATAGGCCTTCTGGATGATCTCGCCCTGCTCGTCGATGAGCACGGCCTTGGAGGAGGTCGAGCCGCCGTCGAGGCCGATGACCGCGCGCACCACGCTCCCCGGAATGAGCCTCTGCGGGACGAACTTCGGAATCGAATACAGCGAGCGGAAGTCGTCCACCTCGCCTGCATTGCGGGCCAGCGGAGGACCGGCGGTCTCCCCGAGGCGCGCCTTGCGGCCGTTGGTCATGTACTCGCGCAGCCCGTCGAGGCCGCGGTAGAGCCCCACCTCGGGCGCCTCGTGGAGGCCGTACACGCAGGCCCCGAAGGCGGCGTAGTACTGGGCGTTCTCGGGGACGAAGACCGTCTCCTCGATGGGGCGATCGCGGGGCCAGTCGTAGCCGCGCTCATCCCACACCTGGGGGATGCGCTTGCGCCAGCACTCCTGAAGGAAGGGAAGATAGGTGTTGGGTCCGCCCAGCAGCAGCACCTTGTGCTTGAGGGTCGACCCGCGGGTCAATACCGAGAGGTTCTGGAGCACGATGGCGTCGGCCAGTGAGCAGAGGATCTCGTCGGAAGGAATCCCGCTCTTCACCAGGTTGACGATGTCCGTCTCCGCGAAGACTCCGCACTTGGCGGCGACGTGGTGGAGCTTCGCGTCATTGAAGTGGAGCCCTCGCACGATCGCCGGGTCGAGGCCGACCT
Source organism: uncultured Myxococcaceae bacterium (assembly GCA_966211675.1). Lineage (GTDB taxonomy): Bacteria > Myxococcota_A > Polyangia > Polyangiales > SCUS01. The sequence continues at coordinate 22,244 of CBIHPK010000026.1, forward strand.
TGATCATGCACTTGTCGATGGTGGCGCCGGTGCCGGAGGCGCACTTGTCGTTCATGGAGGGCGCGGCGGTCTTCTCGCCGGTCTTCTCGTTGCGCTGGAAGATGATGATCTTCGCGTCCTGCCCGCCGAGCTCGATCACCGAGCCCACGTCCGGGTGCAGCGTCTCCACGGCGAGCGTGACCGAGTTGACCTCCTGCACGAACTTCGCGTGCATCGGGACCATCAACGGCGCCGCCCCGGAGCCGGTCACGAAGACCCGCCACTCGTCCTTCGGAGAGAGGGGGAAGGCCGCCTCGATGGCCTCCATCATCTCCAGCACCTTCTCCGGCTGCCGGGTCTGGTGCCGCTGGTAGTCCGACCAGAGCATCTCCCTCGTCGAGGGGTCGAGCACCACCGCCTTCACCGTCGTCGAGCCCACGTCGACTCCGACCACCACCGCACCCGTGCGCGTCTCGTTCATCCAGGATCCTCCTAAGTGCTCCGCCGACCCGAAGAGGGACTGAACTGACGTGTCAGTCGCCGGGGAGGACGAGGGCTACCATCGGCGCTTCCCGCCGTCCAACGGCGGTCTCGCGGTCGCAGTTGCCTCGGCCGGAGCGGGGTGCTGATCATCCGCGCCGATGCGCGTACTCCCGGCGATGTTGTTGGCGACGGCCCTCGGCTCTGGATGCTCCTCCGACCCGGCGCCCGCGCCGGTGGACGCCGCCTCGGCGACGGACGCGGGCGATGCCTCGACCCCGGGCGACGCCCCCGCCGCCGACGTCTTACCCGGGGATGTAAACCTCGGCCCCGCCCGATCGCTCTTCGACCTCGACGCCGACACCGCGCAGCCCTCGCACTTCTACGACCTGCCCTTCCCCTCGGACCTGCGCCGCACCCCAGCGGGCGGACCCGACTACGCGGGCCTTCCCACCCCCGCGACCGCGGCCCTGGTGCGCTCCGCGATCCCCGTCGCGCAGGACCGCACCGGCTTCCCGGTGGTCCCGGTGGCGTGGTTTCGCTTCGACGGGGCGCTCTCGGAGCGCCGCCTCTCGGACGTCATCCCCGCGGCGGGCGCCTCGCCGGTGCTGCTCATGGACGTGGACCCTCGCTCGCCCGAGCGCGGACAGCTCATCCCCACGGTGGCCGCGACGCTGGTCGACGACGGCTACACCGCGGAGAACGTGCTGGCCGTCGCGGCGGTCCCGGGCTTCGTGCTGCGCGGCGGGCGAACCTACGCCTTCGTGCTGACCCGCGCCCTTCGCGACGCGGGTGACCGGCCCGTCGAGGCGAGCGCGGCGCTCACGGAGCTACGGGAGGGGCGCACCCCCGCGGGGCGACGCGGTGCCGCCGCGGCGGCGCTGTACGCGCCGCTCTGGGAGACGCTGCGGATGCGCAGCATCGACGCGACGACGGTGGTGGCGGCGACGGTGTTCACCACCGGCGACGTGGTGGCCGAGACGGCGAGGATGGGCGATCGGGTGGTGGAGCGCTTCGACGTGACGGTCGACGGGCTCGCGCTCGCGCCGGGCGACACGCCCGCGAGCCACCCGCGCTACTGCGAGCTGCGGGCGACGGTGACGATGCCGCAGTTCCAGTTTGGCGCGCCGCCCTTCAACACCGACGGGCTGATGCGCCTCGCGGCCGACGGCGTGCCCATGACGACCACCTACGCGAGCCCCGCCGGCTACGACCGCGTGCCCGTGGTGGTGACCCTCCCTCGCGGACCGATGCCCCCGGGGGGCTATCCGCTGGTGATGAACATCCACGGCTCCGGCGGGTACAGCGACGAGGCGGTGTCGCGCGGGACGTGGCGTCCGGTGAGCGCGACCAACCCCTGCACCACCACGAGGCCCAGCTACTACAACCGCGCGGCGATGTACCAGGGCGTCGCGGGTTGCTACACGCCGGACCAGGGCGTCGCGTACCACCTCGCGCCCCGCGGCTTCGCGGTGGTGGGCGCGGCGATGCCGGTGAACCCCGAGCGCCTCCCGGGCGCCTCGGCCATCGCCTACCTCAACCTGATGAACCCGTCGGCGATGCGCGACACCTTCCGCCAGGGCCTCTTCGAGCAGCGCCTGCTGCTGGAGGCGCTTACCCGGATGCGTATTCCCGCGGCCACGCTGGCGGCGTGCACGGGGCCTTCGCTCCCGGAGGGCGTCACCGAGGGGCGCTTCGACGCGTCGCGCTTCCTCGTCATGGGCCAGTCCATGGGCGGGATGTACACGCACTTCATCGCCGCGACGGAGCCGCGGGTGCGAGGGGCGATCCCGACCGGCGGAGGCGGGCACTGGTCGCGCTTCATCTTCGAGTCGCAGATCATCCCCGGGGTGGGGTCGCTCATCGGGACGCTGCTCCAGGGGCGCTCGCTCAGCTTCGTGCACCCGGCCATGGGCCTGCTCCAGACGCTCTGGGAGCCGGTCGATCCGATCGTGTACGTGCCTCGCATCTCGCGCGATCCTCTGCCCGGGAAGAACCCCGTGTCGGCCTACGTCCCGGTGGGCCGCGGGGACTCGTACTTCTCGACGAGCACCTTCGACGAGGTGGCCCTGGCCTACGGGCACCCGCAGGGCGGCCGAGAGGTGTGGCCCGGGATGCAGGCCTCCCTCGGGCTCGATGGCCGCTCGGGGCTCGTGCCCTACCCCATCGCGGGCAACCTGATGCGGGGCGCTCCGGCGACGACCATCACCAGCGCGGTGGTGCAGTACGAGGGCGACGGGGTGTACGACCCGCACGCGATCTTCACCCAGCTGGACGCCGTGAAGGTGCAGTACGGCTGCTTCGCGCAGACGCTCCAGCGCACCGGGAGCGGGGTGATCGTCGACCCCTCGGGGCGGACCGCGGACGGCGCCTGCGAGTAGAGGTTGGGAAATGGGTCCGGGTCGCCTCTTCGCCCTGACGCTCGTCGGCTTCCTCGGGGGGCACCTCGTCATCCTCGCGGGCTTCCGGGCGCTTCGGATGGGCGCGGCCCCGAGGGGGCGCGTCGACCCGGCGGGTCTGCGCTACGTCGCGGAGTTCGTGCTCGCCGAGGCCTTCATGCTCACCGCGGCGCTGCAGCTCGGGGTCGTGCACCTCTCCGCCTTCTCGGCCCCCCGCACGCTCGTCACGCTCGCGCTCGGCTTCCTCTGGTGGGAGGCGTGGTTCTACCTCGGCCACCGGCTGCTCCACTCGCGCTGGCTCTACCCCCTCCACCGGCCGCACCACGCCACGCCGGGGCTGCACCCCTCGCTCTGCTTCAGCGCCGGGGAGACGGTGATCCTGTCGAGCGGCTTCTACCTCCCGCTCGCGCTGGCCTCGCACCTCTACGACGGGGTCTCGGTCGCGACCCTGGTCCTGGTCTTCTGCGGAGCCTATGCGCTGAACGTGCTGTCGCACCTCGACGCGGAGGCCCTCGGCGCGTCGCGCTGGCAGGCGCTGTCGGGGTCCGCGAGGCGCCACGCGCAGCACCACGCCGGGCGCCGCGGAAACTACGGGCTCAACTCACCGTGGCTCGATCGGGTCTTCGGGACCGAGGTTTCGGGGTGACGCTCGCAGCCGCGTGAATCAAGGCACCTTCAGCGCGCCGTAGAGCGAGCGCAGCGCGCCTTCGAGCTCGTCGTGGCCGGGAGACTCGCCGGTGGACACCTGGCCGAGCAGCTCGAAGGCCTCGGTCGCGCTCGACGCCACCTTCACCAGGGTCGATTGCCCGATGAGGAAGAGGCCCGCTCGCATCACGCTGCGAACCATGGACTGCCAGGTCGCGTCGCCGAGGGGAGTGGTCACCAGCCGGCGGGCCCTGGGCATCACGACGTCCAGGCCTGCGCGTATCTCCGAACGCTCCTGCAGGCGCGGCGGGCTCGCGCTCGGCAGCAGGAACTGACACGCCGCGATGGTCCCGGGCCTGGTGCGGACGAGCGCGGAGGCGACCTCGGTGACGTGACGGATGCGCGCGGCGCGGGCGGGGGCCTGCCAGAGCGTGAGCAGCGTGTCGCCGATCGCGACCGACGCGACCCCGTCGAAGACCTCGACCGGGGAAGGGGTGAGCGGGGCCCTGCGGTCGTGGGTCATCGTCGCCTCCGTGTCGGGGGTTGGAGCCCGACGAGTACCACGGCGGACGCGGCGCGCCTCAGCCCGCCCAGCGGATGAGCACCCCGGAGGCCCCCGCGACGCCCCACGCGCTGATCACCTCGCGGGCCGTGTGCCGGCCCTCCCAGACCCGCGCCCAGCTCAAGGCGAGGGCCGCCAGCACGAAGGGCCACGGCCCGCGGAAGGAGGTCGCCTGCAGCAACACCATCACCCCGACCGGGACCGCCACGTGGCCGCTCACCTTGAGCCCGGCGACCGTGAGCGCGGAGACCAGCACCGTCGCCGCGGCGCCCGCGAGCGCGACGTGGCAGACGGCGGGCGGAGCGTGGAGCAGCGCCACCGATCCGTAGAGCGCGGCCGCGCAGAGCAGCGACACCAGCAGGAACACCGGTCGCTCGGCGCGCACCGAGAGGTCGCGGTCGGCGAACCACCCGCGGCGCAGCCCGAGCTGCCAGACGGCCGCGACCGGGAGCGCCGCGAGCACGCCGAGGGAGGTCCAGCGGAGCGCCGCGGGGCCGTCGCCTAGGGCGCTGCGCAGCACCGCGAACATCCCGAGCGGGCCGAGGATCGCAGGGTGCAGCAGGACCCCGAGCGCTCGCGCCACGGGGTAGCGCCGGCGGCGATCGGCCATGGACCAGGCGATGAGCCCGAGCGAGGCGCCGGCCACGTCGACGGAGAGGTCGAAGTACTCCTCGACGTTGGGCAGGCGCTCCCGGCTGAGCGACTGCACCAGCTCCTGGGCGCACGCCACCGCCGCGAAGGAGAGCCCCGCGGCGAGCGCGCGGCCGCGGAGGGCGGCGCGGGGAGCGGCGAGCGCGTCCGTCGGAAACCACCTCCATGCGAGCAGCGCCGCGAGCGAGCCGTAGAGCACCGCGTGCGCGACGAGGTGCACGGGCTCGGTCGCGATCAGGCGCCCGAAGGGGGAGTCGTGCGCCGGGGGAGAGCGCTCCAGGTAGAGCGCCGCGGCGATCAAGGAGAGCGCCCAGGCCGCGGAGATCCATCGCCATCGCATGGCGCCGAGCATGGGGGGAGGGTGGGCTCGCGCGCACGGCTCGACGCATCGGACGGTCGGGAGCAGGGGGCGAGCGGCGCGGCGGGCGGGCTGCGCGGTCGGCCTTGTGGCGATGGGAGACGGGCTCCATGCATCGGGCCATGAACACCACGGGCCCGCGAACGAAGAAGGAGCGCACCGATGCTCGCCGAGTCGAGGGGGAGGGCCGAGGCGACGCCGACGCCCGCCGCGTCGAGGGGGAGGGTCGGGGAGAAGGGTCCGACGCCCGACGGGTCGAGGGGGAGGGCGGCGAAGGCAGCGACGCTCGGCGCGTCGAGGGAGAGGGGGGCGACAGCGCCGACGATCAGACCGCGGAGCACCCGCGGCGGGACGAGTCGCGCCCGCCGGGCGAAGGCGAGCCGAGGCCCGAGTAGCGCCTCGGACGCCCTCAGCCGGGCGCGTTGCGTAGCATCGTCGCCACGTCGCCCAGGCGCTCCTCCATGAAGGCCCGCAGCTCTCCTTCGACGCCGCTCTCGTCGAGCGCCCGCTTCATCGCGCGCATCCACGCGTCGCGCATCTCCTGGGTCACCACGACGCCCGCGTGGCGCATCCGCAGCCGCGGGTGACCGTGGCGCTCCATGTACGTCTGCGGGCCGCCCAGCCAGCCGATGAAGAACAGCGCGAACTTCTCCCTCGCCTCGGGGTGCACCCGGCCCCGCTCGTCGAGCCGGTGCAGGCCCGCGAGCGCCGGCTCGTGCTCGTCCATCGCGTCATAGAAGCGCCCCGCGATCTCTCGCACCTTCGCCTCGCCGCCGAGCTGCTCGTACGGCGTCCCCTTCGTCGGATCGCTCATCCACCCATCTCCCGATATCCCTCCGCCTGGAGGTTGAACAAGGCCGCGTAGGTTCCACCGCGGGCGATGAGCGCCGCGTGCGGGCCCTCCTCGGTGATGCGCCCGCCGTCCACCACCACGATGCGATCGGCCATGCGCACCGTCGAGAAGCGGTGCGTGATCAGCACCGCCGTGCGCGTCGCCTTCAGCGCCTGCAGCCGCTCGAAGACCTCGTGCTCGGCCTCCGCGTCGAGCGCCGCCGTGGGCTCGTCCAGCACCAGCAGCCCGCTGCGCCGCATGAACGCCCTCGCCAGCGCCACCCGCTGCCACTGCCCCACGGAGAGGTCGTCGCCGCCGAAGGCCCGCCCCAGCGGCGTGTCGAGGCCCTGCGGCAGCCGCGCGACCAGCTCCTCGGCGCCCGCGTCGCGCACCGCGTGCTCGATGGAGCCGCGGTCCGCTCGGGCGGGCAGCCACCCGACGCCGATGTTCTCCGCGACGCTGAACTGGAAGCGCGCGAAGTCCTGGAGCACCACCGCGAGCCTCGCCCGGTAGGCGTGCGCGGGCATCGTGGCGAGGTCGACGCCGTCGAGCAGGATGCGCCCCGAGGTGGGCCGGTGCAGGCCCGTGAGCAGCTTCACCAGCGTGGTCTTGCCGGCGCCGTTGCGGCCCACCAGCGCCACGGTCTCGCTCGGGTGGAGCGTGAGGGTGATGTCCGTGAGGGCGTCCCGATCGGCGCCCGGATAGCGGAAGGACACGTGCTCGAAGCGCACCTCCGGAGGGCGCAGCGAGTCGGTCCCGTCGACCGGCGGCGCGTCGGGCTCGTCGTCGGGCATCCCCAGGAACTCGAACAGGTTGGCCATGAAGAGGTTGTCTTCGTAGATGCGCGCCATGCCCGTGAGCGCCGCCTGCATCGCCGTCTGCCCCTGGCGGAACACCATCAGGTAGAGCGTCATCGCGCCGAGGGTGATGGCGCCGGTGAGCGCCCCGCGCACGATGGCCACGTACGCGAGGTAGAACGCTCCCGACGACAGCAGCGAGAGCCCGACGGACCAGCGCGCTCGGCGCCGGTGCAGGGCCACCTCCTCCTGGTGGAAGCCCTCGTGCACGACGCGGTAGCGGTCGATGATCCACTGAGACAGGCCGAGGAGCTTCACCTCCTTCACCGTCGACTCGGTGGTGAGCGTCGTCTCCAGGTAGGCGCCCTGCCGGTTGCGCTGCGTGCGCGCCCGCTGGAGCGCGAAGAGCTCGCGCCCGTGCCGGGTCTCCGAGATGAAGGGCGGAACCCCGGTGAGCACGAGCACCACCAGCGCCCAGGGACCGAGCTGCCAGAGCAGCGCGGCGTATCCGGCCAGCGTGACCGCGCTACGGAGGACGATGAGCAGCTGGTTGACGAGGTCGACCGGGCGCGCCGTCGCCTCGCGCCGCGCCTGCGTGAGCTGGTTGATGAAGATCGGGTCTTCGAAGTGCGGGTACGAGACGCTCGCGGCCTTCTGCAGGATCAAGAGGTTGACGTGCAGCCCGAGGCGAGAGCGGAGCATCACGCCGGTGAAGGTGTTCCACTGGGTGGTGGCGGTGCGGGCGAGCACGAGGAGCAGCTCGAGCACAACCCAGGTGATGGCCGTGCGCGCGGCGTGGCCCACGATGGCGTCGATGATCTTCGGCCCCACCGCGGTGATCGCCACGGTGAGCACGGCGTCGAGGAGCTGCCCCGTGAGCAGCTGCACCAGCAGCCCCTTGTCGGCCCTCGCCACGAGCCCGAGGCCCCGCCATGCGTTGGACCCCACCTCCGGCGCCGCCAGCCAGCGCTCTCGCCACCCGAATGGGACGTCCTTGGACACAGACTGCGCGAGCGGCGGTGACACGGCGTGTGGCGGTAGCACCGATGGCGCCGCGGATCACCTCGATCCGGGCTCGCGCTCCACGTCCGCCCCGTCGTCCTCCCCGGGGAGCTTCGGGGCCACGATGCCCGTCTCGGTCTTCTTCGTCGACGCCGGGCTCGCCGGGGGCGCCGGCCTGAACGAAGCCGGCTCGCGCTCGTCGCCCTCGAGACCCTCGAAGGGGTCGTAGGTCACCGCGGGCGCCACCGGGGGCGCCAGCGGGGGCGCCACCGGCGTGCCGAAATCGATGAAGCCTGCCTCCGCGGGGGCCTGCGCCACGGGGGGGAGAGCGTCCGGCGAGGGAGGCGGGAAGGACGAGGCATCGGGCTCTGCCGAGGGCTCCGCGAGGCGCGTCTCCGAGGGCCGCGCGGCGACCTCCGACTCGCTCGCCTCGTCGGGCGCCGGGGTGCCGCCGCGCGTGGCCTTGTCCACCGCGAAGAGCACCCGCTTGATGGGCACCATGAACTCCGCCGCGCTCTGGAAGCGCTTGTCGGGGTCCGGATCGAGCGACTGCATCACCATCTTCTCGATCATCTCGGGCACGCCGGGGGTGAGCTCGCGCAGCGGCCGGGGGCGCTTCGTGCGGTCGAGCCCCTCGAAGGGGAGCTGGCCCGACAGCATCTCGTAGAGCGTCGCGCCCACGCCGAAGAGGTCGCTGCGCCAGTCGACGCCGACGCCCAGCACCTGCTCCGGGGAGAGGTACGCCGGTGAGCCCGCGATCACCGGGCTGCTGGGGTCGGGCGTGATCGCCCTGGCGAGGCCGAAGTCCATCAGCTTCACGAGCCCGGCGGCGCTGCGCATCATGTTGGAGGGCCGGACGTCGCAGTGGACGACCTGCTGTCCGTGCGCGTAGTCCAGCGCCTCCAGCACCTGCCGCGCGATGCGCAGGGACTCGAGCACGGCGATCTTCCCCTCGGCGGCGAGGAGCGCGTCGATGGTGCGGCCCTCGAGCAGCTCCATCGCCACGAAGAGCCGGCCGTCGAGCACGCCGCTGTCATGGATCGTCACGATGTTCGGGTGGTCGAGCTGCGCCGCCGAGCGCGCCTCGCGCAGGAACACCTCCCTCGCCTCGGGCCTCGCGCCGAGCTCCTCCGCCAGGATCTTCAGCGCCACCTCGCGCCCGAGCACCGGGTCCGTCGCGCGGTAGACCACCGCCATCGCGCCGCGGCCGAGCTCGCCCCTCACCTCGTAGCGCCCCGCCGCCGCATCCACGGGAATGGGCCTCGGCGCGCCCGAGACCGGCATCCTGCGCGCCAGCGTCGAGCACCACGCCGCGATCGCCTGCGCCCGCTCGCCCGCGTCGCGGTACCCCGGCGAGGCGTCCTCCACCGCGGCGAAGCTCTGCTGCGCCCTCGGCCAGTCGCCGGAGGCCAGCGCCGCGAGGCCGAGCCGGTAGAACACCTCGATGTTGCCCAGGTCGCACGGGCGCCCTGCGATCATCAGCTCCAGCGAGCTCACCGAGGGGCCGTCCTTCGCCGCGCGCACCGCGTCGTCGTAGAGCGCGTCGAGCCCGACGCCAGCGTCCTCCATCCCTCGCGCCAGCGTCCGGTCCGGGTGCCCGGCCCGACCGGGCTCCACCATCAACACCTGCGTGACCGGCGCCTCTCTCGGCGCCACCTTCGAGCTCGTCTTCGGGTCGAGGGCCGGGGGCAGGCTGCTCGCCCGGCGGGCCCTCGCGACGGCGGCGCCCGCGGCCTCGCGCACCATCCTCGTGGCGTCTCCGGGCCCGACGCCCGCGTCCGAGGCGGACTCGAGGGAGACGGCGCCGTGGCTCGTCCGGAGGAGGTCCCTCGGCACCCCGGGGGCCTTCATGGACACGCCCTCGCCGCGAGCGAGCCGGCGCACCCGAAGCTCGATGTCGCGGTAGTTGCCGACCGCGCCCTGCATCGCCTGGAACACCTCGATCGCCCGGTCGACCTCGCCCTCCCGCTCGAGCACCAGCCCGTAGCGGTAGTGCAGCGGCGCCGTCGCCTTGCTCAGCGCCTTGGCGCCGGTGAGCTCCCGCAGCACCGCCTTGGCCACCACCAGCGAGAGCCCCTCGACGCGGTCGAGCAGCTTGTCCGGGTCCTTCGCCTTGCGCGCGAGGTCGGCCCACGCCATCGCGGCGCGCTCCTTCTGCCCGGCCATCTCGTACAGCTCCGCCGCGCGCTCGTGGAACCCCCGGGCCGCCACCAGCGGCGCCGCGCTCCCTGGGGCGCCGAGCACGTTCACGTAGAGGTGCACCGCCTCGTCGATCATGTCCGCGTCGCGGTAGAGGTCCGCCGCGCGGGCCACCTCGCCGACGGCGATGAGCTCCTCCGCCGCGCGCTGCGCCTCCTGCTGCACCTCGAAGGCCCTCGCCGGGTCGGCCCCGGCCAGCGCCCGACGCGCGAGGAAGCGCTCCTCCGCCTCGCGAGCCCTCGCCTTGGGATCGCCCTCGACCGCCTTCACCGCAGCGGCCTTCGCCGGGACTCGCGGCTCCTTCGCCCGCTCCGGGAGCTCCTCCGCGGGGCGTGGTTCGACCGCGCGCTCCGCGGCCTTCGCCGCCTGCGCCCGGACGCGAGTGATCAGCACCGCGAGCGCCACCGCCACTGCCAGCATCAACGCGACGACGAACGGATTCTCCACCAACCTTGACCTACGCTCCCACCGCGGCCTGGCCCGCGACCGCCATCAGGGCCTCGCTCGTGCCGAGGGCCTTGCGCGCCATCAGGTACGCCGCGCTGTCCCGGAAGGACTGGAACATCTTCGCCTCGCCCGCCGCCCGCAACACGTCGCCGTGCGAGGCGCCCGCCACCAGCGCGTCGCGCGCCTCGGGCGTGACCTGCCACCACTCCAGCACCGCGATGCGCCCCTGGTAGCCCGTCTGCTGGCAGAGGTCGCAGCCCACCGGCCGAGGCAGCGCCACCTGGCTCCCGCGCTCCGCGAGCCGTCGCGCCACCAGGCTCTCGAGCAGCGCCGGCGGCGGCGGATCGAGCCGCACGCAGCTCGCGCAGAGCCTCCTCGCGAGCCGCTGCACCACCACGAAGGACAGCGCCTCGGCGATGAGCGTGCGCCCGCACTCCAGGGCCTCCAGACGCTGCAGCACCGAGGCGACGTCGTGGGCGTGCAGGCCGGCGAGCACCAGGTGGCCCGACATCGCGGCCTCGAGCGCCATGCGCGCCGTCTCCGCGTCGCGGGTCTCGCCGACGGCGATCACGTCCGGGTCCTGCCGCAGCGAGGCGCGCAGCACCTGCGAGAACCCGAGGCCCGCGTGCACCTGCACCTGCGTCACCCCGGGGAGCCGGTACTCGATCGGGTCCTCGACGAGCATCACGTTGGTGTCCGGTCGAGCGCGCCGCCGCTCGTGGAGCATCGAGTAGAGCGTCGAGCTCCTCCCGGACCCGGTCGGCCCCGCCACGATGATCGTCCCGTGCGGCCGCGAGAGCGCCCGGCGCGCGGCGTTGAGCGAGCCCGCGTCGGTGAAGATCTGCTCGAGCGGGCGCATCATCCCCGCCCCCTCGAAGACCCGCAGCACCAGCTTCTCCCCGCGGCTGCTCGGCAGCGTCGAGAGGCGCAGGTCGAGCTCGCGCGAGCCCGCGGTGAGCCCGATGCGCCCGTCCTGCGGGGCGCGCGTGTTGGCCACGTCGAGCCCGCTGAGCATCTTCAGCCTCGCCGCGACGCCGCGCGCGAAGGAAGCCGGCAGCGACTCGCCCCAGTCGTGCAGCGCGCCGTGCACCCGGAAGCGCACCTTCACGCCCGCCGCCTCGGGCTCGATGTGGATGTCCGACGCGTCCCGGCTGAGCGCCGCCGCGATGATGCGGCTCACCGCGCGCACCACCTCGTCCCCGACGACCCGCACGGCCTTGTCGGGCTCCACGTCCGCCGCGTCGTAGGCGAGGGACTCCGGCGAGATCACCGCGATGGAGTCCCGGGTGCTCTCCGCGCCGCGCACCGCGTCGAGCCGGTACCGCTGCACCGTCTGGGCGAAGTCCTCGAGCGAGATCGCGGCCACCTCGAAGTCCACGGCGTGCAGCACCCGGCGCAGGTCGGCGAGCGCGGCGGCGTGGCGGGGCAGCACCATGCCCACGAGGAGCCGGTTGCCCTGCAGGCGCAGCGGCACCGCGCGGTGCTGGAGGATGAGCTTCGTCGGGAGCATCCCCATGACCCGTGCGCTCGGCTCGAAGTCCGACACCTCCACGAAGGGGATCGCCGCGCTGCCTCCCTCGGAGGGCGAGACCGGCGCCGGTCGCCGGGGCGCCTCGACGCCGATCGCCGGGGTGGCGGCTCGCATCGCGGACATCGGCGCCGTGGAGGAGCCCGCCCGAAGCGTGATGACCCCGAGCTGCACCGCGCGCGCGGCGAGCCGGCGGGCGATCGCCAGCGAGAACTGCGGCACGCGGGCGAGCAGGGCCTCGACGAGCTCGGGCTTCATGCGGAGCACCACGCAGGGCTCGTCGGCCACGATGGTGTAGGGGTGCGCGGCGCGGGTGAGGGCGCCCACGTCGCCGAAGTGGTCGCCGACGTTGAGCGTCTCCATGGGCGTGCTCGCGCCGGTGGTGGCGTGCACCAGCGACGCGGTGGCCCGCCCCCGGCGGAGGATCGAGATGCCGTCGCCCGGCGATCCTGCGCGCACCAGCGTGGCCCCGACCGGGTGCTCGCTGATCATCAGGTGCGGGGTCACCTTGGCGATGACCGACGCGTCGCACTCGCGCAACAACAGCGACTTCGCGAGGAACTCTTCGACCGCCTCACCTCGTGCGTCGTCACGTCCAGCCACGCCGCGGATTCTAAGCCCGCCGCATGTTCTGTCGCGCGGTCAAATTCCAGAGAATCGCAACAGCGCTACTCCGACGCGCCGGGCGAGGGCGGGGTCAGCGCCACGGCGGTCTTGGCTCCCTCACCGCTCACCTCTCGGACCAGCTTCGGCACGAGGTACCCGGGGAGCCGGTCGGCGAGCGCCCGCAGCAGCGCGACGGCCTCCGGCTCGGGCACCTCGAAGTGCCCAGCGCCCCGGACCCGGTCGAGCAGGTGAAGGTAGTAGGGCACCACGCCGAGCGCCCCGAGGGCCTCGCTCAGCGCCGCGAGGGCGTCCTCCGAGTCGTTGACGCCTCGGAGCAGCACCGACTGGCTGAGCAGCACCGCGCCGGTCGCTCGCAGCCGCTGCACCGCGAGCGAGGCGGCGGGGTCGAGCTCCGCGGCGTGGTTGACGTGGAGCACCACCACCGCGGGGGCGAAGCGGGTGCCGGCGAGCAGCGCCGCGAGCCCCTCGTCGACCCGGTCCGGCGAGGTCGTCGGGAAGCGGGTGTGAATACGCAGCCGGGTAAGATGGGGGATCGCCTCGAGGTCTCGCACCATGCGGGCGAGCACGGCGTTGGAGAGCGAGAGCGGGTCGCCGCCGCTCAGGATGACCTCGCGCAGCGTGGGGTCTCCGCGCAGGGCGTCGAGCACCTCCGGCCAGTGGTTGACCGCGCTCGCGTCGGCGTAGGGGTACTCGCGGCGGAAGCAGTAGCGGCAGTGCACCGGGCAGGCGGCGGTGGCGATCACCAGCGCCCGGCCTCGGTACTTCTGGAGCAGTCCCGGCGCGCGCTGGACCTTGCCGTCGCCCACCGGGTCGCTCACGAAGCCCTCCCGCTCGACGAGCTCGTCGGCCGACGGGAGGAATTGCCGCACGATCGGGTCGTCCGGGCCGAAGCCCGCGAGGCGCGCGGCGAGGTGCTCGGAGACCTTCAGCGGGAAGCGCGAGGCCGCCTCGGCGACGCCGGGGAGGGCGCTCTGCGGGAGGCGCCAGCGTCGGACGAGGTCGGCGGGATCGGTGAGGGAGGGGGGCATCGCGGTGCGTCGGGCGGGTGCCTACGCCACCGGGTGCCCAGGGCGCAACTCAGGTGCGGCCGCGGAGGCGGGAGATGAGCATCTGCGCCTCGAGGTGCAGCAGCGACTTGCTCTCCTGGCCGTGCTCGCTCTCGATGATCTGCTCCAGGCGGGTGATGCACTCCGCGCAGCCGTGCGGCGAGAGCGCGTCGATGGCCACGTGGATCGAGCGTCGCACCAGCAGGTCGGCGTTGCTGGCCTGGGCGAGCAGGGCCTGGCGGGCGGCGGGGTTGTCGCCGCCGGTCCACGCGATCATGTAGGCCGCCTTGCGGACGACGTTCTTCTCCGGGCTGCCGAGGCGCTCTCGGTAGCAGGCGAGGTCGCCGTCGTTGCAGTCGTGGGCGACGCTGGCCACCTGACGGATGGTGGCGAGCTGCGTCTGCACGGGGGCGATCTCGCCGGCCGCGTCGGGCTGCGAGGCGACCAGCGCCGCGAGCTGCGCGGCGGCGGTGTTGGCCAGCGCGTCGAACTGCGCGAAGGTGTCGTGGCGCACCGCGCTCGCGAGCGGCATCAGCAGGCCGAGTCGGTAGGGAACCGCGGAGGGGGCGGCCATCTCGCGGGTGTTGATGCGCCGCACGAGCAGCGGCACCGTGCGGGCGTCGCCGAGCAGCACCAGCGCCGGGGCGACGGTGGGGGCCATGTCGTCCTCGCCGCCGGGCGTGCCCTCGTTGAAGACCGTGGAGAGGGCGTCGAAGATCTGCCCCCGCTCCGGGGCGTCGGCGGGCAGCGCGAGGCCCGTGTACCCGAGGGTCTCGGCCGCGGCGCCGCGCACGTTGGCGACGGTCTCGCGGTTGCGCAGCAGGCCGATGAGCGCCGGGACCGCCGAGCGGTCGGCGAAGTTGCGCAGCACGTCGATGGCCGTGGACTGCTGAAGTCCCGGCGGGACGGGCGGCATGCCGGGCACCGACGCGAAGGAGTTGATGAGCAGGGTCACCTCGGGGTTCTGCCCGTTGACCGTCGCGATGAGCCGCGGGACCACCGCGGCGGCGCCCAGGCGGGTGAGCGCGCGGCCGCAGTTGTTGAAGGCGTTGGCGCGGCGGACGTTGAGGTAGAGGCCGTAGATGAGCGCGTCGACGACGGGCTGCGAGGCGTCGCCCAGCATCCCCAGGGCGTCGGCGGCGGCGCGGGCGGTGCGGATCTCCTGCTGGTCGATGGGCTTCTTCAGGGTGCGCACGAGGACGTCGACGGCGCTGCGGTCGCCGATGGCGCCGAGGGCGAGGATGACCGCCTCGCGGATGGCCGGCGCGGACCCGGAGTTGCCCGAGGCGCGGTCGATGGTGGCCAGAAGGCGCTGCACCACCTGCGGGTTGTTGGCCGGGTGCAGCTCCTTCAGGGCCTGCGCGGCGCGCAGGGCGATGCGCTCGCTCTCGGTGTTGCCGGGGCTGAACTCCAGCGCGTTGAGCAGCGCCGGGATGGCCCTCGGGTCGCTGCTGCCGGCCAGGATCTCGATGGCCTCCTTGCGCACGGCGATCTCGTCGCGGTGATCGACGAAGGCCTCGTTGACCGCGGGGAGCACGGCGTTGAGGAAGGACTGCACCGCGGGGTCGCGGACGTTGTTCGGGGGCGTGGTGGTGGCGAGCTTCGACTCCCACATCTGTCGCAGCCTGCGCATCGCGGCGGGGCGCTTGTTGGTCGCGCTGAGCTTGCCGACCCAGGTGGCGGGGTCGTTCTCGTTCTCGCAGCCAGTGAGGGAGGCCGCGCCCAGGTACAGGGCGGCGGCGAGGGTGAGACGGGTAGCGAGTCTCGAAGTGCGCATCGGATCCTCCGGGGGCGCAAGGTAGAGCCGTCGTCGAAGCGATTGCAACGGCGCGATGCGCCCATTGCGCGGCGGGGCCCCCCCCTCGGGAGGTCAGCCCAGCTCGCCGACGCGCGACACGGCCTCCTCGCGGGCCAGCAGCGCGCGGATCTCCTCCGTGAGCCGCAGCACCCGGCCCTCCCGGGACACGAGGGCGTGGCGGGTCATCGCCGTCGCGATGGGCTCCTCCTCGCCCACGCGGCGGATCTCGTACGCGATGCGCATGGAGGCCGCCCCGACCTCGTAGAGCTCGAGGGTGACCGCGAGGACGTCGTCGAAGCGCGCGGGGCGCTTGTACTTGAGGTTGGCCTCGACGACGACGATGAGCACCCCGGCGTCCTCCATCGCGGCGTAGGCGCCCTCGCGGCGGCGGATGAACTCCTCGCGCGATCGCTCCATGTATTTCAGGTAGACGCTGTGGTGCAGCAGGCCCATGCGGTCGACGTCCGCGTAGTTGACGCGGATGTGCACGGTGCTCCGGGGCTTCGGCGCGGTGTGGTGGCTCATTCGAGCCGGACCATAGCCCATCGATCCGGGCCGGGCGCTGCATTGGCGGAGCGGAGCGGCGGGGCGCGTCGCAGCACCCGGGGTTATGGTGACGCCCATGCAAGGACGCGTGTTGATCGTGGACGACGACGCGGAGCTGATGAAGCTCCTCTCGCTGGTGCTCAGCCGGAAGGGCTTCGAGACCCGCGGGGTGCGCTCCGGCGCCGACGCGCTGACGGCCCTCGCGGCGGAGCACTTCGACGTCGTGCTCACGGACGTGCAGATGCCCGGCATGGACGGCATCGCCCTCTGCGAGCGCGCGGTCGCGGCGCACCCCGACCTGCCGGTGATCGTGCTCACGGCCTTCGGCTCCATGGAGTCGGCCATCGCGGCGATCCGGGTCGGCGCCTACGACTTCGTGACCAAGCCCGTGGACAACACCGTGCTCGGGCTCGCGGTCGAGCGCGCCGCCCGGCACCGCGCGCTCGGCGACGAGGTGCGTCGGCTGCGGGTGATGGCCTCCGAGGCGCCTGGTCCGCTGCACCTCCCCGGGGTGCTGGGCGACTCGCCCGCGATGCGCCAAGTCTACGACCTGCTGCTGCGCGTCGCGGACACCGAGTCGACGGTGCTCGTCACCGGCGAGTCGGGCACCGGGAAGGAGCTCGCGGCCCGGGCGATCCACGCGCGCAGCCGCCGGGCGCTGGGGCCCTTCGTGGCCATCAACTGCGCCGCGATGCCCGCGCAGCTGCTGGAGAGCGAGCTCTTCGGGCACAAGCGCGGGGCCTTCACCGACGCGCGCGCCGACCGCAAGGGCCTCTTCCAGCAGGCCGACGGGGGGACGCTCTTCCTCGACGAGGTGGGCGAGCTCCCGATGGAGCTTCAACCGAAGCTCTTGCGCGCCCTGCAGGAGCGGGTGGTGCGCCCGGTGGGCGGCGACGTCGAGGTGCCGGTGAACGTGCGCGTGGTGGCCGCGACCAACCGCGACCTCGAGACGGCCATCGAGGAGCACCGCTTCCGGGAGGACCTCTACTACCGGCTCAACGTGATCAACCTCCCGCTGCCGCCGCTGCGCTCCCGGGGAGGCGATGTGCTCCTGCTGGCGCAGCACTTCATCGACCGCTTCGCGGCGCGCGCCGAGCGCACCGTGCGGGGCCTGACCCCGGAGGCGGCCGCGCGGCTGATGGACTACGCGTGGCCGGGCAACGTGCGCGAGCTCCAGAACGCCATGGAGCGCGCCGTGGCGCTCGCGCGCTACGAGCAGGTGACCGTCGACGACCTGCCGGAGAAGGTGAGGAAGTACCAGCGCTCGCACGTGCTGGTGGCGAGCGACGACCCGCGCGAGCTGGTCCCGCTGGAGGAGGTCGAGCGGCGGTACATCCTTCGGGTGCTGGAGGCCGTCGGGGGCAACAAGACCCTCGCGGCGGACACGCTCGGCCTCGACCGCAAGACCCTCTATCGCAAGCTGGAGCGCTACGCCCAGGGCTCGTAGCTAGAAGGCCACCTGGGTCTGGAGGGTGACGAGGCCCGACCACCCCGGCGCCACGCCCGCGATGAGCGCGTCGGAGTGGTTGAGCGTGCCGCGGAGGTTGAACTTCAGGTGGTTGCCTCGGGCGTACGCGGTGAGCATCGCCTCGCCGGAGAGCAGCGTCGCGGGGGCGTCGTCGTCGGGCTGGAGCACGTTGCCTCGCGCGGCCAGCTCGAAGCACCGGCCGAGCATCACGCCGCTCTGGGCGTAGGCGCCCCAGGACCCGACGCGGGAGCCGTCCGGGCGGCGCTGCCAGCGGTGGTAGGCCTCGGCCTGGAGGGTCCACGGGCCGCCGCGCACGGCGAGGTCGACGCCTGCGACGTCCTGGTGCTGGTCGCCCGTTCGTGGGGCGGTCTGGCCGGAGCTCGCCGGGAGCGCGACCGTGGTGGTGTCGGTGTACGCGTTCACGCCGAAGCCGACGCGCCACGGGGCCGGACCGTTGATCGCCGGGGTCTCGTTGTAGGCGATGGCGCCGAGGGGGTTCCAGGCGAGGCGGACCATCCAGCGCAGGTCGAGGCGGTCGTTGCCGTTGCGGTCGATGCCGTTGCCGTTGAAGGCGCCGACGTTCCACTCCGCGCGGCCGCCGAAGGGCTCCCCGTGGAACATCACCCCGGTGTCGCGGTCGGCGCGAAAGGCGCTGTTCACCACGCTGAAATCGGGGAACTGCAGCAGCGGCACCGGCGTGAGGAAGGCCCTCGAGAACGGCGTGAGGAACTGCCCCACGCGCACGCCGAAGAGGGGCGTCGGCTGCGCGTCGAGCTGCAGGTCGAGCAGCCTCGGGTTGGAGTCGGCGAGCTCGGGCTGCACGAAGAAGCGCAGCCACGGCCGGCCGATGGTGCCCCGGAGCTGCGGGCGCACCACGCGCACGTCGAAGCCCTGGGTGGTGGCCGCGGGCGAGCGCCGGAGCTCGTAGCGAGCCTGCACCAGCAGGCCGAGGCGAACGGAGAAGCTGCCGTCGGCGGTGGAGACGCTGAGCCCGTCGTCGAGCGAGGCGTGCACGGTGGGAGAGGGCGGAGGGGGAGGGGCCGGCGCGGCGGCGGCGAGCTGCGCGCAGCCGAGCACGAGCGCGGTGAACATCAGGGGGTCCCTTCGAGGGTGGCGGCGTGGAGGATCCGGCCGACGGCGTCGGACTCGGACTGCACGAGGTGCGTCGGGAAGATGCCGGTGAGCAGCACCGCGGCGACGATGCCGAAGAGGGCGAGGCGCTCGCGGGCGAGCAGGTCCGGCACCCGGCGCCACATGTCGAGCGACGGTCCGAGGAAGGCGCGCTGCCAGCCGCGGAACATCGCGATGCCGCCGAGCGCGGTGGAGGAGAGCATCGCCGCGGCGAGGAGCGGGTGCGCGTCGATGAGCCCGTGCAGCAGGAGGTCCTCGCCGACGAAGGCGAGCGTCGCGGGGAAGCCCACGGACGCGACGCCCAGCAGCAGGAACACCGCCGTCATCCGACCGCAGCCCCGCACCAGGCCCCCGAGCGCGCGCACGTCGACGGTGCCCGTGCGGGCGCCGATGGACGCCACGACCATGGCCATGCCCGAGAGCGTGAGCCCGCTGGAGAGGCACTCCACCGAGGCGCCCACGAAGGCGTGCACGGTCCCTGTGGAGACGCCGCCGAGGATGAGCCCGACGTGGCTGATGGCGAGCGCTCGCACGAGCCTGCGGAGGTTGGTCTGCGCGAGCGCGCTGAGCGCGCCGTAGAGCGAGAGGGTCACGCCCGCGGCGGCGAGGGCGGCCTGCGACGAGGGGGGCAGGTGCGGCACCGCGGGGCCGACGTAGCGGATGAGCAGCAGCGTCAGCAGCGGCAGGTGCGCGACCAGCCAGGGCATCGCGAGCGGGTGCCAGCCGGCGACGGCGGCGGCGAGCCCGAGGCCCAGCGCGGCGACCGGGGTCTGCGCGGCGCACGCTCCGAGCGAGAGCGCCAGGGTGATGAGCTCCCTCGCGAGCACGGCGGAGGAGCGGGCCGAGCGGGGCGAGCCGACGAGCACGGCGACCGCGCGCAGCGCGAGGAGCAGCGCGATCGGCCCGGAGAGGCCGTCGAGGCGGAGGTGGAGGTGGAGGCTGATCCAGTCGAAGGGTCCCATCAGGTCCTCTCCGCGGGGGCGGTGAGCGGGCGTGAGGGCTGGCGCGAGAGCCGGAGCTCCTGCCGGTCGATCCACTCGGAGGCGCGCAGCACCGGGCGCACCACCAGCCGGTCGACGACGGTCTCCTTGTGGAACTCGTCGAGCGCCGCGCGGTACAGCCAGCGGAGCACCGGGTGGGGCAGAAGGCGCTGGGCGATCCCGTCCATGGCCCCGTGCGCCTCGAGGCCGATCGATCGCAGCTCCAGCGCCTCGTGCAGCGACGACGGAGCGCGCAGCAGCTGGTGGCCGCGCACGATGGAGTGCAGCACCAGGTGCACGAGCGCGAGGCGGTGCCACCCGAGGCCGCACTCGACGAACATCAGGCCCACCTGCGCGCGCGTCGCCCAGCCCAGCGCCACCTTCGCGTCGGACTGCACCCGGCCCACCACGGTGGACGCGACCGCGGTGCCCGCGCCCACGGCGATGACCGCGACGCGGGCCCACGGCGAGTGCTCGTAGAGCGGCGCCATGCGGATGAGCAGCCAGACGCCCGCGTGCACCGAGAGCGCGCCGTAGAAGAGGGCGCTCGACGCGGTGGGTCCCTCCATGGCGCGCGGGAGCCAGGCGCCGAAGGGCATCTGCGCGCTCTTGCCGATGGCCGCGAGGAGCAGCAGCAGCGGGAGCACCACCGCGATGGAGCCGTGCGCCGGGTGGACGAAGGCGTGGGCGAAATCCGTGGTGCCCGCGACGAGGTGCAGCACCACCGCGCCGAGCAGCAGCCCCAGGTCGCAGAGCCGGTAGGTGCTGAAGACCTGCAGCGAGGACCGCACCGGCCCGGAGCGCTCGTGGAAGTACCCGACGAGCAGGGTGGAGGTCAGGCCGACGAGCTCCCAGCCGCAGAAGAGGAGGTCGAGGCTGCCGGCGCCGACCAGCAGGAGCATGCCGAAGTCGAAGAGCGCAAGGAGCAGGAAGTAGCGGGTGAAGCCGGGCTCGCGATGGAGGTAGGTCACGGAGAACTGGCCGACCAGCGCCGTGGTGAAGGCCACGAGCAGGAGCATCGTGAGCGATGGGCCGTCGAGCAGGAGCTTGAGGTCGAAGGCGTAGTCGCCCGCAGCGAACCAGGTGCCCACCTGGATCTCCGCCGGGAGCAGCGACCCGCGGACCGCGGCGACCGTGGCGACGACCAGCGCCGCGAGGGAGAGCCAGAGCGTGGAGAGCACCAGGCGGGAGGTGGCGCGCTCGCTCGGCGCATCCGCAAAGAAGCTCCAGAGGCCGAGCGAGAGGAAGGCTCCGAAGGGGAGCGCGAGCGCGGCGATCGCGGCGACGCGGGTGAGCTCAGGCAGCATGGCGGAGACCTCCCTCGATGCGCGCCGGAGGCAGGAAGCCGTCCCGGCCGTCGCACCAGCTCAGCGAGTCCGGCGCCCTCGGAACGGGCTCCGTCGGGGATGAGATCGGGTGGAAGGCGCCGCGCGAGAAGAGGTGCATCGCGCCGGTGTCGGGGTCGATGCTCACCAGCCTCACCCACTCGCCGACGACCAGCTCGCGCACCCCCTGCTGGCGCTCGCAGATGGCGAGCAGCGTCGCGGGCGTCGCCTCGACGAAGAGCTGCAGGCGCATCGGCTCGTGGATCTCGATCATCTGCTGCGGCAGCCCCGTGCGCAGGTCGCCGCTGCTGCCCTCCATGACGCCGAGGAGGCCGACGGGGTTGTGCGGGAGCTTGGTCCCGCAGCCGTAGCGGGCGTTGTCGACGCGAGAGAAGTAGTACTCGAGGTTGATCCCCGCGCCGACCGGGCCGGCCGCGGCGAGGATGCGCTCGAGCACGGCGCCGCCCTCGTCCTGCGTCGGGTCGTAGGAGATCGCGAAGAGGCGGCGGTCGAGGAAGAGCCCGCGGGTGAGGGCCCTGCGGCCGACGAGCCCGGAGGCCACGGTGACGTGCCCGAGCTCGGGCCGCGGCTGGCCGATGCTCGCGGCGCGCGACTCGACGTGCCGGAGCGCGTCCGCCGGGGAGAGGCGCCGGGGCGCCGAGGCGAAGCGGCGGCAGCGCTCCTGGGCCTGTCGCCCTCGGGCCACCTGGAGGCGCTCCATCAGCACGGCGAGCTCGGCGCGCAGGGCGGAGGGGACCCGGTCGAGGTCCGCGAAGGTGATGCGGTCCGTGGCGGTGTCGTGCTGGCCGCCGATGAACCACGTCCCCTCGGGGATCTCGATGCCCCTCGCGAGGAGGCGCTCGCGCACCGCGGGGCGGTTGGCCATCTCCGCGAAGAGCCGGGCGTTGGGTCCGCCGTGGCGGCCTCCGCACGCGCCGCAGTCGTAGGCCGAGCGGTGCGGGTTGTTGGCGCTGGTGGAGCCGTGGCCCAGCACGAAGACCAGCGGCGCGAAGCCGCGCTTCAGGCCGATGTTCTGTAGCGTGGCGGCCACGCGCTGCACCTGGTCGTCGAGGCTGAACCCCCGCGGGTCGTCGTCCTCGTCGCGGTGCGCGGTGAGACGGGTCTCGGGCCTCTCGAGGAGCCGGTCACGGAGGCCGGCCTCGATGCGCGCGGCGGCGCGTGGCGCGAGCAACCCCAGCGGCAGCAGCAGCGCCGAGGAGAGGCCCAGCAGCGGCAGCGCGACGAGGCCGTGCAGGAGCCCGCGGCTGCTGCCGTGGGCGCTCTGGCGAAGGCGGGCGAGGAGCCTCCGACGGCGCTCGAAGCGGGCGCCGTGCTCGGGCTCGACGGGGAGCTCCTCGACCCGGTGAGCGGGCTGCACCACGACGGGGCAGAGCGGGGCGAAGTCGCCCTCCTCGAAGCCCCGGAAGGCCATCGCCACCCCGAAGAAGCCCGGGGCGCCGAAGGTCTCGTGCGTCGGGTCGAGCTCCTCGAAGTGGCGGCGCAGCGACTCCTCGCGGTCGTCGAAGCAGAAGACGCCCTGGAAGCGCGCGGAGTCGACGGGGCCGACGACCGCCGGGCGGTTCTGCGCGAGGCCCGCCACGAGCTGAGCGCGGTAGTGGCCCTCGTAGGCCTCCTGCCACACCCGCAGCCGGGAGGCCTCGTCGAAGGCGTCGAGCGCCGCGAAGCCCTCGCTGTCGGGGCGATCCCAGGCGCGGAGCGCGTCGGCGGTCACGCCCAGTCGCCGGGCGACCACGAAGAGGCGCCACGCCCGCCCGAGCGGGCCGGTCGCGGCCGGGGCGGGGCGCAGATCGCGAGGCTCCGCGGCCAGGCTGCGCCGGGCGTAGGACTCGAGGACGAGGCGCACCGCGAGGAAGTCCACGAGGTGGGCGGGCGGAGCGCCCGGCGTGCGCTCGTGGGGGTGGCGCTCGAGGCGGGAGAACATCCCGGCCCAGCCGGGCAGCGCGAGGAGCGACCGGGCGATGTGCTCGTCCCATCGGCTGTCGGGCACGCCGGCGTCGTTCAGGGCCGCGGCGACGGACTCCTCGGGGGAGCGCTTCGCGAGCGAGGCCAGGTCCCGGTCGAGCTCCGCGAGCCAGTGCG
The DNA here is from genome assembly GCA_966211675.1 of uncultured Myxococcaceae bacterium. Taxonomy (GTDB): domain Bacteria; phylum Myxococcota_A; class Polyangia; order Polyangiales; genus SCUS01. The sequence continues at coordinate 45,144 of CBIHPK010000026.1, forward strand.
GACGCGGGGCGGCGGGGCGCACGGACATGAGCTCGACCCAGGTGCGGTAGAGGCCGCCCTCGCGGTCGGGCATCGCCCAGTGGGCCACGCCCTGGTCGAGGTAGGCCGCGCAGAGGCGCACGAGCATCGGGTTGACGAGCTCGTTGACCGAGCGGGCGTCGAGGTCCTGACGGGTGAGGAGCGCGGCGTGGGAGGGCGTGGCGTCGGGACGTCCCGAGGTCACCGCGAGCGCGGCCCTCCAGAGGTCGCGGTGGGCGAGGACGTCCGGGTCCTCCGCGAGGAGCCAGCGCAGCACGGGCTCCGGGGGGACGGCGGTGTCGGCGAGCATCGCGGCCCGCTGGAGGCGACGAGCGCTCTCGAAGCAGGAGCCCAGGGCGCGGTCCTCGGGGCCCCACTCGCGCAGGGCCTCGTCGAGGTCGGCGTCGGTGATGCGCCCGGCCTCGTGCAGCGCGCGGAAGGTGTCCTCATCGAGGTAGCCGCGGGCGTGATAGGTCTCGCTGCCCTTCGCGACGGCCTCGTGGAAGGGCAGCTTCTCGAAGGCGTGCAGGGTGTTGTGGTGGATGAACACCGCGATCGGCCCCTGGTCCGGGAGCAGGTGCGCGGCGTGCGCGAGGGCCGCGCGGATCCGCCGGATCTCCGGGGACGCCGCGGCCTCCGAGCTGGGGCTTTCGGCGAGTTCGAGCATGGTGCCTGGTCCTACGGGATGGAGAAGGGTGCCAACGGGAGCGGCGCGGTCCTTCAGGCGGACCCGAGGCGCTTGCGACGCGCGGCGAGCGGGTGCGCCGAGAGCCCGCGGTGCTGATCGAGCCCGCGGAGCTCGAGCGTCCGGCCCTCGCGGCGCCACTCGGCGGCGATCTCGTGCAGCCGCTCCATGGTGGTGTGGTCGACGAAGGCGGTGTGCGTGAGCTCGACCACCGCGGACTTCGCGTGGCTGAGCGCCCGCAGCCCGCGCAGCAGGCTCGGGAGACCGAGGAAGGTCGCCGCGCCGCGCACGTGCAGCACCGGGGTCTCCTGGTCGGTCGCGGTCTCGATCTGCGGGCGGCCGAGGTCCATCGGGCGGACGCCCATCGCGACCTGCAGGATGATCTTGGTGAGGATGCCCGCCCCGACGCCGAGGAGCAGGTCCGTGGCGAGGGTCACGATGAGCGTCGTGAGGAAGACCACGAGCTGCTCGGGGCCGACCTTGAAGGCGTGGGCGAACTCCTTGGGCGACGCGAGGCGCACGCCGGTGAAGACGAGCATCGCGGCGAGCGTGGCGAGGGGGATGCTGTGGATGAGCCCCGGCGCGAGGAGCACGAACGCGAGCAGAAACACGCCGTGGAAGAAGTTGGACATCTTCGTGCGCGCGCCGTAGCCGATGTTGGCCGACGAGCGGACGATCTCGGAGATCATCGGGAGGCCGCCGAAGACGCTGGAGGCGAGGTTGCCGACGCCCGTCGCGAGGAGGTCCTTGTCGAGGTCCGAGCGGCGGCGCTGCGGGTCGAGGACGTCGACGGCGCGCGCGGAGAGCAGCGACTCGAGGCTGCCCACGAGGGCGAACATCACGACGTACTTCACGAAGTCGCCGGTGAAGGCGCCGGAGAAGTCCGGGCGGCCGAGGGAGCTGACGATGCTCGCCGGGAGGTTCACGAGGAAGCCCGGGCCGATGGCGTAGGCCTGGTGCGTCACCGAGAGCGTGTACGTGTGCGGGTGCTCGAGGTCGAAGAAGCGCCCCAGCGGGATCGCGATCAGCAGCACCACGAGCTGCGCGGGGATCTTCTTCAGCCAGGCGATCTTCTGCGAGAGCGCGAGGTGCCCGAAGAGCAGCCCCAGGCTGAGCACGCCGACGAGCGCGATCTCGGGGTTGAGGTGCGCGATGGAGCGCGGCAGCTCGGCGAGCAGGCCGAGGGGCGACTTCGAGTGCGGCGCGACGCCGAGCATGATGTGCGCCTGCTTGGAGACGATGATCACGCCGATGGCGGCGAGCATCCCGTGCACCACGTGGGTCGGAAACACCTCGCCGAGGCGGCCGGCCTTCACCAGCGCGAAGACGATCTGCACCACCGCGGCCACGACGCCGACGGCGAGCGCGCGGCGGTAGCCGAGGGCGAGGTCGCCGTGGCCGAGGTCGGTGACGGCTCCTAGCGCGATGACGATGAGGCCCGCGGCGGGGCCCTTGATGGTGAGCCGCGCGGAGCCGAACCAGGTCGCGACGAGGCCGCCGATGACGGCGGTGAGGATGCCCGCGACCGGAGGGAAGCCGCTCGCCATCGAGATGCCGAGGCAGAGCGGGAGCGCGATGAGGAAGACGAGGAAGCCCGAAAGGATGTCGCGAGGAAGATCGTGCCCGGCGTTGGCGGTCGCGTCGGGAGCGGTCGAAGGAGAGGGGGTGGTCATGGCAGGACTGACCCCCTGCGCAACGGCCGTGCCGCCCCTATCGCCGCGCTTCTCGCGCGATCGCTCCGGCGCCCTCCGGCCTCGCGGCTTCGTCGCGCCGCCCCCTTTGTCTACGGCGGGGCGAAGTGCCCCGCGGTCCCTGCCGGAGCCTTCCACCCTCTGGCGAAGGGTGGTACCCACGCGCCCAACAACATGCGTCGCCCTGCCCTCGTCTCGTGCGCCGCGCTCGCCAGCCTCGCGCTGACGGCGCTCCCCTCCACCGCGCTCGCCCAGCGGCTTCAGCCGTGGACCTTCCGCCTCGAAGCCGGCGCGGGGACGACCATCCGCGACTTCGATCACTCCGACTTCAATACCGACACGACGACCGTGGTCGGCACCGCGCGCATCGCGATCAACCTGTTCTCGACGCCCCTCGCGGTGCAGTTCGGCGGCGCCTTCGGGCGCTTCTTCCGCGACTCCGCCTTCGGCGACAGCCTCGGGCTGCTCACGCTCAGCGCGGGCTTCCGCTTCGAGCCGATGCTGGGCTCCGTCGGCCGCCTCTGGGTGGACGCCAACGCGGGCGCGGCGCTCCCCGGCACCGTGACGTCGCCCGGCTTCGACGCGGGCCTCGGCTTCGAGTTCCAGGTCACCGACGGCGTCGCCTTCGGCCCCTACGGCCGCTTCGGATACATCTGGGACGGCCGCTCCGCGGTGCCCGCCATCGGCGACGCGGGCAACACCTCGCTCTCGCTCTCGCAGGCCTCCCCCGACGTCTCGTACTGGCACGCGGGCCTCACGCTCGCGTTCCGCGGCGTCGCCGACGCGCCCCCGCCCCCGCCGGCGCCCACGGACCGCGACCACGACGGCGTCAACGACCCCGACGACCTCTGCGCCGATCAGCCCGCGGGCGATCACCCGGACCCGGCGCGCCGCGGCTGCCCCGCGACGGACACCGACGGCGACGGCGTCTTCGACCCCGACGACCAGTGCCCCAACGACGCCGCCGGCGAGCACCCCGACCCGGCGCGCGCGGGCTGCGCCATCCCCGACACCGACCACGACGGCGTGCTCGACCCGCAGGACCAGTGCGTGAGCGTCCCGGCGGGCGATCACCCCAACCCCGAGCGCGCGGGCTGCCCCGACGCGGACGGCGACCACGACGGCGTCTTCGACCACGCCGACCAGTGCCCCGCGGAGCCCATCGGGCTGCACCCCGACCCGGCGCGCGCGGGCTGCCCGGCGCCGGACCGCGACCACGACTCGGTGCCCGACCTCACGGACCACTGCCCCGACCGGCCCGGCGCGCCCAGCGCCGACCCCCTGCGCAACGGCTGCCCCGGGCTCGTGCTCGTCGACGGCGGGCAGATCCGCATCAACCGCCCGGTGTTCTTCGCGCCCAACCGCGACGTCGTGCTGCGCACCAGCTTCCCGGTGCTCACCGCCGTCGCCGACGCGCTCGCGGCCACGCCGGAGATCCGCCACGTCTCCGTCGAGGGGCACACCGACGACGTGGGCGAGGACGCCGCCAACCTCGCGCTCTCGCAGCGCCGGGCCGCCAGCGTCGTGGCCTGGCTTACCGGCCACGGCATCGACGCCGCCCGCCTCACCTCGACGGGCTTCGGCGAGACCCGCCCGGTCACGCCGGGCACCACCGCCGCGATCCGCGCGCAGAACCGCCGCGTGGAGTTCCACATCGTCCCCGAAGGCGAGGCGCAGGCCCCCGCCGCGGCGCCCGCCCCCTCCGCCACGCCCGCTCCCTGAACTACGCTCACGGCGAGCTTGTGCTCTCTGCTGGACGGTGGTACATGCCCCGCCGTCCTCGGGGATGTTTCTTCCTCCCATCCGGGTTAGCCCCCCCGAGAACCATCGGTGCTGCTTCACCATCACGGTGCAGCAGGGCTGGTGAGTCCGACTTCTCTCGGATCACCCGCGCCTCGCCGATGCTCCTCTCTCCGCTCTACCGCTTCTCCGCCCTCATCGGCAGGAATCGGGGAGAGGAGGGGTAAGGGGCGGGCGACGCGATCCGTCAGCAGGCGGCGCTGGTCGCGCGACCGTTCGGGCCCCGGAGGCGGCTGAACGGAGAGTGCGTGCGCGTCGATGTTGAACAGCTCCGCGGAGAGATCGAGCCCATCGCCGCCAGGAATGGCGTCGAACTCGTAGCCCTGGAATGGCTCCAGGGTCCGGGCCGCGGTGTTCTTCGTCTCTACATCGATCGCCCGGGGGGCGACCCCAGGGTGAAGCCTGACGAGTCCCACCCCGGCACCACCGCCGACGAGTGCGCGGCGGTGAGCCACGCGGTCTCGGCGCTACTCGACGACGACGATCGCATCGAGGTGGCCTACGACCTCGAGGTGAGCTCGCCCGGCTTCGAGCGGCCGGTGCAGACCCGGCAGGATTTCGATCGCTTCGCGGGTCTGGTCGTGAAGATCCGGACGCGCGGGCCGCTCGAGGGCAAGACGTCCTTCGAGGGGCCGCTCCTCGGGACGAGCGATGACAAGGATGGATACACGGTGCGGGTGTCGGTGGGTGGTCGCGAGGTCGCGATCCCCCGCCGGCAGGTGTCCCGCGCGCGATTGTTGGAGATCAAAGCCCCGAAGCCGGTGAAGCCGGGCAAGGGCCCCAAGGCGCCTCGACCAGCGAAGAAGGACGGGGTCGCGAAGGCTGCGGGCGATGAGTCGCCTGAGGCTGGAAGGTAAACAACATGGCAGCTAAGCAGCAAGCACCCCAACCCCCCGCGCAGCAGACCCTCAACCTGAGCATGACGCTCGACGCGGTCGCCAAGGACAAGGGCATCGAACGCTCGGTCCTCGTGCTGACGCTCGAGAGCGCGATCCTGTCGGCGGCGCGAAAGCACCTCGGGGGCACCCGAGAGCTCGTCGCCCGCTACAGCGAGCGCGACGGCGCGGTCGACCTCTATCAGCACATGACCGTGGTCGACATGGTCACGCAGCCCGACCAGGAGATCCCCCTGGACGTGGCGCGCAAGATGGACCCCGACGCGCAGGTGGGCGAGCAGCTGGCCTTCCAGGTGTTCTACCGCCCGGAGGACGAGCGCAAGGCGGCCGAGCAGGAGGCCAAGTGGGGCGACGTGCTCAACCTCTCGACGCTGCGCAAGGGCTTCGGCCGCATCGCGGCGCAGGCGGCCAAGCAGGTGATCATCCAGCGCGTGCGCGACGCCGAGCGCGAGCTGGTGTTCAACGAGTACATCTCCCGCAAGGGCGAGATCATCACCGGCATCTTCCGCCGCTTCGAGCGCAACGACATCATCGTCGACCTCGGGCGCACCGAGGCGATCCTGCGCGCCAAGGACCAGGTCCCGCGCGAGAGCTACCGCCCCGGCGAGCGCATCGTGGCCTTCGTGAAGGACATCGACCGCGAGGCCAAGGGCCCGCAGGTGCTGCTCTCCCGCGGCGACGTGGGGCTGCTCATCAAGCTCTTCGAGGCCGAGGTCCCGGAGATCTACGAGGGCATCGTGAAGATCGTCGCCGCCGCGCGTGAGCCCGGCGTGCGCAGCAAGATCGCGGTGTCCTCGCGCGACCTCGACGTCGACCCGGTGGGCGCCTGCGTGGGCGTCAAGGGCTCGCGCGTGCAGGCCGTGGTGCAGGAGCTCCGCGGCGAGCGCATTGACATCGTCCCCTACGACCGCGACCCGGCGCGCTACGTCTGCAACGCCATCGCGCCGGCGGAGATCTCGCGCGTGCTGGTCAACGAGGCCGACCACGCGATGGAGCTGGTGGTGTCCGACGAGAAGCTCTCGCTGGCCATCGGCCGCAAGGGGCAGAACGTCCGGCTCGCCTCGCAGCTCACGGGCTGGAAGCTCGACATCATCTCCGAGAGCAAGTTCAAGCAGATGGAGGAGGAGTCGATCAACGCCCTCTCCCTCATCCCCGGGGTCACGCCGAGCATCGCGCAGACGATGTACAAGCTGGGCTTCCGGTCGCTCGAGGAGGTCGCGGAGGCCAGCACCGACGAGCTCGCGGGCATCCCCGGGCTCGGCGGCGCGGAGAACGCCGACCGCATCAAGTCGTCGGCGGAGACCGCGATGGAGGAGCTGCGTCAGCGGCGCATCCGCGAGGCCTCGCGCCGCACCGAGCCGCTCTCCGAGCGCGAGCGCCTGCTCTTCGTGCGCGGCGTCGGCGAGCACACGATCAACCTGCTCACCGCCGCGGGCGTGAGCACCGTCGAGCAGCTGCACACCACGCACGAGGACTCGCTCCTGCGCGACACGGGCCTCGGGCTGCGCAAGGTGCGGCAGATCAAGCTCGGCGCGCAGACCTTCCTCAGCTCCGAGCAGAAGGTCATCGAGGAGGCCCGCAAGGCCCTCCGCGCCGAGAACGCCGAGCGCGGCGAGTCGGTGGAGGGGTGACCTGATGAGCGCGCCGAACACCACCAGCACGAAGACCTCCGAGCGCACCTGCGTGGCCTGCCGGCTGCGCGGCGAGCGCGACGAGCTCGTGCGCGTGGTGGTCGGCCCCGACCAGGGCCTGGCCCTCGACCCGCGCGCCGTGAAGAGCGGCCGCGGGGCCTGGGTGCACCCGACGAAGGCCTGCGTCGCGACGATGGTGAAGCGCCACGCGGCGGAGCGGTCGCTGAAGGTCGAGGCGCGGCGCGACCTCGACGCGGCGGCGCTGCTCTCGGAGCTGCGGGCGGCGATGGCGCAGCGGATCACCTCGCTGCTGCTGGTCGCCTCGCGGACGAAAGTGCTGGCCATCGGGGCGGAGGCCGTGGATACGGCCGTCGCCAAGGGCCAGGCGCATCTGGTGCTGGTAGCGAAGGACGCGGGCGGCAACGCGCGCTCCATCGCGGAGGGCGCGCGCAGGTCGGCGCCCTACGCAACGAAGCAGGAATTCGGCGCGCTGCTCGGCCGCGGGGAGGTCTCTCTCCTCGCGATCCGGGAAGCGCGCATCGCGGCGGAACTCGCCGCGACGGTCGATCGCCTTGGGACACTGGAGGACTGATGCAGGGTACGGTGAGGGTTTATGAGATCGCGGAGGATCTCAAGATGGATACGGACGCCGTACTCCTGAAGATCCGCGCGCTCGGCATCGAAGTGAAGAACAAGATGTCGAAGGTCGACGGCGCCTACCTTGACCAGATCAAGACGTCTCTGCTTCGCGAGAAGCAGTCTCAATTCGTCGAGGTCGAGGTCGCGCCCGGAGTGAAGAAGCTCAAGCGCGTCGAGCCTCCGCCGGCACCCGCCCGCCCGAAGCCCGTGGTCCGCGTCGCCGAGGCGCCTCCGCCGCCGCCCGTCGTGACGAAGGAGCCGGCGAAGGTCGAGGCTCCGGTCGAGGCCGCGCCGCCCGCTCCGCCGGTCGTCGAAGCGCGGGTCGAGCCGAAGGTCGAGGAGCCTGCCGCGCCTCCGCCCGCGGTGGTCGCGCCGAAGGCCGAGGCCCCGAAGGTCGAGGAGCCCGCTCCGCCGGTCGTCGAGGCCAGGGTCGCCCCGAAGGTCGAGGAGCCCGCGGCCCCGACGCCTCCGCCGGTGGTGGTCGCGCCGAAGGTCGAGGAGCCCGCCGCGCCTCCGGTGGTCGAGGCGAAGGTCGAGGCCCCCGCCCCGACGCCCGCCGTGATCGAGCCGGAGCCCGCTCCGGAGCCCGAGGTCCAGGCGCAGCCCGCGAGCGCCCCGCCCGCGGCGCAGGTGGTCGAGGCGAAGCCCGTCGAGGCCCCGCGTCCGAGCACTCCGCCTCCGGCGCAGCAGCAGAAGAGCGGCATCGCGCGCTGGGATCCAGTGACGCGCACGGTCGTCTACGAGGCCTCGCGGCAGGGCCCGTCGGGCATGTCCGCGTCGCGGCCGGCCGGACGCCCGGGCTTCGTCGAGGTGAAGACCCCGGTGGCCTCCGGGCCCAACGCCCGCCGTCCGCCGATGATCGGCCGACCCAGCGTGCCCGGCGTCTACAACAAGACGACCAACCGGTTCCAGCCGATCCCGATGCATCAGCGCGGAGGCATCAACTCCAAGGCCGCGCCGATCACGGAGATGTCGCAGCACAAGAAGGTCATCAAGATCGAGGCGCAGATCTCCCTCCAGGAGCTGGCGCGTCGGATGAGCCTCAAGGCAACCGATGTCCTCCTCAAGCTCATCCAGATGGGCGAGAAGGGGAAGAACATCAACTCCACGCTCGACTCGGACACGGCGAAGCTGCTGGCGAGCGAGTTCGGGTACTCGGTCGAGGACGTCGCCCTCAACCTCGAAGAGGTGGTGAAGCGGGCGCTCGCGACCTTCGAGCCGTCCCCGCCGGTGCCGCGCGCCCCGGTGGTCACGGTCATGGGCCACGTCGACCACGGCAAGACGACGCTCCTCGACGCCATCCTCGGGATGCGCGTGGCGGAGGGCGAGGCCGGCGGCATCACCCAGGAGGTGCGCGCGTACCGCGTGAGCACCCCGAAGGGGATGGTGGTCTTCTTCGACACGCCGGGTCACGAGGCCTTCACGTCGCTCCGGTCGCGCGGCGCTCAGCTCACCGACGTGGCGGTGCTGGTGGTCGCGGCGGACGACGGCGTGATGCCGACGACCGTCGAGGCGATCGCCCACGCGAAGGCGGCGAAGACGCCGATCGTGGTGGCGCTCAACAAGATGGACAAGCCGGACGCGAACCCCGACCGGGTGCTCAACCAGCTGCTCCAGTACGACGTGATCACCGAGCGCGACGGCGGCGACGTGCTGGTGGTGCAGGTGAGCGCGAAGGCGCGCACGGGCATCGACCAGCTCCTCGAGAGCCTGGCGCTGCAGAACGAGCTGCTCGAGCTCAAGGCCGACCCGAAGCGCCCCGCGGTGGGCACGGTCTTCGAGGCCAAGCTGGACAAGGGCCGCGGCCCGGTGGCGCGCCTGCTCGTGCAGGAGGGCGTCCTGCGCAACGGCGACGCGGTGCTCGTGGGCGGCTCCTACGGCCGCATCCGAGCGATGTACGACGACCGCGGCAAGCTGATCGACAAGGCGGGCCCGAGCACGCCGGTGGAGATCGTGGGCCTGAGCGAGGTGCCCACGGCGGGCGACAAGCTCTACGTGGCGGCCGACCTGCGCAAGGCGCAGGAGGTGGCCGAGCAGATCAAGATGCTCACCAAGCGCCCGACGGAGTCGCGCCCGAGCGACGACCTCGCGGCGAGGGTCGCGGCGGCCATCAGCGGCGACGCGGCGCAGATCAACATCAACCTTGTGATCAAGGCGGATGCGCAGGGCGCGGTGGAGGGCTTGAAGAAGGCCCTGACGGCGCTGACGACGGAGAAGGTCCGCGTGTCGGTGATCCACGGCGCGGTGGGCGCCATCACCGAGACCGACGTGCAGCTCGCGTCGGCCTCCAACGCGGTGATCATCGGCTTCAACGTCCGCCCGGCCGGCAAGGCGCAGGCGGCGGCCGACGAGGCCCGCGTGGCGCTGAAGTTCTACACGATCATCTACGAGGCCGTGGACGACGTGAAGGCGCTGATGCTGGGTCAGCTCAAGCCGACCTTCATCGAGAAGCCGCTCGGCAAGGCGGAGGTCCGGATGGTGTTCAACATCACCAAGACCGGCGTCGTCGCGGGCTGCATGGTCACCGAAGGGCTCGTGCGGCGTAACGCCCGCGCTCGGCTCCGTCGCGAGGGCGCCGTGAAGTGGGAGGGCAAGCTCGGCTCGCTCCGCCGCATCAAGGACGACGTGAAGGAGGTCACGCAGGGCTTCGAGTGCGGCATCGCCCTCGAGAACACCCCGGAGATCAAGGCCGGGGACATCATCGAGGTGTACGAGCTCGAGGAGGTCGCCGCGCGCCTCTGAGGAGGGGACCGCGAGGCGATGAAACGAGGGTCCAGTGGCGATGCAGGTTCGGATGTCCGGCGCGACGCGCTTCCAGATCCTGGACGAGGACGGCGATGAGCTGCCCGGATCATGGGAGTACCACTGGGAAGGCCGGGACCCCTTCGAGGCGGTGATGGCCGCCGTGACGGAGGTCTCCGGCAAGCCCTGGGAGTGGTCCGCTCGCGGGCCTCGCTCGGGGCGCTTCTCGCCGGTGCGCTGCCGGACCATGGCGGTGCGCGTGGCCAACGTGCTGCGCAAGAGCCGTCGCGTCGCCGCGGCGGCGTACATCGCGCGGGTGGTGGCCGAGGAGTTCGAGCTGAAGCAGCGGCGGAAGGTCGATCCGTCGGCGGTGCTGGAGGTCCTCAGCGGCAGGCGCGAGCCCTCCGAGGAGGAGCGGGAGTCGCAGCCCGAGCTGCTCGCGGCGGTGATGCTGCGGGGGCTCCGGGACGCGCTCCGCGCCGCGGTCGAGTGCGACGGCGGACTGCGGGTGCTGTGGCGCGCGGAGTAGGCTGACCCATGGTGATCGGACTCCTGCGCCTCCGTCTTCACCTCCCGGCGGCGCACTCGCTGAAGGACCGTCGCGCCATCGTGCGCCGCGCGGCGGACCGGGTGCGCGCTCGCTTCAACGTCGCCGTCGCCGAGGTGGGCGACCAGGAGCGCTGGCAGGTCGCGACGCTCGCGGTCTCGGCGATCTCGACGGAGCGCGGCCACGTGGTCGAGGTGCTCGACAAGGTGACCGCCGCGGTGGCCTCGGCCATCGCGGGCGCGGCGTTGGTGAGCGGACGCGAGGTCGCCTTCCAGGTGTACTCGGACGACGAGCCGCTCGCGGGCGGAACGGGCATGGAAGAGGCCTCCGGGCTGATGGAGAAGTTCGGTGGTAGTGAAGAAGGCTGAGACCGGACACCGCGCGGCGCGGGTCGGCGCGCGCGTCACGCAGGAGCTCGCGGTGATGCTGTCGCAGGAGTTCCGCGACCCGCGGCTCGAGGGCGTGGTGATCACCGCGACCAAGGTCTCCGAGGACGTCTCGCAGGCGCAGGTCGGCTTCGTGCTGATGGGCGACGACCCTGGCGGCATCCGAGCGAAGGTCGCGGGACGACGCCTCGACAAGCTGGCGTCGATGATCCGCTCGAAGCTCGCGCCGCGCCTCGGACTCCGACACGCCCCGGAGCTGCACTTCTCGCTCGACGCCAACCGCGATGACCTGGTGCGCCTCGACGCGCTGATGCGAGAGGTGAGCGACGAGCTGAAGGCCGCGCCTGCGCCTGCTCCGGACGACGAGCGGAAGCCCGGCGACCCGGTCTGAGCGGTGCCTCCTCGACGACCGCCCATCGACGGCGTGCTGCGGGTGGACAAGCCGCGCGGCCCGACCTCCCATGACGTGGTGGCGGCGGCGCGCCGGGCCCTCGGGCAGCGCGAGGTAGGCCACGCGGGCACGCTCGATCCGATGGCGACGGGGGTGCTGGTGCTGATGCTCGGTGAGGCGACCAAGCTGTCGGCGCACCTCTCGGCGGACGACAAGGCCTACGAGGCGACGGTGGCTTTCGGGGCGGAGACCGACAGCCTGGACGCGGACGGCGAGGTCGTCGCCCGCGCTCCGGAGGGCACCGCCGCTCCGACGCGTGCAGCCATCGAGCGGGCGCTCGCCGCCATGCGCGGGACCCTCTCGCAGGTGCCTCCCGTGGTGAGCGCGATCAAGGTCGACGGCGAGGCGATGCACGCCCGCGTGCGCCGCGGCGAGGTGGTGGTGCCCGAGGCGCGCGAGGTGGTGCTGCGAGACGCCGTCGTGAACTCCGCGAGCGCCGACCCGGCGGAGTGCTCTCTGTCGCTGACGGTGAGCAAGGGATTCTACGTGCGCTCGCTGGCGCGCGACCTGGCGCTCGCGCTCGGCACCCGCGGGCACCTCACGGCGCTGCGGCGGACGCGCTCCGGGGCCTTCACGCTGGAGGGGGCCTTCGACGGCGCGACCTTGATGGCCGCGGCGCGGGGCGACGCGGGGATGAAGGCCGCGGTGCGCGAGGCGGTCGAGGGATGGTCGCAGGCCGGGCGCTGGATGCGCACCGTCGCGGTCGACGAGGAGACGGCCCGCGCGCTCCGCTTCGGCCGGCCGGTGATCGCGCCGGAGGGGGCGGAGGCGACCTGCCTCGTGCTCGACCCGACGGGCGCGCCCGTGTGCGTCGGCGGCGTGGCGGACGGGTTGTTGCGGGTGTTGCGAGGGATCTCCGCGTCGACTCCAAGTTGCTAGGCATGGCGGAGACGGAATCGGTTACGATGCGCCCCGAACAGGAGCGAAGTTGCCGCGATGCTGACGCTAAACGTGACGGAGAAGGGTGGGACGCCCAAGCGGATGGAGTTCGACAAGGACGAGGTCACCGTCGGCCGCGTCCCTGGCAACGACATCGTCCTCCCGAAGGGCAACGTCTCCAAGCGTCACTCGCAGGTGTTCTGTAGAGAGGGGCGCTTCTTCGTCGCCGACCTGAAGAGCACCAACGGCACCTATCTCAACGGCCGCCGCATCACCACGCCGTCGGTGATCCGGCCCGGCGACAAGATCTACATCGGCGACTTCGTCGTCACCGTGGACATGGGCGACATGGCCGGCGCGATGGACGACGCTGGAGTCGACGAGAGCGGCAGCGACCTCGAGGTCGGCGCCCCCTCCGGGGGTGAGGACGGCGGGTACGATGACTCGCCCGAGACCCCGGAGCCCCCGCGCGCCGCAGGCGGCTTCGGCCCGCCTCCGCTCGGCGGTCGTCCGGGGCCTGGAGCTCCCCTCGGCCGCGGGTCGTCCCCTGGTCCGATGTCCTCTCCGGGCCCGATGGGCGGTCCTCCGGAGCCGAGGCAGGCGAGCCCTCTCGCCGGTCCCCCGGGCGGTCCGCCGCGCAGCACCGTGATGGGTCCGGGCAGCCAGGCGGCCGGTCCCCTGGGCGGCCCTCCTCCGCTGCGCCCGGGCTCGGGCGGGGCGATGCCGCCCATCGGATCTCGCGGCCCCTCCGGTCCGTCGATGCCCCACGAGCCTCCGATGGGTGGTCCCCCGATGGGTGGTCCCCCGATGGGTGGTCCCCCGATGGGTGGTCCCCCGATGGGTG
>CBIHPK010000027.1:0-57996 GCA_966211675.1 uncultured Myxococcaceae bacterium
AGCGGTTGCAGGCCCGCTCGCGGGCCGTCCGCAACCGCGGAGTGGGCGGCGTCTCTGCGGCGTTCCTGCGGCGTCCCTGCGGCGTCTCTGCGGCGTCTCTGCGGCGTCTCTGCGGCGTTCCTGCGGCGTCCCTGCGGCGTCCCTGCGGCGTCTCTGCGGCGTCCCGGCGGTGTCTCGGCGCCGACCCATGCGCCTCCAGAATCCCCTGCAGAACTGGTGGCCCTGGTGCGTTCCGAACCCTGTCGAGATGTGTAGAAGGGAAAGGGCTTTCAACCCGCGGACGCGGGGCACAGCGACCGGACAACTGCGCGAGCCGTCTGCATGAGGGGCACCGCGCGGGTGGGTTCAGCCCGCGGGCTCGTCGCTGCGCGTGACCCCGTCGAACTCCAGGATGAAGTCCGCCCCGAAGGCCATCGAGGGCGTGCGAAAGCCCGGCTGGGCGCCGCCGGAGAGCGCCCTCCCGGCGATCGCGATGGAGGTCTGCGCCGTCAGCGTGTAGCCCTCCGGAACCCGCATCCGCGAGACCGCCCGCTGGTCGCCCCGGCGGGCCTCGGCCCACATCAGGCTGTACGACCGGCGGCGCGCCTCCGGGCTCGGTCCGCCCGGGTCGATGCGCGACTGCAGCGCTCGCTGCACCCACGGCGAGCGCAACGCGGGGGCGGCGAGGCGCAGGGCCTTCGCGCCCCAGACCGCGGCGCGCGGCGCGGCGATGTACACCTCGATGCTCGGGATCTTCGTCGAGTACCAGGCCGTCGAGACGTCGCCCCAGGGGATGCCGAGCGTCGCGCGAGGGCCGCGGCCGAAGTCGACGTCGCGAGAGAGGCGACCGCTCGGGACCTCGACGATCTTCCCGCCGCGCCGCACCAGGTTGGGCAGGTGCAGCGACTCGAGCATCGTGGACGCGGTGCCGTGCGAGGGACCGCCGCCGACGCTGTGGAAGGCGAGCGTGAGGTGCGTCGCGTCCGGGAGCCGCTGCGCCACGTGCTTCGCGAGGCAGTCCGAGGGGACCACGTCGAAGCCGGTGCCCGGCATCAGCATCACGCCCGCGTCCTGGGCCTCGCGGTCGCGCGCCGCGCAGGCCTCGAAGACCGGGATCTCCCCGGTGATGTCCAGGTAGTGGACCCGCGATCGCACGCACGCGTCCACCATCGGGCGCGACGTGCGGGAGAAGGGCCCCGCCGCGTGGATCACCACGTCGACGTCCGCGAGCCCGCGGTCGAGCGCCGCGGGGTCGTCGAGCCCGAAGGCGCGCATCGGCATCCCGAGGCGCTCGGCGATGGGGCGCAGCTTCGCCTCCGAGCGACCCGCCAGGATGGGCCTGAGCCCGAGCTCCGCGGCGCGCTCGGCGATGAGCTCTCCGGTGTACCCCGACGCGCCGTACACGAGGCAGCGAGCGAACTTCGGATCGGTCTCGGTCTTCATGGGGGAGCCCTCCGCGACGAAGGCTACCTCAGTTGGCCACGGTCACCGTGCGGCACGCGAGCCAGGTGTTGGTCCCGCTGCCGACGTTGATCGCCGCGGTGCAGACCTCCACGGGACCGCGCAGCGCCGTCGGGATCGTGACGTCGAAGCCGTGCACGCCGGTGGTCCCCTCGGCGGCGTTCACGTCGGCTCGGGGCACTCGCGTCGCCCCGTCGTTGGTGCCCACCCGGCTCGCGCCGCCGGGCAGCCCCACGTAGATGTGCGTGTCGATGGACCACCCGCGGTCGTTCGGGTCGTAGCTCCATCCCGCCACGCGCACGCTCCCCGGCAGCGGCGCCACGAGGTCGACCACGCCCAGCGGGTCGACGCGGAACGTGCGCCACTCGTTGGGACCGGTGATCCATCGGGGGAGGCCCCCGCGCTCGGGTCCGTTGGTGGCGCCCACCACCACGAGGCTGCCGTTGGCGTCGGCTGAGGTCGTGAGGAGGTGGCCGTCGCTGTCCGTGAGGAAGGCCTGACCCTCGCCCGGCACGCCCGCGCCCGGCGGCAGCGCCAGCGTCTCCTGCGCCACGCGGTGGAAGCCCGCGTCGAACGAGGTCACCAGGAAGCCCGCAGCGCCGGCGGGCTCGATGAAGACGAAGCGCCCGCTCGGCGGGTCGTACGAGAGCTGCGTGGACCATCCACCGATCTCGCCCGGGTCGATGCGCGCGACCTCCGTGCGGGTGCGGGCGAAGGACGGGTCCGGCGAGCGAAGGATCACCACGCTGTTCGGCTCCATCGGCGCGATCTGGTTGGTGAAGGCCATGTACCAGGCGCCGTCGGGGCCGAGGGTCACGGTGGTCTGTCCGCGCCCGTACTGCCCCGCGGCGAGCCCGGAGTAGTGCCCGAGCAGGTCCGTGGAGATCCGGGTGTAGGGCCCCTCCGGGCGGTCGGCCACGGCCACGCCGGCGTCGGTGTACGTGCCTCCGGGGGTGTTCGAGTAGTGCAGGTACCAGCGGCCGTCGGCGCCCTTCACGACCGCCGGGTCGCAGGTGTGGTTCTCTCCCGGCGAGGGCGAGAGCACCGTGCGAAACGGCGTCGCGGCGAGGCCCGCGAGGGTCGTCGCGGACTTGTGCTGGATCCAGTCGCCCGCGACGCCCACGCACGCGAAGTAGTGGTAGCGCCCGCCGTCGAACACGAAGGCCGGGGCGTATTGATAGCTCGTGAGGTTGGCGTCGACGGTGCCGTGCGCCGAGCGCGTCGAGGCGTAGTACCCGCCCGACCTGGGCGGCGGCGTCACCGGCACGTCCACGATCCGCACGTCGGCCACCGCGGGGACGTCCGCGGCGGTGGAGACTCCGGTGTCCCTGGAGCTGTCCTGCACCCCGACGTCGCGGCCCACGTCGGGGCGCGCCGGGGCGTCCATGGTGGCGACGGGCGCCGTGTCCGATGCGGCGGCGAGGTCCATCGCCTCCCCGGCGTCGGTGGTCGGAGAGGTGTCGGCGTCGGGCTCCTCGCTCGTCGGCGTGTCGCCCGGCGAGGCACAGGCGACGGTGAGAGCGCCCAGGAGCGCAGGCAGCGCGAGGAGGGCCCGCCGCAGGGTGATTGCCATGGGGTCCGTTCGTGTTCGCATGGGCGCGTCGATCAGTGCGGTCGACGCCGCTGGTTGCGCTTCTTCGCCGAGGCGTTGGGTCCGCTGGCGACGATCGCCTTCACCGACCGCTGTCGCCTGGAGTCCGCGGCCTGCTTGCGGGCGCGCTCTTCGAGCGCCGAGGGCATCTTGTCGAGGTCCGCGCCGTGGCGCTTCAGCAGCGCCGTGAGCTCCGCGTGCTCCGCCGCGTCCTGCAGGGCGTGCGTCGGCGTACGGCACGACTCCCCGGCCTCCGAGGGCTGATTGGGGTCGGCGCCCCGCTCCAGCAGCAGGGTCACGATCTCCAGCGAGGGCATCGCCGCGCGGAGGCAGGTGTCCTTCTGGTGCCAGCTCTCGTCGTCCTTGAAGCAGGCGTCGGGGTCGGCGCCGTGGGCGAGCAGCAGCTCGACGAGGTCGCGGTTCTTCCTCGCGCACGCGAGGTAGAGCACCGGGGTCTGCACCCGAAACGAATCCCCGCTCTCCTCCCGGACGTAGCGGGCGTCGGCTCCGCCCGCGAGCGCCGCCCTCGCCGACTCCACGTCGCCCTTCTCCACCGCTACGAAGAGGCGCTCGTCGAGGTCATCCGGGGTGCTCATCGGCCCGGAGCGTAGCAACCCCGCCGCCTCAGCGCGCGGGGCAGAGCGGCGCCAGCGTGAAGGGGACCGCGGCGCGCGCCAGGCGAAGCAGTCCCTCCAGGGCGAAGCACTCGTCGCGGCTGCGGGCGCCCTCGTCGTCGCCCGCGTCGGCGTTGCGGACGGGGTACTCCGAGCGCACCCGAGAGGTGACCCACTCCGCCGGGACCCCGCGGTACAGGGCGCACGCGACGCCCATCGCGCTGCGGCCGTCGTCGGGCGAGAGGAGGGTGCCGTCGTCGCCGAAGCCACGGCACTGCCGACGGACGAAGGCGCGCGCGGCGGGGTGGTCCTCGGAGAAGGTTCCGTCGGGGAGCGAGAGGGCGACGCGGGCGGGGCCGTCGTGCTCGACCACGCCGTCGCAGGTCATCGCGGCCCCGAGGCCCGGGGGCAGCTCGAGGTCGGGTCGGCCGTCGCCGTCGAAGTCCGCGACGCGCTGCACCTCCACGGGCGCCGCCGCGTAGGGGGCGATGCGCCCGCCGCGCGCCGTGACGATCGCGTAGGCGGTCGAGTGGTCGAGCTCGGTGCGGTGGCGGGTGTGCCGCAGCGCGAGCTCGGGCAGCCCGTCGCCGTCCCAGTCGAAGATCGCGGCGGCGGTCACCTCGTCGTAGGAGTCGCCCGCGTCGAGGATCGGCATCGCCCGCTCGGAGCGCACCACCTCTCCCTCCGCGGGGATCCAGCGCAGTCGCACGGTGATCTGCGGACCGACGACGCCGCCCTCGCGCGCCACCGACAGGCCCTCCACCGCCATCGCCCAGGCGCCCGCCGGGGTGGCGAGGCACCAGTGCGACGCGTGCAGGTGGGACCAGCCCGCGCGCGTCCGAAGCCGCGCGGCGCTTCGAGCGCGCACGCTGGCGCAGAGCCCTCGCGCCACGGGGGAGAGTTCCTCCTCGGGCGAGGCGAGCGGCGGTGCGATGGGCGTGGCGGGCAGCGAGGGCTCCTCCACGCAGGCCCTCGCCCTCGGCGGAGACGGCTGCGGAGGCGGCGGGACGAGAGGGGGCGGCGCCACGACCGGGGCGACGCGGCGGGCGGCGCACGCGGAGAGGCCGAGCCCGAGCAGGGCCCATGCGCAGGAGGGGCGCAGCGATGGGGGACGCGCGGCGAACACGCACGAGCGAGTCTGGTGCCCGCCCGATCGACTGCCAGTGTCCGGCGCCGCCCCGACGGTTGCGCCCCGCGCCGCCGACGCCCGACACTCGCGCGGTGGACGCCACGTCGCTCGCTCCGGTCCCCATCGCCGCCCGGCTCCCGCTGGTCGGGTCGATGCTTCACTATTTCCGGTCGCCGCTGGGCTTCCTGGAGGACACGGCGCGCCGCGGCGACCTCGTGGAGATGGACTTCGTCGGACGGCGAGCGTGGCTGCTCAACGACCCCGCCCTGGTCGAGCAGGCCTTCGTGAAGACCGCCGCGAACCTCCAGAAGGACGTCTTCCTGCGCGAGCTGAAGCGCGTGCTCGGCGAGGGCCTGCTCACCAGCGAGGGCGAGCTCTGGAAGCGCCAGCGGCGGCTGATCCAGCCGGCCTTCCACCGCGAGCGCATCGCGGGCTACGGGGCCGGGATGGTGCTGCACGCGGCGCGGATGCTGGAGGGCTGGCGCGACGGCGAGACCATCGACCTGCACCAGGCGATGATGGCGCTCACCTCGGACATCGTGACGCACGCGCTCTTCGGCGCGGAGGCGGGCGACACCCGCGAGGTCTCGCGCTGCATCGAGGCGATCATGGAGCGCTTCGCGGACCCGCTCTACCTGCTGGTCCCGGCGATGAGCCGGCTGCCGACGGCGGCCAACCGGCGGGTGAACGAGGTGAGCGAGCGGCTCGACGCGGTGGTGCGAGGGTTCATCTCGCGGCGGCGCGCGATGGGCGGCGCCGGGCCCGACGACGACCTGCTCGCGATGCTCCTCGCGGCGCAGGACGAGGACGGCGCTCGCATGACCGACCGGCAGGTGCGCGACGAGGTGCTGATCCTCTTCCTGGCGGGGCACGAGACGACGGCGCTCAACCTCTCGTGGACCTTCCACCTGCTCTCGCAGCACCCGCTCGTGGAGGCCGCGCTGCACGCCGAGCTCGACGCCGCGCTCGGCGGCCGCGACCCGACCTTCGACGACCTCCCGAAGCTCAAGCTGGCCGAGCGCGTGGTGCAGGAGTCCCTGCGGCTCTACCCCCCGGCCTGGTCCCTGGGTCGCGAGGCGATCGCTCCCTTCGAGCTCGGCGGCCGCTCCTTCGACCAGGGCGCCTGGATCTGGGTGATCCCCTGGACGATGCACCGCGACCCGCGCTTCTTCCCGGAGCCGCTCGCGTTTCGCCCCGAGCGCTGGGAGGACGGGCTCGCGAAGCGCCTCCCTCGCGGGGCGTACATCCCCTTCGGCGCGGGACCGCGGGTGTGCATCGGCAACCAGTTCGCGATGATGGAGGCGGTGCTGGTGCTCGCGACGATCGCGCAGCGCTTCTCGCTCCGCACGGCGCCTTCGCCCGCGGTGGTGCCCGAGCCCTCGATCACGCTGCGCTTCAAGCACGGCATCCGCGCGACGCTCGCTCGGCGAGGTCGCCCGGCGCGCTAGCGCATTGGCCGTCGGATGCGAGACGGCGGCGCACCCGGCGCCCGGACCTGCGATACCGTCGCGGCCGCCATGCGCCCCGCCGACCTGCTGCTCTCCTCCCTGCTCTCCCTCGGCTGCGCGTCGTCGCAGCGCCCGGTCGCCCAGCACCCCGCCCCGCGCTTCCTCCGCGTCGCCGAGGGGACCACCCTGCGCACCCGAGCGGACGACGGCGCTCCGGGCGTCACCGTCGCGGGAGGGGCGACCTTTCGCCGGGTGCGGGCGCGAGGAGAGTGGGTCGAGGTGGAGACGCTCGCCTCGGCGCGGCAGTGCGTTCCGGTGCTGCGGACGCCTCGCGGGCTGCGGCTGCGCTTCTTCGTGCGCTCGACCTCGGTGGCGCCGGTGCTCGCGGAGGCGATGAGCGCGTCGGGCCCGCAGGGATCGCTCGCGGTCGAGCCGGGCGTCGCGCTGCGGGAGCGGGAGATCGTCCACGCGGGGCTGCGGCTCACCCTCGCGAGCGCTCCGGGCGCGGCGATGGATCACCCCGCTCCGCAGGCCTCTCGCGTCGCGGCGAGCGCCGAGCGGCTGGCCCCGGGGACGAGGGCGGCGCTGCCGGAGGGGGCGAGCGTGGAGGTGGGGCGCGACGTCCCGGTGTACGTGCGCTCCCGTCGGGCGACGGGGGAGGGGGCGCGGGTGACGGTGGCGACGCCGTGCGTGCGCTTCGAGGCGGTGGTCCCGGCGGAGGCGGTGCTTCCGGCGCTGGAGCTGGACGTGGACGAGCGCGGCGACGAGCCGGAGGGCGCGCGGTGGGTGGTGCGCGAGGGCGCGCGGCTGCGCTGGGCGGACGGGAGCCCGGCGGGGCGCGCGGCGACGGCGTCGAGGCTCAGCGACGAGGGGCGCGCGGGCGACGGGGCGCGGTGCTTCCGGGTTCCGATGAGGGTGATGGGCGGGGCGCCGAACGCGGCGGCGCTGGAGGCCGAGCTCTGCGTGGACGAGGCGGACGTCGCTCGGGTGCAGTGAGGGAGAGACGCGAGGCTCAGTCCCGGCGGGACAGCGGCACCAGGGCGACGGCGTCGATCTCGGGCCACGAGGTGGCCACGTCCGTGTCGACCCAGAGGCGCAGCACGCGGAGCGGACGTGGCTGGGCGACGTGCACCGAGAGCACCGTGGCGACGGGCGCGAGCGCCGAGGGAGGGCGCTGCCAGAGGGTCTGCGTCGAGCCGTCGGGCTCGATCGAAACCACGGCGTAGAGGGCGCCCGGGAGGTTGGTCTCGAAGACCAGCACCTCCTCGATGGGGCCCGGGTCGGCGTCGAAGGTCACCTCCAGCCACTGCGGTCCGTCGCCGGCCGAGCGCGGCGCCCAGGCGCCCGGCATGTCACCGTGCTTCGGGAACACCGTGGGCGGCCCCACGACCGCCGAGGGCCCCCACGCTCCGCCGTAGGTCGACGAGGCCTTCGCGCTCGACGGCCAGCGCCACGCGTCGCCCTCTCGCTTCAGCCGCCCGGCGCCCGTTCGCGCCGTGATCCGCAGGCCCTCGCCCACCGACGCCCCCGACGGATCGACCCCGGCCACGGCGCCTCGAGCTCGCGTGGTTCGGGCCTTCTTCGCGCGGGTGCGGCGCCAGTCGACGGGATCGCGGCTCACCGGTCGGTCGGCGAGGAGGGCGACGGCGTCGATCTCGTTCCAGTCGCCGCAGACGTCGGTGTCGAGCCAGAGGCGGACCCGTCGCAGCGGCCTCGGCGGGTCGAGGGCCACGTCGAGCACCCTGGCCTCGGCGACCCCCGCGGTGGGCTCTCGCTGCCAGAGCCGCGACTCTTCTCCGCTGGCGTCCTCGTCGGTGATCGCGAAGAGGGCGCCCGGGTTGCACGTCTCGAAGACCCGCAGTCCCACCGCGGGCGGCGCGTCGTCGGGGAAGGTCACCTCCAGCCACTGCACCCCGGCCGCGCCCTCCCTCGGGGCCCACGCGCCGCGGATGTCCCCGTGCCTCGGGAACACCGTCGGCGGTCCCACCACGGACTCCGCGGTCCACCCGCTGCCGTAGGTCGACGAGGCGGTCGCGGACACAGACCACACCGTGGCCGGGTCGCTCCACCACCCGAGGGCGTCCATCTCCGAGGGCGCTCGCCGCTCGCCGCGACCGATCGATCGGCCGTCCCAGCCGGCCACCTCGGACGACCGCGCCAGGGGGAGCGCGGCGCCGAGCGAGGGGTCCGCCGAGAGCAGCGCGGCGAGGAGCTCGCCCAGCAGGGCGCGCCGCTCGGGCGTGTCGACCAGACGACGGTAGAGGGCCTCGATGCGGGGGTCGGCGAAGAGGGCGGCCATGGTGACCCGGTGGGCTACCACGGCCGCGGTCACGGCGGGAGCGCCGCGCTCCGGGTCGATTGCGCTGCGGGGACCGCCTCCCTATACGTCCAACGAAGACGCCTGAATTCGCGGGCGTTCACCAGCAGGGATCCGGCGAGCGCGGGGTTGCGGTTGAGCGATGGTCCACGGTGACACCGAACCCCTGCAGACCGAGTACGCGTTCATCCGCCGTGTCGTCGACAGCATCCCCTCGATGCTCGCCTACTGGGACTCCTCGCTCCGGTGCCGCTTCGCCAACCGCGCCTACGAGCGCTGGTTCGGGGTCACGCCCGAGTCGCTGATCGGCAAGCACATCAGCGAGCTCCTGGGGCCGCTCTACCCCCTCAACCGGCCGTACATCGAGGCCGCGCTGCGGGGCGAGGCCCAGGAGTTCGAGCGGGAGATCCCCGACCCGGCGGGAGGGCCCGCGAGGCACAGCCAGGCGAACTACATCCCCGACGTGGCGGACGGCGTCGTACGGGGCTTCTGCGCCCTGGTGACGGACGTCTCGGCGCTGAAGCGGGCCGAGAGCGCGCTGCGGGAGTCCGAGCGGAAGTTCTCCGGAATCATCGCCATCGCGGCGGACGCCATCATCAGCGTCGACGCCAGACAGCGGATCAACGTGTTCAACGACGGCGCCGAGCGGATCTTCGGCTACACGAAGGCCGAGGCCCTGGGAGCCCCGCTCGAGATGCTGATCCCCGCCCGGCTGCGAGGCCGGCATCGGCAGCACGTCGAGGGCTTCGCCGTCGGCGAGCAGGGCACCGTCCCGATGGGCGAGCGGGCCGTGGCGCTCCTCGGCCTGCGGAAGAGCGGCGAGGAGTTCCCTGCGGAGGCCACGATCTCGAAGCTCGAGGTCGATGGCCGGGTGCTGCTCACGGTGGCGCTGCGGGACATCACCGAGCGCAAGCGCTTCGAGCTGGAGCAGGAGACCCTGTCCGATGCGGGGGACGTGCTGGCCTCGTCGCTGGACTACACGGAGACGCTCAAGGGCATCGCCCGGTTGATCGTGCGCCACCTGGCCGAGCTGTGCCTCGTCGACATGATCGAGGTCGACGACCGGCTGCATCGGCTGACGGTGGTCCACGCCGACCCGGCGATGGCCGCGACCTGCGAGAAGCTGGCGGCACTCCAGGTCGATCGGGACCACACCCTCGCCCGCTCGGCCTTCGTGACGAAGCAGACGCAGCTGTTCCACGAGATGGGCCCCGAGTTCTGGGCGGCGGCGGCTCAGGACGACGAGCACCTCCGGCTGATCGGAGCCCTCAACCCCCGCTCGGCCATCGTGGCGCCGCTCCTGTCCCACGGCGAGGTGCTCGGGGCCATCGTCTTCGCGTCGAGCCACCCGGGCCGGTACGCCATCCGCGACATGGCCTTCGCGACCGAGATCGCCCGGCGGGCGACGAGCGCCATCGAGAACGCCCGGCTCTACGAGGCGGCGCAGCGGGCGACGAGGGCGCGCGACGACATCCTGGGCATCGTCGCCCACGACGTCAGGACCCCGCTGAGCACCATCCTGCTCGCCACGAAGGTGCTCGAGCGCCAGCTCGCGGACGAGGGGATGTCCAGCGGCATGAGCAGCGTGCGGACCATCCAGCGCTCCTTCGAGCGCGCCAACCGGCTCATCCAGGACCTCCTCGACGTGACGCGCATCGAGGGAGGGGCGCTGACCGTCGCGCGCGGCGAGATCCCCGCGAGGCAGCTCCTCCTCGATGCGCTGGAGGCGGAGCAGCTGCTCGCCGCCAACGCCTCGATCGCGCTGCGGCTCGACGCGGCGGAGGGCCTGCCCCCGATCGTGGGCGACCGTGATCGCCTGCTCCAGGTGTTCGAGAACCTCGTGGGCAACGCGATCAAGTTCACGCCCGCGGGGGGGAGCGTCACCCTGGGGGCGACCGCGCGAACCGGGGAGGTGCTGTTCCGGGTCGCGGACACGGGCGCGGGCATGTCCCCCGAGAGCCTCGCTCGCGTCTTCGAGCGCTTCTGGCAGGAGGGGAGGGCCTCGCGCCACGGCGCCGGGCTCGGGCTCGCGATCTGCAAGGGCCTCGTCGAGGCCCACGGGGGGCGCATCTGGGCCGAGAGCGAGCCGGGGCGCGGGACGACCTTCTACTTCACCGTCCCGAGAGCGCCGACCGTCGCCGACGCCTGACCCCGATGGACCTTGACGGCACCTCACCCCGCCCGGTGCTCTACCGACCCCATGGAACGCCCATCCCGCGTCGTGCACCAGGGCGACGGCGTCGCCTGGCTCGCGAGCGCCCCGCTGCCGCCCGATCACGCCGTCGTCACCTCGCTGCCCGACCTGTCGGAGATGCGCGGGCTCGACGCGCCGTCATGGCGGCGGTGGTTCATCGACGCGGCCGCGCTCGCGTGCGACCGGGTGGCCGACGGGTCCGTGGCGGTGTTCTTCCAGACGGACGTGAAGCGCGACGGTCGCTGGGTCGACAAGGGGCTGCTGGTGAGCCTCGGCGCCGAGGCCGCGGGCTCGCATCTCCTCTGGCACAAGGTCGTCTGCCGCGCCCCGCCCGGGACGATCACCCCCGGGCGTCCCTCCTTCGCCCACCTGCTGTGCTTCTCCCGCTCGCTGCGACTCGACCCGGCGAGCTCCTTCGCCGACGTGCTGCCTCGCCTCGGCGAGATGCCCTGGGCCCGCGCCATGGGCGTCGAGGCCTGCGCGGCGACGTGCCGCTTCCTCCTCGCGGAGACCGGCGCTCGCACGGTGGTGGACCCCTTCTGCGGCGTCGGGACGATGCTCGCGGTCGCCAACGCGCACGGGCTCGACGCGGTCGGCGTGGAGCTGTCCGCGAGGCGCGCCGAGCAGGCCCGGGGGCTGGTGATCGACGCGAGCTCCCCGCTGTAGCGGCTACCAGCGGTGATAGGCGGGGTGGTCGGGCTTCACCGCGACGAAGGTGCCGGTGCCGACCGCCGTGACCTTGCCGTTGGCGGTCATGACCGCCTCGATGGTGGCGCGATCGTCGGTGGACGACACCACGTACGCGTCGACGTGCACGGGACCCAGTGGGGTCGGGCGCTTCAGCGCCACCTTGAACTCCGAGGTCACCGTGCACGGCGCGTGGTCGAGGCCCTGCTTGCGCATCAGGTGATGGATCGCGGTCCAGTTCATGTGGCAGTCGAGGACGGTGCCGATGATGCCGCCGTTGACCACGTTCTCGAAGGCCTCGTGGTGGCGCTCGGGGACGAAGTCGCAGGTCACGTGCGCGTCGCTCTCCTCGCTCACGGCGAAGCTGCGGATGCGCAGGCCCTTGTCGTTGGTGGGGCCGCAGCCGAAGCACCGGCCGTGCGGCGCGAAGGTCTCTTGCAGCGAGCGCTCGGTCATGCCCGGACGCTAGCGCATTCGGGCGAAGCGTGTGCAGGGGGCGAGCGCGGGCTCAACCGCCGCACGCGGCGACGCACGCGGCGCGGTCGGGGTAGGCCCTCGCGCAGTCCGCGCCGACGCAGCGGCAGCCGGTGAGGGAGACGCAGGCCGTGCCGTTCCAGGCGACGCCGAAGTACCCGTCGCAGAGGCCCTCGCCGCGCGCGTCCATGGTCGGGCACGCGACGCCGCCGTCCGCCGCCGGGCATCGGCCGCGATCGCGGTAGGGCCGCCCGGGGCACGACGAGCTGCCCTCGAAGGAGACCCCGTCGCAGCCGCAGAAGGGCGCGATGTCCGCCGTGCACGGCAGGGCCGGGATGCAGCGCCACGGCACGTCGCAGCCCATCGACCCGTGGCAGATCATCGACGGGGGACAGTCCGCGCTGCTCCGGCACGTCGCGCCGCCGTCCGGCGGGGGAGGGCCGCCGTCGAGGCACGCTCGCTCGGTGCACGAGAGCCCCATCGGACCGCACGTGCAGGTGTTGCACCCGTCGGGCGCGGGGCAGCGCTCCCCCTGCGGGCAGAGCCTCCCGTCGCCGAGGGGGCACGGACCCCCGGCGTCGATGCCCTCGCAGGCGCCCCGCCGGGAGAAGGTGTGGGAGGGACAGGTCGAGCTCGAGAGGAAGGTGTTCCCGTCGCAGCCGCAGTAGGGCACCGCGTCGCCGGTGCAGGGGCGACCCAGCAGTGGACCGCAGTAGCTCGGCGTCGCGCAGCCCTCGACGATGTGGCACTCCTCGCCGCGGTCGCAGTCCGCGGAGGACTGACACGCGCGCGCCGTCGGGCGATCGATGGGGACGTCCCGGGGACCGCCGTCGACGCAGGCCCTCGCGGTGCACGCGAGGAGGCCATCGGCCGAGCACGCGCAGGTGTTGCACCCATCGGGCGAAGGGCACGACTGGCCCGGGCGACACTCGGTGCCGTCGGGGAAGCGGCACACCACGCCGGCGTCCGTCGCAGGCGAGGGGATCACCACGGTGCTGCCGCAGCCCGCCGCGGCGAGGGCCGCCGCCACCATCCACCAGTGAAAGCCAGGTCGGGTCATTGAGGTCCTCGATGGTCTGCAGGTCCGGGTCCGCGAACGGCACGCGGTGGCACAGGTCCATCCCGTGCGAAGCACCACGCTACGGCTGCTTACAATGACCGTGCCTGCCGCTGGTCAGGCCGAGGAGGGAGGGGCTAGCGTCTCCCCTGATGCTCGATCGTCGATCGCTCCTGAGCCTCTCCGCGCTGGCCTCCGGGTGCGTGGTCGACGCGCGCTACGAGTCCCGCTCGTGGGACATCGCCGTGGCCGGGCCGTGGCAGCCCTCGGCCTCGACGCGAGCGATCGCGAGCCGGGAGCACGTGACGGTGGTCGACCCGCCCGCGGTGTCGCCGCTGGGGCACTGCACCTCGACCAACCCCTTCGCGTGCTCGTGCACCCACCCGGCGTGCACGGCGGCCTATCCCGGGACGCGCGACCTCAACGCGTTCCTGCTGCGGCGGTACGGCTTCCTCCGCGCGGGCGGAACCTACTGCTGTCGACAGAACAGCGCGACCACGCGGGTGCCGATGCTGTCGGTGCACGCCACCGGGAGGGCCATCGACCTGATGGTCCCGATGGCGGGCGGCGACGCGGACAACACGCTCGGCGACCAGGCGGCCAACTGGCTCGTGGAGAACGCCGAGCACATCGGCATCCAGCGAGTGATCTGGGACCACGCCTTCTGGAACGGCGAGCGCGGCTTCGGCCTGCTCTCCTCCGCCTCGCTCTCGCACACCAACCACATCCACGTGGAGCTCAGCGTGGCGGGCGCCGCGCGGCAGACGCCCTTCTTCACCTCCGGGGCGTCCATGGGGACGACCTGCGCCGCGCGCTGCGACGGCACCCGGCTCATCTCGACGGACTGCTCCTCCGTCGACTGCGCCTCCGCGGGCGCGCCGTGTCAGGCCGGTCCTCCGCCGAGCTGCGGGGCGCCGTCGGTCGCGGAGCCCGCCGCGGCGGTGCTGGTCCCGGGTGTCGCGCTGCCCACGGTGGTCGCCTCCGCCGCGCCCGCGCGCTTCACCTTCGTGGGACCGCTCCGGCTCTTCGACACCCGCGCCCCCGAGGCGAGCGCTCGCCTCGTCCGATCGGGCGCCGCCGGTCCGCTCACGGCGACCTCCAGCGGAACCTTCCGCGACTGGTCCTCCGCGGGCCTCCCGCCGGGCACGACGGGCGTGTGGCTCAACGTCGCCACCGTCGGCGTCGACGCCCCCGGCTTCGCCACGGCCTTCACCGCGGGACAGCCCCGTCCGCCGACCTCCACGGTCAACTACGTCGCGGGCGCCGCCAACGCCAACGCCACCCCCGTGGTGCTCGGCGCGAGCGCGGGCGTGACCTTCGAGGTGATCACCCCCGCTCACATGATCACCGACGCCTACGGGGCCTTCTCTCCCACGGGCGCGGGCCTCGTCCCGGCGGGTCCGATCCGGGTGCTGGACACCCGCTCGGACGTCGCCCTGGTCTCCAACGTCCCTCGACCCATCGACGTCCGAGCGCCCGCCGGGTCCGTAGGCGTCGTCGCGAGCGTCACCGCGATCGCGGGCGCCGCGCCTGGCTTCCTCACGGCCTACCCCTGCGGGACCCCGACGCCTCCCACCAGCAACCTCAACTTCTCCGCCGGGGCCGTGGTGACCAACACGGTCGTGTCGACGCTCGGAGCGGGGCAGCTCTGCCTGCTCTCCAACGTCGAGGCGCACGCGATCGTCGACGTGACCGGCTTCCTCGCGCCGTCGAGCGGCCTCTCGTACACCGCGCTCACGCCGCAGCGCCTGCTCGACACGCGGCAGCCGAGCTCTCTGTACGTCGGCCGGCTGGGCGCTCGGCAGATCATCGAGCTCCCGATCCAGCGCGCGCCGGGGATGCCCGCGAGCGCGGTCGCGGTGGTCGCCAACCTCACGGCGGTGTCGGCGTCGGGGCCGGGCTTCGTGACGGCGTTCCCGTGCGGGACGGCGGTTCCAGGGACCTCGTCGCTCACCTTCCCGACGGACACGGCGGTGGGCTCGCTCACCGTGGCGGCGCTCGGAGGAGGCTCGCTCTGCGTGTTCTCCAACGTGCGCACGCACCTCATCGTCGACCTGCTCGGCGTCTGGACCGGCGCCTCGACCGCGCCGGTGACGCCGCCGGATCCGACGGACGACGGCGACGACGTGGAGCCCGACGCAGGCCCGCCCGTGGGCACGGACGCGGGGATGGCGGTGGTCGACGCGGGCGTGGTGATGGGGACGGACGCGGGCGTGGTGATGGGGACGGATGCGGGCGCGGTGGTGGGGACGGATGCGGGCGCGGTGGTGGGGACGGATGCGGGCGTGGTGGTGGACGCGGCGGAGGGGGACGCCGCGACGGAGGGCGACGTGCTGACGGGTGGATGCGGGTGTCGTGCGGGGAGAGGGCGACCGGCGAGCGGGGAGTGGTCGATCGGGGTGGGGCTGATGGTGGCGGGGCTCTCGCGGAGGCGGCGCGGGCGTCCGTAGCGAAGACGCCGGGCGGATCAGGGAGCGCAGA
Organism: uncultured Myxococcaceae bacterium; assembly: GCA_966211675.1. GTDB lineage: Bacteria > Myxococcota_A > Polyangia > Polyangiales > SCUS01. The sequence continues at coordinate 15,433 of CBIHPK010000027.1, forward strand.
CGCCGTCGCGGCAGGCGAGCCCGGTGTCGCAGGCGTGGCCGCAGTCGCCGCAGTGTCGCGCGTCGGTCAGCGGATCGATGCAGCAGTCGAAGCCGCAGTTCTGGCGACCCCTCACGCAGAAGGTCGTGCAGGGGCGCGAGGGGACGTCCGAGGTGGCGTCGTCTACGACGGCGTCGTCCTGTGCAACGGCGTCTGCGGCGACGGGCACATCGGGCGCGTCTGCGACGTCTGCGGGGACATCGCGCGCGTCGGCGGTCACGTCGGCGGTCACGTCGGGTACGACCGCCGCATCTGCGGGCACGTCGACGGGAACGTCGCGACCGAGGTCGACCGGCACATCCGAGAGGGGGACGTCCGTGCCGGAGTCGACCGTGGGCGAGGGGTCGGTCGTGCTGCAACCGACCGCGAACAGACAGGCGAATGCCGCGCTCACGCGGCCGCTCGCGAAGAAGAAAGGGCTCATGCTCCGAAGCTACGACGGGGCGGGCGACCACGCCTACGGACGACGCCTCACCGTCGCGGAGCGACGGGGTGACCGACCACGCTCTCCCAGCGCGCCTTCGCTGATCCGGTGCGACGCGTGCGACGTCGTCCAATGGAGAACCAACGAGGAACCGCGCTCGGATGCGGAGCGCGTAGCCGCTGAGAAGCGCTGGGATGGCGTGGTCGGTCGCCCCGTCGCTCCGCGACGGTGAGGCGCGCTGGGATGGCGTGGTCGGTCGCCCCGTCGCTCCGCGACGGTGAGGCGTCGTCCGTAGGCGTGGTCGGTCGCTCTCGTCGCCCTTCGCCCTCTGGTAGCGTCGCGGCCCCCACCGATGCGTACCCGACCCCTCGCGATCGTCCTCGCCCTCGCCGCCGCCTGCAGCTCTCCCCGCCGCCCCGCGGTGAGCGCCCCGTCGCACCCGCAGGCTCTCTCGCGGCTGCGCTTCAACCAGCTCGCGTTGCGCCTCGACCTGCCCCTCTTCTGGGCGAGCGATGCCAACGGCAACAACGCCCCGGACCCCGACGAGGTGCGCTCGCTGCGCTTCTACCCGACCGAGGGCCGATGGGTGAGCGACGGGCGCTACACCGAGGACTTCTCGCGGGCGATCGAGCGCATCCGCGCCGAGGCCGACGCGCCGGAGCCCTCGGACCCTCGACTGCGCCTCGTGCGCGCCGAGCTCGACCACGCGGCGCCGACGCTGGTGCTCACCGACCTCGGCGAGCTCCCGGAGGTGCACCGCGCCTTCGCCCGTCGGATGCTCGCCGTCGCTGATCGCATCGACGCCCTCTATGCGCAGCAGTCGGGGATGACCGCCCTGGGCCCGCGCCTCCACGACGCCGACCCGGCGAGCCGCGCGCTCTTCCGCCGCAACTGGGGACCGCGCTGCCTCGGCTCGCTCACCGAGCGCGAGCCGGCGTGCTCCGCCCTCGACGGCGTCGCGCGGCAGCCGGTGGACGTGTACCCCGCCGCGATGCAGTCCGACGACGCCTTCTGCCGGGCGCTGGAGCGCCGCCCCGACGCGACCTCGCTGCTGAGCCCCTTCACCGTGGTGCGCGGGGAGGGGAGCGCCCTCACCGCCGTCCCCTACACGCAGGCGTACCGCGAGGCGATGGAGGCCGTCTCGACCGCGCTCGCGGAGGCCGCCGACGCGATGACCGACCCCGACGAGGGCGCCCTGGTGGCGTACCTGCGCGCGGCGGCGGGGTCGTTTCGCAGCAACGACTGGGGCCCCGCGGACGAGGCCTGGTCGCGCATGAACGCTCGCAACTCCCGGTGGTACCTGCGCGTCGCGCCGGACGAGACCTACTGGGAGCCGTGCAGCCAGAAGGCGGGCTTCCACCTCACCTTCGCTCGAATCAACCGCGCCTCCCTCGCCTGGCAGGACCGCCTCACGCCGCTGCAGTCCGACATGGAGCGGGCCCTCGCGGCGCTCTCCTCGGGGGAGTACCAGGCGCGCGAGGTGTCGTTCCACATGCCCGACTTCATCGACGTGGTGGTGAACGCGGGCGACGACCGCGACGCCTTCGGCGCCACCATCGGTCAGAGCCTCCCCAACTGGGGCGCGGTGGCCTCCGAGGGGCGAGGGCGCACCGTCGCCATGAGCAACCTCTACACCGACCCGGACAGCGACGCGCGACGGCGCGCCCAGGCCGCCTCGCTGCTCACCGCCTCCGCCATGGAGAGCTACACCGACGACGCGACGCCGGGGCTGGTGTCGACGATCCTGCACGAGGCGACGCACAACCTCGGCCCCGCGCACGAGTACCGCTTCCAGGGGCGCACCGCCGAGGAGGCCTTCGGCGGCTCGCTGGCCTCGATGCTGGAGGAGCTCAAGGCCCAGAGCGGGGCGCTCTACTTCACCGGGTGGCTGCGGTCGCGAGGGGTCCTCGACGAGACCGCCGCGAGGCGCATCTACGCCGACGCGATCGTCTGGGCCCTCGGCCACGTCGCCGCGGGGATGTACACCCCGGGCGGCCAGCGCAAGGCCTACAGCCAGCTCGCGGCCGTGCAGATCGGAGCGCTCCTCGACGACGGCGCCCTCACCTGGAGCGCCGACGCGCCCGCCGCCGACGGGACGCACCGCGGCGCGTTCTCCATCGACTTCGCCCGCCTCCCCGGCGCCTGCGAGCGGCTCATGACCCGAGTGCTCCACCTGAAGGCCCGCAACGACCGCGCGGCCGCCGAGGAGCTCGCCCGGCGCTACGTCGACGGCGACCGCGTCCCGCAGGCGGTGATCACCGAGCGCTTCCACGCCTTCCCGCAGGTGACCTTCGTCTACTCCGTCGCCCCGTAAGGATCCCTCGGCCCCGCGAGCGCTTGACGACCCCCTCGGCAGGCCCGACGCCACGCGGAGGAGACGATCAGGATGAAGGTGCTTCCCGGCGCTCCCCACCCCCTGGGCGCCACGTGGGACGGAGACGGCGTCAACTTCGCGCTCTACTCGGAGAACGCCACGGGGGTCGAGCTCTGCCTCTTCGGCGACGACGGCTCGGAGAGCTGCGTGCCCCTGCGCGATCGCACGGCCTTCGTGTGGCACGCGTACGTCCCAGGGGTCGCGCCCGGCCAGCGCTACGGCTACCGCGTGCAGGGCCCCTACGAGCCGTCGCGGGGGCTGCGCTTCAACCCCGAGGTGGTGCTGCTCGACCCCTACGCCCGCGCCCTCGACGGCGCCGAGCGCTGGGAGGCGGGCTGCTTCGCGTACGAGCCCGGCGACCCCGGCGGCGACCTGCAGCGCGCGGCGTCGCCGCAGCTCGGGGCGCCCCGCGGGGTGGTGGTCGACCCGGAGTTCGACTGGGAGGGCGACGAGTCGCCGCGCACGCCGCTGCACCGCTCGGTGATCTACGAGGCGCACGTGAAGGGCCTCACCATGCGCCACCCCGCGGTGCCGGAGGCCCTGCGCGGCACCTACGAGGGCGTCGCGCACCCGGCGGTGGTGGCGTACCTGCGCGAGCTCGGCGTGACCGCGGTCGAGCTCATGCCCATCCACGCCTTCGTCGACGACCGCTTCCTCATCGAGAAGGGGCTGCGCAACTACTGGGGCTACAACACCATCGGCTTCTTCGCGCCGGACGTGCGCTACCGCGCGGGGGCCGAGGTCGGCGCCGAGGTGCGGCAGTTCAAGTCGATGGTGAAGGCGCTGCACCGCGCGGGCATCGAGGTGATCCTCGACGTGGTCTACAACCACACGGCGGAGGGCAACCACCTGGGCCCGACGTTCAGCTTCAAGGGCATCGACAACCCCACGTACTACCGCCTCGTGGGCGAAGACCCGCGCTTCTATTTCGACTACACGGGCACCGGCAACACGCTCAACGTGCGCCACCCGCAGACCCTCGCGCTCATCATGGACTCGCTGCGGTACTGGGCGTCGGAGATGCACGTCGACGGGTTTCGCTTCGACCTCGCGTCGTCGCTGGCGCGGCAGCTCCACGACGTCGACCGGCTCTCGAGCTTCTTCACGCTCATCCACCAGTCGCGCACGCTCGCCGAGGTGAAGCTCATCGCCGAGCCCTGGGACGTGGGCGAAGGCGGCTACCAGGTGGGCAACTTCCCGGTGCGCTGGGCCGAGTGGAACGGCCGCTACCGCGACGCCGTGCGCTCGCTCTGGCGCGGCGAAGGGGGGCTCGTGGCGGAGATCGGCTACCGGCTCACGGGCAGCAGCGACCTCTACGCGGGCAACGGCCGTCGCCCGTCGGCGAGCGTGAACTTCATCACCGCCCACGACGGCTTCACCCTCAACGACCTGGTCAGCTACAACGGCAAGCACAACGAGGCCAACGGCGAGGGCAACCGCGACGGCAACGACGACGAGCGCTCCTGGAACTGCGGCGTCGAGGGCCCCTCGGACGACCCGGCGGTGCAGGCGCTGAGGGCGAGGCAGCGACGCAACCTGCTCGCCACGCTGCTGCTCTCGCAGGGGACGCCCATGATCGTGGCGGGCGACGAGTTCGGCCGCACGCAGCTCGGGAACAACAACGCCTACTGCCAGGACAACCACGTGAGCTGGCTCGACTGGGAGTGGACCGCCGAGCAGCGCTCGCTGCTGGACTTCACCCGACGGCTGATGCGCATCCGACGCGAGCACCCGGCGCTGCACCGCTCGAAGTTCTTCGAGGGCCGGCCCATCCACGGCAGCGACCTGCAGGACCTGCGGTGGTTCCGCCACGACGGCCAGGGGATGACCTCCGAGGACTGGCTCAACCCGCACACGCAGAGCCTGGCGATGTTCCTCGCGGGGCGGGGGATCGACGACGTCGACGAGGCGGGGCGGCCGCTGGTCGACGACAACCTCCTGGTCTTCCTCAACGCGAGCGACATCGACCTGCCCTTCACGCTCCCCGACCTGGAGACCGTGCGCGAGCCCTTCCAGCTCCTGGTCGACACCGCCAACCCCCGCGCCGAGGAGCGCCGCCTCCCGGGCGAGGTGACCACCCTCGTCTCCCGCTCGCTCAAGTTCTTCCGAGCGCCGTCGCGGGTGATCCGCACCGGCGGCGCGGCGCACACCCTGGGCTCCACCTACCGTCTCCAGTTCAACCCCGCCTTCGGCTTCCGCCAGGCGCTCGCGACGCTCGACTACCTCGCCGCGCTCGGCGTGACGGACGTGTACGCCTCGCCGCTCTTCGCCGCCGCGCGAGGCAGCCTCCACGGCTACGACGTCGTGGACCACACCCGGCTCAACCCCGAGCTCGGCTCCGAGGCCGACTTCGCCGCCCTCGGCGACCGGCTGCGCGCCCTCGGCATGGGCCTGCTGCTCGACTGGGTGCCCAACCACATGGGCGTCGCCAGCGGGCAGAACCGGCTCTGGGACGACGTGGTCGAGAACGGCCCGAGCTCCCGCTACGCCGACTGGTTCGACATCGACTGGTCGCCCTCGCGGCTCGACCTGCGCGGCCGCGTGCTGCTGCCCATCCTCGGCGACCTCTACGGCCGGGTGCTGGAGCGGGCTGAGCTCCGGGTGCTCTGGGAGGACGGCGCCTTCCGCCTCGCCTACTTCGACCGCCGGCTGCCGCTCGGCCCCAACACCCTCGTGCCCCTCTTCGGCGCCGTGGTCGCCGCGAGCGGTCTGCCCGAGGAGGCGCCCGAGCGGCTGGAGCTGGAGAGCATCGTCTACGCGCTGCGCCACCTGCCCGCCCCCCTGGAGACCGGCGAGCGGGAGCGCGCCGACCGCGCCCGCGAGCGCCGCATCGCCCGCCGACGATTCGCTCGCCTCGTGGCCGACTGCCCCGCGGTGGCGCGCGGCGTACAGGTCGCCCTCGCGGAGCTCAACGGCACCGTCGGCGACCCGGCGAGCTTCGACGCCCTCGACCGGCTGCTGCGCGCGCAGAGCCACCGGCTGGCCTCGTGGCGCGTCGCGGCCGAGGAGATCAACTACCGGCGCTTCTTCGACATCAACGACCTCGCCGCGCTGCGCATGGAGCTGCCCGTGGTCTTCGAGGAGGCGCACAGGGCCCTCTTCCGGCTGATCGACGAGGGGCGGGTGAGCGCGCTGCGGCTCGACCACACGGACGGCCTCTACGACCCGAGCGCCTACTTCGAGGCGCTCCAGCAGCGCTTCCACGCCGCGCCCTCGGACCGACCGGCGGCCAAGAGCCCCGACGACGCCGCGCGCCCGCTGCCGCTGCTGGTGGAGAAGATCCTGGAGCCCGGCGAGCGCCTCCCGTCGGCGTGGGCGGTGGACGGCACCACGGGCTATGAGTTCGCGAACGCCGTCTCCGGCCTCTGGGTCGACCCCCGCTCCGAGGCCGCGCTCACCGCGCTCTACCAGAGCTTCACCGGCGATCGGCTGTCCTTCCGGGAGCACGCCTACGAGAGCAAGAAGCACGTGCTGCGCTTCAGCTTCGCGAGCGAGATCGACACGCTCGCCCGCGCCCTGCTGGGCATCGCGAGCGGCCGGCGGCTCTGGCGCGACCTCACCGCGGGGGGCCTCGCCGACGCCCTGCGCGAGACCATCGCGGCCTTCCCGGTGTACCGCACGTACCTGCGCGAGGGGGAGGGGCCCACGGAGCACGACGAGCGCTGGGTGCGCGCGGCCGTCTCGACCGCACGGCGGCGCAACCCCTCGCTCAGCGCCGCGCTCCTGGACTTCATCGAGGCGCTGCTCCTGCGGCGCGACGAGGGCTCCGAGGAGGAGCGGGCGGAGTGCACCCGCTTCGCGCTCCGGCTGCAGCAGCTCACCGGGCCGGTGATGGCGAAGGCCGTCGAGGACACGGCGTTCTACCGCTACGTCCGGCTGATCTGCCTCAACGAGGTCGGCGGGCTGCCGTCGAAGTACGGCACCACGGTGGAGGAGTTCCACCGGCAGAACGCGGAGCGGGCGCGAGCGTGGCCGCTCTCCATGGTCACCACCTCGACGCACGACAGCAAGCGCGGCGAGGACGCCACCGCGCGCATCGCGGTGCTCTCCGAGCTGCCCGAGGAGTGGCGCCGCCGGGTGCACCGCTGGAGCAGCTTCCTCGCGAGCGGACGCCGCGTCGTGGAGGGGACCGCCGCGCCCAGCCGCGGGGCCGAGTATCTCTTCTACCAGACCGTGGTGGGCGCCTGGCCCTTCGGCTGGGACGGTCGCGACGGCCGCGACGCCTTCGTCGAGCGCCTCGCGGCCTACCTGCTCAAGGCCGCGAGGGAGGCCAAGGAGGAGATCTCCTGGGTGAACCCCAACGCCGCCTACGAGGAGGCCCTGCAGGGCTTCGTGCGCGGCGCCTTCGAGGAGGAGCGCTTCGTCGACGACGCCCGCGCCTTCTGCGAGCGCATCGCCCCGAGCGGCGCCACCAACGGCCTCGCCCAGTGCCTGCTGCGGCTCTGCTCCCCGGGCGTCGCCGACACCTACCAGGGCTCCGAGCTCTGGAACCAGAACCTCGTCGACCCGGACAACCGCCGCCCGGTGGACTTCGAGCCGAGGCGCCTGCTCCTGGCTCGCCTTCGCGACGCCGGGGGCGACCGCCGCGCCCTGGCCCGCGGGCTCCTCGACCGCTACGCCGACGGGGCCATCAAGCTCTATGTGACGCACGCCGCGCTCACGCTCCGGAGAGAGCGTCGAGACCTCTTCCTTCGCGGCGACTGCGAGGGCCTCGAGGGCGGCGAGCACGTCGTGGCCCTCACGCGCAGCTTCGGCGCCGAGCGCCTGCTCTGCTGCGTGGCGCGGCTGTCCTGCGCGCTCACCCGCGCGGAGTCTCCGTGGGCCGTCGGCGAGGCGTGGGGCGAGGAGGTGGTGCAGGTCCCCTATGGCGGGCGCTACCGCAACGTGCTGACCGGCGCGGTGCTCACGGCGCAGGACGAGCTGCGGCTCGCCGAGGTCTTCGCCGACCTGCCGGTGGCGCTGTTGGTGCTCGAAGAGGCGGAGGTGGCCGGTGCCGTCGCGCACTGACCTCGGGGCCTCGCTCGGCGCCCGCTTCGAGGGCGAGAGCGCCCGCTTCGCCCTCTACGCGACGACCGCTCGCTCCTGCTCGGTGCGCCTCTTCGACGAGCGCGGCGGCGTCCTCGCGACGCTCCCGATGGAGCCCCGGGGCGACGGGCTCTTCGAGCTCGTGACGGCGGAGGCGAGCGCCGGGTCGCTCTACAGGTTCGTGCTCGACGATCGGGAGCTGCCGGACCCCTACGCCCGCTCGCTACCGTATGGGGTGCACGGTCCCGCGAGGGTGGAGGCCTCGCGCTATGCCTGGCGTCACGGCCCGGGGGTGCACCGGCCCCTCGGGGAGCAGGTGATCTACGAGCTGCACGTGGGCGCCTTCACGCCGGAGGGCACCTGGGCCGCCGCGGCCTCGCGCCTCCCGTCGCTGCGCGAGCTCGGGGTGACGACGGTGGAGCTCATGCCCGTGGCGGCCTTCGCGGGAGAGCGCGGCTGGGGCTACGACGGCGTCGCTCCCTTCGCTCCCTTCGCTCCCTACGGGACGCCCGACGAGCTGCGAGCGCTGGTCGACGAGGCGCACGGCCTCGGGCTCGGCGTGCTGCTCGACGTCGTCTACAACCACCTCGGCCCCTCGGGGAACTACCTCCCGGCCTACAGCCCCGGGTACTTCACCCGCGAGGGAGGCGCTCTCTGGGGCGACGCTCCCGACTGCGGCCGAGACCCGATGCGCTCGCTGGTGCTCGACAACGCGCGCTACTGGCTGGAGGAGTTTCGCTTCGACGGGCTGCGCATCGACGCCGCGCACGCCATCGTGGACGACCCGTCGAGGCCCGTGCTGCGCGAGCTCGTGGCCATGGCGCGCTCGCTCCCCACGGGCAAGACCCTCATCGCCGAGGACGACCGCAACGACCCCGACCTCGTGGCCGTGACGGGCCTCGACGGCGTGTGGGCCGACGACTTCCACCACGCCGTTCGGGTGACCCTCACCGGCGAGCGCGACGGCTACTACGCCGCCTACGAGCCCGACGTCGAGGCCATCGCCCGCGCGATCAACTCGGGCTGGATCTACCAGGGTCAGCCCACTCCCCTCACGGGCCTCCCCCGAGGAAAGCCCGCCCCGCACCTCGCCGCCTCCGCCTTCGTCTACTGCCTCCAGAACCACGACCAGGTGGGCAACCGCGCCATGGGAGAGCGCCTCTCCGCCGCCGTCTCCATCGACGCGTACCGCATGGCCTCGGCGGTGCTGCTCTTCCTCCCGATGACCCCGCTGCTCTTCATGGGTCAGGAGTGGGCCGCCTCGACCCCCTTCCTCTACTTCACCGACCACGACCCGGAGCTCGGCGCGAGGGTCTCCGCGGGGCGGCGCGAGGAGTTCAAGCGCTTCCGCGCCTTCGCCGACCCGGAGGCCCGCGAACGCATCCCCGACCCGCAGGACCGTGCGACCTTCGAGCGCTCTCGCCTCCGCTGGGAGGAGCGGGACCGGGGCGAGCACGCCCGCACGCTACGCCTCTACCGCGAGCTGCTCTCGCTGCGACGCGACGACCCGGTGCTCAAGGTCTCCGCCCGAGAGGGCCTGCGCGCCGAGGTCGTGGGGAGCGTGCTCCGGGTGATCCGCGAGGTGGGCGGCGAGGAGCGGGTGCTGCTCGCCAACTTCTCCGACCGGCGCGCCGGGCTCGAATCACTGCGCCCGCCGGACTCGCGCGTGCTGCTCTCGACCGCCGACCCCGGCGCCGACGGGCTAGGCCCCTGGTCGACCCTGGTGCTGGCGCGAGCGCGCGTCTCCGTGGCTCCGCCCGCTCCGGCGGGCAGAGCGTGAGGAGGTCGACGGGCGCGCGGATGGGGATGCGGGGGGAAACGGTGCCCGGGGGCCGAGCGACTAGCGGGTGAAGCCCGTGGTGGCGATGGAGCCGTTGACGACGCACTGGCCCACGCCCTGGTTCCTGGGCAGGGCGACGTTGTTGAACGTGACGTTCATGCGACCGTCGGCGGGAGCGAACTCCGCGACGGTCACCGTGCCCGCGACGTCGCGGCCGTTGTTGAGGAAGAGGCTCTGGCCGACGCCGACCTGGACGTTCTGGTCGCAGCGACGACCGAGGCGGCAGACGTCGACGGTCTGGCCCGCGGAGACGTTGCCCAGCTTCACGAACAGCCGGTTGAGGGTTCCGCCGACGATCGCCACCACGTTGATCGCGCCCTCCGAAGGCATCACGCGCACCGCGCCCGCGGGGAGCTGCAGCGCCGCGCAGTCGCCGGTGAGCGCGAGCGTCGAGGTGACCAGCGACGCGCTGCCCTCGGCCGCGCCGGGCGACGGCGCGCCCAGCGGGGCCATCGCCGCCGCGGGAACCATCACCGGCGCGGGCGGCGGAGCGGCGGGCGCCATCAGCTTGCCCGCGACCAGCAGCGCGACCCCGATGGGCGAGGCGATGGCGCCGCCCAGGAGGGCCTTCTTGGAGAGCCCCGAGGAGCCCGCGAGGAGCTCGTCGCGCGACTTGTCCATGATGAGCAGCGAGGCCCAGCTCGGCGACGAGATGGTGCCGTCGTCCTGCAGCTTGCCGTTGACGTAGAACGGGCCCTTCGGCTCGAGGAACTGCTCGCTCAGGTAGTACGTCGCCGTCACCGGCACGTCGATCATGCGACCGAGCGCGCCCTTCACCTGCACGCTCGCGGGGATCGCGAACTGCGGGGTCACCTCGATGGGCTTCGACCCGAGCGAGGCCAGGAGCCCGCGGCTGTACTTCTTGCGCTCGAAGGGCTTCGTCACGCAGAACTCGCCGCCGCGCTTGGCGTCGATGGACACCACCGCGGGGCCCGACCCGTCGTTGACCGCGAAGGGCACCGCCTGCGCCTCCTCCATCACGGTGTACTTGTTCGTCGCGTTGTTCTCGGTCCACTCGACCTCGAGGCGCCACGAGAAGTACACGCAGGGCGCGCCGCTGACGGGCGACGTGAGGAGGTTCTGCGTCTGCACCTGGCCCTGCGTCGAGACGGCGCCCTTGGCGTCGGCCACCGCGCGCCCCTGCGCGCCGACCTGGCCGCTCGGGGCGAACGGCGTCTCGCCGAGCCGGCCCGCTCGCATCTTCTGCACGATGCCCCCCAGCAACGCCATGACCCCGATGAGAAGAAGAATGGAACCGATCGCGATCATGAAGAGATCTCCTCTGGCGCTCGCGCGAGCGTCGGACGTGGATGGAATGAGAGCTTGCCCCGGGCCCCGAGCAGGCCCCCGGAGACGCAGCACGACGCGGCATCCCTGGCAGCGCGAGTAGCACCACAACCCGCGCGGTCGTCAAGGCGTCGAGCCGGTCAGAACCTCTGCCCGTCGAAGTGGAACACCAGGAAGCGCGGGCTCCCGGTCGGGTCGAGCACGATGGCGCCGTCGTCGTGGCTGCCGTTGCGGTGCACCAGGTGGGCGCTGCTGCCGCCGCTGCCTTGCGCGTAGACCGACACCCGAGCGCCGACCGCCACGCGCGACACCACGCGCGCGATGAGCTCCGCGGAGGCCACCGGCTCGAAGGGCGCGGCGTCGGCGTGAAGCGAGAGCGTCGCCTCGTAGTCGAGCTGCTGGTCGGCGTGAAAGCCATCGGACCATGCGGGCCACGGCAGCGGGTGCGCCACCTCCGCGAAGCGCACCCTCGGGTCGACCCCGGCGACCGTCGACGCCACGTTGACCACCATCCGGTACGCGGCGCCTCCCGCCAGCACCTGCACCACGACGTGTGTTCCGTTGGGCATCGCGCACTGCGCGTCGGAGGGCGTCACCACCGCGAGGACCACCCCATCGAGCCGGCCGTAGCCCGAAGGGAGCGCCGTCCCGAAGGTGCTCGCGCAGGCGGCCGCCGGAGAGGCGTCCACGGAGGCTTCTGCGGAGGCGTCCGCGGAGGCGTCCACGGAGGCGTCCGCGGAGGCGTCGGGGTAAGCGAGCTCCGCCGGGGAGGAGCAGCCGAGGAGGAGCAGCAGCGCAGGCAGCAGGGCGCGTCGGGCGGGCATTGGGTGACGGTGCTCGCACAGGCCGCGGCCGGGCACCACCGGCCGAAGGGGCCCTGCGATGTCGAGCACCAGGTGCGTTGCCGGGCCGTGCTCCAGAGGGGTACGCTGCCGGGTGGCGGAGGTCGCCGCAATGGGTCTGGGCAGCGACGACGGGACACGACAGGCGGGCCCAAGCCCGGCGTCGGGCTCGGTCGCGCTCCTCGAGGCGCTCGATCGCCTCCAGCAGCGGTGCCTGGAGGCGGGCGTCCCCGTCGACGCCTTCGACGAGGCGCGAGAGCTGGCGGCCGTCACCGCGACGCTCCTGGACGCCGAGCGGGCGGCGTCGGCGGAGCGGGCGCGGTCGAACGAGAAGTTCCTCGACTCCATCATCGAGAACATCCCCGACATGATCTTCGTGAAGGACGCCGAGGAGCTTCGCTTCGTGCGCTTCAACCGGGCGGGCGAGGAGCTCCTGGGCTTCGATCGCAAGGACCTCCTCGGCAAGAACGACCACGATTTCTTCCCGGCCTCAGAGGCGGAGGCCTTCACTCGCAAGGACCGCGAGGTCCTGGCGGGTCGCTCCGTCGTCGACATCGCCGAGGAGCCGATCCACACGCGCCATAAGGGAAAGCGCACGCTGCACACCAAGAAGATCCCCGTGCTGGCGGACGACGGGACCCCGCGCTACCTGCTCGGCATCTCCGAGGACATCACCGAGCGGGAGCAGCTGCGCGCGGCGCTCGCCCAGAGCGAGAAGCTGGCGGCGCTGGGGATGCTGAGCGCCGGCATCGCCCACGAGATCAACAACCCCCTCGCGTACATCGGCGGCAACCTGCACGTGATCGAGCGGGACACGAAGGCCATCCTGGGCATCATCGAGGCCTGCGAGGGCGGGCTCGACGCGCTCGCGGGGGTCGATCCCGAGCGGGCGGCTCGCGTGGCGGAGCTCGTCGAGCAGGCCGACCTCGCGTACGTCCGGGAGAACCTCCCGGCGGTGCTCACCCGCACCCGCGACGGCGTGCGTCGCATCACCCGCATCGTCGACGCGCTGCGCAGCCTGGCCCGGACCGACCGCACCGAGGCGCAGCTCACGGACCTGGCCGAGCTCGCCAGCGCGAGCCTCGAGGTGGTGCGAGGCCGTCTCGCCCGGCGCGGCATCGAGGTGCTGCTCGACTGGTCCCTCGCGCCGAGCGTGTACTGCGTCCCGACGCTCCTCTCGCAGGTGCTGGTGAACCTCCTGACCAACGCCCTGTACGCGGTCGAGCGAGAGCACCCCGACGGGGGAGGGCGCATCCGCCTCGCCAGCCGACCCGACGCCGCCGGCGGGGCGACGATCGAGGTGGCGGACAACGGCAGCGGCATCGACGCGGCCGACCGGGCGCACATCTTCGACCCCTTCTTCACCACCAAGCCGGTGGGCGAGGGCACCGGCCTCGGGCTCTCCATCACCCACAACATCATCGCGAGCCACGGCGGGAGCATCGAGGTCGAGAGCGCCCCCGGCGAGGGCACGTGCTTCCGCGTCCACCTGCCTCCACCCCCCGCCGAGGAGCCCGCATGACCATCACTCCGCCGAGGCACTGCCTGCTCGTGGTCGACGACGAGCCCAACATCTGCGAGACGGTGCGCGACCACCTGCGGCTCGAGTTCCGGGTGCTCACCGCCCACAGCGCGGCCGAGGGCACGAGGATCATGACCGAGCAGGAGGTGCACATCGTGATGACCGATCAGCGCATGCCGCACACGACGGGCGTGGAGCTGCTGGAGAGCGTGCGGGTGCGCTTCCCCCAGGCGGTGCGGATGCTCTTCACCGGCTACTCGGACACCGAGTCGATCATCGCGGCGATCAACCAGGGGCACATCTTCGCCTTCCTGCCGAAGCCCTGGGAGCCCGAGGACCTCGAGGCCCTCGTGCACGAGGCCGCCGCGGAGTACGACCGCATCGTCGCGCGCATCATCGAGACCGAGCGGCTGCGCGCCGAGGTCGACGACCTGCGCCAGCGCGTGGCGAGGCTCGAGACGGCGACCGCGGGCCGCTCGCCGGGCTGAGCCCACCGTCGGAGGAGCTGATCACCGCGCCCCCGACCCCTGGGGGAACGCTGACCATGCGCCGGCGCCCGGGAGACCCCCTGCGATCGCCCTGATTCGCTGGGCGATTCGTCACGCGGACCGCCCCTGTCTCCGGGTGGTACGCCGCTGGCAGAGAGCGCTCCCCATGTCGAGCCCGCTCCGAACGACGCTGCAACGCCTCTCGCTGGTGGCACTGGCGGTCTTCGCGGCGTGCGCGCCGATCGACGACGACGGCAACCTCGACACGGACATCCAGGGCCTCACCGGGGCGGCGCGTCGCCCGAGGCTCCAGCGCATCCGGGACGTGGCGGCGGCGTCGGGGCTGACCAACGGCGTGCTGCTCGCGGGCATCGCGCAGGTGGAGACGGGGCTCTCGCACTGCTGGTCCGAGGCGACCTGGGCGTGCCGCGGGCCCAACTCGACCAGCTGCGGCGGCGGGCCGGTCATCGCGGGCGCCTCCGACGGCCCGTGCTCGGCGCAGCAGGGCGGCCTCGGGATGTTCCAGTTCGACGGAGGGACCTTCTCGCAGACCCTCGCTCGCGACGGCCGCGACATCCTCACGCTCGACGGCAACATCCGCCACGCCGTGGACTTCGTCGTCGCCATCGTGCGCCAGGAGGTCTCCGGGGTGAACACCCGCGCCGAGGCCCTCGCCTGGCTCAACGGCATGACCGTGGCCCGCAGCGACGCTCGCTTCACCCGCTGGGTGGCGATCCTCGCGTGCCGCTACAACGGGGCCTGCGGGTCCGCGTCGCAGGCGGCGCGCTACCGCGACGCGACGCTGCAGGTGCAGAGCGAGGTCGGCGCGGCCTTCTGGCGCATCTGCGAGCCCTCGCGCGAGGTGTGCAACGGCCGCGACGACGACTGCGACGGGCGCGTCGACGACGGCATCGCCGACGTGAGCTGCGGGGTCGGGGCGTGCCGTCGCACCGTGAGCTGCACGGGCGGTCGCATGGCGGCCTGCACCGCGGGGCGCCCCGGCGCGGAGGTGTGCAACGGGGTGGATGACGACTGCGACGGCCACGTCGACGACGGCCTCGCGGCGGTGAGCTGCGGGGTCGGAGCGTGCCGGCGCACGGTGAGCTGCACCGGCGGCCGGATGGCGGCCTGCGTGCCGGCCGCGGCGCGCGCGGAGGCCTGCGGCAACGGGGTGGACGACGACTGCGACGGGATGACCGACGAGGGCTGCTCGGCCGACGCGGGAGCGCCGCCGATGCCGCGGGACGCCGGCCCGGTGGGGACGGGCGACGCGGGCTCGAGCGCCGACGCGGCGGGTCCGAGGGACGGCGGGTTCACGGGCGCCGACGCGGGCGTAGCGGGCGACGCGGGCTCGACGGCGGACAGCGGCGTCGGCGGGGAAGACGGCGGTGGCGTGGAGGACGACGCGGGGTTCTGGGGCGAGGACGACGCGGGCGAGCTGACGGTCGACGAGCCGCCCCCGGAGGGCGCGATGGAGGTCCCGAGCTGCTCGGTGGGGGCCGTGGGCTCTCGCGGAGGCGGCCGGATGGGGTCGCTCGCGGCGCTGATCGCGCTCGGCGCGGTGGCGCTGCGTCGGTCGCGGCGTCGCCGGGGGTAAGCGGCTGAGCAATGCTCAGGGTAGAGGGCGCGGTCGGAGCCCTACGCGTTGGACCAGAAGTGCTTCGCCCCGCGGGCCACGCGCTCCCTCGTGAGCTCGAGGTCGTAGCGGGGGTTGTGCTGCCCGGAGGCGCCTCGCGCGAGGCACGCGTCGATGCGCGCGAGGGCCTCGTCGCGGAGCTCGGGGTGGTGGTGCGCGACCCAGGCGATCGCCTCGCCGAAGCACCGCAGGTCGTCGTAGGCGAGGGGCGCCACGACCGCGGACTCGAAGAAGGCGAGGAGCAGGGCCATCCCCTCGGCGTCGAGGTGACGCGCGATCATCTTCGAGAGCATGCGCGGCGTCTCGCGGTTGAGGTAGCGGGTGAAGCCCTCGCGCTTCGACAGCACGGCGAGCGCGAGGTCGAGGGTGATCGGCTCGGTGCGCCACGCGTCGGGCGGCGACGTCACGGTCCAGCCGTTGGCCGCGAGCGTCTCGAGCGCCGCCCGCAGCACCAGGCGCTCTCCCTCCGACTCGAAAGGAAAGGCGTCGGGACGCGGCGCGCTCGGGATGCCGAGGCCGCCGTCGTAGGCGCTCCCGAGCATCCCGGCGACGTCCGTGGGGATCACGTCGTGAGCGATCATCCACGCCAGCACGGCGCGCGCCTCGTCGAGCGACGCGGGGCCTGACTCCTGCGCGTAGCCGCCTTCGCTGCCGAAGGACGACCACCGGTGCCCGTGCGTCGCGAGCTCGACCCGGTTGTAGAGGTCCTGCACCAGGGCGTCGGCGACGCGCCCCGAGACGCCCTTCGCGTGCGGGGGCTTCCACGACGAGAGGGAGACGCGGGGCTCCTTGGGGTGGCGCTCGAAGGCCGAGAGGCACACCTCGACGCGCAGCCCGTGCAGCGACTCGTTGAGCTGCGCGAAGCGCTCGAGCAGCAGCCGACGGAAGGGGCCCGCCGCCGCGTCGAGGCCGCGCGGGTGCGACGCGTTGCGCGCGAGGTCGACGGCGAACTCCCGGTGCCACGGCACGAACCACCGCTGCGCCCCCCGCACGGCGAGCACCCCCGGGAGGCGCGTCGGCATCGGAGGAACACCCCGCGGATAGGCCTTCGCCTCCGGCTCCTCGGCGGGGTGAGCGTTCCACGCGGTCACCTCGTGGCGCTGCTCGCTCCCGTCGGCGAGCGACCACGCCACGACGGTGCCGCTGTCGGGCTGAGTGAGCATCACCGCGCCGTCGACCGCGGGCGCCGAGAGGCTCGGCCGGGTGATCTCCCGAAGGGTCCCGTCGCGCTCGACGGAGAGCGCGTAGACCAGCTCGGCGGCCGCGTCGCGCACGAAGATCCAGGCCGTGGTGCCCGCCATGGAGAGCGTCACCTCGGCGCTGCAATGCACCGAGAGGGGGAGGCTCCACCAGACCTCGTCCTGCGTGTCGTCGGCGCCCACGCGCCCGGCGTAGACGCCCTTGTAGCCGCGCGCGACGAAGTGCCCGTCGGGCGCGACGTGGAGCGCGGTGAGAGGGTGCCCCTCGGCCTGCGGTCCGACGGACCTGGCGTCGAGCGAGCGCGCAGACCTCGCGGCGAGGTCGAGCTTGCGCTCCTCGTAGAGAGCGCCCCCCTGGAGCGCATAGACGATGAGCGCGTCGTTGGAGGTGAGGGTCACCACGCGGTCGCCGGCCGCGGTGGTCGTGATCGCGTGCGGGTCGTGGTTCGCCGCGAGCTTGTCGCGGAGGCCGAGGGCCGGGAGACCGACGGTGACGACGGCGGTGCTCCCATAGGCTCCCGTCTGCACTCGGCCTCGCACGAGGGCGAGCGTGGCCTGGGCGTTCATCGAGAGGTCTCCCACGGCCGAGGAGACCTTCGCGGTGTGCTTCACCTTCACGGCCTTGCCGAGCGCGAAGCGGGTGAGGCCGAACACGTCGGCGAAGAGGAGGGCGCTCCCGTCGGAGCTGAAGATCGCGTGGGTCATTCGAGCGCGGACTGTACTAGCGGCGGAGGCTCTCTCAGCGCAGGCCGAGGCGAGAACGGCAGCGGGCGCAGAGGTGCCCCGTGGTGTGGTCGACGGTGCGGACCAGGCCGCGCGCGTCGGTCATCAGGCAGGCCGTGTCGGGGCAGTGCTCCAGGCCCAGCGTGTGACCGATCTCGTGGATGCAGGTGGTGACCATGCGGAAGTGCGTCTGCGCCTCGCTGGGGGAGTTCATCCGGCAGCGGAAGGTGGAGATGACGCAGCCGAGGCCGCCGAGGTCGCCGAGGCCCAGCACGCCCCAGTCGTGGATCCCGTGCGCGGTGGTCGAGATGTCGGCTTGGGTGACGCCCAGCACCCTCGTGGCGGGCGCCCGCACCATCGGACGGAGGAAGTCGATGAGCCGCTCGGCGCGGTAGCGTCGGCGCGGCGGGTACCACGCCGCCCGAGGGCGCGGTGAGGGCGGCAGTCGCAGCACCGCGACGCCGAGCTCGGCGTGAAGGCCGGCCTCGATCTCCCCGAGGAAGGACGGGGGAAAGTCCCCGAGCGGCGCGAGGGCGACGGTCGCGATCGGGCCCGCGGGGACCTGCGAGAAGGCCCGCGGGGTGGCCGAGAGCAGGGAGACGCCAGCGAGCGATCGGACGAAGGCGCGACGGTCCATCGGGGGGGTGAGGCCGAGTGTCCGATGAAGCGCGCCCCGACGCGAGGAGGTCCGCCGAGCGAGCCGTCACGGGGACACGACGACCGCGGGGTGATAGGCCACCGCGCCATGTCCTATGTGCTCAGCGGGGTGATCGCGCGTCGGGAGACGCTCGCGACGGCGGTCGGTCTGGTGGTGGTGGAGCTGCCCGCGGGGATGGCGCTGGCGCCGCTGGCGAGAGCCTTCTGGGAGGAGCGCGGCGTCGCCTCGCTGCCGCTGATCGACGCGATGGAGCGAGGCGCCGACGTGGGGGAGGAGTTCTGGCGGGTCGCGGAGATCTTCGCGCAGCTCTCGCGGCGGAGCCCGGTCGCCTACGTCGAGGCGGAGTTCTGGGCGGGCGAAGGGACGCAGGCGTCGCTGGTGTGGCGAGAGGGGGTGGTCTCGGACGATCCGCTGTACGCGCCGGACGCCATCTCGCTGGCGCTGGAGGAGCTCGGGGTGCAGGCGCTCGACTCGGACGAGTTCGACGCGCTCGACCTCGGGCGGCACCGCTCGGTGGAGCAGTGGCTCGGGGAGCCGGAGCGCTAGCGCCCGGTCAGCGGACTCCGCCCGACAGGCGCAGGGTCGACAGGCCGCTGCGGGCGCTCGCGCGAGCGGCGAGGCGGCGCTCGTCGTCGCTGGCGAAATCGCGGTCCCAGGCGAGCACCTTCGGGGTCATCAGGTGGTGCCACAGCGGCGGGATCATCGCGACCACCAGCGTGGTCAGGTACCCGTTGATCATCATCGGCGCGTCGGCGTAGGGCCGCAGCTCCTGGTAGGGCACCTCGCCCTGCGCGTGGTGGTGCGAGTGCCGCGTCAGGTTGAACATGCTCCACGAGCTGATGCGCCGGTTGGTATTCCAGGAGTGCCGCGGCTGCACCGGCGTGGCCGGGTCTCGCACGATGCCGTAGTGCTCCATGTAGTTGACGATCTCCAGCAGCGCCTTGCCCCACAGCGCGCACGCGGTGAAGAACGCCGCGGCCCGCCATCCCCCCATCGCCCACGCGCCCGCCACCAGCGCGACGCTCATCAGGTGACCGCGCAGCACCGCGTTGCGCCACGACCACACCGCGAGGCGCCTCTTCTCCAGGCGATCGCGCTCGATCCTCCACGCGCTCACGTTGCCCTTGAGCGTCGAGGCCACGATGTGGAAGTACACGTTGCGCCCGCGCGGCGCGGTGGCCGGGTCCTCCTCCGTGGAGACGTACCGGTGGTGACCGTACACGTGCTCGATCGCGAAGGTCGTGTCGAAGCTGAACGCCAGCAGCCACCGACCCACGAACATCGACACGCGGTCCCAGGTGCGGTGCGTGAGCTCGTGCGCGGGGATGGTGCCGACCATGCCGATCATCAGGCCGGTGACGATCCACGCGGAGACGTGGTGCACCGGCGCGGTGGCCGCGCGGGCGGCGAGCAGGTCGTAGCCCGTGGCGAGGGTGAGCGAGCGTCCGAAGCCGAGCGGGTCGCCCGGGCACACGCTCCACACCGCGGCGAAGACGATGAGCGACAGCAGCGGCAGGGCCAGCCAGAGCTGCGCCGTGAGGAGCCATGGGTGCCGGTACGTCGGCGTGGAGGTGTCGTCGCCGCACACGGCGTCGCCGACCATGTAGAGCGCGAGGATCGCGACGAGCCCCGCGCTGCTGAGCGGTCCACCCGCGAGGAGGGCGATGGCGGAGAGCAACCCCACGCCGTGGAAGAGGAAGAACTTGAGGTAGTGCAGCGCGTCCCAGGCGGACGAGGGCTGCGTCGCGGCGTGCTCGGGCAGCGCGGCGGATGCGGGCGCGTCGTGCTGCGTGGTGAAGCGGTCGCAGTGGATGTGCGCCCGGTCGACGCCGCGCTCTCCGAGGAGCGCGACGGCCCCGTCGATCATCGCGGGAGGGCCGCACAGGTAGGCGTGCGAGCCCTCCGTCAGCGGCGCCGGGAGGTGCTCGGTGACGAGGCCTCGCGCGCCGGTCCACGAGGCGTCGTCGTCCGCCGCGGAGAGCACCGGGACGAAGCGGAAGCCACCTCGCCACTGCCGGGCGATGGCCTCGATGTCGTCGAGGGCGTAGAGGTCCGCCGCGGTGCGGGCGCCGAAGAGGAGCGTGGCGTCGCGCGACACGCCACTCGCGACGGCCTCCTGGAGCAGCGCCAGGATGGGCGCGAGCCCGCTGCCGCCCGCGACGAGGACCATGGGCGCCTCCGAGGGGCGCAGCCAGAAGGCGCCGGACGGGCCCTCGACGCGCACCGTCCTGCCGACGAGGTCGTGGTCGTTCACCATCGACGAGAGCTTTCCCCCCGGAACCCTCCTCACGAAGAAGCGCACCGCGCCGTCGTCGCTGGCGGGGGTGGCGAAGGAGTAGCTGCGCGTCACGCCGTCGAGGGTCACGCGGGCGAACTGCCCCGCCCGGTACGCGAGCGCCTCGTCGAGCTGCACCCGGAGGCGGGTGATGTCGTGGGTGATCCGCTCCTGCGCGACGACGCGGCCGGAGACAGAGCGCACGGCGCTGGTGCTGAGGTCGACCGCGATGCGCACGTCGGAGCGAGGAACGCTCTGGCAGGCCAGGATGTACCCCTGGTCGATCTCCTCGCGGGACAGCAGGTAGCCCGTCTCCGTGAGCTCCTTCACGGAGCCTTCGGTGAGCCTGCATCTGCACGCGCCGCAGCCGCCGACGCGGCAGCTGTTGGGGAAGTCGATGCCGCTGCGAAGGGCAGCCTGGAGCACGGTCTCCCGGGGCTCGACGAGCACGGGCAGGGCGTTGATGTGCGCGGTGATCGGGCGAGGGGAGGACCGCGAGGTGGCCATACGCTCTCCAATGGTTCGGTGATGCCGCTCGGGCACCGCTGAACGATAGGAGTCCGCGCGTCCGACGGAGGGGTCCCGCGTTGACAACGAGGGGTCATTTATTGACAGAGTGGGCGGCGTTCTCCCTACGGAGCCGCTGAAGCCGATGCGCGACCAGGCCCTGACGCTGCCGGTGCTGTACCTGCGGCACATCGCCGAGCAGATCGGCAGCCACGGGGGCGACGTGCGGCAGTGGTTGGAGCGCAGCGGCCTTCGCGAGTCGCAGCTCAGCGACCCGTCGTGGACCCTCCCCCTCCCGGTGTTTCAACAGCTCGTCCGCGACGCCCTGCTGCTGTCGCGCGAGCCCGCGCTGGGGCTCCTCGTGGGCGAGCGCCTGGGCGCCAGCACGCACGGCATCCTCGGGTACGCCGCGCTCAACAGCGGGACCATCCGCGAGGCCCTCGCGCTGGTCGAGCGCTACGCGGGCCTGCGTCTCTCCCTCCTGTCCGTCGCGCACGAGGAGCACCGCGGCGAGATGCGCATCGTGTTCGCGGAGACGCACCCGCTGGGAGACGTTCGCCGTCCGCTGCTCGAGGCCGTGGTGCTCAGCATCAAGAACATCCTCGACGCCATCTCCCTGGGGGTCGGCCGCGTGGGCGAGGTGGCCTTCCCCTTCGCGGCCCCCGGGTACGCCGACCTGGCCCGCGACCTCTTCGGAGCCACGGTGCGCTACGGGCAGTCCTGGGCGGGCTTCTCGCTGCCGCTCGCGGCCCTCGATGTCCCGCTGAAGATGGCCGACCCGGAGGCCTTTCGCGAGGCCGCGCAGATCTGTCAGCGCGAGCTCGACAAGCTCGAGGCCAACCAGTCGATGGCGGCCCGGGTACGTCGGCTGCTGCTGGAGAAGCAGCCCGGGTTTCCGTCGCTGCAGGTGACCGCTCGGCTGTTCTCCATGACCCCGCGAACGCTGCACCGCCGGCTGCTGGAGGAGGAGACGTCGTTTCGTGAGCTCCTCGAAGAGGTGCGCCACACGCTCGCCGTGGAGCACCTGAGGTCGGGGCGCTTCACCGTCGACGAGATCGCCTACACGCTCGGGTACAGCGACCTGGCGAACTTCCGTCGGGCGTTCAAGCGGTGGGAGTCCGTCGCGCCGTCGGAGTACCGCGCGAGGCACGGTGCTCCGCGGGGATGAGCAGGGAGCGGAGGGTCAGTTCGGGTTGGCGAGCGTGACGTAGAAGTACGCGAGGCACATCTCGTCGGTGGTGCTCTCGCCCCACGTGGTGGTGGTGGTGCGCTCGCGGGTGTCGTAGCCGCAGGTGATGTTCAGGTGGGTGTTGGGCAGCACCTGCACCGGGTGCTCGTAGAACGCGAGCTGCTGCCAGTGGAAGTCCCAGTCGTCGACCTGGACCATGCACTGATTGACGCCCTCGCGCTGGACGCTGACGTTGAGGGTGCGCCCGAGCGTGTGCATGTGCGGGGCGACGCCGAGGGCCCAGACGCTGGGGAGGCCCATGAGGTTGCCGAGGTCGGTGGACTCGGTGGCCTCGACGCGCGCCATCCCCGGCGGGAGCGTGAGGTGCGAGGGCTCGAAGTCCATCAGGTAGGCCTCGCGGCGCACCGTGTCGGCGAGCCGGAGGTTGACCGTGGTGCGGTCCGGGAGCGCGCCCGGCTCGAGGTTGTAGTGCACCTGCATCACCACCTTGCGGTGCCCCGGGAGGCGCAGCCCGGTGCCGCTCGGGAAGAGCGTCGGCGGCCCGCCGGGGGCCCAGAGCGCGAGGGGCGAGCCGCCCACGCGCGAGCTGCCGAAGCAGGTGTAGCCGGGGCCGGGCTCGGCCGCGTCGAGCTCCTCCGCGCGCCGCTGCGCGGCGTCGTTCTCGATGCTGAAGAGGATGACGTGGTGCACGACCTTCGCCTCGCCGGGCCGCACCTCGAAGCCGGTGACGAAGCGGTCGGCGGTGGTGCCGGGGTCGACGACGAAGCAGCGGTAGTCGTCCGTGAGGGCCGCGTTGGGGGTGTACGTCTCGGGCATCTGGATGCGGGCGTCGATCGGATCGAGCCCAGCGGGCGGACGGGGCAGCGCGGGCGCTCGGGCCATGTCGCCGGCCGGGGTTCCCTGGTCGGCCCATCGGCCGAGGGTGGCGATGTCGGCGTCGGAGAGCCAGCGCGCGTCGCGGTAGTGGTTGCAGCTGCCCGAGGCGTTGATCGGCGACGGGGGCATGGTGCGCGAGGCGGTGGCGCTCTTGATGGAGGCCGCTCGGCGCACGGCGTCGTCGTAGGTGGTCAGCGAGAAGGGCGCGATGCCGCCCTCGCGGTGGCAGCTCACGCAGTTGCCGTAGACGATGGGCGCGACGTCCTGGGCCCACGTCGGCGCCGTCTCACCCCCGCAGCCCACGACCAGCGCCAGCGCCCCGAACCCCATGAGTCTTCTCATGGGACCGCCTTCTATCACGATAGCCCTTGCGGATACGAAGGGGTCCCGCGGAGGTCCGTGCGAAGCGCTACTCGGAGAACTCGACGTCGTCGATGAGCATCGAGCCGCTGGCGTGGCCGTCGACGGAGAAGCCCACCTCGACGCGGCGCAGCCGGTGGAGGTCGAGCGCCGGCGAGGCGCGCGCCGCGAGGCCGTCGAGGGTGAAGCGCACGGTCTGGAGCACCGCGCGACGGAGCCGCGAGGGGTAGAGGTGAGGCACCGTGACGACCTCGGAGGCGCGAGCGACCCCGCGGCGGCCCTCGGCGTCGACGAGGCGGACCTCGAAGTCCCGGCTGACGAGCTCCGGGGGGTTGAGCACGCTGGCGCGCGAGGCGACCCGAAGGGACAGCGCGCGAAAGGCCGAGGCGTCGAAGGACCCCTCGTCGGCCGCGAGGTCGAGGGTGAGCGTGGCGTCCGGGGCGCTCCAGTCGAGGGCCATCGCGGAGCGCCGGGGCAGCGGAGCGAGGGGGTCGTGGTGGGGCCATACGACGCTGACCGGCCCCTCGGGCTCCATCACCGAGTAGACCGCGTCGCAGGCCCTGGTGGAGACGCCGGTGCAGACGGCGGGGCTCATCGGGGCGAAGCCCCCGGAGGAGCCGTAGAGGCCGCCGAGGAGGTCGTGGGTGACGTCGGCGCCGGCGAAGTCGGCGATGCGAGCGACGCGCGGCGCGGAGTAGGAGCGTCGCAGGTCGAGCGGGGTGTCGGCGCCGGAGTGGAGGTTGATGCCGGGCGGGACGTCGCCCACCGCGCGCAGCCAGGGTTCGAGCACCGCGCCCTCGGGGAGCGTCCCATCGAACCACGCGGCGACGGTGGCCTCGAGGACGGCCTGCTGCACCTCGGGGCCGTCGAGGATGCCCGCGGAGCAGCTCGCGACGCCGGTGGCGTTGTCGTCGAAGCGCCACTCGGTGCTGAAGAAGTCGTGGTCCGCGCGGGCCATGAAGATCTGCACGGCGGGGGCGGCGTCGCCGTCGTGGCGCAGCGTGCGGTCGTAGAGCTGCACGCCGTTGTAGGTGTAGACGTCGCCGTCGCACACGGGCACCAGCGTCGCGAAGGGCACGGTCCCCGCCTGCGGGGCGTCGAAGCTGGTGGGCGCGAGCGAGAAGACCGCGCCCAGGGTGATGCCGTCGACGTCGTCGGACGCGGCGAGGGTCTGCGGGACCTCCGCCACCGCCTCGGCGCCGCGAGAGTGGCCGAAGAGCCCCACGCGCCCGAGGTCGACGCGCCCCACGAAGCGGGCGTCGAAGGGGTCCGCGGGGGCGGCGTTCCAGGCGCGCCAGCGGCGGAGGTGCTCGATGAGGAGCTGCGCCCGCTGGGCGATGTAGCCGTCGGCGCGAGCGCCTCGCGCGCCGTCGCGACAGTTGAGCGCGTTGGCGTCGACGCTGACGGCGATGTACCCGTGCGCAGCGAGGGTCTCGGCGAGGTAGGCGAGGCCCGCGGCGTTGGGCGTCGGCGTCCCGCTTCGGCAGGCGCCGGTGTTGGTGACCGTGCAGACGTCGTCGCGGTAGGGGTTGGAGCCGTCGTAGTCGTAGTTGCCGGGGCGGCAATTGCCGTGGTTGCCGTGCAGCAGGAGCACGAGGGGGAAGGGTCCCGCCGTGAGATCGGAGGGGTGGCGCACGATCGCGTGGAGCGGCGCGCTGCGGGTCGACGGCGTGCCGGACATGGCGTTGGCGGCGAGCGAGAGCCCGGGCACCGGCTGCACCCCGAGGTCGTACTCGACCGAGGCCAGGCCGAGGGCGCGCACCGGGGCGGTGGTTCCGCCGTCGGCGTCGTCGACGAGCGCGACCACCCGGTAGAAGTCCTGCGCGTCGGGGAGGAGCGCCTCGACGTAGCGGGTTCCGCGGGTGTCCGTGTCGGCGACGGCGGTCCATGGGCCGGTGGGGGCCGGGGCGCGCTCGACGCGGTAGCCGGTGGCGTCGGAGTCGGAGGGGTGATCCCAGACGAGGGTGACCGCGGTGCCCTCGTCGGAGAGGGCGGCGTGGGCGACGCGCAGGCCCGTCGGGGCGAAGGCGTTGCGCACCTCGAGGGTGGCGGCGCAGGTGGCGTGATTGCCCCCGGCGTCGGTGGCGGTGAAGGTCACCGCGACGGCTCCTCGGTCGGTGAGCTGCGAGGGCTCTGCGGTGACCGCGACGTGCGCGGTGCAGGCGTCGGTGGCCGAGGGGACGGGCGTGGGCGTGGGGTCGCGCGAGGCGCGCAGCACGCGAGGGAGGTCGGTGCAGGAGAGCGACGGGGCGGTGACGTCGGTGACGGTCACGCGGGTGGTGCAGCTCGCGCCGTCGCCCGCTCGGAAGCGTACCGTGGTGACCCCGACGGGGAAGCCCGCCGCGGGCGCGTCGCCCTGCCACGAGCACGAGTCGCCCGATGGGGAGGAGAGTCTCGCGGGCGTGGCGGGCCCGGAGCACGCGAGCACGATCGGGTCGGGGCAGCGCTGCGAGGCGCAGTCGTCGGAGCAGCCCGAGAGGCCGAGCCCGAGCAGCACGAGGGCGGCCCGGCGGCTCATCGCGGCACCGCCAGAGAAGGCGCCACGACGCGGCGGTGCTCGGGGTCGGGACCATACTGGATCGACACCGGCGCATCGGGGGGGAGGGCGCGGGCGTCGGCGGCGATGAAGCGCATCGCGGTGGCGCTCGGGTAGCCCGGCGTGTGGAAGTGCAGAGCGCCGACCTGGAGCGAGGTGGCGAGCGCGCGGCCGGGCCATCCGCCGGGGGTGTCGAGGTCGATGGCGACCGGGTCGGTCGCGGGCACGGTGCGTCCGTGGCCGTCCTCCCCTTCGGTGGCCGTGACGCGCACGACGCTCACCCGCACCGGCGGGAGCGCCGACGTCGGAGCGGGACGAGCGGCGGAGCGAGGTGCGGAGGGCGCCGCCGCGGGGTCGTGGAAGGCGCCGGGCTCGAGCACCGACGGCGCTCGCAGAGGAGCGGGGTGCGAGGGCGGCGGCTCCGGGGGGGCGACGCTGCGCGCGCACGCGGCGACGAGCGCGAGGGCGACGAGCGGAGGGCGGAGGGCAGGGCGCATCGTGAGGGCGACGATACGACGGCCAACGCCTCCTCGGGCGACGGCGCCCGCCGCCGCCGACCCCCCTTACGGCGGAAGCAGCCCCAGCAGGAAGTCCCTCGGCGTCGCGAAGCGCAGCTCCTCCTGGCAGGTCAGCCTCGCGCTCACCGTCCGCTCTCCCCTTCGCAGCGTCACCGTCCCGTCCGCCTCGTGTCGCAGCTGCTCGTAGCCCTCCCTCGCCGGGGCTCCCGCCGTCACCGAGTACACCCTCGTCGCGCCCTCCCTCGTCGCGCTCATCCCCGTGTGGTCCACCCCGTAGGTCGCGCCCGCGGCCCATCCCAGCGCGCTCAGCGTCCCGCTCGCGCTCACGGTGATCGACGCATCCAGCGGCTCCGTCCCGTAGCCCACGTCGGGCGTGATCGACGGCTCCGTCAGCACCCTCAGCGTCGTGGTGGTGAGCGTCACGCCCGACGCCACCTCGCCGCGGCAGGTCTCCACCGACACCCGCCTCGCCCGGGCCAGCACGTCCCTCGGGACCGCCCACCCCGCGGACTCCTCCGTCGCCACCCTGGGCGCGGGCTCCAGCGTGCGCGCCTGCTTCAGCACCAGCCGGGCGGGCCGCGGCGCTCCCTCCCTCATCGCCGGCCAGCCCGCCAGCATGTCGTGGAACTCGAAGTCGAGCGTCAGCGTCCTCGCCCTCCGGGCCTCGGGCCTCGGCGCGTTCTCCCGATCGAGCCAGCGCCGGGTGACCGCCCCGGTGTCCGAGAAGAGCCGTCGCAGCACCTCGTCGGAGAGCAGATCGCGGTCGGGCGCTCCGGAGGCGCGGCGCACGCGCTCGATGCGCAGCACCTCGCTGCCCCGGGCTCGGGCGAGGCGCACCACCTCCGGAAACACCGTCGGATCAGGGTTGGCCACGCTGCCGTCGCCCACCTGCACGTTGACCTCCAGGCGCTCGGCGTCGGGGCTGTTGGGCGGCTGCACGGTGAAGGTGCAGACGCCCGTCGCCCGCTCCAGCTCGTCGTCGAAGCGAGGGTGCGAGAGCACGGCCATCGCGGCGGAGAGGTGGTCGATGCGCTCGGCCCGCCGCTCCTCGAAGGCCTCGAAGGACCAGAACGACCCCCACACCCGAACGATGGCGCGCTCCACGGTCTTGTCGCGGTCGGACGCGCGAGGCTGCGCCGCCGCGTCGAGGAAGCCGGTGAAGGACTCGTAGAGCCCCGCGCCGTTGAACCCTTCGATGTCCTCCACGTTGGACGACGACCGGAACCTCACCCCCTGCGTCACCGCCAGCGCCCCGAAGGCCGTGCGCAACGCCGCCTCGATCTGAGTGAGCGTGGCGGGCGCGATGCGAGTGGACTCCACCACCCCTCGGATGCCCCCGGCGCGGGCGAGCGAGCCCAGCGCGTCGGTGCTCGGGTGGTCGCGAAGGAAGGCGTCGAGGTACGCGATCTCCGCGGGCTGCGGGGTGCGGGCGCGGTACGCCGCTTCGCCTTCGAGGACGATCCTTCGGACGCGGGCGTCGCTGGTGAAGGCCTCGCTGGCGAGGGCGGAGGCGATGCGCTCTCGCAGCGGAGCGAGGTGCTCGACATAGGCGCGCACGGTGATGGACTGCGGCGCCTCCGGGAGTTGCAGGCCCGGCTCGTGGAGCAGGGCGATCATCCCGGCGCACTTGCCTCCGATGGTGGAGGCGAGGGCGGTGGTGTCGTCGAGCGATCGCTCCGAGAGGCCCAGGACGTAGGGCATCGCGTCGACCGGAGGCGTGCTCACCACGCGCACCGGGCGCTCGATGAGCGAGCGATAGCGCCGGTACTGCTCGTCGGTGATGGGAGCGATCACCGCCCGCCCTGGCGCCTCGGCGAAGAGCAGCACCGGGGCGTAGCCTCGCTCCAGCTGACGCAGCAGCGGGTCTTCGAGCACGCCCGCGATGTGGACGTTGGGAATGCCGCGGTTGCGGGCCAGCAGGTTGATGTGCGCGAGCGGGGTCTGCGGCGAGGCGGTGATGAGCCCGGAGAGGTTGGGCAGGTAGTCGGGCGTCGACTCCATCACGACGATGTCCGTCGGGGCGATGGAGCCATAGGACTGGCCCTGACGGATGATGCGAAGCGGACCGGCGGCGATGCCCCCGCTGTAGACCTCGCGCGCCCCGGGGACGACGATGTCGCGGTAGCGGAGGATGCGGTCCCAGTAGGGGAGGCGGTCCTGCTCCATGCGGGCGGCGAGGGTCTCCTGCTCGGGGGAGCGCACGAGGAAGCGCAGCTCTCTCGCGATGTCCGGCGGGAGGCGCGCTCGCAGCGCCTCGAAGAAGACCACGAGCTCGGGGTGCCAGAGCGCGTCGCCGTACTCCAGCTCGAAGGCCCAGCGCTCGGGGCTGTCCCCTCGGGGCGGGACCCGGACGAGCGTGGCGAGCCCGTAGCGTCGCGCGGCCCCGAAGGAGAAGTCGTAGAAGCGCGGCGAGTAGAGCCGGTCGCCGTAGAAGGCGAGGTCGAGGGGGAGGATGGGCTGCGTGCGCGCCCACGCGGTGAGCTCGGCCACGGAGGCGAAGTGCAGGCCTCGCACGGGCTCGACGAAGTCCCCCGGCACCCGCGCCCCGTTGAGCAGGCGGAACCAGTACCACTGGTCATGGAGCGTATAGAAACGGCCGTCGTAGAAGCGCCCTCCGCGGTTCTCCGGGTCGCCGAAGGCGGTGATCAGGAACTTCGCCGTGGACAGCCCATAGGCCTCGACGGCGATGCGCTCGAAGTCCGCGACCGAGTCGAGCCGGGCGACCGTGTGGTCGGCGAAGTCGGGCTCGACCACGGCGTCACCGGGCACGTCGCCCGCGTCGTTGCGCGGCGGAAGCGCGTCGTCGCCACAGCCCGAGAGGGAGGCGAGCGCGACGAGCGAGCACAGGAGCAGGGCGAAGGGACGCGGCCGGGAGGGAGACATCGTCGCGGCGGTGTCTCAAGGCGCGTGCCACCACGGAGGCCCTGCGAAACAGGCGAATCGCAGCGGAGAGGGCCGAGGGCGGCGTGCCAGAGTGTGTCGGGGGGAGGGCGCCCTCGTCGGCTTGCGGTGGGAGAGGGCGGGTCCTAGAGGCTCCGGCGGGGAGCTGGTGCTGGGAAGGAGTGCGACGCGACGATGAAGAGCAGCGATGCGGTCGATCTGTCGAGGCCTTGCGCGCATGTGACCGAGGCGATGCCCCGGAGGGTCCATCGCCCCACGGCCGGGTGCGAGGAGTGCCTCGCCATCGGCGGCCAGTGGGTGCACCTCCGGGTGTGCCTGAGCTGCGGCCACGTGGGCTGCTGCGACGCCTCTCCCAACCGGCACGCCACGGCGCACCACCGCGCGACCCGCCACCCGGTCATCACCTCCGGCGAGCTCGGCGAGCGCTGGGCCTACTGCTACGCCGACGACCAGTTTCTCTCCGCCGAGTAAGGACGAGGAGCGATCCCATGAGCGAATGGCCCGAGCTGTCCTTGCAGGCGTGGCGAGACACCTACGCGACGCTGCACCTCTACACGCAGGTGATCGGCAAGATCCGCCTCTCGCTGACGCCGCGCACCAACGAGTGGTGGAACGTCCCGCTCTACGTGACCACGCGAGGCCTCACCACCTCGCCGATGCCCTACGGCGACCGGACGCTGTCCATCGACTTCGACTTCATCGACCACCGGCTCTTGATGCAGGACTCCGAGGGGCACGTCCGTCTGCTCCCGCTCGTCCCCCGCTCGGTGGGCGCCTTCTGCACGGTGGTCTTCGACGAGCTC
Organism: uncultured Myxococcaceae bacterium; assembly: GCA_966211675.1. Taxonomy (GTDB): domain Bacteria; phylum Myxococcota_A; class Polyangia; order Polyangiales; genus SCUS01. The sequence continues at coordinate 45,455 of CBIHPK010000027.1, forward strand.
TCGGCCCTCGGCGTCGGCGTGAACATCCACCCGATGCCGCAGGAGTGCCCGGTGCGCACGCCGCTCACCCACGACCACGAGCACGCGAGCTACGACCCCGACGCGGTGGGCCGGTTCTTCCAGGCGCTGAGTCGCATCGAGCCGGTGTTCCAGGCCTTCCGCTCCAACTTCCGGGGCAAGTGCAGCCCGGTGCATTTCTTCTGGGGCTCCTTCGACCTCGCGGTCTCCCGCTTCAACGGCCGGCGCACTCCGCCGCGCAAGGGGCTCATCGAGCGCATCGCCTACGACGAGGAGGTCTGCTCGCTCGGCTTCTGGCCCGGCGACCCGTGGAAGGGCTCCTCCGAGGCCGCGTTCTACGCGTACACCTCCCCCGAGCCGGCGGGCTTCTCCAGCCAGGGCTTCCGCCCCGAGGCGGCCTTCTACAGCGAGGCCCTCAAGGAGTGCCTGCTGCCCTACGAGGCCGTGCGCCGTGCGCCGGACCCGGCGAGGGCGATCCTCGACTTCGCCCAGAGCACCTACGACGCCGGCTCCACGCTGGGCCACTGGGACCGCGCGGCGCTGGTGTATCCGTAGGCGTCCCCTCCGCTACCCCATCCTCGCGCGCCACCAGGCCACGGTGTCCGCGAGCCCGCTGTCGAGCGAGTACGTCGCCTTCCACCCGGTCTCCGTCCGCAGCTTCGTGTTGTCCGCGCACACGAAGGCCGGCTCGCCCGCCTTGGGCTCGATCGCTCCCAGCCGCAGCAGCTCCGGCCTCCCGATCATCGCCCCGAGGCGCGTGACCACCTCGCGCACCGTCACCGGCTCGCCCGACCCGACGTTCACCGCGCCGGTCACGCCCGAGCGGAGCACCGCCACGAGCCCGCCGGCCACGTCCGCCACGTGAAGGAAATCCCTCACCTGCAGGCCCGCGCTGCACGGCGCCTCGCGGCCCTCCAGCAGCGAGCGAGTCACCGAGGACACCAGGCGGCGAGGGTCCTCCCATGGGCCATAGAGGTAGAAGAGACGGGCCCACGCGACCTGCATCCCGGTGAGCAGACCGAGCTGCGCCAGCGAGTGCGAGAGCCCCAGCTTGCACGCCGAGTAGAGGTACGTCGGCGCGGTCGGGGTGCGCTCCGAGAGGTAGCCGTAGCTGGTGTCGTACTCGGCGTTGGTCCCGACCCCGACGAGGCGTCGGCAGCCGTGGTCCGCGAGGGCCTCCGCGAGTCGGTGCGTGGCCTCCACCAGGCGCAGGTTCTCCCGCGAGTGGAGGTACTTGCCGGGCTCGGCGTTCCAGGCCGGGTGGACGCAGGCCTCGGGGCGCGCCTCGGCCACCATCGCCGTCACCGCGGCGGTGTCCGCGAGGTCGAGCGTGCGCACCTCCAGCGAGCCGAGCACGTCGTCGAGCCGAGCGGTGGACTCGCCCGGCCGCAGCATCGCCACCACGTGGTCGCCGCTCGACACGAGCTGCCGCGCGACCTGCGAGCCGATGAAGCCCCCGGCGCCGGTGAGCAGCACCTTCATCGGACGTAGTCCGGCAGGGTGCGGTCGCGCTCGGAGAGGAAGGGGTCAGCGAGGGGCCAGGTGATGCCGAAGGCCGGGTCGTCCCAGCGCACCGCGGCCTGGTGGCCCGGAACGTACGCCACCGAGATCTGGTAGTTCACCAGCGAGTCGTCCTCCAGGGTGATCATCCCGTGGGCGCAGCCGGGCGGAACATACAGGGCCCGGTAATTCTCCGGCGACAGCTCGACCCCGTACCACTGGCAGTACGTGGGCGAGTCGCGACGCAGGTCGAGCGCCACGTCCCAGATGCGCCCGCGGGTGCAGCTCACCAGCTTGGCCTCCTCGTGCGGAGCGGTCTGGAAGTGCATCCCTCGCAGGGTGCCGCGGCGCTTGTTGAAGGAGACGCTGCACTGCGAGAGCCGGTCGTGCATCCCGTGCTCGCGAAACTCCCGCTCGCACCAGGTGCGAGCGAAGAAGCCCCGATCGTCTTCGAGGCGGTCGAGGTCGACCACCCACGCGCCCGCGATGGGGGTCTCGGTGAACCTCACAGGATGCGCACCTGCGGCACCGGGACGATGAAGCGGCCTCCCCCGGCGAGGTAGTCCTTCTGCTGGGCGAGGATCTCGTCCGCGAAGTTCCAGGTGAGCAGCAGGGCGTAGTCCGGGCGCTCGGTGGCGAGCGCCTCCGGCGGTCGGATGGGGATGTGCGTCCCGGCGGTGTAGAGCCCCTGCTTGTGGGGCGACCGGTCGACCACGAAGTCGAGCACGTCGCGGCCGATGCCGAAGGCGTTGAGGAGCGTGCTGCCCTTGGCGCTCGCCCCGTAGGCCGCGATGGTGCGACCGGCCGCCTTCAGGTCGCGGAGCACGCCCGTGAGCACGCCGCGCAGCCGGTGCACGCGCCGCGCGAAGGCCTCGTAGTAGGCGAGGCCGTCGATGCCTTCGCGGCGCTCCTCGGCGAGCATGGAGGTGACCGTCTCGTCGGGGGTCTCGCCGTGCGTGGCGAAGATGCGAAGCGAGCCGCCGTGGATGGGCACCCGCTCGACGTGCGAGATGACGAGCCCGTTGCGGCGGAAGAGCCGGTCGAGCGCGGTCAGCGAGTAGTAGCAGAGGTGCTCGTGGTAGATCGTGTCGAACTCGCAGCCCTCGACCATGTCGCGCACGTACGGAGCCTCGAAGAGGGCCACGCCGTCGTCGGCGAGGAGGGTCTTGAAGCCGCGCACGAAGCCGTTGAGGTCGGGCACGTGGGCGAGGACGTTGTTGGCGTGCATCACCGCGGCGCGCTTGCCCTCGGCGCGGAGCGTCTGCGCGATGGCGTCGCCGAAGAACTCGGTGAGGGTCGGGATGCCGTGCTCCTCGACGGCCACGCGAGCGACGTTGACCGCGGGCTCGACGCCGAGCACCTGCACCCCGGCGCGCTTGTAGAACTTGAGCAGGTAGCCGTCGTTGCTGGCGACCTCGACCACCAGCGAGCCCGGAGTGAGCGCGCGCTCTCGGATCATGCGCGAGGCGAGGGACTCCGCGTGCTGGAGCATGGTGTCCGAGTAGGAGGAGAAATAGAGGTAGTCGCGGAAGAGGTCTTCCGGCGGCACGGAGGCGGTGATCTGCACGAGGGAGCAGTCCGCGCACCAGGCCAGCTCCAGCGGGAAGACCGGGTCGGTGTGGTGCAGCGCCGACTCCGGGACCAGCGAGTTGGCGAGCGGGGTGTTTCCGAGGTCGAGCACCGGCGTGAGGCGGCCGCCCTGGCAGGACCAGCAGCGGAACGTGCGAGCTTCAGTCATGGGGATACCTGTTGGTGCGGACGGGGAGGGGACAAGGGTCTCAGTCGTTCCAGGTCTTCCACGGCGCGTTGCCCGAGGCCCAGAGGTTGTTGAGCACGGTGTACTCGCGCAGCGTGTCCATGGGCTGCCAGAATCCGTGGTGCTCGTAGGCCACGAGCTCGCCCGCGGCCGCCAGACCCTGCAGCGGCTCGACCTCCAGCACCAGGCCGGGGTCGTCGCCGGGGAGGTACTCCCACACCCGCCTCGCGTCGAAGACCATGAACCCGCCGTTGATGAACCCGAGCGTGGTCTGCGGCTTCTCGTTGAACTCCCGCACCATCCCGTCGCGGATGCCCAGCTCTCCGAAGCGCCCCGGCGGGTGCACCGCCGTGACCGTCGCGATCTTGCCGTGCGCGCGGTGAAACTCCACCAGCTTGCCGATGTCGACGTCCGAGACCCCGTCGCCGTAGGTCACCATGAAGAGGTCGTCGCCGCCGACGTAGCGCCGCAGCGAGGCGACGCGCCCGCCGGTCATGGTGGCCTCGCCGGTCTCCGCGAGCGTGACGCTCCAGTCCTCGACGCCGCGGCGGTTGAGCACCTCGACGGCGTCGTGGCGGCCGAGGGAGACCCGCAGGTCGGCGGTCATCGAGCGGTAGTTGAGGAAGTACTCCTTGATGAGCCAGCCCTTGAAGCCGAGGGCCAGCACGAAGTCGGTGAACCCGTGGGCCGCGTAGGACTTCATGATGTGCCAGACCATGGGCCGGTCGCCGATGGGCAGGAGCGGCTTGGGCAGCAGCTCGTTGGCGTCGCGGATGCGGGTCCCCTGTCCCCCGCACAAGATGATGACCTTCATGGCTTGCGCTCTCGGCTCCTGACGGTGTGCTGCGAAGCTCCGTAGCGCGCCGGCGCGCCCGGATTCATCGGGCGCGGACAATGCCCGAGCACCCGCGCCAGTCAATGCCTTCCGAGCGGAGCGCGTCCGGCGGCACGGCGTGAATGCGAGGCGAGCGACGGGGCAACGCAGCGCGGTGAACGCAGCGCGGAGATCGTTGACAAGCTCCCGCGCGGTGGGCCAGCGTGCCCGCCCTCCGACCCCCCCCTTTGACCCTCCGATGATCCCCCTGAACTGAAGGGCCCTCCGATGAAGCTGACGATCGACACCGATGCCCGGACCATTGCCTGCGAAGACGCCGACGGGACGCAGCAGCACCCGCTCTACAGCCGCGAGGCCTTCTCGGCGCTGTCGAAGGTGTGGATCCAGGTGGGCTGGGCGCTCAAGCACATCTACTCCTTCACCTGGATGGGCCGGCCGATCATCCAGCTCCCGGAGGACATGGTGCGCGCCCAGGAGGTGATCTACCGGGTGAAGCCCGACGTGATCGTCGAGACCGGCGTGGCGCACGGCGGCTCGCTCATCTTCTACGCGAGCCTCTTCAAGATGATGGGCAACGGCGGCCGGGTGATCGGCGTCGACATCGAGGTGCGCCCGCACAACCGCAAGGCCATCGAGGCCCACGAGATGTCGCCCTCCATCGCCCTGGTCGAGGGCAGCTCCATCGACCCGGCGATCGTCCGGCGCGTGCGCTCCATGATCAAGCCGGGCGAGAAGGTGCTGGTGCTCCTCGACTCCAACCACACCAAGGCCCACGTGGCGGCGGAGCTCGAGGCCTACGCCCCGATGGTCACCGCGGACTCGTACATCGTCGCGACCGACGGGCTGATGCAGTACCTGGACGACGTGCCCCGCGGCAAGCCCGAGTGGAAGGACGACAACCCCACCGCCGCCGCCCGCGAGTTCGCCGCGCGCCACCCGGAGTTCGAGCTGCAGGAGCCGCCGCCCTTCGTCTTCAACGAGGGCGAGGTGCGGGAGCACATCACCCACTGGCCCGGCGCCTGGCTCCGCCGCCTCCCTTGAAGGGCGGGCCCCGCTCCGCTAGAGCGGCCTGAGCTCATGTCGAAGGTCACCCGCAACGCGATCGCCAACCTCATCGCCAAGGTCTGGTCGACCGTGCTGGGCCTCGGCGTCATCCCCCTCTACGTCAACATCCTCGGGGTCGAGTCCTACGGCCTCGTCGGGGTCTTCGGCTCGCTGCAGGCCGTGATGGGCCTGCTCGACCTCGGCATGCAGCCCACCGTGAGCCGCGAGCTGGCGCGCCTCTCGGCCCTGGAGCCCGAGCAGGCCGCGGCGCCCATGCGCGACCTCGTGCGCACCTTCGCCACGGTCTTCGCCGTCGTGGGCCTCGTGTCCGGCCTCGCGGTGCTCACCGCCTCGCCCTTCCTGGTCACGCACTGGATCCGCGCGGACCAGCTCCCCACCCGCACCGTGCTCCGCGCGGTCGGGCTCATGGGGCTCATCCTCGCGCTCCAGTGGCCGTCGAGCCTCTTCCTCGGCGGCCTGATGAGCCTGCAGCAGCAGGTGCGGGCCAACCAGATCCAGATCTTCATCGGCACCCTGCGCTCGCTCGGCGCGCTGCTGATGCTCCGCTTCGTCTCGCCGACCATCGAGATGTTCTTCCTCACGCAGGCGCTCGCCAGCGCGACGCAGACCGCCCTCGCGGCCGTGGCGCTCACCCGGGCGCTCCCCCCGAGCGGGCAGCCCGCGCGCTTCCGCCTGCAGGTGCTGCGCGAGCACTGGCGCTTCGCCGCGGGGATGCTGGGCGTCGCGCTCCTGTCGGTGATCCTCACGCAGGTCGACAAGATGATCGTGACCGGCTCGCTGAGCCTGCGGGAGGTGGGCTTCTACAGCCTCGCCACGGCCGTAGCCAACGCGCTCTTCAACCTCATCGCCCCCATCGTCGCGGCCTGCTATCCGAGGCTGGTGCAGCTCGTGGCGCTGGGCGACGAGGAGACCCTCTCGGCCTTCTATCACCGCAGCTGCCAGGTGCTCGCGGTGGTGATCATCCCCCCGACGGTGGTGATCGCGGCCTTCGCCCGGCAGGTGCTCTTCGCGTGGACCGGCCGCCCCGACACCGCCGAGCACGCGCACCTCGTGCTCACGCTGCTCATCGTCGGCACCTGCTTCAACGGCCTGATGAACTTCCCGACCTCGCTGCAGATCGCCCACGGGTGGACCCGTCTCATCGTGGCGGTCAACGCCCTCGCGGTGCTGGTGATCGTCCCCCTGGAGGGCTTCGGGGCGAGGCGCTGGGGCGCTCGCGGCGCCGCGGTGGGCTGGCTGATCCTGAACGCCAGCTACGTGCTCTTCGTCGTGCCGCTCATGCACCGGCGCCTCCTGCGCGGTCAGCACTGGCGCTGGTACCGCGAGGACGTGCTGGCCCCTGGCCTGGGCGCGGTGCTCGTGGGGCTGCTCGCCCGCCTGGTGACGCCGCCGAGCTCCCGGCCGGGGGCGCTGCTCTTCGTGGCCGCGGTCTACGCCCTGGCCGCGAGCGTGGCGGCGCTCTCCGTGCCGGTCTCGCGAGAGGCCCTGAGCGCCCTGCTGCACAGGCTGCGGCTCCGGTGGTCCCCGCCGCCGGCCACGCTGTGAGCGCGACGATGAACGCCCGAGATGCCATCTGAATCGGAGGTCCCATGAGTGAGAAGATCGAGTCGGCGCAGGCCGCGGCGCGCCCCGCCCCCACCCTGACCATCGGGCTGCCGGTCTACAACGGCCAGAAGTACCTGGAGTCCGCGCTGGCCTCGCTCGCGGCGCAGACCTTCACGGACTACGAGGTGGTCATCTGCGACAACGCCTCCACCGACCGCACCGCGGAGATCTGCGCCGCCGCCGTCGCCCGCGACCCTCGCATCCGGTACGTGCGCAACCCAACCAACCTCGGCGTGATGGGCAACTTCGACCGCGCGGCGGAGCTCGCCACGGGGGAGCTGTTCATGTGGGCCGCGCACGACGACCTGTGGGAGCCGCGCTTCATCGAGCGCATGGTGGGCGCGCTGCGAGCCAACCCCCAGGCGGGCCTCGCGTACTGCAACTACGACTGGGTCGACGACCACGGACGCTCCGTGGGGCAGGGCAAGATGCGCTTCATCGCGTCGAGGCCGTCGCCGCTCGACCGGCTGCTGACCTTCAACGCCAGCACCCCCAACGCGTACAACTTCCTGCTGTACTACGCGTGGCGAAACCCCTTCCTGGTGTACGGGATGTTTCGCACGGCGGCGCTGCGGCGCGTGCTGCCCTTCCAGTACATCTTCCCGGACGCTCGGCACGTCGACAACATCATGATGCTGCGCTTCCTGGCGAGGGAGAAGGCCGTCGCCGTCGACGAGCTGCTCTTCCACTACCGCGCCAAGAACCGCGAGAGCGACGAGAGCAAGGAGTCCTACAAGGCCCCTCGCGCGACCGGCTCCGAGCCCGAGAACGAGGCGGAGGTCGAGCGGGTGCTCAAGCGACACACGCTGGAGGTGATCTCCGAGGTGGGCTTCGGCCCGCTGGAGTCGCGGCTGCTGACGGCCGCGGTCCCCGCGCTGAGCCTGCTGCGGGCCGCGCGCGCCCGGCTCGACCGGCGCTGAAGGCGCAGGCGCTCCCCTACGGCGTCGTGGGCAGCATCCGCTTCGGGTGGGAGCCGGCCCGGCTGCGGGCGAAGGCGATGATCTCGTCGGCCATGAAGGCCCGAGCGGCCTCCGTGAGCCCGGGGTACACGCCGATCCAGAAGCCGTTGTTCATCACGAAGTCGGTGCGGGTGAGCTCGCCCGCGATGCGGTAGGGCGGCGGCAGCCCCCGGGCGGCGCAGTCCTCCGCGAGGCGGGTGAGCGCGGGCTGCCGGGTGAGGTTGCCGGAGAAGAGCATCCGCGTCTGGATCTTCCTCGACTCCAGGTGCCGCACGATCTCGTCGCGGGTGAAGCCCGCCCCAGGCTTCACGGCCATCATGAAGCCGAACCAGCTCGGGTCGCTGCCCTCCGTCGGCTCCGGCAGCACCAGCAGGTCGGACACCGCCTCCAGCCGGCCTCGCAGGTACCTCCAGTTGCGGCGCCGCGCCTCGCCGAAGCCGTCGAGCTTGGAGAGCTGCGCGTGCCCGACGGAGGCCTGCATGTCCGTCATCTTCAGGTTGTAGCCGAGGTGGCTGTACGTGTACTTGTGGTCGTAGCCCGCGGGGAGCTCGCCCAGCTGCCACTCGAAGCGCTTGCCGCAGGTGTTGTCGATGCCGCCCGCGCACCAGCAGTCGCGGCCCCAGTCGCGGATCGACTCCAGCACCCGCAACATCTCCGGGTCGCGGCAGAGCACGGCGCCGCCCTCGCCGGTGGTCATGTGGTGCGCGGGGTAGAAGCTCAGCGTTCCGACGTCGCCGAAGGTGCCGGTGAGCTCGCCGCGGTAGCGCGAGCCCGAGGCGTCGCAGTTGTCCTCGATGAGCCAGAGCCCGTGGGCCTTGCAGAAGGCCGTGACGGCGCCGAGGTCGAAGGGGTTGCCGAGCGTGTGGGCGATCATCACCGCGCGGGTGCGGGGAGAGAGCGCGCCCTCCAGCAGCGACACGTCGACGTTGAAGGTCGGCAGCTCGATGTCGATGAAGACCGGAACCATCCCCAGCTGCATCGCGGGCGCGACGGTGGTGGGGAAGCCCGCGGCGACGGTGATGACCTCGTCGCCCGGACGCACCCGGCGGTCGCCCCAGAGCGGCGAGGTGAGGGCCGCGGTGGCGAGCAGGTTGGCGCTCGACCCGCTGTTGACGAGGCGAGCGTGGGGGAGACCGAACCAGCGAGCGAGGTCGGCCTCCAGCCGCCGGTGCCAGCGCCCCGCGGTGAGCCAGAACTCCAGCGAGCTCGACACCAGGTTGACCAGCTCGTGCTCGTCGTACACCCGGCCGGCGTACTTCACCGGGGTGCGCCCGGGGTTGAACTCCGGCTCCTCCGCGTGGCGCAGCTGCGCGATGCGCCGGACGCGCTCCAGGATCTCCGCCGTCAGCTGCTTCTCGAGTGCGTCCGCGTCGTTCGACATCGCTTCAGGGTGCCTTCTGCTGTCCCACGAGGGGCGAGCGGGCGTCGAGGTACTGCTTGATCTGCTCGCTGCAGAGCGCGTCGAGCGCCGCCCGGTCGGCGCCCTCGTGCCAGGCCCGGTACCAGCGCGCGGTCTCGGCGATGGTGCGCTCGAAGTCCCACCGGGGCGACCACCCGAGGCGAGCCCAGGCCTTCTCGATGGAAAGCCGCAGGAGCTTCGCTTCGTGCACGGCGTTGGGGTCCGAGCGGTCGTCCCAGGCGCCGCTGCCCCAGGCCGCGGTGAGGGCCTTCACCACGTCGCGCACCGGCCTCGTGGCCTCCGTCTGGGGACCGAAGTTGAAGCCCTCGCAGAAGCGATCGGGGTGCTCGGCGCCCACCCCACGGAGCCTGGCTCCGAGGAGGAGATAGCCCCCGAGCGGCTCCAGCACGTGCTGCCACGGGCGCACCGCGTCGGGGTTGCGCACGGGGATGGGTTGGGCCCGGGTGAGGGCGCGGATGCAGTCGGGGATGATCCGGTCGGCGGCCTGGTCGCCTCCGCCGATGACGTTGCCCGCGCGCCCGGAGGCGACGGCCACGCCGTGCCTGGAGAGCTGCGACGGGGGGAAGAAGCTGCGACGCCACGAGGCGATCACCAGCTCCGAGGCGCCCTTGGACATGGAGTACACGTCGTGCCCGCCCATGGGCTCGTCCTCGCGGTAGCCGTAGAGCTGCTCGCGGTTCTCGTAGCACTTGTCCGAGGTGACCATCACCGCGGCGCAGGGCTTCGCCGAGGCGCGGATGGCCTCGAGCACGTGGGCCGTGCCCATCACGTTGGTCTCCAGGGTGAGCACCGGCTCGTCGTAGCTGCGCCGCACCAGGGGCTGAGCGGCCAGGTGGAAGACCACCTCCGGGGCGCACTCCGCGACGGCGGCGGAGAGGCGAGGGAGGTCGCGGACGTCGGCCACGTGGTGACGGAGGTGCGAGGCGAGGCCGAGCTGATCGAAGAGCGAGGGCGAGGTGTCCGGGGCGAGGGCGTAGCCGGTGACCTCGGCGCCGAGGTCGAGCAGCCAGCGGGTGAGCCAGGCGCCCTTGAAGCCGGTGTGGCCGGTGACGAAGACCCGGCGGCCCGCGTAGGCGCGGGAGAGCTCATCGGAGGTGGGATGGTTCATGGGGGAGCGGGGCGAACCCTACTCCGAGGCGTCGGGGGGTTGGCAAGGGCGCGACGCTACGACGCCACCGCGCGCCGGTAGACCGTCGCGGGGACGCCGCCGCCCGGGCGCACGGTCGCCGAGAGCTTCGGCTCGATCACCCGGGCGGGGTCGGTCTCGATGCGCGCGAGGCGCATGATCGTCGCCATCACGATGGGCCCTTCGAGCATCGCGAAGTGGAGGCCGAGGCACACCCGCGGGCCCGCGCCGAAGGGGATGTACGACGACTTCGGGCGCGCCGCCTCGCGCTCGGGCAGGAAGCGGTCGGGGTCGAAGCGCTCCGGCTCGGGGTACACCTCGGGGAGCCTGTGCAGGGGGTACGGCGTCACGATCACCAGGGTGCCCCGGGGCATCGCGACGCCCCGGATCTCCGCGTCGACCAGGAGCCGCCGGGCGTAGACGGGCACCGGGGGATAGAGCCGCATGGCCTCCTTGAACACCCGCGTCGTGAGGGGCAGCGAGCTCGCCGCGCCCGCGAAGGTCACGGGCCCCGGGGGCAGGGCGTCGACCTCCCGCTGCACCGCCTCGCGCACCGCGGGGTGGCGGCCGAGCAGGTAGAAGGCCCACGACAGCGAGGTGGCCGTGGTCTCGTGGCCCGCGATGAAGAGGGTGTTGGCCTCGTCGCGCACCTGCTGGTCGGTCATCACCGCGGCGCCGCCGTTCTCCTCGTCGCGCGCGGCGAGCAGGCGGGTGAGCAGGTCGGCCCGCGCGAGGCCCTGCGCTCGGCGCTCGGCGATCATCTGCCGGATGCGCCCGTCCACCACCGCGAGGGCGCGCTGCAGCCGCTCGGACCGCGCGCCCTCGAGGAGGAAGGGCTCCTTGAGCGACGCCAGCGCGCGGCGGCGCAGCGCGTCCAGGCGGCCGGGGAGGTGAGCCCCGACGGCTTCGAGGGCGTCGGTGAGGGCGACCTGCGCGACCAGCCGGGGGGAGGCGCCCTGCGAGTCGGCCCAGGCGAGGGCCACGGTGAGGGCCTCGCCGAGGGCGTCGCTCTCGTCGAAGGTGTCGCTGTCGAAGAGGGCCTTGCCGACGATGCCCATGGTGATGCGGGTCATCTCCGTCGCGAGGTCGAGCGCGGCGCCGTCCTTCCAGGTGGAGACGGCGCGGGCGGCGACGTCGTGCATGCAGTCGGTGTACTGCGCCATCACCGAGGGCTGGAACAGCGGCGCCATCAGCCGTCGCTGCCGCCGCCAGAGCTCGCCCTCGGAGGTGAAGAGCCCTTCGCCCGCGAGGTAGTAGAGCAGCAGCCGGATGCCCGGGGACTTCTCGAAGCAGCGGGCCTTCTCGACGAGCACCTCGTGGGCGGCGGCCGGGGAGTTCGCGAAGACCACGGGCCTGCCCAGGAAGGACACGCGAGAGAGCTCGCCCGTGTCCGCGATGCGCTGGAAGAACCCCAGGCGGTCGTCCCCCTGGAAGAGGTGCATGTGTCCCGCGAAGTTGCCCCCCGGGACGACGGGAATCGAGTCGAGGGTCATGGGGCGGGACAATGCGGCCGTGCTCTCTCCCGGGCAACGGGTGAAGGTTGACCGCCTCCGCGCTCCGGTGGCATCGACCGTTCGTATCCCTGATGGAATTCCTCGACCTTCTGGACGTACCCGCGAAGCGCAGGGCGGCGGCGCTCGACGCGTGGCGCGCCGCGCAGGCCGATGACAGCGCGGCGGCACAAGCGCTCGTGGGAGACCTCGCGCCCCTGCTCGACGAGTCTGACCGCGCGAGCTTCCTCGACGCCGAGTCGATCTGGACGCCGCTGGCTGTCATGGCCCGTGCCGCGACGGGCCGCGTGGCGTCGACGCTCTGGGCGTGGGCCTCGACGGCATCGCTGGTGGTCGGCGACCTCGCGGACCACCCCGCCTACTACGCCGTGAAGGCTCTCCGTGCCGACCCTGGCGACGAGGCCGCGTGGGCCGCCTTCGCCCTCGCGGTCGCGAGCTATCTGCCGCCAGATCTCCCCGACGAGGTGGCGGGGTGGTCGCAGGACCCTGCGATGGGCCCCGAGGTCGCGCGTCGCGCGATGGATGTGATCGCCGAGGTGACCGACGGAACGATGACCTGATGGTCGACGGGGGAGGGCGCAGCGCTGCGCGGGCACCCGGCGCGGCTTCGGCGCATGGAGGCGCGTTCGTCGACGCGGATGCGCCGACGGGCTCCCTCGGCGCCTGAGCGTTGGTCTCATCTCCGCCGGAAGGCCGCCCAGAAGGCAGGTCCCCACGAAGCACGCCGCCCACTGATACGCCGCCCAC